>NZ_CP159992.1:5795000-6395000 GCF_040702995.1 Paenibacillus sp. AN1007
GCCCCAGATGCCCCCTTGGAGCTTATACTGCCAACTGCGGTTCTCTCTTGTTCAATATCTACCTGATGAATCATAAATGCCCTGAGCACTTCCATATCTTTGGGTAAAATGATTTTCCCCTTATGAAGCAGCACATTGCCGCGCAAAGTCTGCACATCACTTCCCAATTTCAATCCTGGCTTGACTTCTGACAGGGTGATTAATCCCATATTGATTCCCCTCACTCACCGTTCTTCTTAAGATGATGACAATACAAGACCATAGTCCCGGTTTCTCATGTTATTTCCCATTATATTACTCAGAAAACAGGCTGTACATCTTAGATTTTGAGGCAATTCATCATTTCTTTATAGATATCAAAAAGACTCCCACTAAGGGAGCCTTCTGCATCCTGTTTTCCATCTTCTTAACCATGGGATAAACAACGATGTTTATATTATTCTTCTGAGCCTGAATCTTCATTTTGATCATCCGTTTCAACTTCAGACGCCATACCTTCTTCCAGACTTGACTCTGTACCAGGTAATACGCCGTTTTCGGATGTTTCAACACTATCTTCATCTGGTTCTTCTTCATTTTTATCAATTCGGCTAACGGTAGCCACAGCATCGTCCTCACGAATATGAATCAGTTTCACACCCTGTGTATATCGACCCATGGTAGAGATGCCGTCCATACTCATCCGAATCAATGTACCACTGGACGTGATAATCATGAGATCCTCTTCGGTTTTAACCATTTTGAGACTGACGACTGCACCGTTCTTCTCGGTAACATTGATCGTCTTGATCCCTTTACCACCACGGGTCTGCATCCGATAGTCACTGACCGGTGTACGTTTACCGTACCCTTTGGCCGTAACGATCAGAACATCCAGATCAGCATCTACAACGTCCATACCGATAACTGCATCCTGATCATCAAGTGTGATACCTTTAACCCCGGTAGCGCTGCGTCCCATAGAACGTACATTGCCTTCGGAGAAACGGATGGACATCCCATGAGCTGTACCCATGATAATCTCCTGCTGCCCATCCGTCAGCTTCACATCGATCAGGCTGTCATCATCACGCAGAGAAATACCGATGAGACCGCCCTTACGGATGTTCGTGTAATCCTCAAGCGGCGTCTTCTTCACCACGCCCTGACGTGTTGCAAAGAACAGATACTTGTCGCTCTCGAATTCCTGCACTGGAATTACGGCATTGACGGATTCTCCCTGCTCAATCTGAATCAGATTGATAATCGGTGTTCCACGTGCTGTCCGTCCAAGCTCAGGAATCTCGTAAGCTTTCAACCGGTATACCTTACCTTTATCCGTGAAGAACATCAGGTAATTGTGAGAATTGGTTACAAAAAGATGCTCGACAAAGTCGGTATCCTTCGTGTCCATCCCTACAACGCCGCGTCCTCCGCGTTTCTGGCTGCGGTATGTTGATACAGGAAGACGTTTCACGTAACCCGTATGGGTAATCGTAATGATAACCTCTTCACGTGGAATCAGATCCTCATCCAGAATGCTTTCTTCTCCCACCGTGATCTCGGTCCGGCGATCATCACCAAAACGCTCACGAATTTCCTGCAGCTCCGTACTGATAATCTCAAGTACAAGATGTTCATTAGCCAAAATTTCACGATACTCGCGGATTTTGACCATCAATTCATTGTATTCGTTCTCGATCCGTTCACGCTCCAGACCTGTCAGGCGCTGCAAACGCATATCCAGAATAGCCTGAGCCTGATCATGGCTGAGTGAGAAGCGCTCAATCAAACCTTCTCTAGCTGCATCTGTATTACTGGATGAACGGATTAATGCAATGATCTCATCGATGTGATCCAGAGCAATACGCAGACCTTCCAAAATGTGAGCACGAGCTTCCGCTTTCTTCAGCTCAAACTGAGTACGACGACGAATGACCTCAATCTGATGCTGCAGATAGTGATAGAGCACTTCACGCAGATTCAGAATCTTCGGTTCTTTATTCACAATCGCCAGCATGTTAATACCGAACGTAGACTGCATCGATGTATGCTTGTACAAATTATTCAGCACTACGCCTGGGTTAACATCACGGCGAAGCTCAATTACAATTCGCATACCATTTCGGTCAGATTCATCACGCAGGTCGGTGATACCGTCGATCTTTTTGTCACGAACCAGTTCAGCAATCTTCTCTACGAGCCTTGCCTTGTTCACCTGATACGGAAGTTCTGTAACGACGATACGTGCTTTGTTGTTGTTCTCTTCGATATTCGTTCTGGCACGCATCGTTACCGAGCCGCGTCCAGTCTGGTACGCTTGGCGGATGCCTGAACGGCCCAGAATATATCCGGATGTAGGGAAGTCTGGTCCCTGAATATAATCCATCAGTTCCATGGATGTAATGTCTGGATTTTTGATCATAGCCTGTACGCCGTCAATAACTTCTCCCAAATTATGAGGAGGAATATTGGTAGCCATACCTACGGCAATCCCGCCGACACCATTAACAAGCAAGTTAGGAAAACGAGACGGCAGAACAACCGGTTCATTCTCTTCACCATCGTAGTTCGGTTGGAAATCAATCGTATCCTTGTTGATATCTCTGAGCATTTCCATCGCAATTTTGGACAAACGTGCCTCGGTATAACGCATCGCTGCAGCCATGTCACCATCGACTGAACCGAAGTTACCATGACCATCCACATGCATATAACGCAGGGAGAAGTCTTGAGCCATCCGTACCATCGTCTCGTATACCGCAGAGTCACCATGAGGGTGATACTTACCGATAACTTCGCCGACGATTCTGGCTGATTTTTTATGTGGTTTATCAGGTGTCATGCCAAGCTCCGACATTGCATACAGAATGCGCCGGTGAACCGGCTTCAATCCATCACGCACATCCGGCAGGGCACGGCTCACAATGATGCTCATCGCATAATCCATAAACGATTCGCGCATCTCGACGCCAATATCCCGATCTTTAATCTGCGAGTTCATTTCTTCCGCCATGCTGGACCTCCTTCTTGTCCTTCAACAAACGTTCCCATTCAATCATTTCGAAAAAATTAATATATGTGAAAAGCCTAACAAGGCTAAAACCGCGCAAGAACGCTACTCTTTATTATATTACTTTCACAAAAGTTACACAATTAAACGTCCTCTGGGCAATAGCCTTTCTTCCGGGAACTTAAGCGTATCTGGGGATTCGCCCTGCCTTCCTCTCCAGTTGTACATACAATGCTATAAAAGCGGCATATGTACCTGTCCAATTAAGGCTAGAGCCGTTCCCGCCGGGCAATCAAACTACAGCCTTAACAGCTGGCAGCACAAATCGCCATATTCCTCTATTATACCACTGAAATCGTCTCTTGTCCTTTGATTTTCTACGTGCAGCCTCTCAGAATAAGCGATCAAATCAAGAAAGGACTGATGCATATTGGGTATCCAGCGCGTCTCCAGCAAATGGGCCAAAACAGCTGTTTTACAGCGCAGTCGCCATGTAAATGAATATATACCTGTGACCCGAAAGTACAGCCGGCAAACGCTGGAGCGAATGACCGAGTTATTCCCAGCGAATTATATCAAGCCGGACCGGGGAACGTATGGTAATGGAGTGATGCGGGTAAAAACAAATCGAACCACGCTTGCAGCTCCTCCATCTGAAGATACGCCCACAGATGCACAGAGTGATGAAGGGTCCGAAGGAGCAGCCTCATCCGATTCTGGCAAATCAGAACAAAATCATCCGGTTATGCTCGAAATTACGACCTATCATCTTCAACAAGGAACGGAAGAACGAGTCTTTCATTCGCTCGATGAACTTGAAAACGTATTGAACGAACGCATTGGGAAACGTGACTACATCATTCAACAAGGCATTCCACTGATGAAGCATGAGAACCTACCTTTTGACCTGCGTGTATTAACCCAGAAGAACCTGCAGAACAACTGGGAAACCACAGGTATCGTAGGACGGGTTGCTGCGCCGGGAAAAATTATCACCAATATTCACGGAGGCGGCCGTCTGGCGACATTCGAAGAACTTGTACTCCCGCATTTGAAAAGGGATGAATATAAGAAGCTAAAACATGAACTTTATCGCCTCGGCATTCATACTGCAGTGCAGCTGCAAAGCTCATTTCCAAGACTTAAAGAAATCGGGCTCGATATTGCTCTGGATGAACAAGGACGCCCCTGGATCTTGGAGGTGAATACACTGCCAGGCATCTATGCTTTCGGCCTGCTCCCGGATAAAGATGCCTACCGCAAGATCAAACGTTATGCCATTGCTTATGGGCGCCTGCCCTCCAAAAAAAGAAAATCGAAAAAAACAACTTCGAAAGTGCGTGCTTCTACAGCTAAACGCAGGACTGCCAAGTGATATCCAGCTGCAGACTCCCTAGCCTATAATATAAAAAGGCGCCCTCGCAGGCGCCTCTTCGCAACTCAATTAAATATCGAGGTTTTTCACGTATTTTGCATTTTCCTGAATAAAGTCACGGCGAGGTTCGACGTTATCTCCCATCAGTGTATCAAACATGGCATCTGCCAGCATCGCATCACTGATCGATACCTGCAGCATCGTGCGGCTTTCCGGATCCATAGTTGTTTCCCACAGCTGTCCGGCATTCATCTCGCCAAGACCTTTGTACCTCTGAATATTGAACTTGGCATTCTCACCCAGAGAAGCAATGATCTCGTCACGCTCTTTCTCGGAGCCTGCATAACGGATGACTTTGTTACGCTCAATCTTGAAGAGCGGCGGCTGTGCAATGTACACATAACCTGCTTCAATAATTTTGCGCATGTACCGATACAGGAATGTCAGCAGCAGTGTCCGAATGTGGGCACCATCGACATCGGCATCAGTCATCAGAATAATTTTGTGATAACGTGCTTTGGAAATATCGAAGTCATCGCCGATTCCTGTTCCCATCGCTGTGATGATCGCACGAATCTCGGCATTGCCGAGAATACGGTCAAGGCGTGCCTTTTCTACGTTCAGGATCTTACCCCGAAGCGGCAAAATTGCCTGGAAGTGACGATCACGACCCTGTTTGGCTGAACCGCCGGCAGAGTCCCCTTCGACGATGTATAGTTCACTGATCGAAGCATCCTTGGATGAACAGTCTGCCAGTTTCCCCGGGAGGGAGCTGACTTCAAGCGCACCTTTACGGCGTGTCAGTTCACGGGCTTTACGAGCTGCTTCACGAGCACGGGCAGCCTGAAGGCCTTTTTCCAAAATACGACGAGATACGGAAGGATTCTCTTCCAGGAACTCCTGCAGCTTCTCTGCAAACAAAGATTCCACAATACCGCGTACTTCACTGTTCCCCAGCTTCGTTTTGGTCTGTCCTTCGAATTGCGGTTCTGGAATTTTGACCGAAATAATAGCTGTTAATCCTTCCCGTACATCGTCACCAGACAGGTTGCCGGTACTATCCTTGATTACACCAGCTTTACGGGCATAGTCATTAATAATCCGTGTAAGTGCACTCTTGAAACCGGACTCGTGCGTTCCACCTTCGTGGGTATTAATGTTGTTGGCAAAAGAATAAATATTCTCGGTGTAGTTATCATTGTACTGCAGTGCAACCTCCACCTGAATATTATCCCTTGAACCTTCAACGTAGATCGGATTCTCATGCAGCACTTCACGCTTCTGGTTCAGGAAGGAAACATACTCAATGATCCCGCCTTCGTACATGAAGGAGTTGGTAGCACCTGTACGCTCATCCGTCAGAGTCAGGCCAATGCCCTTGTTCAGGAACGCCAGCTCGCGAACACGTGTCAGCAGTGTCTCGTAATCATATACTTTTGTTTCTGTAAAGATTTCGGGATCGGGATGGAACGTCACGGTTGTCCCTGTCTCATCGGTTGTACCGATCACTTTCAGGTCATACTGCGGAACACCACGGCGGTATTCCTGCTGGTGAATATGACCGTCCCGTTTAACGGTAACCACTACTTTTTCAGAAAGCGCGTTAACTACAGACACACCTACACCGTGCAAACCGCCGGATACCTTGTATCCGCCACCGCCAAATTTACCCCCTGCATGGAGAACAGTCATAACGACTTCCAGAGCTGGACGTTTCATTTTGGCATGTTCGCCAACCGGAATACCGCGTCCATTATCCACAACGGTTACACTGTTGTCTTCATGAATGCTGATCTCAATATGATCACAGTAACCCGCCAGCGCTTCATCGATACTGTTGTCCACTACTTCCCAGACCAGATGATGCAGACCTTTGGCACTGGTGGAACCGATGTACATCCCCGGACGTTTACGTACGGCTTCCAGTCCTTCAAGGACCTGAATTTCATTCGCATCATATGACGGTTGATTCATAGACATGCCTTTCACCTACTTCTATAGATTCAATATCTTGAATATGCGTTAACTTAAGAATATGAGCAGACATCGAAGTTCTCTCTTGACGTTCCGCTACAAATCAGGGAAATGGTGAGCCCGCTTCTTCAGCGTGGCCGAGGAAATGGGTGAATAATACACGATGTTTTTCGTCACCACGATGGACTTTGCTTCCTCTTCACCGATATGTTCGACTGTTTTTTCCTGTTCTGCATGTGTAACATACTGCTTGGATATTTTAGAGGATTTTTCAATCGATATATCAAAAATAGCAACTAACTCGGAAGAACGGATGATCTTCTCACCGCCCAGATGAATGTACATAAGCCCTCACTCCTTAGCGTTCCACCTGTCCGGCATGAACGTGATAGATACTGGCGTCTTTAAGCTTGTCAACGTTCAGGCTCTCAATTCCCGTAGCGGTAATAAAGGTTTGTACCTTGCTTTGGAATGTTTCAATCAGCTGGGTCTGACGAAAAGGGTCAAGTTCGGATAATACGTCATCCAGCAGCAGCACCGGATATTCTCCGATCTCTTCATGAATCAGTTCGATCTCCGCAAGCTTAAGAGACAACGCCGTTGTGCGCTGCTGCCCCTGAGAGCCATACGTTTGTACTTCCCGTTCGTTAATGAAAAAGGACAGGTCATCCCGATGCGGCCCACTCAGCGTTGTGCCTCGGCGAATCTCCTGCTCTTTCATTTGTGATAATTTTATCATAAATTGCTCCATTAAGACAGCTTCATCTTCCTCAGCGGCTTCGCTGAACGAGGGAAGATAGGCCAGGCGCAGGACTTCTCCGCCTCCGGTAATGCCCTGATGGATCGTTTCGGCCCACTTTTGCAGTTTCTTTATGAATTGTTTCCTTTTTTTGACGATTTTAACACCGTGTTCTGCAAGCTGCTCGTTCCAGATCTCCAGCATTGCTTGGGATGAATCTCCTTTTCCCCACAGCTGCTTGAGCAGATTATTCCGCTGCACCAGTACTTTCTGATACTGCTGCAGATGATAAAGATAACCCGGAGCTACCTGTCCGATCTCCATGTCAAGAAACCGGCGGCGAACCCCCGGTGTGCCTTTGACAATCTCCAAATCCTCGGGGGCAAACATCACCACATTGAGCGATCCGACAAAATCACTTAATTTTCGCTGCTCCAGGCCGTTAATCTTGGCTTTTTTGCCCTGCTGCGACAAGGATAGTTCCAGCTTGACCGCTCCGTACTTTTTGTCGACTTCGGCCATAAGCCTTGACCGTTCTTCACCAAAGTGAATCAATTCCTTATCTCGGGAGGTGCGGTGGCTCTTGGTGAGTGCAAGCACAAAAATAGCCTCGGCCAGATTGGTCTTGCCTTGTGCATTTTGTCCAATCAACAGATTGACAGGACCAAATGAATCCAGCTTCAGATGTTCATAATTGCGGAATTGCTGCAGCTCTATGCTGTTTACAAACACGCGGTAACCTCCCTTTTATCCCGTTCGTCAGGAGGCAGCAGGACTGCACCTTGGTTTTCTACTCTGCAACCACTTCAAACGTGCCTTCTCCGTCTACCTCAACGATATCCCCAGGGTATAACTTTCTTCCACGGCGTTCCTCAGACTCTTTATTCACACGTACAAGCCCTTCTTGCAGGATGGCTTTGGCCATACCTCCAGTAGGGATGCAGTCTGCCAGTTTCAAAAATTGGTCAAGCTTAATATATTCCGTACGAATCGATACTTGCTTCATCGTATGATCTTCCTTTCGTTAGTTGGTCGTCCGGTAAGGCAGGATGACGTACAGGCTGTGGCTGTCGTCCAGCGGTTTCAGAATGATCGGGCTCATAACGCCGGTAAAAGCAATCATCAGCTGCTCACTTTCCACCACTTTCAGCACATCCAGCATGTATTTGGAGTTAAACGAGATCTTGAGCGGATCACCTGTAAATTCAGCTGGCTCAATCTCTTCTCTAACTTTACCCAGTTCGGAGGAACTGGAGGATATTTCAATCGTGCCGGAGTCCATCGTCTGCATACGCACAATATTTGTTTTTTCCTCACGCGACAGCAAATAAGCCCGGTCAATCGATTCACTTAATTTTTTAGTGTCCAAAACAAGTTCTGTTTTGTATGACGTCGGAATAATTCTAGAAGTATCCGGATATGTCCCATCCAAAATACGAGAGTAAAACAACACCCGGTCTATTTTGAACAATACCTGATTGTCTGCGACTACGATATCCACAAGTGTATTTTGATCGGGAACAATTTTGCTTAATTCGTTCAGCGTTTTACCAGAGATAACAACGTTGTTGAAACGAATACCCTCTGCATTATCCAGCATTGCCGAACGAGTAGCAAGACGGTGGCGGTCCGTTGCCACAAATTTCAACTCATTATCTGCAAGGCTCCACAGTACACCTGTCAGAATTGGTGTCGTTTCATGAGTGGAAATGGAGAACACCGTTTGTTTAATCATATTTTTCAGTAAATCTCCTGGAATGGAGACCGTTTGATTCTCTTCAATGCTTGGCAGTACCGGAAACTCTTCCGGATCCAGACCAACCAGTTGGATTTCCGTTGCACCTGCGGAGATAAAGGTGTTGAAGTTCTCTTTAACCTCCATGTGCACTTCCTGCGAAGGCAGTTTCTTGATGATCTCCACGAAAAACTTGGCTGGCAGAACAACACTGCCTGGCTGATCGATCTGCACAACACTTTTATCTCCCTCTTCAAGCGGGATAAAGGATTGAATGGAAATATCGGTGTCACTTGCTGTCAACGTCACACCTTGGTGATTCACGTCGAACTTGATACCGCTCAGAATGGGAATCGTCGTACGACTGGAAATGGCTTTGGATACTTGCTGAATGGATTCGTTGAGATAACTTTTCATTATGCTGATTTTCATGATTTCACTCCTAGCGGATTTTTTGGACGTTCACTGGTTTGGATATGGTATTCAAAAGGTGTTTTTAGAAAGGCCGAAGGCTGAGCTTTGCAACGGCTTTTTGGAGAAGATATCTTTAGATCTTTATAGTAATAATAGTAATAGGGGCACTGAATATGTGGATAACTGGGGTTAAACCCATAAAATTAAGCCTATCCACATGTGTACACGTTGTGCATAGGCTTGGGACTTGTTCAGGTTGGATTCTTAATTTTTTCGGTTAAGTTGTTGATAACTTTATAGAGATCCTGATCGTTTTTGATCGCTTGGGAGATTTTTTCATGGGCATGAATGACCGTGGTATGATCTCGTCCTCCAAAAGCATCCCCGATCTTGGGCAGAGAAAAGTCTGTCAGTTCACGAGAGAGATACATGGCAATCTGTCTCGGAAAAGCAACAGCCTTTGTCCGTTTCCGTGCTTTGAAATCTTCAAGCTTCAAGCTGTAGTACTCGCCGACCTTTTGTTGGATGTCTTGAATCGTGATCATTTTGGGACGGCTGGAAGGAATGATATCCTTCAGAGCTTCAGCAGCCAGATGAGAACTTACGTCCTGATTGGTCAGTGAAGAATAAGCAACGACACGAATCAGGGCCCCTTCGAGTTCCCGAATGTTTGTATCGATCTGGTTTGCGATATACATCATCGCTTCATTCGGAATATCCAGGTTCTCCGCACGCGCCTTTTTACGCAAAATCGCGATCCGCGTCTCCAGATCCGGAGGCTGAATATCCGTAATTAATCCCCATTCAAACCGGGAGCGCAGTCGCTCCTCCAGGGTTGGAATTTCCTTTGGTGGTCTATCGCTGGAGATGATGATCTGCTTCCGTTCCTCATGCAGCGCATTAAACGTATGGAAAAATTCCTCTTGTGTTGATTCTTTTCCGGCCAGGAACTGAATATCATCAATTAGCAGAATATCTACGCTCCGGTATTTATTGCGAAAACTTTCCCCGCGATTATCACGAATGGAGTTGATAAATTCGTTCGTGAATTTCTCAGATGACAAATAAACAACCTTGCTGCTCGGATTATGTTCCAAAATGTAATGTCCGATCGCATGCATCAAGTGGGTCTTGCCGAGTCCTACGCCTCCATATAGAAAAAGAGGGTTGTAGGCTTTGGCGGGCGCTTCAGCGACCGCCAGCGATGCGGCATGGGCAAAACGGTTGCCCGGCCCGATGACAAAGGTATCGAACGTATATTTTGGATTCAGCATGCTGAGCACGGCTTCTTCCTGAACGACCGTCGGCGTCGGCGCCGGCAGCTGCGGGTCAGGCTCTACAGGTTTGTTCTCCTCAATGACAAATTTCACATCGACCTGTTTGCCAAGCAGCTCATAGACCGTCGAACCGACCAGTTTGGTGTAACGGCTCTCCAGCCATTCGACGGCAAACGTGGTTGGGGCGGAGATGACGATGGTCTGATCATTCAGCTTGGTTGCCTTGGTTGCTTTGAACCAGGTGTCGAAGCTGGGTTTGCTGAGTTTGTTTTGTATGATTGATAAAATTTGCTGCCATAAATCAGAAGTATGGCTGTCCACAGACTGTCACTCCTTTTACATGTTCCAAGTGTGGCTTAAGCCATGATGCAGTGTCGAAATTCGAGATATATTGCCGGAATTTATCCCCAAACCCCCGCAGTTCAAAAACAAAAAAAGAAGGAACAACGGAAAATTGTTCACAACTTTATCCACAGGCTGTTGATAATATTATGGGTCAGATCACATATTCACATCCAAAAGTAATACAATCATAGCAAAAGAAGCCCCGCATTTCAACGTATGGCGAGATTTTATCCACAAATTCAATAACTTGTGTATAATTTTTAGTCACAACACAATATATTGTTTATAAATTGTTTAATTTTCGACAGCATGACCTAAGGGGGCCAAATATTTTATACACAGGATATCCGTCGAAAGCTGCTAAATTGTGTGCAAAAGTGATCCCGGAATGTGAATAACCTTGCTGTGGATAACAGAAACTGAAATCAAAGTAGATAGGTGGAGAAATGAGCAGATGCAAGGGATGGGTATCTACCTCATGAGGTGCTGCGGTGTAGTAGAGGGAGATTGATTTTACAGGGTGCTGTTCTTGCGAGCTTCATCATAATAGGTTGAGGAATAGGAATGAATAGGTGGCGTGGAAGTGTCAGAGGTGCTTATATAGAAGCAGATGTGTCTTTGTACATACAGTTAGACGGGAAATGTGATCAAAAAGAGGAAGGCCCCGCAGCCGATTTTGGGCTGCGGGGCCTTCCTCTGCTTACAGAAGATGTTTAGACACTTTACGTTGGAAAGCTGCGATATCAGCATATTCCTCTTCCAGTTTGCGTGAAATACGAATGTAGATCGGCAGCAGTTCCTGGTAGAGGGTGGCATGTCCTTTGACTGGTTTATGCCGATGAGTTGTACCTACCATAGAAGAAACAGCATCAAGGGACTTGATTCGTCCTGTGGCATAAAGACCCAGAACTACCGCGCCGAGACAAGAGCTTTCGAAGCTTTCAGGCACAACTACTTCCTGATTAAAGATATCGGACATCATCTGCCGCCATAACGGTGAGCGTGCAAAACCACCCGTAGCTTGAATGGAGGTGGGCTGTCCGATCTGTTCTTCCATTGCGAGCAGAACGGTATAAAGATTGAAAATAACCCCTTCAAGTACTGCACGAATCATGTGTTCCTTCTTGTGGTGAAGGGTCAGGCCAAAAAAGGACCCGCGTGCATCCGGATTCCAGAGAGGAGCACGTTCGCCCGAAAGGTACGGATGGAACAGCAGCCCTTCCGAACCGGGCGGAACACGTTCGGCTATTTTGGTCAATACATCATAGGAGTTGATGCCAAGGCGCTTGGCTGTTTCCACTTCGGAAGCCGCGAACTCATCCCGGACCCAGCGGAAAAGCATGCCGCCGTTATTGACAGGTCCGCCGACGACCCAGAGTTTTTCGGTCAGCGCGTAACAAAACGTTCGTCCTTTCGGGTCTGTTATCGGTCGATCAACCACGGTACGAATAGCTCCGCTGGTACCGATGGTTGCTGCAACAACACCTGGCTGGATGGCGTTAACACCAAGGTTGGACAGCACCCCGTCACTTGCGCCGATCACAAAGGGCGTAGAAGGGGAGAGTGCCATTTTTTCAGCCCATTCGGGATGCATTCCCTCTATTGTATAAGTAGTCGGTACAAGCTTCGACAATTGATTCGGTGTAATGCCTGCAATGTCCAGCGCTTCCTCATCCCAGTCCAGCTTTTCGAGATTGAGCAGCCCAGTGCAGGAAGCAATGGAATGATCGACAACATATTGTCCAAATAGACGGAAGAACAGGTACTCTTTAATCGAAATAAATTTAGCCGTGCGCTGAAACAGTTCAGGTTCGTCATGGCGCATCCACATCAATTTGGTCAGGGGTGACATGGGATGAATGGGGGTGCCTGTTCGCAGGTAGATCCGATGGCCGACACCGTTTTCCTGCAGTTTAGCTGACCAGGGAGCACTTCGATTGTCTGCCCAAGTGATACAGCGCGTAAGCGGATGGCCCTGTTGATCCATGGCAATGACACTGTGCATGGCTGAGCTGCAGGAGACAAAGAGAATCTGGTCAGCGGAAACTCCACTCTGAATCATTACTCCGTATACAGAGCGTACGGCTGCTTGTAAAATCTCTTCGGGGTCTTGTTCTGCAACATCCGGTGCAGGAGTATAGAGCGGATATTCCTGAGTAGATGTGGTGATTACTTCGCCCTGCTCTGTGAATAACACGGATTTGGTACTGGTTGTGCCGATATCGATTCCAATCATATAGTTGGCCATTACATCGATCCTTCTTTCTTTAACACTTTTTTATCATGAGAAAATGATGAGAGCTTTCATTTATACGACTGTACTCAACAGCAAAATAAAAATCAGTCCGACCACAGAAAGTAGTGTTTCCATAACGGTCCACGTCTTGAGGGTCTGTGCCACACTCATATTGAAAAATTCCTTGATCATCCAGAAGCCCGCATCGTTCACATGAGACAGAACAAGTGACCCTGCGCCTGTAGCAAGTACAACCAGCTCAATGTTAGCTCCTGGTGTAAGAGCGAGTACCGGAGCAACGATTCCAGCAGCTGTAGTCATGGCAACCGTAGCTGAACCCGTGGCAACACGAATGAGGGCAGCTACAAGCCAAGCAAACAGAATGACGTTAATGTGTGCATTTGTGGCGAATGCTGCAATGGCATCACCAACCCCGCTGTTAATCAGCACCTGCTTGAAAGCTCCACCGCCACCAATAATGAGAATAATGGTAGCTGTAGGTGCCAAACACTCGCTGGTGAAGCGGGAAATATCATGTTTGGTGAACCCACGGGCAAAGCCGAGTGAAAAGAGGGCAAAGACAACAGAGATCAAGAGCGCAATAATCTCATTGCCGATAAATGCACTAAAGACAGTAAAGCCACTTACTGCATCAGGATCAACAATGTTCGCAATCGAGCCGATCAGCATCAGAATGACTGGCAGCAGAATAGTAAACAGCGTAATACCAAATCCGGGCAAACTGCTGTTTTTCGCAGCCGAGAACTGTTCAGCGAGTTCAGCTGGTGGTTCGGTGTGAATTCTTTTGCCAATAAATTTACCAAATACAGGTCCAGCAATAATTGCAGTAGGGATACCTACAACTAAAGAGTACAGAATTGTTTTCCCCAGATCCGCGTTGAAGGCTTCAATCGCAATCATCGGTGCCGGATGCGGCGGAACAAGTCCATGTACCGTTGATAAACCAGCCAGAATAGGTATTCCAATCTGTAGTAAGGACATGTTGGTTTTACGGGCCACGGTAAAAATAATGGGAATCATGAGGATAACGCCTACTTCGAAGAACACGGGTATACCCACAATAAATCCAACAATCATCATCGCCCAGTGCACTCGCTTCACACCAAACCGGTCTACAAGGGTGGTTGCAATTTGCTCCGCTCCTCCAGATTCAGCCATCATTTTACCAAGCATGGTACCTAGTCCGATGACGATGGCGATCGTGCCTAATGTGCCGCCTAATCCGCTGGTAATAGATGAAATCACATCAGCAGGTTTCATTCCAGCAAGTAAACCAAGCATTAATGCAGATAATAAAAGGGTAATGAACGGGTTCCACTTATATTTGGAGATTAATAGGATCAGGAAGATGATGGTGATCAATGTCCAAACCAGCAGTGAGGTATTATGGGATAATCCGAAAATAGTGCTCATGATGTAATTACTCCTTTTTGATGGATATAAACGCTTACATGTAATAGAAAATTTAAGATTTCCGTACTGCATGCAGCTCTCAGCACGCAGTGTCCTGCTTCAACAATGGTGGTCTGCTTATCAAGACTGTAGACTAACATGAAATAGGAGAAATCAGCTTTAGCTTGCCCCAAAATAAAAGAAATCGCATTTTGTATACTTGTCGACAAGTTGGACGGCAATCATTCACTCTGGATTGATTGCGAGCTGTATGGTCACCAAACTGCTGCTTCAAATTATAAACCTGATGCCGGCTAAGGGCTGCAATTTCAACTCCACTTCACAGGCTGTCAGCAGTGATGTGCTCATTTACATGACTTCTTCAGAGCTCAAAGCTTTCATGCAGCGTCTGACCCGAGTCTTTAAAATAGGTACGTACACCGGCTTGGATCAGAAGCTTATCGCCCGATTGCAGGGCTGCAGCAAGTGAGCGATGCTTATCGATTACAGCGCTTACTTTAGAATCACCTTGAGCGAACACTCTGCGTGTGGTGAGCAGCATAACCGTCATGACTACATATCGAATGCTCTTCCATAGATGCGATATGCGGGAATGTCCTGCTGCCTCGACGATCGTCTCATGAAACGTGAGATCCTGATAGGCGAATTCGACAGCGTCCTGATGTTTCCCCGCAAGCTGCATTTTGTCGATAATATTGCCCAGCTGTGTGATTAACAATGGAGGCACATCAGCCGCCAGCCGCTGCTGCACGAAGCTCTCAATAAGAAAACGGACATCATAGAGTTCTTCGACATCCTTCATATTCAGGCCAAGGATCACAACACCCATCCGTTCAAGGCGAATCAGCCCTTCATTAGACAATGTTCTTAGCGCTTCGCGAACAGGCGAGCGACTGCTGTCGAAATCGGCAGCAATTCGATTTTCGGACAATATTTCTCCAGGCTTGAGTGTCCCGTTAATAATTCTCAGCCTTAACTCGCATGCGATGGCTTCACCGCGAGATGCCCCTTGAAGCCAGGAAGATGGAAACTGCATATGGCTAACGCTCCTAATTAAATATTCCTTACAGTATGATCATAGCATAATGTTTGTCAGCCCAGCACTGCCGCCTATTCATTGCAGTATCAGATCTGTATCAGGATGCGGCTGAAGCTTAAGCGCTGCGCTCAGGTTCAAGTTTACAACTTGATGTTGTGACCAGTTCATCGACGAATCGTGTTCTATTCTTGATACGATTAAGCCCAATAGTTACTTAAGTACACTGTACGAAAATAAAGACAAGGTCCATAAATGCAGTAGGTATACTTGTATACAAGATATTTTTCATCCTACACCTTTCTTAAAATCTTGTAAACCTTCACATTAAAGCGGATACAATGCCCAGCGTTTTTTACTAAACCTAATCTAATATTTTTTATCCACATGTGAATAACTTCAAACAGATATAGAAGAATTACAGTCTGATGCCCGAATGTGGATAACCCGAAATGGATGAATGGAACAAGAGTGAATTGAAAAATTGGGGATAACTTTTTTGTTTTTTTGGGTCGTGTCGGGGAGAAAAGAGCCGTGCTGGATCAGGATTAATGTAGGACGCTGGAAAGCATATGAAAAAGAGGGAGAGTGGCGGAGCTTTACAGTTGACTTTTCCAAATGAACATGATTAAATATATAAAGGTGTTTTCTGTGAAGATGAAAAGGATTCATCACATAAGTATTTCCTTGTAAGGAGGTGCAATACATTGAGACCTACATTCAAACCGAACGTTAGCAAACGTAAAAAAGTTCATGGTTTCCGTAAAAGAATGAGCACGAAAAACGGCCGTAAAGTTTTGGCTGCACGTCGCCTGAAAGGCCGTAAAGTCCTGAGTGCTTAATGCATCTGAAGACCACCGAGGTGGTCTTTTTTTTCTTAAGTCGGGATGATTCAAACTTTTTACTGTGCGATTCATCCCTAGTCAGGCTCTAAAGAAGCTGGTCAGCCAGCCAGTCGTTAGTGTTGATGATGTTTCCCTTTTTCGGAAACTTACCTTATATATATTTGTCAGCCGGGCGGTTTACCGTCGATCAAGAAAGTCTATACTAAATCAGTAATGAGGCCTCCGTCAACTACGTGGATGGGGGACAGCAAGGAGAAGCGCCGTGTATAAAAGATTGCGTCTGCGAAACCGGGCGGATTTTAGCCGCGTATATCGGTATGGAAAATCGTTTGCCAATCATCAATTCGTGGTGTATGGCTGCCGCCGTAAAGATACGGAACAATTCCGGGTGGGCGTATCATGCAGCAAAAAAATCGGAAACGCTGTCGTGCGTAACCGGATGAGACGCATGATCAAGGAAATTGTACGTCATCATGAGCAGGAGATTGTTACGCAGATGGATTTAATTTTCATTGTTCGCAAAGGGGCACTCAACATGTCCTATAAGGAAATGGAAAAAAGTCTGCTGCATGTGCTGCGTAAAGCCTCACTTTTGAAGTCGTGCAAGCGGTAAGCTTCGGTTTATTTGTCCTCCTAATTATGGTATGATTTACGGTGGAATGGAATGGTTAAGAGAGGGGTTATGAAGTGTCGCGATTGAAGACATCTAAGGGGAAGTGGATTCTCCTCATTGCAATCCTTGCAATGGTCACTGTACTCGCCGGGTGTACTCCGCAAGGTGCCGGGGTTACAACGGAAGATCTGAAGAATAGTGATTCTTTTTGGCAGGCCAATGTTGTGTACTGGTTCTCACTGGCGCTCGATACATTTGCCAATTGGTTTAGCGGTGAATATGGACTAGCTGTCCTTGTGATGGTGCTTATTGTCCGGACTTTGATTTTGCCACTAACAATGAAACAGGTCCGCAGCTCCAAAGCAATGCAGGCCATTCAGCCGCAGCTGAAGGAGATTCAAGCCAAGTATAAAGATACACCTGAGAAAGTCCAGCAAGAAACGATGAAGCTGTTTCAGGAGAACAAAGTTAATCCGATGGCGGGTTGTCTGCCGCTTCTGATTCAGATGCCGATTTACATCGCACTTTATAACTCCATTTACGGAAACTCCAGTCTAAGAACCCATGATTTCTTATGGCTTCAGCTTGGAGCACCGGACCACCTGTTTATTTTGCCAGTGCTGGCCGCCATCACAACATTTATCCAAACGTGGATGATGATGCGTATGAATCCTTCACAGCAAATTGGTCCAATGCAGTTCATGCTGTGGGTGTATCCGATTTTGATTTTCGTTATGTCGTATCAGTTCCCATCAGCCCTGCCGCTTTACTGGTTCTACAGTAATATCTACACGATCGTGCAAAACTATTTCCTTTACCGGAATAATGATAAAGTTGTGGCCGAGGTCAACGTGAAGCAGAGCAGCTCTTCCAAAAATGGAGCTAAACGCAAAAACGGTGGCAGAGCAACTGTCTCTGGGAAAGGGTCGAAAGGGGCCAAAAAATCGAAATGACCAAAGTCATTACGTCAGGAAAAACCGTTGAAGATGCTGTAAACCAAGGATTGGCTGAGCTTGGCGTAAGCCGGGACAAGGTCGAGATACAAGTGTTAGAGCAGCCGTCAAAAGGATTCCTGGGTTTGTTCGGGGTGAAGGCTGCCAAAGTTGAAGTAAAGCTGCTGCCAGTACCTGAAGCTGTAATACAGCCGATCAAACCAGCCGCACCTGAAGCCGAGATTGATGCAGTACTTGAGGGTGCAGCAGTCCATAATCCCTATGAAGAAGCGGCTGCATTTTTGAAAGAAGTTGCGGCAGGTATGGGGTTGGATGTAGAAGTGCATATCAAAAAGCAGCGGGATGGCCATCTTTTCAATATTTCCGGAGAAGACCTCGGTATGATTATTGGACGACGTGGACAAACGCTGGATGCTCTTCAATATCTGACCAATATCGTGGCTAACCGCTACTCGGAAAGCTTCGTACGCATCGTACTTGACGCCGAAAATTTCCGTCAGCGCCGGCGGAAAACGCTGGAGGATTTAGCTGAACGATTAGCTGGACAAGCCATCCGCACAGGCAAGGAAGTTGTTCTTGAACCGATGCCGCCGCTTGAACGTAAAGTGATTCATGCCAAGCTGCAAAATCACCCGCAGATTAAGACATTAAGTAAGGGCGAGGAGCCCAATCGGCGTGTGGTTATTACGTTGAAATAACACGCAATTGAAGACGCAATGGCTTCCTGCACGATGCAGAAGCCATTGCTTTTTTCGTACAGAAGCTAAGTTTCTACATTATATTTGTTGTTCCTTAACATTTGACACAAGTCATAATTATAAAAAAACGATGAAAGAATCATCTGTACCTTTAACTAGAGATAATGGATTTCAATGAATAAATGCAGGTTAGGATTAAGCTGAAAATTTTAAATTTAATTTGCTGCTGTCCTATTAGAATTGAATACATGTTGGCATTCGCCAGAACAAAGGCTGGATGACCATTGATTATAGAGAAGTCAGGAGAGATCATAATGATTAGCGATACGATTACCGCGATATCTACAGCGGTCGGTGAAGCCGGCATTGCTGTTATTCGGGTCAGCGGGCCGGATGCAGTAGCAGAGACGGAGAAAATTTTTCGCAGCAAAACACCGTTGAGCCAGGCATCATCCCATACAGTCCATTACGGCCACATTATCGATCCCGTCAGTGGAGAAAAAGTAGAAGAGGTGCTGGTAACGGTGATGCGTGCGCCTCGTTCATTCACCACAGAGGATGTAGTCGAGATTAGTGCACATGGTGGGGTCGTATCCGTTAAACGGGTAATGGACCTGCTGCTGCAGCTCAATATCCGTCTCGCTGAACCGGGTGAATTCACCAAGCGGGCCTTTCTGAATGGGCGAATTGACTTGTCTCAGGCGGAAGGCGTCATGGATCTTATTCGTTCAAAATCGGATCGTGCATTCTCGGTAGCGCTGAAGCAGGTAGAAGGCAAGCTCTCCTCCAAACTGCGTGATCTGAGACATACACTGGTTGAGACGCTGGCTCACATTGAAGTCAATATCGATTACCCCGAACATGATGTGGAATCCTTGACATCCGATTTTATTAAGGAAAAATCCAGCGAAGTTATGACTGAAATCGATAAATTGCTGACGACGGCGGAACAAGGTAAAATCTTACGCGAAGGTATTACAACTGCTATTGTCGGAAGGCCTAATGTCGGTAAATCTTCTCTAATGAATACACTTGCACAAGATAATCGGGCCATTGTCACGGATATTCCGGGCACAACGCGGGATGTTATCGAAGAGTTTATTACCATTAACAATATCCCTTTGAAGCTGCTCGATACTGCAGGTATTCGGGAGACGATGGACGTCGTTGAGAAGATCGGGGTAGAACGTTCGCGCTCTGCTGTGAACGATGCAGATTTAATTCTGATGGTCGTCAATGCGGCTGAGCCGCTCCACCAGGATGAGATCGAATTACTGGAACAAATCCGCGGTAGACAATCAATTATCATTATGAATAAAATGGACTTAACGCCTCAGATTGACCGAGACATCCTGCTTCGTTATGTTCCTGAGGAGCGGCTTGTTCCGATGTCAGTAAAGGATGATCAGGGTGTTGATCGATTGGAAGAAGCCATCTCAACACTGTTCTTCAGTGGAAAGTTGGAATCTGCAGATTTGACATATGTCAGCAATGTTCGTCATATAGCCCTGCTGAAGAAGGCGAAGCAATCACTGATCGATGCGTATGAAGCAGCCGATCAGTTTGTTCCGATTGATATGATTCAGATTGATGTTCGGTTGGCATGGGAGCAGCTGGGAGAGATTGTGGGAGATACAGCTCATGATGCTTTAATTGATCAAATTTTCTCCCAGTTCTGTCTAGGAAAGTAAATCATATACCGTACAATCATGGGATTTGTCGTGTATGATGGAAAGGTACAATTTCTGCCCGTTGTCAAAGGATGGAATGATGTTGTTGCCAGGAAGTTTGGTTTTATATAGATAAAAGCAAAATAAGGAGGAAATAAACATGGCTTTTGATGGCGGCAGTTATGATGTCATCGTCGTTGGTGCAGGACACGCCGGTGTAGAGTCGGCGCTTGCAGCAGCCCGGATGGGCTCCAAGACGCTGATGATTACGATCAACCTTGACATGGTGGCATTCATGCCTTGTAACCCATCCATAGGGGGACCGGCAAAAGGACACGTTGTACGGGAAATTGATGCACTTGGCGGAGAAATGGGACGGAATATCGATAAAACGTTTATCCAGATGCGAATGCTGAATACGGGGAAAGGACCCGCAGTTCATGCACTGCGTGCACAGGCTGACAAATTCTCTTATCAGCATACAATGAAGGAAACGATGGAGAAAGAACCAAATCTGACAATGCGTCAGGGCATGGTGGATCGCCTCCTTGTTGAAAATGATCAGTGCGTTGGTGTTGTTACCCAAACAGGTACAGAGTATCGTGCCAAAGCAGTAGTTCTGACAACCGGCACATACCTGCGGGGTAAAGTCATTATGGGTGAGCTGATGTACGAGAGCGGACCTAATAATCAGCAGCCATCGCTTAAATTGTCGGAGCATCTGCGTGAGCTGGGCTTCGAGCTTGTGCGTTTCAAAACAGGCACACCCCCGCGTGTGCATAAGGATACGATTGATTTTAGCAAAACCGAAATCCAGCCCGGCGATGACGAGCCGAAATTCTTTTCCTATGAGACAAAATCCTCCACGAATGAGCAGCTACCCTGCTGGCTGACCTATACTTCAGTAGAGACACATCAGATTATTAATGATAACCTGCATCGTGCGCCGATGTTCTCTGGGGTGATCGAAGGAACAGGGCCGCGTTACTGCCCATCCATTGAGGACAAAATTGTGCGTTTCAGCGATAAGCCGAAACATCAAATCTTCCTGGAGCCGGAAGGCAAAAATACATCCGAGTATTATGTACAAGGTCTATCTACAAGTCTGCCAGAGGACGTACAGCTTGCTGTTCTTCGCTCAATTCCAGGTATGGAGAAGGTCGAAATGATGCGTAATGGTTACGCGATCGAATATGATGCGATGGTTCCCACGCAGCTGTGGCCATCTCTCGAGACTAAACGCCTGCCAGGACTGTTCACAGCAGGTCAGATTAATGGTACATCGGGATATGAGGAAGCAGCGGGTCAAGGGGTCATGGCTGGTATCAATGCAGCACGTAAAGTACAGGGCAAAGAGGCTATTGTGCTTGATCGTTCCCAAGGTTACATTGGTGTACTCATCGATGATCTCGTTACAAAAGGTACGAATGAACCGTATCGTCTGCTGACATCTCGCGCCGAGTATCGTCTGCTGCTCCGTCACGACAATGCAGATATGCGTCTTACAGAGATTGGTCATGACATTGGACTGATTACCGAAGAACGTTATGCGGCTTTCCTGGATAAAAAAGCAAAAGTGGAGCAGGAGATTGTACGTCTCAAAGAGGCAAAGGTTCGCCCTGTTGAGGTTAACGCCAAACTGGAGGAGATCGGTTCAACTCCGATTCAGGACGGAAGCACACTTCTCAATCTGATGCGCCGCCCGGAGATCGGCTATGACTGGATCGAGCAGGTATCTCCTTCCGAAGTGGAACTGACTGCGGATATGAAGGAACAAGTTGAGATTCAAATTAAATATGCCGGTTATATCGAGAAACAGTTGATCCACGTGGAACGTTTGCTGAAAATGGAGAAAAAGAAAATTCCAGATACGATCGTATACGATGAGATTCATGGACTTGCGATGGAAGCCAAGCAGAAGCTGGCAAAGATTCGCCCGATTTCAATTGGTCAGGCATCCCGTATTGCAGGCGTTACACCAGCGGATATCTCCATTTTGCTCGTCTATCTGGAGCATTATAATCGCGTTACCGCAGCAAGGGGACAATAATGGACGATATTCAACAGCAGCTGCAGCTGCGCTTGAAGGAGCATGGTTTGGAAGTTGGCGAGCTCCAACTGGAACAGTTCGAACTGTATTATAAAGAGCTGGTATCCTGGAATGAAAAAATGAATCTTACCGGTATCACCGATCGTGAGCAGGTTTATACGAAGCATTTTTATGATTCGGTATCGCTGGCATTTTATACGGATATGACCAAAGTGAACAAACTGGCAGACATTGGGTCGGGTGCTGGATTCCCAGGGCTGCCGCTGAAGATTTGTTTTCCTCATATCCAGCTTACGATTATTGACTCATTGAATAAACGGATTGGTTTTCTGCAGCATGTGGTCGATACACTTGGTCTTGAACAGGTAGAGTTGATCCATGGCCGTGCGGAGGAATTGGGACGTAAAGAAGGATATCGGGACAGCTATGATCTGGTTACTGCTCGTGCGGTAGCCAAGCTGGCTGTGCTGAATGAATTCTGTCTTCCTTTTGTACGTAAAAGCGGTATGTTCGCTGCCATGAAGGGTGGAGACCCGCGTGATGAAATGAAGGAAGCAGAATACAGCTTTAATCAGCTGAAAGGAAGGGTGAAGGCAGTTCATCCATTCCAGCTACCGGTAGAGGAATCGGAACGTCATATCATTTTGATACAGAAATTTGATAAGACACCCCATAAGTATCCCCGTAAACCAGGGACTCCGCTTAAAACGCCACTTGTTTAGGGGCATTATGGACAACTGGATAAGGGATCAAATCATGTTTTAAAGTATAAGGATCAGAAAAAAGGGATGTTTCACGTGAAACATCCCTTTTTTTGTTTTACCACAAAATAATTAAATTTGAGCAGATCAGGGTGGAGAGAAGATTAGAATCAGAACTATAAATATGATGATATGAATTTTCTAAATTGAATGGTTCATTCTTTTTGCACCAAAGTAAAGAGGACTTATACCTAAATAAAGCGGAACTTTCTGAGCGCAAGCTTTCTAAATTCGTGAAGAATAGTTTTAATCAAAGGCATATAACTATCTCTCTCTAGCAAAACAAGAAATCTATCAAAACTCAATAAACAGAAGTGTCCGAGTTGTATTATCACAGAATATCTAAAGCGGACGTCCAGATTCCAATTTGCGTAAAATAATATAGGTATAAACTTCCGGATATTCATCAAAGAAAGCAGGAAAATTAGGAGACTTTAAAGAATAGGTAAACATAGGATTATGGAGAAAAAGATGATAGAATAGAAGTATCAGATCCTGCGTAAACAGCGATCAACGATTAGTTCATATAAATAGATACTTAAGCTTTTAATGCTGCTCAGCAGCAGGACATACAAAATGGCATAACTTATTTCAGGAACGATGAATGTGAAGCCTCGCTTATGGAATAAGAAGCACCTGCTGACCATGCAGGAGCTATTACGAAACTAGGTGGTAATCTACGGAATGAAAGAACAATTTTCGAAGTTGTTTGGTTTGGCGGAGCGCAATAACGGAGATGAGATTAAACAGGTCCCGGTTAATGAAATTGTGAGCAGCCCATACCAACCCCGTACTATTTTTGATGATGATAAAATTGATGAACTGCTGCAGACGATCAAAACACACGGTGTCATTCAACCCATTGTTGTGCGTGTTCGGAATGGATCTTATGAGATCATTGCAGGGGAACGCAGGTGGCGTGCTGTTCGCAAATTGGGCCTTGAGCATATTCCGGCTATTGTACGCGAATTTAATGATTCTCAGGCAGCATCCATTGCTCTGATTGAGAACCTGCAGCGTGAAGGCTTAACATCGATTGAGGAAGCAGTTGCTTACCAAAAGCTGATTGACCTGCATCAACTGACTCAGGAGAGCCTTGCTCAGCGGCTTGGCAAAAGTCAGTCCACGATCGCCAATAAAATTCGGCTGCTGCAGCTTCCTGAAGGTGTGAAGACAGCATTGATGGAACGGAAAATATCCGAACGCCATGCAAGAGCCTTGTTATCCCTGGATACGGAGGAGCTTCAATTAAAGCTGCTGGGCGAGATTATCGACAAGGAATTGAATGTGAAGCAGACGGAGGCACGTGTTGCCTTTTATAAAGAAGCTTCCAAAATCAAAAAATCCAAACGGATTTCATTCACTAAAGATGTAAGACTGGCACTTAATACGATTCGTCAATCAATTGATATGGTGACAGGTTCGGGTATGGATATCAAAACGAAAGAAGCCGATCATGAGGATCACTACGAGATCGTTATTCATATTCCAAAACGCAAATAATTGAAGCTTCAGGCGGCAATGGGCCGCTTTTTCTGTCTAAACAGTATGTATGTCATGTGACATGAACTAAACATATCGTTTGGATCTGGAAACGGTAATTGTTGTTCGTGTGCGGATGGCCGCCTGCTTTTTGTTAACTGCAACTCACAACCTACAAGAAAAGACTCCTATTTTATTTGAGGTGAAGGTATTGTCTAAGATTATGGCCGTAGCAAATCAAAAGGGCGGTGTGGGGAAAACAACGACATCGGTTAACTTGGGTGCAGGGCTTGCTTCACTCGGGAAGCGGGTACTGCTTGTCGATATCGACCCCCAAGGGAATACAACGAGCGGAGTCGGAATTAATAAAGCAGATGTGGCGAATTGTATATATGATGTCATTATTAATGATGTGCCTCCCCAGGAAGCGATTGTGGAGACTCAGATTGAGGGCCTTCATATCATACCTGCAACGATTCAACTTGCCGGAGCCGAAATCGAATTGGTATCCACGATATCGCGAGAAGTTCGTCTGAAAAAGTCACTCGCCTTGGTTAAAAATAATTATGATTATATATTGATTGATTGTCCGCCCTCCCTTGGCATGTTAACGATTAATTCGTTAACGGCTTCCGATTCGGTGATTATTCCTATTCAATGTGAATACTATGCACTGGAAGGATTAAGTCAGCTGCTGAATACCGTTCGATTAGTGCAAAAACATCTGAATACATCACTTCAGATTGAAGGCGTGTTACTGACGATGTTTGATGCTCGTACGAATCTCGGTATTCAGGTTATTGAAGAAGTAAAGAAGTATTTCCAGCAAAAAGTGTATCAGACTATTATTCCGCGCAATGTACGGCTTAGTGAGGCACCATCTCACGGTCAATCCATCATTACGTATGATCCCCGTTCCCGAGGAGCGGAAGTGTATTTAGAGCTCGCAAAGGAAGTGATTTCTTATGAGTAAGCGGCTCGGAAAAGGACTTGATGCCCTCATTCCTTCGCTTTCAATTAATGACGACGATAAAGTCGTAGAAATCCCGATTAGCCAACTGCGGGCTAACCCTTATCAGCCGCGCAAAGCATTTGATGAGGAAGCAATACATGAACTGGCGGAATCCATTCGCCAACATGGTGTAATTCAACCCATTATCGTTCGTCCTGTGCTGCGTGGATATGAGATTATTGCAGGCGAGCGCAGGTTCAGAGCATCACAGTACTGCGGAAACGCTACTGTTCCGGCTGTTGTCCGTACATTCAATGACCAGCAGGTAATGGAGATTGCGCTGATTGAGAACCTGCAGCGGGAGAATCTGAATGCGATGGAAGTGGCAGTAGCCTATCAAGGATTAATGGATCAATTCTCATTGACTCAGGAAGAGCTGTCAGTCAAGGTAGGTAAGTCACGCTCCCACATTGCTAATTTCCTGCGATTGCTGGCTCTGCCCGACGAAGTGAAAGAATATGTTTCACGTGGAACATTATCGATGGGGCATGCACGGGCAATTGTAGGGATCAAAGATGAAAATCTGGTCAAACAACTGGCTAAACAGACCATTGATCAGCAGTGGAGTGTACGTGAGCTGGAAGAGGCTGTTCAACAGCTGGATCGTTCCAAAACAGGTGAGGCAAAGGCCAAAACCAAGTTGAAAAAGAAAGATCCTTTTATCGATACCTTGGAGGAATCACTTCGGGAGCGGTTCAAAACGACAGTGAAGATTAAACACAGCCAAAAAGACAAAGGTAAAATCGAGCTCAATTACTACAGCAAGCAGGATCTCGAACGGTTATTGGAACTGTTACAGTAACAGCTTAGGTGGATCATTAACAACATGCAGAGCTAAACATGTCATGACATATCGCCTCTGTATTCTGGAGAAACGATATGTCATTCTTTGTTTGTGTGTAACCCTGTAATTATTCCTTAATAGCAGAGGTGATAGGAAGATGGGAGAAATCATCTATCTGGATCATGCAGCAACATCTTGGCCGAAGCCACCTGCTGTTGGGGAGGCCATGATGAATGCGCTCGAGTTTGCCGGAGCTAATCCAGGCAGAGGAAGCCACCGTATGGCTGTACAAGCCAGCAGGGTATTGTTTGAAACGAGAAAAGATCTAGCTGCCTTGTTTGGGATAAAAAATCCTAATGATATCGCTTTTGGCTCGAATACGACTGAGGCTCTTAATCTTGCTATTCAGGGAATTCTCCAAGATGGCGACCATGTCATAGCAACTATGGCGGAGCATAATTCAGTTCGACGGCCGCTTGAGTTTCTACGCAGCCAGGGAAAAATAGAGGTTGATTATGTATCCGTAGATGCTGCCGGTCTTATAAACTTGAAGGCGATGGAACAGATATTTCGCAAAAATACCCGTTTGGTTGTGTGCACACACAGCTCTAATCTGCTGGGAAGCATTCTGCCAATCAGCGATATTGCACAGCTGTGCCGAAAATATAAGGCGCTGCTGCTGGTAGATGCTGCTCAAAGTGCAGGAGTAATGCCATTAGAAGTAGGGCAGATGGGCATTGATATGCTTGCGTTTCCAGGACATAAGGGCTTGCTGGGGCCACAGGGAACGGGTGGTTTGTACATTGCCCCCAATCTTGATGTACAGCCGCTGCTGCATGGAGGAACAGGAAGCCAATCGGAAGCTGTGGAACAGCCGAAAGTGCGTCCTGATCGCTATGAAGCAGGAACCCCGAATACAATAGGTATTGCAGGATTAGGTGCAGGAGTCAAACATGTGCTTGCTGTGAACCCTGCTGTAATCTACAAGCATGAGTGGGAACTGACACAGCATATACTGGAGGGACTTTCCTTCATTAACGGATTTCAAAAGCTGGGTCCGGATATTGGACAGCCGCGTACAGGATTAGTATCCTTTGTCATTGAAGGATATGATCCGGCTCAGCTCGCGTTCAAATTGGATCGGAATTATGGCATTGCGGTCCGATCGGGATTCCACTGCACACCGCTTGCACATGAATCCGCCGGTACGACAACGACTGGAGCTGTTCGAGCGAGCGTAGGGTACAGTTCTACCAAACAAGAAGCGGATGAACTCATTAGGGCAGTAATTGAACTAACTACGTGAAGAAATAAGTACATCGATGGACAGTATTTAAATTGGAAACATATGATTAATTTCTTGCTTAACAGGTTGATTTATAATAAAAGCTAAGAACTGCGGACAGACATGAATCTGATCAAAAACATAGAGGGGTAGTTGCACTTACATGGCTGAATTAAATGAGCTGATTCTGGAACAGCTGTTATGGATTATTGGCGGGTTGGCACTGCTTACGGTGGTACTGCTGATCGTAAGTATTGTTCAAGGAGCAAAGTTACGGAAATTCAAACGTAAATACGAAGCCATGATGGCTGGCAGTGGAGTGGAAGACCTGGAGTCCTTGTTGATCAATCTGAAAATTCAGATGGACAGTATTGAGGATGAACACCAACTGCAAACGGAACAGCTGCAAACCGCACTGCAGAAGCTGGCTCGTATTCAGGGCAAGATCGGCGTCAAGAGGTATAATGCTTACGGGGAGCACGGCAGCGATCTGAGTTTCTCAATAGCCATGATTAATGAAAGTCAGGATGGAATGATTCTTACTGGGTTATTCAACCGTGATGGATCATATGTATATGCAAAACCTCTAAAAGGGGGAGAGTCAACGTATACACTATCCCCAGAGGAGAAGGAAGCTATTACTCTGGCACAGCAAACAGAGTAGACCGGGTATGCCATTCCCGAATGGCTGAATACAGACTGCTTGCTATAATCTCAGACATACGCATGACAAGACTGAGCCGTGTGTTCTGAAGTACAAAGTATTCCATAAAACCGCCGACGTTAACGATACCTGTCAGATGGATATCGCCGACCGGCGGTAATTCTTTATTTACCCCTGCGCCAGGCTTAAGTGGTCCGTTAACTACTTGAATGCAGCCAACACTGGAAGACTGGCCAAGACAAGCATCGATACCAATGACATATGGATTGTGATGGGTGCTGTGAATTTTATGGAGTGTGTCCTGCAGATTTACAGCATGAACGGGCTCATCCAGCGTGCCGTACAGATGGAACAGGGGGCTGTCCCATTTGGCAAGAGACGTACCTACCAGTGGTCCGAGACAGTCTCCCGTGGAGCGGTCTGTACCGATGCAGACAATCACTACATTTTGCAGGGAATGAGCTTTGTAAAGATGAAACATTAATCGATGTACAATGGCGGAATGTACGCCTGGATCGGTATGAGGAACCTTCAGACTGGTCATATCTTTTGACGAAAAGGAACGCGAAACAGGGTTCATAGGATCTATCCTTTCCTTGGAATAGTAGTATCAGTATATGGAAAGGTAGAGTGTTTTATACTTCGCAGGGACAGGCTTTTTGCCTGAGTGCCGCCGAAGCGTGAAAGGAGCAGGACATGGACGAATGGATGGACAATTGGATGCTGATTGCTTTTGATTCAACACAGCAGGCACTGCGTGCGGAGATGCTGCTGGAGTTTGCCGAGATTGAGATTGATCTGTTTCCGACACCTAAGGAGATTACGGCGGGCTGTGCACTGTGTATTCAATTTCCGAAAGAGGATCTGCAGCGAGTGCAGCAAATTATCCGTGATGAGTTTGTTGAGATCCGCGGCCTCTATTTCAAAACCGAAGACAGCTATGATAACATACCGATGTAGAGGAGTGATCCGTCTTGATGCCGTTTTATTTTGCAAAGGGAAACGATGAAAATGGTGCAGCTGATGCTGTAAATGAAGCTATTCGTTGGACTGATAAAGTATGGGCTAAAATTTCCGATACGGATATGTGGCTTAATATTATGTTCAGTTCGATCCGCATCCTCATTATTTTTATTATTACCCGTATTGTCATTAAAGTAGTTTCCCGAATTATCGATCGGTCGATGGCACGAAAGCAGGAAGGTAAAATTCGTGTTAATCCTCGGAGATTCGTAACCATCGGTGAGCTGATGAAAAATGCGACGTCAATCACATGTAACTTTATTATGATTCTGTTACTGTTATCGGAGATCAATGTCCAAGTTGGCCCGCTGCTGGCCAGTGCTGGTGTTCTGGGACTAGCCATTGGTTTTGGCGCACAGGGATTGGTGAAGGATGTAATCACCGGATTCTTCATTATATTAGAGGATCAGTTTGCCGTAGGAGATGTGATTCAGACAGGTACGTTCAAAGGAACTGTCGAAGTCATTGGCCTCCGAACCACCAAACTGGTAAGCTGGCAGGGGGAAGTGCACATCATTCCGAACGGTACGATTGCAAGTGTGACGAACTATTCGATGTCGAATTCTCTTGCTGTGGTGGATATCCCGATGAAGGCTGATCTGACACTGGACGAGTCCGTCCATCTGGTCAAACAATCGCTTGCCGGCATAGAAGAACGCGATTTGAATATTGTAAAGGTACCTGATGTGCTGGGAATCCAGTCCATGTCAACTTCGGATTATGTCATACGTGTTGTAGCGGAGTGCATGCCAAACTCCCGGGCTTCTGTGGAACGCCAGATTCAAGGGGATGTTAAAAAAATTCTGGAGTATCATGAGCGAAGCAAGCAGGCTGCGTTGGAACAGGCGGCTGCGCTTGATAATGATGAGGGGAATGGTGCAGGTGGAGCGTAAAAGTTTTCAGTTAGGGGATATTGTGCAGATGAAGAAGCAGCATCCCTGCGGCAGCAACGAGATGGAAGTCATTCGTATGGGAATGGATATCCGGATCAAGTGTGTTGGCTGCAAACACAGTGTACTGATTCCACGGGCCAAGTTTGAGAAAAACCTAAAAAAAGTACTACGTTCAGCTGAGGAAGAGCCAGAATCCCAAGATTAGGTGATTGATTCTGCTATACACTCAGCGCTTATCGCTGAGACAAATACACATACAATCCGTGATAAAATACAGCAAGGTATCTCAGCAAAATAGCGTTTACATGTAGGTGGGATGCAGGTATTGCTTTCCTCCTGCAGTCATGATATAATCAATTTTGCTGCGGAAAGGTACCCAAGAGGCCCAAGGGGGCTGACTCGAAATCAGCTAGGCGTGTCACAGCGTGCGTGGGTTCGAATCCCACCCTTTCCGCCACTTAAAATGCGAAGTATAACATAGCTCCATGATTGGAGTTTTTATAAAGAATGAGGAAAGGGTTCTCCAGTAGGAGAGCCCCTTTTTTGTGCTTAATTTAGTTCGGTTATTTGTATTAGATGTGCTGCTGCCTGTGACAATACAAAGAAATAAAGAGCCCCGAAGGGCTCTTTATCCGGCGGTACATGTTTAGTTAGATCACAATCGGTCGTAACGGCAGAAACGCTGGCTGTACTGCTTGCAGCAATACCTGTGCTTCAGACAAAGGTCTTACACAACCACAAGCTTCTTATATTACGTGATGCATCTCCAACAGCGAAAAATCGGCTTCGTTGTCCAACGGAACCACACCTCTCTCAAGTACCGCCTGATTGTATTATGTGCAATTTCACGTTTTATATACGCTGCTAAACAAAAAATCTTTCACTTAGTGGACGCGGGCTTTGGTCAGCTTTTTCCATTTACGGTTCTGATTACTGGTTTCCGGAAAGGCTTCGCCCTTCTTCAAAGTTACTCGCTTCGGATCATTAATCTCTGTGTGAAAGCTTTTCTCGCCCACCTCCGTGTACTCTCCATCATTTGGCGCTTTGTCACCTGGTTCAAACTCGGTTCTTTCACCCACAATAAGCAGCCTCCTCTACAGAATGCAGATCGTAATTACTTCTATAGTGTGTTCCGGCAAGGAGCTGATCATGTTAGTGATTATGTACCAATATGTACAGGGAACGTTTGCTTGCATTCGGTCTCCGTATTTGTTATATTAATATAGTTCGAGTTTGTGCTCGTTCCTTGCTCTCAACCTGGATTGAGGGCCAGAGTCCATAAGGAGGTGAAAATTATGCGCAAATATGAAGTGATGTACATTATTCGTCCTGACGTTGAGCAAGAAGTTGTTCAAGCTACAGTCGATAAATTCCAAGGCATCATCTCCAACGGCGGTGGTGAGGTTACAGCTCACGACGTTATGGGTAAACGCCGTCTTGCGTATGAGATCAAGAAATTCCGTGATGGTGTTTATGTTCTGGTACACTTCACTGCTGAACCAGCAGTAGTTACTGAGCTTGAGCGTCTCATGAAGATTTCTGACGAAGTTATTCGTTATCTCATTACTAACGACGTTAAGTCTGCCTAAGACGACACTCGTGATTAACGCACCAAATACGCTCAGAAGGAGGGGATTACATTGTTGAACCGTGTCATTCTGATCGGCCGGTTAACCCGGGATCCTGAATTGCGTTACACTCCAGCTGGAGTAGCCGTAACACAGTTTACTTTGGCCGTAGACAGACCGTTTACAAGCCAAGGGGGAGAGCGGGAAGCAGATTTCATTCCGGTCGTAACCTGGAGACAGCTTGCCGAGACTTGTGCAAATTATTTGCGCAAAGGACGTCTGGCTGCAGTCGAAGGACGCATTCAAGTAAGGAACTACGAAAATAACGAAGGAAAGCGTGTATACGTGACCGAAGTCATTGCCGATAATGTTCGTTTCTTGGAGTCAGCTAACCGTGAAGGCGGTGGCGGCGGGGGACAACCTATGCGTGAAGAGCCTTCTTATGGAGGCGGCGGCGGACGTGCAAGCAGCAGCAATGCTTCGCGCAGCAACAATCAGGATCCTTTTTCCGATGACGGAAAACCGATTGATATATCGGATGATGATTTGCCATTTTAACGTGAGCCGATACTCGTTACGAGATATGGGTTACATGATAGGAAAGGACTGAAAAGCATGGGCTTCAAGCAAAGAGAAGGCGGAGACAACGATAAAAGACCGGCACGTCGTGGTGGTCGCAACAAACGTCGTAAAGTGTGCTTCTTCACAGCGAACAAAATTACTCACATCGATTATAAAGATACGGACTTGCTTCGTAAATTTATCAGCGAACGTGGAAAAATTTTGCCACGCCGTGTAACAGGTACTAGCGCTAAATATCAACGCATGCTGACGATTGCCATCAAACGCTCCCGTCAAATCGCATTGCTGCCATACACAACTGAGTAGTCTATACTCAGTTTGCATACAAGAACAGTCGGCTTACAGCCGGCTGTTTTTTTGTGTTTTCAGGCTTTATTTATGTATGCATCATTATGAAAAATTCGAGAAAATGTAAACGTATAATCATGTAATGTTTACAGAGGAAGCTTTCAGAGCGGAGATGAATTATAATAGAGGTTAGCCTGCCCGAGATATGTCAGATCGTATACCTATGCTGTTCATTCCAATAGATTAAACCTGGGAGAGTATATGAATTCATCACAACGTAAAGAAAGACAGCGAAGAAGAAAAAGATTGAGAAACTGGATGTTTGCAACCCTTATCGTGTCTATTCTATATTTTTGGCTGCAGCAAAAGGGGGACATAGGAGGGTTGTGGCCGAATGAGGAGGTTCCTGAGCCTTTACCCATTACAGGCCTGCACCCAGTTGTTGCGGAGAATGAAGGCATATTAGTCCGTATGGCCGCCAGACGAGGTATTGAAGTTGTAATTACCCACGGTTACAGAAGTGTAGAGGATCAGGATGCCCTATTTGCACAAGGGCGGTCGTCTTCTGGGCGTATTGTTACGAACGCCCGAGGAGGAGAATCTTATCATAATTATGGGCTTGCCATTGATTTTGCCTTGAGAACACCTAAGGGAGAGATTGTGTGGGATATGGAACGTGACGATAACGGCAATGGTAAAGCCGACTGGTTAGAGGTAGTTGATTTAGCTAAAGAGCTGGGCTTTACCTGGGGCGGGGACTGGGCTAACTTTCCTGACTACCCACATCTTCAGATGGACTTTGGATTAAGCATCCGTGATTTAAAGCGTGGGAAAAGGCCAGCGACAGCTCCATAAATTTGATATTTTATATACGTAATATTGAATAAATATTAGAAAAGTCCTGCTTGTTGCAGGACTTTTTTCTTTCTTTTGTAAAAAAAATGTGTAAAAGATACAATTAACTCTTTACAGCAGCAAATAAATAAAACTATACTATAATAACTAGATTTTTACGTTTACCTTACAAACCTTGAGAAAATAAGTCTGATCTGCTCCATAGGACTCATGAATTTAAGCAGTTTTTAAACGACAAAATCCCCCTAAATATGACATAGTGCTCACATAAAACATTCTGATTTTGTATAATGGCTTGCTAAAAGTTTTAATATGTTACTTATATGTCATATATATAAAATCTAAGAGCTAAGTTGTGACACCTCACATTACTGTAAATTACACCCAAGTAAGTTATCATCCCATACAAAAACCACGTTACATATACCTTTTAGCTAAAACTATTACCCAAAACTGTAGCATTAAAAACAATTATTCCAAAAATCCCAAAATAATGATTGACGTTAACTAAAATTACACGTATGATTACAATAATTATTTGTATATATAATTCCGCTAGGAATTATAAACATTAATTGACCAATGGTTTAAATTGAAGTCTATAATCTTGATTCTGTTAAAGATAAGGTAATTTGTATACACTTTTGTTCAATTTAATGAAGAACATGGAAATATACAGTGGATGCATTCTTCTACTCACGAATACAGTCTGCGGAAATTACGGGGTTAGGGTGATTGATTTGAATAAAGAGCTATTGGAAGTCAGAGATCTTACGACATCATTCAGAATTGAAGATGATTATTATGCAGCAGTTGATCACGTTAATCTTAAGGTTAAGAAGAACGAAGTGTTGGCTATTGTAGGTGAATCAGGCTCAGGCAAAAGTGCGTTTGCATTCTCTCTAATGGGTCTGCATAACAAAGCTAGAATTGAAGGCCAGATTCTCTATAAAGGGCAGGATATTGCCAACATCTCCCCTAACAAATTGAACAAACTGCGCGGAAAAGAAATGGCCATGATCTTTCAGGACCCATTGTCCGCACTCAATCCTCTAATGATCATAGGTGAACAGATTGAAGAGATCCTTACGCTTCATCAACCGAAGTTGTCTTCCAGGGAGAAGCGCGACAGGGTTATTCACTTATTGAACCAGGTAGGGATTCCACGTCCCGAGCAAATATATAAACAATATCCCCACGAATTATCTGGCGGTATGAGACAGAGAATTGTCATCGCAATCGCGATTGCCAACAAACCAGAACTATTGATAGCTGACGAGCCGACAACTGCACTTGACGTTACGATCCAGCTGCAGATCCTCGAACTGATTCGAGATCTCAAGAAAGAGATTAATGCAGGCATTATCCTGATCACACATGATCTGGGTGTAGTTGCAGAGATGGCAGATCGCGTGGCCGTCATGTATGCAGGTGAGATTGTTGAAATTGCGGATATCTTTACGCTGATGACCGATGCGAAACATCCGTATACACGTTCACTGCTGAATTCTATTCCTACTATTACAGAAGAAAAATCAAAACTGCATGTCATTCAAGGCATTGTGCCTTCTCTTAAAAATCTTCCTCGGCAGGGGTGCCGATTCAAGGCTCGTATTCCATGGATCAGCGACTCGGCTCATGAAGAAAACCCGCAGATGCATGAAATTGCACCAGGGCACTTTGTACGGTGTACCTGTTATCAGCACTTTCATTTCCCTGATCAAGCGGAGGAGGAATAACATAATGGCACTACTCGAAGTAGAAGGACTGAAAATACATTTTCCGATTCGCGGAGGGCTGCTCAAACGGGAAATTGGCAGCGTCAAGGCCGTTGACGATGTCAGCTTTACCATCGAAGAAGGCCAGACCTATGGGCTTGTTGGAGAATCAGGCTCAGGCAAGACAACAACAGGCAGAGCTGTTATTGGTCTGAATCACGTAACGGCTGGTAAAATTTTGTTTAACGGCAGGGATTTAACGAAGGAACGACGCAAAGATCGTCAGCTCCAGCGGGATGTCCAGATGATATTCCAAGACCCCTACTCCTCTCTTAATCCGAAGAAGCGTGTTATGGATATCATTGCTGAGCCGCTCCGAAACTATGAACGGTTGACAGCAGCGGAAGAAAAGAGGCAGGTCGGCAGCTTGCTAGAAAAAGTAGGACTGAGTCCGGAATCGATCTACAAATACCCGCATGAGTTTTCCGGGGGACAGCGGCAGCGGATCGGAATTGCCCGTGCGATTGCACTCAAGCCAAAGCTGATCATAGCAGATGAACCTGTATCTGCGCTCGACGTATCTGTTCAAGCCCAGGTGCTTAACTTCATGCAGGAGATTCAGAAGGAACTGAATCTGACCTATCTGTTTATTAGCCATGATCTAGGCATTATTCGCCATATGTGCGATCAGATCGGAATTATGTATAAAGGTAGATATGTAGAGCAGGGAACTACCGATGATATTTTTGAAAATCCTCAGCATATTTACACCAAACGTCTTATTGCAGCGATTCCGGATATGGACCCGACCAAACGTGAGGACATGATAGCTTTCCGACAGCAGATCAAATCCGAGTATGAAAACTCATACCGCAATTTCTTCGATGAGGAAGGGCTTGCTTATTCGCTCCAATCCATTTCCGACTCTCACCGGGTAGCTTTACCTCAGAAAGGTTGAAGGCCATATGTGGAAAACTATTGTACGCCGAATATTCATAATGATACCTCAAATCATTTTACTTAGCATTTTGGTCTTCCTGATGGCCAAAGCCATGCCAGGGGACGCATTGACAGGATTGCTCGATCCGAGTGTTGATCCCAAAGCGTTAGAAGAACAGCGTGAGCGGCTGGGGCTGAACAATCCATGGTACATACAGTATTGGGACTGGATCAGCCATGCTGCTTTAGGTGATTTTGGACAGTCCTTCCGTTTCAAAATGCCAGTCACAGATCTCATTGGTCAGCGTATCGCAAATACGTTCTGGCTTGCCCTAGCGACACTTGTCCTCACGTATCTTATCGCTATTCCACTCGGTATTATCAGTGGTCGTTATAATGATACTTGGTCTGACCGCTTGATTACTGGATATACGTATCTGGGTTTTGCAGCACCGCTGTTTATTTTCGCTCTGGTTATGGTTTGGATCTTTGGTTTCCGTTTTGGCTGGTTCCCGACCGGAGGAAGTGTAGCACCGGGGCTTACACCAGGGACTTTTGAATACGTGATAAGTAAAATTCACCACTTGCTGCTGCCAGCGTTATCAATGGCGTTAATCTCCACCGTATCAACTGTACAGTATCTGCGCAGTGAGATCATTGATATCAAACATAAGGAATTCGTACTTACGGCGAGAGCCAAAGGTGCTTCGGAATCCCGAATCTACAACAGACATATTTTGCGAAACTCCCTACTCCCAATTGCTGCCTTTTTCGGTTATGAGATCACGGGACTGATTGGCGGTACCATCTTTATTGAAAGTATATTCAGCTATCCGGGCATGGGACAGCTGTTCCTAAATTCAATCTCGTTACGGGATTTTAGTGTAGTTACAGCACTCGTATTACTATACGGGATCGCTACTATTTTAGGATCGCTGCTGTCTGATATTATTCTGGGATTGGTTGATCCGCGTATTCGCATTAAGTAAGAACTTGAAGATTTTGGGGTGAAAACAGATGAGCAGTGCCAATGATGTTGTTATAACTTCACAGAAGATTGATAAGAGCCCTTCCAGCTTGAAAATATTATGGCGTGAGCTGGTCAGGGATAAAGTAGCCCTCATTTCGCTTATATTTTTGGGGTTGATCATCGTCTTAGTATACGGGGCCTCCATGATCCTAGATCAGGACGAAATTGTCAAAGTTGATTTGTTTGCATTATATGAGAAGCCTTCTGCACAATATTGGCTCGGCACCGATTATGGTGGACGCGATGTATTTGGACAGCTGGTTATTGGAACAAGAAACTCATTAACTATCGGCATCTTGGTTACCTTGATGACTGGATTTATCGGAATTCTGGTCGGAGTACTATCCGGATACTTCGGAGGCATGATTGATAATATGTTCATGCGTGTGGTGGATTTCTTCATGATCCTTCCATTTCTGATGCTGGTTATTGCTTTTGTCACCGCAGTTCCCAAATATAATATCGTTTCATTTTCACTAATTATGACTGCCTTCTTGTGGATGGGGATTGCAAGGCTGATTCGCTCGAAGGCTCTTCAAGAGGGTGAACTGGAGTATATTAAAGCATCCAAAACACTTGGTTCTTCTCACTTTAAAATTATTGTATCTCAGCTTCTTCCCAACCTGAGTTCAATTATCATCGTAACGATGACGTTGAATCTGGCAGCGAATATCGGCCTTGAATCCGGACTGTCTTTCTTGGGATTCGGTTTCCCGGAAAGCACGCCAAGTCTTGGAACACTCGTAAGTTATGCACGTAATCCGCAAACTTTGGAATACAGATGGTGGATATGGCTACCTGCATCACTACTGATCCTAGTATTGATGTTGAGTATAAATAATGTCGGACAGGCCTTGAAGCGTGCGACGGATGCAAGACAAAGAAGAGGTTAAAAAAAGGGAGGAAAGGTTCATGAAAAAGGGATTGTTTTCACGAGGACTATTTTTCACGATGATGCTGGTCTTTGTATTGGCGCTTGCGGCGTGCTCCGAAAAAGAGGCGGCAACTCCTGCACCGGGAGCAAAAACAGAAGAAGGAAAAACGGAGGAAAAACCCGCGAATGAAGAGGGTGTATATTCCATCGAAGACTTCAGCAATGTGAAAACAAATGAGGGTACAGCGATTGAAGGCGGATCAATTACATTTGGTCTCGTATCGGATACAGCTTTCGAAGGTACATTGAACTACAACTTTTATTCCGGCGCACCAGATTCAGCTGTATTAGGCTGGTTCGACGAAGGTTTGCTGACTTGGGATAAAGACTATGTTTACACGAATGATGGTGCAGCAACCTATGAAACTTCCGAAGACGGCAAAACGTTTACACTCACGATTCGTGACAACGTAAACTGGCATGACGGCAAACCTGTAACGGCAGAAGATCTGCAGTTTGCTTATGAAGTGATTGGAAGCAAAGGCTATGATGGCCCACGTTATGATGGTAACTTTACAAGCGTAGTAGGTATGGATGAATTCCATGCTGGAAAAGCAAAAACGATCTCGGGTATCAAAGTGCTGAGCGACAAAAAGATCAGCATTACGTATAAAGAAGCGACTCCATCCCTCCTGACAGGTGGCGTATGGACGTATCCTCTCGCGAAACATATCTTTGGCGGCATGGATGTAGCCAAAATGTCTTCTTCCAAAGAAGTACGTGAAAAACCTATCGGTTTTGGTCCATTCAAAGTAGAAACAATTACTCCAGGTGAGTCTGTGACTTATGTGAAAAACGAAGACTACTGGCGTGGTGTTCCAAAATTGGATAAAGTGACACTGAAAGTAATCAACCCGACAACGGTTGTTCAAGAACTGAAATCTGGCGGTGTAGATCTGGTAGACTCCTTCCCGACAGATCAGTATAAAGATAATGCAAACATGTCTAATGTTGAATTCCTGGGTGCCATTGACCGTGCTTATACGTACATCGGCTTCAAGCTGGGATCATGGGACGCAGAAAATGGTAAAGTAGCTACCAATCCGGACGCTAAAATGGCAGATAAAAATCTGCGTAAAGCAATGTGGATGGCTGTAGACAATGATCAAGTAGGTAAACGTTTCTATAATGGTCTCCGCTGGAATGCAACAACACTGATTCCACCGTCCCACCCTGAGTTCCATGATTCAAACAATCCAGGTGTGAAGTATGATCCGGAAGCAGCGAAGAAATTGCTTGATGAGGCTGGTTACAAAATGGACGGTGAATTCCGTACTAAACCGGATGGTTCACCACTCGAAATTAACTTTGCTTCAATGACAGGTAGTGATATTGCTGAGCCATTGGCACGTTATTATGTTCAATCCTGGGCAGCAATCGGTTTGAAAGTAAACCTGGAAATGGTTGAATTCAACAGCTTCTACGATCGTGTTGGTAATAATGGTAAGGATGATCCTAACCTTGACGTGTATCAAGCAGCATGGACCGTGGCTATCGATGTAGACCCTGCTGGTCTGTATGGTCGTGACGCATTGTATAACTTCTCCCGCTTCTCCAGTGAAGAGAACGACAAGCTGCTTGCACGTGGTATCTCTGCTGAAGCATTTGACGTAGAGAAACGTAAAGAAATCTACAATGAATGGCAGCAGTATATGGTAGACGAGGTCCCTGTCTTCCCTACACTGTACCGCGCAGAAATTGTACCTGTTAACAAACGTGTTATGAATTATGCAATTGGTGATGGAACAGGCATATACCTGAGCGATCTGGCTGTCAATGCAGACAAGCCAATGGCTGCTCAGTAATCATTAAATTTCTTCATCTGACTTATGTTAAAGTGCCTTCCATTCAGAAAAAGGTTACTTTAAATTGATGAACTAAACATGGATTTCAACACTCAGATATGGGGTAGTTGGAGTCCATGTTTTTTTTGTAACCAAAATATAAAAAAAATTTAACTTTTTTTCAAAAAAGTGCAGACAAAATGCCTCTTCGCTTCGTCTATATAAGTAAGAGGTGATGAATCGATGAAAATATGGTGGAAACGGGCAGGAATGCTGTTCACTTTACTATTTATAATATATCTGGGAGTAAAACCGGACATGCTGGTCGGTAAACCAGGGATCAAAGCGGAATCGGCTGTCCTCATGGATATGAATTCGGAACAGGTGCTGATGGATTATAACGGCTCTGAAGAGATTGCCCCGGCAGGGGTGAGCAAATTAATGACCGAGCTTCTTGTTATGGAGGCTGCCATGAAAGGGGATATTCTTTGGGATGATCCCGTTAACGTAAGCAGGTATGCCAGTTCTGTGGGCGGAAACCAACTTGCACTCAAACAGGGAGATCGATTCACTGTTCGGGAGCTGTTCCAAGTTGTGGCGGTTTACTCCGCAAATGATGCTGCAGTTGCATTGGCAGAGCACATTAGTGGTTCGGAGCATCAATTTGTACAGCGGATGAATCAAAAGGCTGCTGAGATTGGACTATCAGGGGATACACACTTCACCAATTCTACCGGTTTAAGCGAGGCTATGCTTGGTCCACACCGTCCGGAGGATGTTAAGGGTCAGACGTTAATGACTGCAATGGATGCCTGCAAGCTGGCCCGCTATTTACTTAACCATCATCCTGAGATTCTGAAAACCTCCAGCCAAATGCAGGTGTCGATGCATCATAAAGGGATCTACATGAGCAATACAAACTGGATGTTATCTTCAATCAGCGGCCCTTATGCATATGACGGAAACGACGGATTAAAGACGGGATATGATAAGGGCAGCGGATATCATTTCGTTGGAACGGCTGAGCGGGATGGCAAGCGTCTGATTTCGGTTGTATTTGGAACAGATACACGGGAAGGTCGATTCATTGAGACGCGTAAGCTGTTGAATTATGGGTTCTCCAGCACAAAGTTGAACTAGATATCTGTCAAGTAGGGCTGTCGCTGTCACTGGATGGATGATCATGGTAAAATGAAATACGGATAATTCCATATTATTCTGTAATTCACTTTTAAGGGGGAAAACCTTTGAACTCGATTAGCAAAAAAGTATATGCACTAACGCTGTCCATGGCAATGTCGATTGCCTTGATTCAGCCGGCGGTGCAGGCAGCCGAAGCTGTCAAACCTACAGCATCTGTCTCGGAATCCATCGTTTCCAAGGCAACCAAGACACTAGAGCAGCTGGGATACATAGATGGTACTACCGATGGAATGAAAGAAGAAGCGGCACCCATTACGCGTGCAGAGGCAGCAATGATTCTGCAGCGGGTGCTTGATCTCGATGCTCCGGCAGCACTTACAGGTTTTGCAGATGTTCATTCCGGTGATGCTGCAGCACCCGCAATTTACGCGCTGAAACAATCCGGCCTCATTCAAGGTCAAACGAAAGGTTATGCACCGGATGCTCCACTTACACGGGCTCAGATGGCTTCTTTATTCACACGTGCTTTTGATCTGAAAGATAACGGGATACAGGTGGTCTACAGCGATGCTGACCAGATTCCAGCCGTACATGCGGATGATGCAGTTCGGGTGAAACAGCATTTTATTATTGAAGGCAGCGCATTTAACGCCAAACAGGCGGTGACACATGGTGAGTTCGCAAGTGCACTGTACCTGGCACTAGGCCTTGATGTGAAGAAAGAAGGGGCTATACCGCTTGAAGACTTCTTCAAACAGCCAGCTCAGGCAGGCTTCCAAATGTCACCGGACGGTAAACATCTGGCTTATATGGAGCCATGGAAGGACCGTATGAACATTGTAGTCAAGGCGAACGATCAGGATAAGCCTGTACGTATTACAAGTGAAACAGAACGCAGTATTGCAGGTTTTTCGTGGATAACGAGTGATAAGCTTTTATATGTAAAGGATGCTGCTGGAGATGAGAATTATCATCTATTTATAACCGATATCGATGGTAAAAATAGCAAGGATCTGACTCCTTATCCGAACACAAGAGCGATGCTTGTCGATCCTCTGGAGAGTAATCCAGATGAGATTCTGGTGAGTATGAACAAACGTGACCCAAGAATTTTTGATGTATACCGTATAAACATCAAAACAGGAGAAGCCGTACTTGCTGCCGAGAACCCAGGTGACATTACAGGCTGGATGACAGACCATGAGGGGAAAATTCGGGTGGCGGTATCGAGTGATGGCAATGTATCTTCCCTGATGTACCGTGAAACGGAGGATCAACCTTTCCAGCCGCTGCTGACAACAAAGCTTGGTGATACATTTACTCCGGTCATGTTCACAAGTGATAACAAAAACCTGTATGCCGTCTCCAACCTGGAACAGGATAAAATGGCTATTGTGGAGTACAGCCTCGCAGGTAAAAAAGTGACTAGAACGGTGTTTGAGAACAAGGATGTCGATGTCAGCAGTGTTATACCTTCCAAAGAAAAAGGAAAGATTCTTGCAGCCGTCTATGTGACGGACAAGGTGAAGTACGAGTATTTTGATAATGAGTTCAAGAAATTAATGCAGGATATTCAAGCCAAGGTACCCGGTAAAGAGGTCAGCATTTTAAGTACAAGTGATGATGGACAGGTACTATTTATATCCTACAGTGACAAAGAGATGGGAACGTACTACTTCTACGATTCCAAAACAGGCAAGCTGGATAAGCTGGCAGACACGGCTCCATGGATCGACGAGTCCAAGATGGCAGATATGAAGCCTATTACATTTAAATCTCGTGATGGTCTGGACATTTCCGGTTATCTGACGCTGCCGAAGGGTGCACAGACTGCGGATCTTCCACTTGTTGTACTTCCTCATGGCGGACCGTGGGCTCGAGATTCGTGGGGGTTCAGTCCAGAAGTTCAATTCCTGGCCAGTCGCGGATATGCAGTACTCCAAGTCAATTTCCGCGGATCAGCCGGTTACGGGAAGGCGTTTTTGGAAGCGGGAAATAAACAGTGGGGCAGAGCAATGCAGGATGATCTCACTGATGGTGTAAACTGGCTGGTAAAAGAGGGTACAGTTGATCCGAAGCGGGTAGCTATCTATGGTGGATCATACGGAGGTTATGCGGCTCTGGCAGGCTTGGCCTTCACCCCTGAAGTCTATGCTGCCGGTATCAGTTACGTCGGTCCTTCCAATATCTTTACACTGCTTGATTCGCTGCCGCCTTATTGGGAATCCGAGCGCAACTTGTTCTATGACCGTGTAGGTGATCCTGTGAAGGATAAAGAACTGCTCACAGCAATCTCACCGCTGTTTCACGTTGATCAGATGAAGGCACCGCTGTTTGTCGTTCAGGGTGCAAATGATCCGCGTGTGAAACAGGCAGAGTCCGATCAGATTGTTGAAGCGCTGCGCAAACGTGGGGTGGATGTACCTTATATGCTGAAATTGAATGAAGGTCACGGCTTCGCTAATGTAGATAACCAGCTTGATCTGTATCGTGCCATGGAGAGGTTCCTGAATCGCCACCTTATGCAGTAATCAAAATGGAGGTTGTACTCTGATTCCTATACGGAATGGGGCACAGCCTCCTTTTGAGTTGAATTTCATGAAATCAGGATTTCAGCAGTCACCGGCTCCATAAAATCCATTTCAAACATTATTCATCAATTGACATATAGCTGTCATTTATTTTAAAATGACCAGTGAGTCATTCTTAGTCATTTCAGTTTATATATAGATATCAATACGGACGGTACAAGGGTAAATACAGAAGTTTAGTTCAAGGAGGAGTTACAAAATGCAAAAAGAAATGAAATGGCCGCTAATTCTCTTTGCTGTGGGTGTATTTATGGCTGCGCTGGATAACGGAATCATTACATCGTCGCTGACGACATTAAATGCTTCGTTTGGTGTATCCCCAACATGGGGAGCCTGGACCATTACACTTTACACACTTGGACTTGCGATTAGTGTACCGATTGCAGGCAAGCTGTCGGACCGGTTTGGACGCAAAAAACTGTTCCTGATTGAAGTTGCTTTATTCGGATTGGGATCACTTCTTGTAGCGTTAAGTACTTCGTTTACGTTTTTCCTGATTGCCCGCGTCATTCAGGCACTGGGTGGCGGTGGGATATTCATCATTGCAAGCTCTTATGTACTTAGTAAGTTTCCTGCACAGCGGCAGGGCACAGCTCTTGGTCTTCTGGGAGGTATGAACGGTATTGCTGCCATTTTGGGACCAAATATCGGTGCATTTATCCTTGATATTACCGGAAACTGGCACTGGTTGTTTCTCATCAATGTACCGATTGCCATACTGCTGTTTATCGCCGGGCTCAAGTTTATTCAGGAGGAGCAGGAGTTGAACCGTGCAGCAGTCGATTGGAGTGGCATTGCGGTTCTGACAGTAGGTGTACTGAGTTTGATGTACAGTTTCAGCAACCTCGACGGTGTGAATATGCTTCAAAGTTTGACTTCACCGATGTTCTATAGTTTCTTTCTGGCTGGTGCGGCTGTACTGGTTGTCTTTTATTGGATGGAAAAAAGGTTGGAAGGGTCAGACCGTGAACCGGTCATTTCCACACAACTGCTAAACATTGCATCCTTCCGCTGGACGCTGCTCATTGCCTTTTTCTCTGGAGCCATTCTGGCCTCCGTCATTTTCATTCCAGGTTTTGTCGAGCAGTATCTAGGTGTATCCAGCACTGCCTCGGGGTATTGGTTTACACCGCTTGCACTGGCTTCAGGTATTGGGGCAGGAGGAGGTGGCTACCTTGTTGACCGTAAAGGGCCAATCTGGACGTTATCGGTGGCTGGCCTGCTCTCTGCCATTGGCTTCCTGTTATTCCCGCTGTGGGTAGAGCATATCTGGCAGTTTGTCATTGCGAGTACGCTTGTCGGCATTGGTTTTGGCATGATGCTGGGTGCGCCGGTCAATGTGTTAGTCACCGAGCAGGCAGGAGAGAACAACAAGGGTATTGCAGTAGCAACCAGCTCCCTGTTCCGTCAGATGGCGATGGCGATTGCGCCAACGATCTTTGCCGGGTTTTTGGCTCGGTCCTTTTCAAACCTTGGTTCGAACATTCAGTCTGGTTTGGCAGAGCGTGGGATTCAGGTACCTCAAGCGATGCTGGAGCAGTATGCTTCAGGTGGGGCAGCTGGAAATGATGTTTCCGGCCTGATGGCAGGACTATCCAAGATTCCCGATTCCAATATCCGGGAAACGCTGCTCCAGGCTGTACATCAAACGACAGGCCAAGGTTACAGCGGGCTTTTCTGGTCAGCAGTTATTTTTAGTATACTCACCTTGATCGCGGCTCTTGTTACAGGACGTCTCCGTCAAAAAGAAAAGCAGCAGCAGAAAATGAATGAGTCACTGGGAACATTATCATAAGAAAAAGAAGGGAGAACAGTGAACCTTTTGTAACCAAAAAAGGCGTCGCTGTTCTTTTCAATTTAACCCGATTGTAACTTTTCACAGTGCAGGAATGATTACAATAGAACGAGCATTAGCGCTGCTCCGCCTCTAGAGAAAGAAAAGTTCGGAGAACTGCGTGTCATCTGACGTTATCAGCGTTTAATGAGTAGTAATGGATTTCAATTTTGATAGTGAAGAAGGAATCGATGAATGAAAAGCAGAACTAAAGAGAAGAAGAAGAAAAGTCGCAAAGGCCTATATATAACGCTCTTATCGCTTGTCGTTTTGCTCATTGGCGGTTATGTTTTTCGTCAGCAGCTGGCTGTGGCAGCTTTTGACCTGTTTCTGGCTGATACGGTGGAAGCACAGCTTACACATTCTTATGTGCCGCAGGAGGGTAATAAAACGCCTGATCCAACGGTATATCGTAAAGAGCCGTTCTCTGTACTGCTTCTGGGCTCGGATAAACGTGACTATGAGAAGTCTCGTGGGCGTTCGGATGCAATCATCTATGCTGTAGTTCGGCCTAAGGAATCCCGGGTGCTGCTGGTATCTATTCCACGTGATACGTATGTGCAGATTGCAGGGCGGGATGCTGATAAGGACGGGGTAGACGATTATGATAAGATTGCGCATGCTTATGCCTTCGGCGGGGAGAATATGTCCATCAATACGGTGGAAAATTTCCTTGAGGCCGACGTAGGATATTACGCAACCATTAACTTTCAGGGAATTAAAAAGGTTGTTGATGCTCTCGGTGGTATAGAGCTGCCGATTGATAAGGATATCGTGAACAAAGATCCTAATCATGAAAAGTTCACCATTAAGGGCGGCAAGCCGATCTACGACGGGCAGGAAGCACTATATTACGTGCGATATCGGGAAGACAGTGACTTCAACCGTACGAATCGGCAGCAAATTTTCTTGAACGCTTTTGCCAACAAAATGTTGAATCTGAATCAGATCGCGAAGATCCCTGAACTGTTCCAGATCATGGGGGACAATTTTCAGACCGACATGCAGCCAACCTTCATTATCGATTTGGCGAAGCAGGTACTGACACAGGAGAAACCACAGGTTTCCAGCTTCACGATTTTGAGTGAAGGTATGCGTAAAAACGGAGTATACTACGGTCGCGCTGACAAGAAAGATGTTCAATACGCCAAAGAGCTGATTAAAAACTGGATGGATCAATCGACCCCAGCCGGTGAAGTCATGATTCCTGACCGGCAGAAGATTGAATAGTTAATTCCATACAGATGGGTGTCTACACATAAATCAGCAGTACGACGATGGGCGGGCTGCTGTTTTTTTTTCTTTGTGTGGGGGTCTTCATCGTGTACGCTCTTCATCTTTTGGAACATCATTCGTTCTATAACGTATAATATAAGTTGAGCGAACCAGTTGAACGAGAAATCCACAAGGAGGATATATAAGGGGATGAACATCGCATTTTTTTTGCTGCCCAAACAAGAGGTTACATGTGTAACGTCGGACTCTACGCTGCGGCAAACGCTGGAACGGATGGAGTATCATCGGTTTACAGCTGTGCCTATTTTGAATAAGGAAGGCAAGTACATTGGTACGGTCACGGAAGGCGATCTGTTATGGTATATGAAAAATGCGGAGGGAAAGATAACATTTGAAAACGCTTCAAAATTTCTACTCAAAGATGTTCCGCTAAGGCTTGATATGAAACCTGTTTCCATTAACGCCAATATGGAAGATCTGATTAATCTTGCCAAGGTGCAGAACTTTGTGCCGGTAGTGGATGATATGGAGCGTTTTATTGGCATTGTGAGACGCAGTCAGATTATCGAATACTGTGAGGGGATCGTTGCCAAGGAGTCCATGAAGGCCAAAAGTTGATTTTTTTTCAAAAATTAGTGAAGCCAGCAGGGATAATCACAGCGATTATTACTAATATATATGAATAAGACGTACGGGGCTTCGCATCGTACCTGACATTGAGTTTCGGAGAATTTCTCCGCTTTTTGGGGTAATTTTGCGGGCCCCCTTTTTATGTTATAATCGAGAATAAAGCTTTTTCGGGGGAGAGTGACTTTCGCCAAATGCCTAAAGAACTGGATGTGGCCAAGCGGGCTAAAGTGATTGAATGGCTGAAAACCGAAGTACTTGATCAGGTATCCCGATTATTCAAAGCATTGTGGGAAGGCAGCACGATTCGAATCGGAGATAGTCTTGCCAGTTTAATGATGAGCAGTTACATATTGGGCCGGCGGCTCGGTATTCCGTTTAAGGATCTGGATGCACTGCTTGTTGAGAAGTTGAAAAAGCATAAACAGGAAGGCCACCAGCTCGAAGACTGGTACCAGGATATTTCCGCGCTCGAAGATCATATGCGTAAGAGGTGAATTTGTTGAAATTTAGCTTTAAATCAGCTGTCTGGAGTGGAGTGCTGTTACTTTTGCTGCTTTCACTGCTAACTCCTTTATCGGTACTCTCCATATTTTTTATGTTGATACCCGGAGTTATTTTGTATGCTTCATTACCTGTAACATCATTTGTTTTTCATCTCATACCCGTTGCTATTATTTTAGTCATGGTTAACCCGATTTATCTGTTATTGATGTTGATCTTAATTTTGCCGGCAATTGTTATGGGCAGAGCGTACAAAAAACAGAAGTCGGCGCTGTTTGCCATCATGACAGGTGCCGGAACGATGCTGGCAGAGTATTTGTTGTTACTGCTGATCGGCAGTCTTATTTTTCAATTCGACCTGTCCAGTTACATCAGAGACGTGGTGCAGCTGACCATTGAACCGCTCACCAACCAATCGAATCAGATGATTAACGGTTTTGTGTGGACACCTGAGATGACGGAAGACGTTGCTAAACAGACCCAATTGATGATTCCTTTTGCACTCGTGGTTACATCAATGGTTATGGCATTTATTACACATGTTATTGCTCGTCCGATCCTAAGTGTGATGGGTTTAAATGTGTCCAAGCTTCCGCCTGCTAGAGAATGGCGTATGCCGCGTGCATTGATCTGGTATTACTTCCTGGCATTGATCATTGAAGTGGTCTCCAGACAAAGCGATGGATCATACTGGAAAATGATTGCTATGAACTTGTCGCCGTTAATTAACCTTGGTTTCATGATTCAAGCTATCGGATTCTTCTTCTTCCTCTCACATATAAAAAGATGGAACCCGGTTATTCCATTTTTACTGGGAGCGGCCGTGTTTTTCATTGGTCCGCTTCGCATTGTCGGAATTATCGATCTGGCGTTCCCGCTCCGTGAGGCAATATCGAAATCAAAACGATAGGGTGATGAGTCATGCCTAAATTTCTGAAGAAACGCTGGCACGGCTATTATACCGTATGGGCGTTCATACTGCTGCTGCTGCTCGTGATGTTTGTAACCATCTATAACTGGACGCTTGGTTTGATTAGTCTGATAATGGCTTCGGCGCTGGGGATCGTCATGATTAAGGCAGAACTTGCGTTCCGCCGGGAGCTTAACGATTACATTAACGGCCTCACCATTCGTATCAAACGTATGGAGGGAGAAGCAGTCAGCATGCTTCCATTCGGAATTGTGCTGTACAGCGAGGATCGTACGGTAGAGTGGCATAACCGCTTCGTTGCAGAGATGTTTCATGAGAAAACAGTGGTTGGCAGTTCACTGCCTAATCTGTTTCCCAATCTCCCCCAACCGAAGGAGAAGAAGGATAAGGACGGGTCAAAGGAACCTTCATCCAAGGAGTTTCATGATGAATTTCAACTAGATGATCGGTATTATGGTGTCATTCACAACCCGCAGGAACGCTATGTATATGTGTACGAAATTACAGAGCTGGCTGTGCTGCGGGACAAATATGAAAATGAACGCATTGCGCTGGGTATTCTCGTTCTGGATAATCTGGACGAGGCAGCCCAAGGCATGGATGACCAGCAGCGTACGGCACTGATTGCAAGAGTCACCAGTGAAATTACAGCTTGGGCAAAACAGTATGGAGTATATCTGCGCCGTCTTTCATCCGATCGCTACTTGATGATGCTCAACCATAAAGCGCTGCAGGAACTCGAACAGAGCCGATTTGTCATTCTGGATGAAGTTCGGGAGATGACGGCAGATCTGAAAGTGCCAATGACATTGAGCATCGGACTTGCATTTGGTTCGGACAGCATCAGTGAGATGGGAGAGCTGGCACAGTCAAGTCTGGACATGGCCCTAGGACGAGGCGGGGATCAGGCGGCTGTGAAGTCGGGCCAGCGCTTATCTTTTTATGGCGGAAAGTCAAATGCGGTGGAGAAACGTACCCGGGTTAGAGCCAGGGTTATCGCACATGCACTGCGCGACCTGATGCAGGAAAGTGACCGAGTACTCATTATGGGGCACAAAATGCCGGATATGGACGCGATTGGTGCATCCATAGGGGTCTGGAAGGCCGCGAGTCTGTATAACGTTGAGGCCCGGATTGTGCTGGACGGGGTGAATCCGTCTATTGAACGGTTAATGGAACAGGTGCACAAAGACGAGAGGCTTACGAAAGCTTTTGTCTCGCCAGAGCAGGCCACTCAGATGATGACAGAGCACACCCTGCTGGTGGTTGTAGATACGCATAAAGCGTCTATGACGATGGAACCTAAACTTGTTCAGGCTGCAACCCGAGTGGTTGTAGTCGATCACCATCGTCGGGGCGAAGAATTTATTAATGACGCGGTACTGATTTATCTGGAGCCTTACGCGTCATCTGCAGCTGAACTTGTGACAGAGCTTCTGCAGTATATTCACGAGAAGGTGCAGTTTACTCCGCTTGAGGCAACGGCGCTGCTTGCTGGCATAACACTGGATACGAAGCATTTTGCGCTGCATACCGGCTCCAGAACGTTCGAAGCAGCAGGCTTCCTTCGGCGCAGTGGTGCAGACACCATTATGGTCCAGCGATTGATGAAAGAGGATTTGTCAGAATATATTGCTAAGGCAGAAATCATAAAGCATGCTAAAATGGTATATGGGAACATTGCGCTGGCGGTCACAGACCCCGGTAGCAGAATTTCACAGATGATGATCGCCCAGGTGGCGGACACATTGTTAAACATGACCGACGTGGCTGCTTCATTTGTCATTAGTGAGCGCACGGATGGACTGATTGGCATCAGTGCGAGATCACTGGGGCGCATGAATGTTCAGGTGGTCATGGAACGGCTTGGCGGCGGCGGCCATCTAACTAATGCTGCTGTACAGCTTGAAGGAACGCTGGGAGAAGCGGAGAAACGGCTGATGAACGTTCTGGCTGAAATCGAAAAGGAAGAGGGGTTGTTCGAATGAAAGTCATTTTTATAAAAGATATGAAGGGTCAAGGCAAGAAAGGGCAGGTAAAGGAAGTATCTGAAGGGTACGCTCAGAACTTCCTGCTGCCGCGGGGAATTGTACGTCTGGCAACCGAAGGCAACATGAAGACACTCGATAACCAGAATGCTGCGGAAGAAAGACGCAAACAGGAAGAAAAGGCTGAAGCAGAAGTTCTAGCGAAAAAGCTGGAAGCGGAAGTGACAGAGTTGAAAGCAAAATCCGGCGAAGGCGGCCGTTTGTTCGGTGCAATTACAAGTAAACAAATTGCTGAAGCTTTGTCTAAAAAGGGCTTGAAAGTAGACAAACGCAAAATCGAGCTGGATGAGCCGATCCGTACACTTGGTGTTACACAAGTGACAGTCAAGGTTCACCCTGAAGTGAAAGCTGCTCTGAAGGTACAGGTAACGGAGGAGTAAGATGGGCGGCGAAATGTTATTCGACCGGATTCCCCCGCAGAACCTGGAAGCCGAACAGGCAGTGCTGGGTGCAATCCTACTGCAGGGCGAAGCCCTGATTACAGCGATGGAACGGGTGCAAACCGAGGATTTCTACGATAAGCCCCATCAACTGATCTATGAAGCAATGATCCAGCTGGGTGAGGAAAATCAACCGATTGACCTTGTTACGCTGACATCGCGTCTGAAGGATAAAGGTGAGCTGGAAGACATTGGTGGCGTCAGCTACCTTGCCAAGCTAGCACACGGTGTGCCTACAGCAGCCAATGTGGATTATTATGCACAGATTATTGAAGAAAAATCGATGCTTCGTCGTCTGATCCGTACAGCAACACAGATTGTGAGTGAAGGATACACAGGCGGAGAAGACGTGGCAGCCATGCTCGGCGAAGCGGAACGACGCATACTGGAGATTTCCAACCGGCGTTCCAGCAGCGGCTTTATCGCCATCCAGGACGTACTCATGGAAGTGTTCGATAAAGTTGAAACGCTGCATCAAAACCGAGGAACTACGACCGGGATTCCATCGGGCTTTATTGACTTGGACAAGATGACCGCCGGATTTCAGCGCAGTGACTTGATCATTGTAGCTGCGCGTCCATCCGTAGGTAAGACAGCCTTCGCTTTGAACATCGCTCAGAACGTAGGCATTCGTGCACAGGAAACGGTCGCTATCTTTAGTCTCGAGATGTCCGCAGCACAGCTTGTGCAGCGTATGATCTGTGCGGAAGCCAATCTGGATGCGGGAGTTCTTCGTACTGGGGAATTCAAAGGAGACGAGGACTGGCAGAAGCTGACGATGGGTATTGCTGCTCTCAACGAAGCCAATATCTATATCGATGATACGCCTGGTATTACGGTGGCAGATATTCGTGCGAAATGCCGTCGTCTCAAAAAGGAGAAGGGCCTCGGCATGATCCTGATTGACTATCTCCAATTGATCAGTGGACGCGGCAAAGCCGGGGAGAACCGTCAGCAAGAGGTATCCGAGATTTCACGTACACTGAAACAAATTGGCCGGGAACTGGAAGTTCCGGTTATCGCTCTGTCCCAGCTCAGCCGGGGTGTAGAGCAGCGTCAGGACAAACGTCCGATGATGAGTGACTTGCGGGAATCGGGTTCGATTGAGCAGGATGCGGATATCGTGGCGTTCCTGTACCGGGATGACTACTATAACCAGGAAACCGAGAAAAAGAACATTATCGAGATCATTATCGCCAAGCAGCGTAATGGTCCGGTAGGAACGGTAGAGCTGGTCTTCCTTAAAAACTTTAACAAATTCGTCAACTATGAGAGGGCGCATAATGATGCCTTTGCGATGTAAGGATAGACTGTGATGGCCCCGAAAAGGGAAATACATTCTATCCGAAACCATCTGCAGCAGGATGCTCAGATAGTTGAATATCAGGATTTATACCATATACAGCGTGAAAATAAGCAGGTGTAGAAATGCCGGTGAATGCAGTCGAGGTAACTAAGACTGGGATCACCGGTTTTTTGCGGTGAAATACAGGTTCAATTCCGAACATTAAAGATACACCAATTATAATTGTTCGCCATTTCATTTGACTTTGAAAATGGGTACTGGTACACTAATACTGCTGCGTTAAAGCAGTGTAAACCTTCCCTTCAATGTAAAGGAAGGAAATCTTTACTGTCCGTTAGCACGCTTCTCAGTCGGTTTACTGCGCAACATGCCTGCCGGGATAGAGGACGGACAGACCAATACAAAGGTGCGCAAGGCACCCACGGAGGTATGTTAACTATGTCAACGGTAGTTGTAGTGGGAACGCAATGGGGAGACGAAGGTAAAGGTAAGATTACGGATTATTTGGCGGAAAGCGCAGATGTGGTTGCTCGTTACCAAGGTGGTAACAATGCAGGCCATACGATCCTGATCGACAATAAAAAATATAAATTGACGATGATTCCATCGGGTATCTTTTACACGGACAAAGCCTGTGTCATTGGTAACGGTATGGTGATCAACCCGAAGGCACTTATTGAAGAAATTAATTATATTCATGATAATGGCTTTACAACGAAAAACCTGTCCATCAGTGAACGTGCACACATCATTCTGCCATATCACATGGTCCTGGATGCACTGGAGGAAGAGAGCAAAGGTCCAAACAAAATCGGTACAACCGGCAAAGGGATTGGCCCTTGTTACATGGACAAATCTGCACGGATCGGTATCCGTATGGTAGATCTGATGGATGCAGAAGATTTCGAATTGAAACTGCGTCATCTGGTTAAAGAGAAAAATCGTGTCATTGAGCAGGTGTACAACGGCACGCCAGTGGATGTAGAAGAGATTCTGAAGGATTACCTCGGCTATGCAGAAGTCCTTCGCCCTTATGTGAAGGACACATCCGTTGTGCTGAATGATGCTATTGATGAGAACAAAAAAGTGCTGTTTGAAGGTGCACAGGGCGTAATGCTGGACCTTGACCAAGGTACGTATCCTTATGTTACATCATCCAACCCGTCAGCTGGCGGTGTATGTATCGGTTCAGGTGTTGGTCCGGCTCGTATTCAACAAGTGATCGGAGTAGCCAAAGCTTACACAACACGTGTCGGTGATGGTCCATTCCCGACAGAACTGCATGATGCGATTGGCGACCAGATCCGTGAGACGGGTCATGAGTACGGAACAGTAACCGGGCGTCCACGCCGTGTGGGCTGGTTTGACAGTGTTGTTGTTCGTCATGCTCGCCGCGTGAGCGGTATTACAGGTCTGTCTCTGAACTCGTTGGACGTTATGACAGGTCTTGAGACAGTGAAAATCTGCACAGGTTACAAATTCCGGGGCGAGGTTATTACTCACTATCCCGCAAGCCTGAAAATGCTGGCCGAGTGTGAAGCGGTATATGAAGAAATGCCTGGTTGGAGCGAAGATATTACAGGAGCGAAGAAGCTGGAGGATCTTCCAGCGAATACGCAAAACTATGTAAAACGTGTATCCGAGCTGACAGGCATTCCGATTGCCATCTTCTCTGTAGGTCGTAACCGTGAGCAGACAAATCCGGTTTTGCCGATCTATGTATAAAATAATAACGGGTTAATATATTCACCTCCAGCTGCTGCTTATATAGGGGCAGCCGGAGGTTTTTTTGTGTCTGTTTCGGATATAATCCCGAGATTTCCGTCAATACTGGCTAACAGGATATAAGTTGAACGAAAGACATGTATACGAGCAATAGGTGACAGTGTCTCAGCTTATAAAATTCGCATATTCCAATTCTATGTGGATGAAGTGGACAAAATGGAGGGAGAGAAACAGAAGATGAAGCTGCTGATGTGGTTTGTCAAAATGGTGCTCACCGTGATGCTGGTCAGTTCACTGACCCTGCTTACGACAGGACTAATCGTACAATCGTATGCCAAATCATTGCTTGCCAGTTTTAATATAGAGTGGGAAGGCCAGCCTACGGGCCTAATGGGCATGTTCCAAGGTGCTTTAGGCAGCAAGCAGTCCAGTGAGGGAGAAAAGTCCGGAAATACGTCAACGGATGAACCAGCCGGAACAGAAGAGGAAAAGGTCCCGGAGAATTCAATTTCCGTTATGGGTAATGGAACCTCAAGTGGAGAAGCCGGTAATCCAGAGTCATCTGGCAGTGGTAAAACATACGAAGCAGATACAGGTAAAACTTCTGGAACCGTGAATGGGGATGAAACAGCTGCCGGAAGCGGACCCGAAGGTGGCAATGCTGCAAACAGCGGCAATCCGCCAGGAAGTGATGCAATTGTTGTTTCGCCAGATGATATTACGGGAGCTAAAAACAAGCTGCCGACGGAGGAAAAAGAACGTATTTTTACGCTGCTGATGAACAAGCTGCCCCAGAAGGAAATGCAGCAGATATCCGGAGCAATGGAGGGCGGGCTGACGGAGCAGGAACTGCGGGATATTGAGCAAGTGATCTCCAAATATCTTACGAGTGAGGAATATGACGATCTTATGGAAGTGCTTCAGGCGGAATAAAAGAGACCAGACATATGCTGTACGGGCCAGTTTCTCGACAAAGGGGCATCACGCCCCTATGGTTAGACTTGACTGCATATTTCTCATATAATGGTATGAAACACTAAACTTTATAGGGTCCGGCAGGATACAACATCTAACCGTAGACTGATATAGAACGTAAACAAGATACGGCAGAGATGTTTCCGGTGCAGTATGAGTCTTGGAGCTGCCGCTCGATTCAGGAGGAACAAGACATGAAAATGAATGTTAAAGAGCACGATATATAACAACCTTCTCCCGCTTCAATACTGTTTTCCCGGCCGCGGGTCCGTGGTCCTCCATTCAGGTCTCAGTACATGAGGTACGTTATACCCAATGAGAACATGAGTAGAGAAAACGGGAGGAATTATAGATGGATACTATAAATTTTAAGTACACAATGTCAAAGATTTCGGCGGGACATCCTGCCGCAATTATGAAGCGTTTTGAGCAGGGACTGCAGGAAGCAGAACAGCCATTTCACGGCTGGGATTTTGGCTATATTACAGGTAGTGGGCGTATGCAGAGCGGTGTGCTGCCTTGGTCCTATGGAACGATGGCACGGAGATGTATAAAAGGCGCGAAGCGCATGCTGGATATGGGTACAGGCGGAGGAGAGCTGCTGTCGAGCATGCTCCCCCTCCCTGCATATACCTGTGCGACCGAAGGATACATTCCAAACATAGCAGCTGCCAGGGAGCGTCTGCTGCCTTTGGGTGTAGACGTGTTTCCTGTGACGGATGACACGCAGCTCCCTTTTGCGGATGGGGCATTTGATCTAATTCTCAATCGGCATGAATCTTATGATCCACAGGAAGTATGGCGTGTACTCTCGGAAGAAGGAGTTTTCCTGACACAGCAGGTGGGCTGGTCTGATTGCCGGGAGATTAACGATCGGTTAGGCATTCCCCTGCCAACGGATTATGCCGAGTGGGAGCTGGAATTTGCTGCAGACCAGTTACGGGAGCATGGATTCCACATCTGGGAGCAGCATGAAGCTGCACCCGCCCAGCGTTTCTATGATATTGGTGCACTCGTTTATTATCTAAAGACGATTCCATGGCAGGTGCCTGATTTTGAAACGGAACGATTCCGTGAACCTTTATGGCAGATTCATCTGGAGATCGAGCAGCATGGATTTTGGGAAGTGCAGCAGAAACGGTTCATCATAGGTGCAGCTAAGAGATCGAATGGTGCAGGGAAAGAATGAATCATTATTAAGGGAATGACGAGTCTGCCATAGACATAAACAAAGTTATTACTAAAACCTTCATTAGAGTTGAACTGATGGAGGTTTTTTTTATATCTTTTTTTGGTTTCCTTTTTGTATTTACATGAAAATGGCTTGTAATTAAGTAGGTCTTAGAACCTAGTCTTAGATTGAGAGAAAAAGTACATAGTACAGCAGAGGTTGAGGCATAATGTTTGATGGAACAAAAGCCCCAATGGGTGGATATATCAGGAAAAGCAGTCGGGACGCGGATTTATGATGTGAGGGTAAGAGTTGAAATGACTGTAAAACCTGTGTTAAAGTATACGGGTGTGATAAAAGGTTAAAATTTTGACACTTTTGTGCACACAGCTAAAGTCCTGATTTTACGAAATTCCATATTATATAACTTACTTGCATAAGACGCCTATATAAGTTGAACTATTCATTTACACAAAAACGGAGAGGACAGAAAAAAACTGAAAAAGCGAAGCGGTCGCCTTTATCACCGGATTTTCCCCTTTGGAAGAGGGCATCTAAAAAAATCTGGGGATAACAGCGATTGGAAGGTTATTCTGTCATCGGAGTGTTCCGTGTAAAAACTTCTAATTCAACTTATATAAAGGTGATGTCTGATCGAAAATGCGGATGAACAAGTGCTGAAAAGGAGAGAATCATGAAAGGTTTCAGAGGCAAGCGCCAACCGGATCAACACCGGGTACACGAACAATCCGGAGAACACCGGACGGCCGAAGACAAAAACAGCATGAGCATGTCCAACTTCAGTTCAAATAAGAAGAAAATTCTGTTGTCGCGTAAATGGATCATTACCACAGCGTGCGGCATTCTGATTGCAGCATCGGTTGGATTCGGAGTAAAGCAATACGTAGCTTCTAACACGGTCCCTTATTATAAAGTTATGGTCAAAGGCACCGAGGTGGGCACCATTGCAGATGAGGCACAGCTGCAGCAGCTGTTTGCCAAAAAAACCGAGGAATACCGAAATAAGTATCCGGATGCAGAGATGGTGCTGAACACAGACGGGATCACAACGGAGACGGTACGGGCATATAAACCGAAAGTGAACAGCGAGGAAACGCTGGATAAACTGGGGAATATGTTAACGGCTTACGCTAAAGGCGTGGAGCTCAAAGTGAATGGTGAGGTTGTCGGCATTGTGAAGGATCAGGAAACAGCAGATAAGATCCTGCAGCAGGTGCAGAGCAAATACATACCGGCATCGGCTTTACGCAGCACACTGAAGACCAAGTCGGTATCGGCTAATTCCTCCAAAAAGGATAAAGGGCCAAGTACAACACTGAAATCCGTAGACATCAAAGAAGATGTGACAACCGATACGGTGAAGGCAGACCCGAATAAAATATGGGACATGACCGAGGCGGTTAAAGCTTTAACCGTTGGTAAAGACGCGCCTGTAACCTATGTGGTGCGAGAAGGAGATACGATTTCTTCCATCGCAGCCAAATATGAAATTACACAAAGTGAGATCCGTAAACATAATCCGGGCATCAAAGAGACATCTCTCCAAATTGGACAGGAGTTGACTTTGACTGTACCCAAACCGGCAATCACTGTTAAATCAGTGGAACAGGTAGTGGAACAGATTGAAGTTAAACCGCAGGTGGAGGTGCGTAAAAGTGCTGAGCTGAAGGCGGGTACGACCAAGGTTGTTCGTCCAGGACAGAGCGGGCTTAAAAATATGCAGTATCGCATTACCAAAGAAAACGGTGAAGTTGTCCGGGAAGAATGGCTGGGCCAGGAGGTCATTAAAACAGCTGTAACTGAAGTTGTACTGAGCGGAACTAAGGTGGTTGGCGAAGGCACAGGCCAATTCGCGTGGCCAGTATCCAATGCCACCATGAGCAGCAGCTTTGGTCAGCGCTGGGGCCGACAGCATAAAGGCGTCGATTTAGTAGGTAATCGTGATGTCAAATCTGCAGATGAAGGCGTGGTTACATTCGCAGGACAGAAGAGTGGATATGGGAATGTTATCATTATTAACCATCGCAACGGATACGAAACACTTTACGGTCATTTGAACAGCATCGGTGTAGATGTTGGTCAAGTGGTGGAAAAGGGAGACAGTATTGGTGTGATGGGTAATACAGGACGTTCTACGGGAACCCATCTGCATTTTGAGATCATAAAAAATGGTTCGGCAGAGAATCCCATGACCTATCTGAATTAATTATAGAGCACAAGGCATCAGGTGATGATGCTGCCGGGAGAACAAGGTTGGCTGTAAAGCTGGCCTTGTTTTTTGATATGAAATAATTTTGATGGAAACCGTTTCCAACGATCGGATCAGGATGTGACGGTGCCTCAGGTATGTTAAACTAAAGAGAGTATAGATCGATGACAGCAGGAACTGCATTTGAGGCAGTTCAAATAGATTAGAGAGACAGCGCCAATGGCGGATTAAGCAGGATATAGGGGTGAATCAGCCGATGCAGGGGAAGATTTTGGTGGTGGACGACGAGCAGCCCATCGCAGACATTCTGAAGTTTAATTTGGAAAAAGAGGGATATGAGGTCATCTGTGCGTTTGATGGTATTCGTGCGGTGGAACTGGCGTTATCCGAAAAGCCGGATCTAATGCTTCTGGATCTGATGCTTCCGGGTAAGGATGGAATGGATGTGTGCCGCGAAGTGCGTGCTCATCTGGAGATGCCGATTATTATGCTGACAGCCAAAGACGGTGAGATCGACAAAGTGCTTGGTCTGGAGCTGGGGGCGGATGATTATGTCACCAAACCTTTTAGCACACGGGAGCTGCTCGCACGGGTTAAAGCACAGATGCGCAGACAGCAGAAACCTGCAGCGATTGTAGAGGCACCCGAGGAAGAAGGGAAGCAGGTTTTGCGGCTGTTTGATCTGGCTTTTGATATGGACATGTATACCGCGTATAAGGGCGGAGAACCACTTGATCTGACACATCGGGAATATGAGCTGCTCTATTATATGGCCAAGCATTCCGGCAAGGTAATGACACGAGAGCATCTGCTGCAGGCTGTATGGGGATACGAGTATTTCGGTGACGTACGTACGGTAGATGTGACCATTCGCAGACTGCGGGAGAAAATTGAAGAAAATCCGAGCAAGCCGGAAACCATTCTGACTCGCCGGGGGCTTGGTTATCTCGTGCGCAGTGCCAAAAGCGTGGGGATATAATGGGCCGATTCTCGCAATTTTCGTTCTTTCGAACGATTCAGGCGAAATTAATTATTATTTATGTACTGCTGATTCTGATTGCAATGCAGTTGATCGGCGTTTATTTTGTGAGTGCAATGAAGAACTCGCTTACGAGCAATTTTACGGAGGATTTACAGGCACGTGCAGAGATGCTTTCCGTGCTGGTGGGCGAGACGCTGGCTGGCGGAGAGGCGGAAGCCGGTGAGGACAAAACGGAGAACCTGCGTGTGCTCGTCAACAACCTGTTTAACATCAACGGTGCCGAGATTCAGGTGCTGGATGCCAGCGGCAAGGTGCTGACCACTTCGCTAAGTTCACATTCCGATTATATCGGGCGAAAAAACACCCAAACCGTTGTCAGCCGTGCGCTGCAGGGCATTCGGGATAATGAGGAATATATCGTCGATGAGGATAATGTTCGCAAAAAGGTCGTAGCCAAACCGGTGTTATCCGGCGGCAAGATTATCGGTGCGGTTTACATCGCCGCTTCAATGAACGAACTGTACGCAACGATGGAGGGCATCAACAAGATTTTCATCTCCGGCATTCTGATTGCCCTCGTGTTAACCGCCGTGCTGGGTGTTATCTTGTCGCATACAATTACCCAGCCTATTAAGGAAGTCACCAGGAGGGCGACAGCGGTCGCGGAAGGGAATTTCGATCAGCAGACACCGGTATTCGGTACGGATGAGATCGGACAGCTCAGCCGGGCATTTAACTATATGACCAGCAGATTGCGGGATGCTCTCTCTCAGAACGAAGAGGAGAAGGAAAAGCTGACCTCCATTTTGACCAATATGAGTGATGGCGTTGTCGCTACAGATGAGTATGGCAAAGTGATTCTGGTCAACCGCCGTGCCAGCAGCATTCTCGGTATGCGTCCTTCCGATATTGAAGGCAGGCATTTTGCTGTCCTACTCGGTATCGATCCGGAGGATGCGGAAGCGCTGGCCAGTGGGTTTACCGGATCAACACTGCTGCAGATTGCCCCCGCAGGCCAGGAGGAGCCGGTGGTGATTCGTATGACTTTCACGCCCGTACATCGGCGCGAGCTGGGAATTACCGGCACCATTGCAGTGCTGCAGGATGTAACAGAGCAGGAGGAGCTTGAAGCCTCCCGGCGTGAATTCGTGGCGAATGTATCGCATGAGCTGCGTACGCCGCTGACGACGATTAAGAGCTACGCTGAAGCGCTGGATGATGGGGCATTGGAAGATCCGCAGCTTGCGGGACGTTTTGTCGGTGTCATTCAGAACGAGACCGAGCGTATGATTCGCCTGGTTACAGATTTACTGCATTTATCGAGGCTGGATTCCAAGGAGGCACTGCTGCGCAAGCAGCCTATTGATGTTTTGGAGATGCTGGAGGAAGTGACAGATCGGTTCTCCTTCCAGATGCATCAGAAAGATATTCAGTCTGTGCTTTCTGTGGAAAACGATATTCCACCTGTGCCGCTGGACCGGGATCAGATTGATCAGGTTCTGGACAATGTGGTGTCCAATGCACTGAAATATACGCTGGAGGGCGGCACTATTACGATTGCTGCCCGGCGCAGCGATGAACATACGTTAGCGATCTCGGTGTCGGATACGGGTATGGGTATTCCACAACGAGATCTGGATCGGATATTTGAACGCTTCTATCGCGTTGACAAAGCACGCTCCCGCAGCATGGGCGGCACAGGGCTGGGATTATCCATTGCCCGGGAAATTGTTAAGGCTCATGATGGAAGCATCTCACTGGAATCTGAGGTAGACGTGGGAACAACGGTAACTTTTACACTTCCAATGCGTGATAAAGGGGGTGAGCACCTTGAAGGAACGGATTAAATCTCTGGTGCTCGCTTCATTGGTTGCTGCCAGCCTGATCCAGAGCTACTTCTTGATCTATCGTTTGCCTGGGGGCGGCGACTCGGTTGTGACTTCCGAAACCAACTATGTAAAGACCGAGAACATGGGTCAGGAGCGTAATATTGAGGAGTTAATTTTTCCGGATCAGATGATTATTCATCTGGGACAGGACAAACATACGGTGTTCTACCCTGGCAATACATTTTATCAGTTGATCTATTCCAGACTAAAAGGCCGAACGTTCGAGGATTTCCAGCGTCGCAATGTACAGTCCGTGAAATGGGATCAGATCCGCAAGGAGAGCCCTGGCTTTGAGTTGTCGTTTAAGGAAGGCATGCCGGTGGCTTTGTTACAGCGGGTGATGCGTTTGGGGACAGATTCTCTTTTTCAGGGAGAAACGATTAACCGCATTGCGATATACACTGCCCCGGATGAGACGAAGGCTCACGCACTCTTCTTCAGTGCGAAGGGAGATGTGGTCTACGAGGCTGCACAGGCAGACCTAACAGTACAGGACGTGAAGCAGCATGTCGATTTTGGTACGAGCTGGACACCCTACACGCTGATGGAAGGCGGATATTATATTCCGGCACAGGCACTGGATACGATTGAGGCGGATGTCCCGACAGGGCAGTTTACGGTGGAGCAGATGCAGCGCAGTCTGTTCTTTGATCCAAGCATGACCCGGAATATTCGGGAAAAGGATGGGTCTGAGATTTACACCGACAGCAAACGCAGTCTGCAGGTGAAACAGGAGCAGCGCTGGATTAGCTACACTGACCCGGCAGCACCGCCAGCAGGACAGAGTGATGCGTCCAAGGACGCGCTGTCTGCAGTTGATTTTGTAAATCAGCATGGGGGCTGGAAAGGGCGTTCGCGCATGATGCTGAGATCAGCTGACAACAAAACGCAGCTCCAGTTCCAGCAGTACTACGGCAGTTTTCCGATTATGGATTCAATGCAGTTCCGCTTCGGCACGATCAATATGGAGATGCAGCAGAAGACGGTGTCGAGCTATGAGCGATCCTTGGAATATCTGAACGAAGGTACAGAGACGAAGAAGTCGATCAAGCTGCCTGGCGGGGACAAGCTTAAAAATCTGATCCGCAAGGTAGCCGGCGAAAACCGAAAAGTTGTTGACGTGTACCCGGCTTATCGTCCATCTGCCATGGAGGATGGGCTTCGGTTGATTCCGGTATGGGTTATCCGATTTGGGAATGGTGAGGAAACGACAGTTTCTTAGCTGTTATGCAGGAAGAGTGGATGAGGCCGCTTCAGACGGTGCAGGCTGTTGAAGTAATCTAGGGTACTCAACGACACTGGGCTAAATTCTAACGAATCACAGAGGACGCTAAATGCTGGATTTGGGGGAGTTGGGCAATCTAACGATTCCTGGTGATGCTATTTCTGTAGAAATGAGCTAAAAATGGTGAAAACGTGTGAGGAATTACGAAATAGGGCTTCTCTGAATCGTTAGAATTAAAACGAGCGGGAAATGGGGTATATAAGGCTCCTACGAATCGTTAGCCTGAAGTGATTAAACGGAAGAGGAGGTGAAAGATCTGGATTGGGGACGGGCAAAAAATGTATTAATCTATGCTTTTCTGCTGCTGAATCTGGTGCTGGGTTATCAGATCTGGATGGATGCACGGGAAACGGCTGGTGCCAATCTGGACTTCACCTCACTTGCGGATAATACGCAGCAGGCCATGGAAGAGAAGAGTATTCAGGTACTTGCACCGATTCCAAATGAGACACCCAAGCTGCCGAAGCTGTCCTATGAGTTCATTGAAGAGGACAAGTCGGGTATTGAAGTTGAGCTGGAGGAGCCTGTGGACAGCAAGCTGATCTTCTCGCCAAGCGAGCTGACAGACGCGCTGCAGGGAGAGATTCCTCAAATCAGCACGTACCGGCTGGATCAGCTGATGGCGGAAGATGGGGCTTTTGTGCTCCACCCGCTGGTGGACGGCAAATGGCCGCTTTTTAACGTGAGTCTGGAGCTGTTCTACAGCGATCAGAAAATCACGGGTTATCATCAGACTCCCGTGCGGATTACAACCGCCGAGGAGAGCGAGCAGCAGGTACTTCCGGCGTCAAAGGCGCTGGGAACGCTGATCGAAAACTTTTTGCCAAATGATGCAATTGTGAAAGATATTCAGCTGGGCTACTACGGCCAGTTGTTTAACTCAGATATACAGGTAGCGATGCCGGCATGGCGGTTTGTGCTGGAAAGTGGCGAAGTGCTGTACGTGCAGGGCATCAGTGGGGATGTATTCAGTCCCAAGTCAGATAAACCAGGGGAGTAATGCGTTATGGGGATATATTTTACGGTGTTATCCAGTGGTTCGACAGGTAATGCCACAGTCATTCAGCATGGGGGTACTTCACTCATGATTGACGCGGGTCTCAGCGCGAAGCGGCTGGAGGCATTGTTTCTGGAACGGGAGATTTCAGGGACGGAACTGGACGGTATTCTGGTCACACATGAACATTCGGATCATATTAAAGGACTAGGCGCGATGTCTCGGAAATATAATTTACCGATCTATGCAAATACGAATACATGGGCGGCTTTGGAGAAATCGGTCGGAGCGATCCCGGAAGAGAACCGGCGGATATTCGAAACGGGTGAAAAGCATGATTTTGGCTCGCTGCGTGTAGAGTCGTTCGGTATTTCACATGATGCGGCTGAACCGGTAGGTTACACGTTCGACGATGGCAGCGAGAAGCTGTCCGTTGCGACAGACCTTGGTTATATGAGCGACAAGGTTCGCGATGCGATCTCGGACTCGGATGTGCTCGTACTGGAGGCGAATCATGATGTCGAATTATTGCGCATGGGGCGTTATCCGTGGAACACCAAGCGCCGGATTTTGAGTGACATCGGGCATTTGTCGAACGAAGCCGCAGGTGCGGCGCTTAGTGAACTGATGAACGGACGCATCAAGCGTACGTATCTGGCACATCTCAGCCGGGATCATAATATGATGGATTTGGCTAAAATGTCGGTGCGTGACGCGATGGAGAGCCGTGGTTGTTTTTATCGGGATCATGAGTTCAAGCTCTGTGATACGTATTATGATCGCCCTACACCATGGGATAGGGTGGGTGAGCCATAAAGCTGTCCAGTTCGGCGGCTTTGCGCTCCACTTCCTCGCGTGTGAGGATGCCTTTATCGATAAGCAGTTCAATGATGGTGCTGAGTGCTAGTGTGTTGCGGTAATGCTCTTCTTTGAGATCGGCCAGCTTGGCCGCCATGTGAACTTCGTCCATAGCTGTGAGTGTTCGTGTGCGTTCCATTGTGGAATCCTCCTTCTTTTCTATGAAGCTTTGAATTGTTCTTTTACTATTATTGTAGTCAGGCTGGGTAGAAAACATTCCTCTTTTTGCCGCTAACATTTAACGGGCAGGATGTGTATGCTGAAATGGCAGCTGTACTGCTTTGAACTTGGCATGAAACAGGATGGAAAAAGTTTAATGAATTCAAAAGAATAGCGCTTAGCACATCCCATTTTGTGGTGATAAATAGTATGAACCTTTATTGTTGAGCGAGTTATCGTGAAAATTTACGTTTATTTACGTAATTATGCAACTTTTTGGGATATAAAGTGTTTAGTATATAAGGAGTATTATGATTTTGGCTGTTTTTGCGTATGAAATGGAATCTCGAATCTCGCAGCATGCGAGAGCATGATTGATAGAGCATACAGGATGGAGAGCCATTCTGTTGTATATAAAGGTTTGCTCCCGGCTTTGTTCCGGGACGCGGCGATGTGCAGGACCATTTTGTGAAAATGCAAAAAAGTCATGGGCGACAGGGAGTTCCACTGGTCATCCATGGAATAAATTGGGCGGCAGTCAGGGTCTTGATGCGTGACAACGAAGGGGAGAGGATCACGATGGGATTGTTTGGAGACGATTTTTATTCAACCAAGGTATCAAGACGCGCCGAACCTGAACAGAAAGGCAAACTTCAGATCATCCGCCCGGGAGGCGGAAGACGCGCACGTGATCGCTGGAGCAATCCACGCAGGTCACGCTCGGAACTCAGTTCTACCGTCAAGGTAGCTGTGATCAGCTCGGTAATTAGCTCGATCGTAACGGTAACGCTGTTCAGCTTCATCAGCCAGCCTGCAGCTCAGCTTCCTCTGGCCAATGCAGCGGGTCAAGGTGGTGGAACTGCGCAGACAGCACAGGTGGTTGATCCATACGATCGCATCATCAATGCAGCAGCAGAGGTACGTCCTTCGGTTGTCAGCATCGTGAATCATAAAACAGGCAGCAGCCTGTCGATGGAAGATTCCGCGCTGGGGTCCGGGGTTATTTTTAAAAAGGAAGACGGCAAAGCCTACATTATGACCAATCACCACGTCGTGGAAGGCGCCAGTGACCTGGAGATTGTGACTGTAGACGGGGAAACACATAAAGCTAAATTGGTGGGCAAGGACCGGGTGAGTGACATCGCGGTACTCTCAACGGATGATAAAGGCCTGGGAGCTGCAGCGGAAATTGGTGATTCCAGCAAGCTGCAGCGCGGCCAAACGGTGCTGGCCATTGGTAACCCGCTGGGTCTCGGTGGTACGCTGACATCAGGCATCGTTAGTTACACGGATCGGATTCTGCCCGTATCGATTAACCAGGACGGTGTGTACGACTGGGAACAGAACGTGATTCAGACGGATGCGGCCATTAACGAAGGCAACAGCGGCGGAGCACTGGTTGATCTGAACGGGAAAGTCGTAGGCATCAATACGATGAAAATATCGGATACAGGCGTTGAAGGTCTCGGCTTCGCCATTCCAATGAACGAAGTGATGAAAACGGTGGATTCCCTGCTGCTGGACGGCAAAGTCTCACGTCCTTATCTCGGCGTGTACACGGTTGATCTGAGTAATCCGTACGCTCCACTGGATGATGATCAGCGCAAAGACCTCAAGCTGCCATCTCATGTCGATAGTGGTGTGGTTGTGCTGGAGGCTTCCGGACCGGCATCCGAGGCAGGCATGAAGCTGAATGATGTCATTACGGAATTCGATGGGCAAAAAATTACCTCCACGCTGGACCTGCGAAAATTCCTATACGATAAGAAAAAGATCGGTGATACACTGGAGGTCTCGTTCTATCGGGATGGCAAAGCGGAGAAAGTATCTGTGAAGCTGACAGATAAGCCGGAGTAAGGCTTGTGGGGCTGTAAGTGGTGAAGGCGGTAACGCTGCCGCTGCTCCTTGATGAAATGATGATTCGTGCTGTGGAATCTGCTCGTGACCGAAGCGGTGACGCATGTTATGGAAGCTGGTTGTTCGTGCAGAGATGACATATTGCAGAGTGAAAAGCGATGATATTTTATGTTTAATGGTCATAATGATAAAGATGATCATTGGAGTAGGCTGCAGTAGAGAGAGTGGTCAGAACTTCTGACCACTCTTTTTATGTTCATTTTTATCGGGGGAGAGGTATGGAATGTAGTAAAAAGAAGGTCACTGCTCGACGTTGGAGTACATAACGTTTAATGCTGAGGTGTAGGGCATCGCAAACAGGAATAGATGACGATAGGGTAATTATGGATCAGCGCATACTGCATCTACTCGGGAAAGACATTGGAGCTAAAGGCGCAGATACATTTGTTTGCCTGTATGGTAAACTAATGTCAATGTGTTTACATAGGTCGTTGATGCAAATAACAGCTGTTTAACGTGTGAGCAGGCCGGCTAATCTGAAAATGGAGGGATTCGGAGATGAATCTATTGAAGAAAAAGGTACTTGGAGGAACAAGCTTGGCATTATCAATGATGCTGCTGTCTGCTTGTGGATCGGAGAGCACACCAGCTGCTTCCGTAGATACGAGTGCACTGCAGGAAAAGATCGCTGGGCTGGAGAAAAAGCTGACCGAACAGGGAATTAAAAGTGATGAGCAGGCACAGAAAATTGCTGCACTTGAGAAAAAGCTGAATGAATTCGAGACAGCTGGCGCTGCTGGACAAGGGACTGGTGGTCAGATGCCTGTCGCTGGAGGAAACAACGGATCCGCTGGAAAAGGAGACGGGGTGCTGATTACATTTGCCCAGTATGAGAAGCTGGAGGTTGGCATGACCGTGGAAGAGGTTATCAACATTCTAGGCGGTGAAGGTGAAGCGCTAAGTGAAGCGGAGAACATGGTCGTGTACAACTATAAGGGCACGGCGGGCAACGGCGGCAACGCAGTGATTGCATTTCAAAGCGGGAAACTGCTCACGAAGGCGCAGTCGGGATTGGAGTAGGACGGAAGCGAAGGGTAAGGATAAATATACGGACAAGATTAGGGATAGAGCAAAAAGTGTGAACGTACGCTTGAGGTTAAAATAGGGCATTCCCGCAATTGGTACCTGATGGGGTATCGTTGAGGGGTGCCTTTTTTATCTTATGAGAAAGATATATGTGTACATCTCGAGGAAGAGGCCTTTTTGGTATAAGAGCGTCAAGTTTTTGCACAGAACTGTGATGTGGGGGTTTCTTTTCCGCGGCAGGTGTGATAGAACTGAGAAGTGGCTATCCTGTAGGATAAGCGGCCTGTGAATCGGGAACATAGCTGGTGACAGAAAGGATGCTTGACGGATGTACGTTGTATGCAAAGAACACGTGGACATTGCCATCGACATGTTTGTGGATGAATATGAGGACGCTCCAGATATCGTGGATTTGAAGGAGACGGAATTTGCCGACTGGGACCCGCCTGCCAAATGCGCTGAATGCGATCAGCACGCGGAATTCCTTGTCGTTTAGCGTACTGTAGAGCAGGCTGCCAGGGGTGCTGACCAATGCTGTGGGATGTTGTTGTCATGGCGCAGCAGAGCGGTACTGCCTCTGGCTATAGACTTGGTTCGATCCGGTATGAACATCACAGCAAGAAGCAGAGAGAGCGTGTTGAGCGCTCTTTTTGCATTTGTAGGGAGCGAGCGGCTGAGGGAGTCTGTGCTGACGAGCGGTCAAGGCAGAACGGGCAGGACATCGGGCGGTAATTAAGGACGTGGTTGGCAGGTGAAATTGTAACGATCATGAGAAGCCTTATTTGGGGGAAATGAGCTTGGTTGAAATTCTAACGATCCGTAGAGAGCTTATTTTGATAAAATTGCTTCAAACAGGGCGAAAAATGCATGGTTTGGGGGAAATAGCGTCTGCTGTAATCGTTAGATCCTAAAATTGGGCAATTCGGACTGAATAAGGTTTGTGGTGATCGCTAGAGTTTTGAATGAATTATGTCTGGAAACGATGCGCTGGACGCATCTGGTTTTTAGATAGGTTTTAAGCAGTGACGACGATTCAGGAGGAATGATCAGATGTTGATTCAAATTATAGGCGTAGGCAAATTGAAGGAAAAATATTTAACACTGGGCATTCAGGAATATGCCAAGCGGCTCGCCCCGTACATCAAGTTTCAGATGATCGAGGTCGCAGACGAGAAAGCGCCCGATACCCTGAGCGAAGCTGAGGTTCGGGCGGTAAAAGAGCGCGAGGGCGAACGCATTCTCGCGCATGTGAAGAGCGAGGCGCATGTCGTTGCGCTCGCACTGGATGGTCAGCTCTGGAGTTCCGAGGAGCTGGCTGTGGAGATCGACAAGCTCGGCACGTATGGGACGAGCCATGTCGTGTTTGTCATCGGAGGAAGCCATGGGCTCTCCGATGAGGTGCTGCGCCGTGCTAAGCAGCGCTTGAGCTTCGGGCGCATGACCCTGCCGCATCAGCTAATGCGGCTGGTGTTGGTAGAGCAGATTTATCGCGCGGTGAAGATCAATCGAGGAGAACCGTATCACAAGTAACGGCGAAAATTTTTAGTGTGGATGTTATTAGAGACTTTGATCAGTAACTACTTTTGGTTGGAGAGCGCTATTGAATTTGTTGTCGATAGGTGACCTAAACCTGTATCAACTGATACGGGTTTTTTCTATTGAGCAGAACTAGTAAGGAGAGACTACTGGCCTCCAGGTCAGGAAATAATAAATCGCCATACATTCACCCTGTTCCTAATTAGAGAGTTCCGCGATAATGTATATATTAGTTTTTTCACTTGGCTCCAGACATCAGCAGAAATCATGATTTTTTGATTGTTTCTTTGTAGGTTAGTCGAAAAGACACCGGCAGTATCCGAAGAAGTGAAAATAACATCTGTGTAAAGGAGGATTTGTTTCGGTTTAACAGATTATAAAAGACGATGTGCTTAACCGATAAAAATTACAAATTCGACCTTTTTCCTATTGATTTCTTTAAGGATTAGGGGCATTGAACACTCTGTCATCATCTTAAAGAAAAATTAAATTAACTGAAAGAAGTGATTGTTATGTTTAAATTCAGTGAAAAAAAATCAAAGAAAATAGAAAATACACATAAATATTATTCAGTTGAAAACTTTCAATTGAACAAGGAAGTCCTTAACAAAGTTAGTGAAAAAGTTTCACAGTACCGAAGCGAATTTGAAGTTGATGCTAAACAAGATAAAATTGCTTCTGATTTAGGAATAGAACTTTATTTAGTGCCACTTATAGATGAGTTAAAGTATTATTATAATAATGATTTATGTGTATCAGTAGCTCAATCAGTAGTACATTTGGAAACTAGTTCTATTGATCGTCGAGTTAATTCTTTTTTTCTTGAGAGTGCTATATTAAGAATGAGCTCTATATGGGAGTACTTGTTTATAATTGTGAATGAGTTACTCCAAACTGAGTTAATTGTCGGGAATGATGTTCGAGAACAATTAATAGAAAATGGTTGTCATCAAATTCAATTTGTTCCAAGTGGGAAAGGGTATAAGGTTGTCGCAAAGCCAATAGATATGGAATTAAAAAAAGATGTCGAGGTTGAGTTGAAGAGGAGATATAAACTTTTCAATATTTCTACAAAAAACAAAAGCAATAGTTTGTTAAAGTCAGTAAAAAAGAAATATTCAAAGAAGGAAAACATTCAAAAATTATTTGATATCTATAATTCTGAAGAGATTAAAACTGTCGTACAAATAAGAAATGAAATTGTACATAGACGCCCACTGACTGCCAAGTTCTCACTTGCTCCAAATGAGTTGTTCCCTGGTAATGCAGTAAGTGTCAATCCCAATGGTTGGTTTGATTTTGATGGAATTAACATAATAATGGAAAAAAATATTTATGCAATAAAAGATGCGATTAATACATTAATTGAAATTGTTTTTTATAATGACATTCCTAATCTTAAGGAAAATGAAAACAAAATATTCATTGCTTATGAAATAAAATGTAATAAATGTTTGAGAGAGTTGTTAATTAATGAGGTGAGTGCAGACTTCTTTATTAATAACAACATAAATATAGTTTGTCCTCAATGTAAATCTGAAGATACTTCAGTAATAGGTAAAAGAGAAGTAAATGATAGTTATTACTATTCGAATTTCAAAAATTATAGTGATTTCTTACTCGAATATTGGAAAGAGAATTCGTGACTGCATTGATTGCATTATCGAATCATGGAGGTTGGACGGGGCGAATGTTGTTGCGTTTTTTGCATTGGATGTTCAGTTCTGTAGATCAACAAGCTCGGTACGTATGGGACGAGCCATGTCGTGTTTGTCATCGGAGGAAGCCATGGGCTCTCCGATGAGGTGCTGCGCCGTGCTAAGCAGCGCTTGAGCTTCGGGCGCATGACCCTGCCGCATCAGCTAATGCGGCTGGTGTTGGTAGAGCAGATTTATCGCGCGGTGAAGATCAATCGAGGAGAGCCGTACCACAAGTAACAGCGAAAGTTTTTACCGAATTTCCTTGCAGGACATGGATTTGTATATATGAGTTGTCTCCCGCTTTGAGAACGAAGATTCAGTCGTGGCTGCCCAAGCAAAACTCCGCTCCTATCTTTATCCTCTAGTTCGTTACTAAGTTGTTGAAAGCAGCCCTCGATATGATCGAGGAACACGGCTGGAAGTGCTCGGAACCGGCGTAAAACTTTAAAGTCCAGTCCTGATGTTTCTTAACGATTCTCATTCTTACACTCCTGAAAATCAAAATGGACCCCTGTTTTTACAGGGGTCCGTCGTATAAGCTGATAAATAATATAAAATTGAAGAAACTGTAAATGCGGTTCTTAGAAAAAAAATTATAAACGAAGTTGAGCAATCTTTGGTGCTAATTGAAGAAGTTCATTACCATTGACTTGAACTACTGCTTGATACCATCTTTCATTTACAGTTTGTGGCGAAAGAGCTCCTGCAATTGCAGCTCCCATTGAAGCTACTGAATCTGTATCACCACCAAGATTCGCAGCTAGTAAAGTTGTTTTCTCGGCTGACTGAGTGAGAACTGCGAAAGTTATTGCTAAAGCAACGATGTTTGGAGTTTTCCAAGGCATGTATTTTTCTTTTATATACTCTAATGATAAGGTCTCTAGGCTTGATAGATCTTCATATACACGTAAAATCAGGTCAGCGATGTTTTCTTCTGTAGTTTCAGGACGATATTTTTCGGCTATTCTAGCTGCTTGAACAGCGTGTTGTACTATCTCAGACGGAAGCTTTTCGTCAATTGCAGCCGAAACCGCTGCAGCTACTGCACTAGCACCACAAATTGCAATTCTTCCTCCGTGAGTAGGAATACTTGCTTCAAAAACACTTGAAACGAGATCATTCAACCTCTGGGTAGAGAATAAGGCACCAATTGGTGCTGAACGCATTGCTGCTCCACATCCATCACCTTCAAATGCCACTCTTGATGGATTTCCGATTTTTTGAAATTTACCCAGGAGCAGAGTGGGACGATTTGATTTTTTGCAGAGCATAAGTTCTTTTCCTACAGAGGAGTGCGTGATTTTGCCATCTAGAGCTATTACTCTTGCAATGGAGAGAGTCTGTTCGGTGTCATCTGTCGTCTCACCAAATTTCCAGAAGTAATGTTTTCCCTCATATCTGGGCATAATGCTGCCTATTTCACCATGAAAATCGCTAATTCCTTCTGGGAACCATTGCTTGATATCCTCGAAGTTCAATGATTCAGTTTGTTTACCTATCGCATCTCCTGTTGATACACCCTTTAAACAAGCAATAACTCGATTCAAAGTACCTTTCAAGTTATGAATCACTCCTTCTATTAGCATTTCTGTCAGTTAGATCCTTCTATAGAAATACATAATATTCCTGCTATTGAAGAAAACTTGCTGTTACCGACAGCGCGAAGAACCGTACCATAAATGAAGGCGAAGTAATTAGATATGAGGTTTGAATTGGGTGACACCGACTTGTCAGCCTGTTGTGCAGATATGAACCTGTTAATTTATAAATCCTATAAAGAGTGCTTTGGCGTGTTACATACGGTTGTTTATTTGCCAAAGAAGTTAAGTCTTGTCATCGGTGTGTGAGGAAATGGGAGGACCTATCATGCTTTCCAGACAAAAAACACTTCCCGCAGCATTGTGGGCAACCTTTGTTATTGGGGAACATGTTCGAACGTCTCGGAGATGAAGCTTCAAACCTGCTCATGCAGACGGCTCGGTAGTTAGCGCTTCTTTGTCATTGCCATAATAAGATCTGCAGCTCTCTTATATCCGCCCGCATTTCGGAGTGTCTCCCCAACAATAGAACAATTTCTTTTATACGCGTTGTTCGAGATAACGCGATTAACGGTACTTCGCAAGGCTTCTGGGGTTGCTTGCTGGCGACTCATCTTAATGCCGCAGCCCAATTCTTCCAACCTGGAGGCGACGATTGGCTGGTCGGCTGATTGCGGAATCACTATGAGCGGAACATCATGGTACAATGCCTCGCTTACACTATTCATTCCTCCATGAGTGATAAAGAGATCGGCCCTTTTTAAAATCTCCAGTTGGGAAGTGTAAGGTTGGAGGATAAAATTTGACGGTATACCGGTTAGAGTGGATTCGCTGATTTTATTTCCTATTGACATAACAAATCGATACGGCATCTCTGCAAATGCCTTGAAACAATCCTCGTAGAAGCTCCTGTCGTCATTAGAGATCGTGCCTAAAGAAATATAAATGCTCTTAGCTCCTTCCAGCTGTGACCATGTAAAATCGGGGGCATCCTCACGATCGGCGATGGAAGGACCTACGAAATGATACGTTTCATCAAATAAGTGTCTGTGGGGCTGAAAATATTCGCTAGTATATACAAGATTCATGATGCCTTTGTTGAACATGATGTCTTGAATCCTGGATACAGAAAAACCATAACGACTTGAAAGCTTAAGCATCTCCTGCTTGATCTCCTCAAGCTGTGCTGTAGAACTTTTGTCTTTTCCCGTCATGCTGCTGTTGATTACGGGAGCGAAGGTAGAAATGGAGCTGATGGATGTCGCTTTGAGCAGGTGAGCGATGAGCGCCCCCCAACCGAAAAATGCATCATGCACAACATAATCATAACGTTCTGTAGTGGTTAGCTCCATTGCCTGATGAATCACTTTGTCAGCCGATCGAAGCAAAAAACGCATCATTCCGAGAAATCCGGGAAGATCCCCCGGGTCCGGTTTCCCGTAGAAGCTATTAAACTCCCTGAACTCAGCTCCCGTAAGCTCGATTTTGCGACGAAATGGCGTAGGCGCGAGATAAACTACTTCCTCTCCTCGATGGATTAACTCGTGAACCAATCCCAATGTTGGATTGATATGACCTTCAGCGGGACCGTTGATAAACAGAACTTTGGACATCAATCATGTTCCTTTCTCTATGGAACTATCTTTCCTTATCTTCCGGGTATAGACTCACTCGCCATCTCTTCAAAGCTTCGGAATACCGCGATAGCATAGCCGCAAATACCTTCAATTCTTCATCGCTCCAGTTCTCCAGGAGCCTATCGTTCGCGTCGACGCTTCTAACAAAGTAGCTCTCTAATGCTTTTTCTCCAGTCAGAGTGAGGGTAATTAAGCTCGAACGCTGATCGGACGGATCGTTTTCAGCCGAAACAAGTCCCTCCTGGAGGAGCAACTGCATCCTTCTAGTAATGGAAGAAGGGTTTAATTGCAAAGCGGCAGCGATATCGGACGGGCGCATTCGCTTTTGGCTCGCTATAAGGATAAGGATGTCAAAGCTTGTTCGGTCGTAATCCTTTCGTAATTCCTGAACTTTGCGAAATTCTTGAGCCAGACTAAATGTGCTGTAAGTTACTTTTCGAAGCTCTTCTTTTCTTGAGGTCAATGAGTTGTCTCCTTTTTTTTCCATATTACAAATATAACTTATTTGTTTGCTTAAAGCAAATAAATATATACTGTGGAAAATCAGTGTTATCCGTTGTAACAGTGCCTGAATTTCTAGAAAAAGTGTGGGGGAAACCATACTGCTTGGGATACAAGGAACTAATATTAGAAGTTAGTTCTATGCAAAGAATCATTCCATGTAGTTTTTAATATTTACTCCCTGTGGTATAGTTTTACTAGTAGAAAATATGTCAAATTTAGAATTTTAGGAACAAAGGTATATTAGGAGAGTGACATAAGCTATAGAACCATACATACTCCTTTCTGAGCTTCTATCTCGAATAGAAAAAAACGTTTCTAGTGCAAGCGAGACAGATTATCTAAACGATCTCCCGATTTCCAATGTACATTTGCGTCGACTTTTCAAGTTCGCTTTTGGCGTACCACTGAAAAGTTATATCCGCTCCAGGAAGCTGGCTGTCAGCTTGGAGAATTTGATGCAAACTAAGAAGCGGGTCCTCGACATTGCCATTGAGTGTGGTTATGAACATGAGCAAACTTACATACGTGCGTTTAAACGTGAGTATGGGCTTACACCTGGTGAATGTAGAGATTCTGGTCAATATATTCACGTAACAACTCCTCTTCATTTGTTTCCTAAGAACAATGTTAGTGGGAATTTGGTATACGGGCCGGATATGGTCATGATTCCATCCTTTCATTTAATGGGGCAAATATATCAGATTGAGATTGCTGAAGCTCCAACTAAAGCACCTGAAGCTGCCAAACAGTTTTGGTGGAACCGGAGGCATATTATTCCTAATCCGGCAGAACCCAATATTTATTATGGTCTAACGAGAACTCCTGATCCATCGCTTAGTTGGACGTACTATCTACCGTCTATGCGTGTCATGGATCTGAACGGGATACCTGAGGGCTTTACAGGGGATACAGTTCGGGCGTCTATGTGTGTCGGCTTTCGTTATATTGGGAACCATCATTACGAGGAGATTAGTGAACTGCGCGCAGAGGAGCTGTATACTGCTATTGATAGGCTTGTCAAGGAGCACAGCGGAAGATACGAACTTCTGGATAGCGAATTCTTCTTCGAAAAAATTGATATGGATGCATATGATGGGGAGTACTGCCAAATGGAATGGTTTGCACCCATCAAAGTATATAACACTTAAAATGATCAAAAAAGTTCATTGAGCTTGCCGCTATTGAGGTATGCTCTTTTTGTATTCATAAATAAATGTTTATACGCGAAAAGGAGAGATAGTTATAAATTATAACGAAGTTGTATCAATGGGAGATACCTGCATACTTACAGCGGTATCAGAGTTGTTCGAATTAGAAGGATATGAAATCCAGCTGATTCCACCACATGATGGAGGGCGGAATGTCGTATATACCTGCGAGAAAGCGGGGAGTGATGCTAAAATACTTCGAATCGCTTTCCTACCTGACAGGAATCGAGAGGATTTCCAAGGCGAATTGGAATTTGTCCGGTATCTACATGAGCATGGAGGAAGCGTCTCAAATGTAATCAGCTCCCGGAATGGGAATCTGCTGGAGGAGATCACCTACAATAACCACAGCTTTTTTGTCTGCCTGTTTGAAAAAGCTAAGGGGAAAATGCTTGTAGAAAATAATTATCAGTATCGTGATGGAGTTCCAATTACCGAATATTATTTTAACTGTGGCAAGACCTTGGGGAAACTGCACCAAATATCAAAAGGATACCATCCTATCCATTGTCGATACAGTTTTTTTGATAAATTCAATGGTGAATATATCGATAAAATGATACCCAGCTCCCTATCTCTGCTTAAGGAGAAGATGGTAGAGCTTCTTGATACCTTAAACAAATTTGACAGGAACCAAGAGACTTACGGTATGATTCATTTTGATTTCAACGATGGCAATTATTCGATAGATTTTGATACAGGACAAATAACTGTATATGACTTCGATAATTCATGCTTCGGTTGGTATATGTATGACTTGGCGGGTCTTTGGACACATGGCGTAGGCTGGATACAATTTGAACCAGATGTCATTAAACGCAAAGAGTTCATGGATAATTATTTTGAGACAATCCTTTCAGGTTATAAATCAGAGACCAAGATCGATGATTCAGTTCTGGATCAGCTGCCCTTATTCATAAAAGTAACGCTGATGGAAAATATTATTGATTCATTCGAAGTGATGCATAATGCTGGTGAAGAACTGGTATGTGATGAGGAACTATCGTATCTTATAAAATGTTTTGAAGACGATATCCCGTTTAAAGGTTTTTTTCATGAAATGTATTCATGTGAAGAGCCGTTTGAGTATAAACAGCAGAATATAGGCTTTACACAGAATAAAGGTCCAGTCACCTAAAGTGACTGGACCCTCAATCACAAATTAAATCTCAAACTCAACCTTACCATCTTCGGTTAACTCAAAGGGACCTGGTGTGATATCTGCATCGAGTCTCTTTGTTCCGAAAAAGTCGGAGTCAAACTGATATGGAGTGCTGTCTGGTTCCTCGTACTTCGTATCGGCGTGATACGTTTTTCCAAGCAGGTCAGTGGTAATCACCATCGCAGAATTGCCCTGAAGCAGCTCGGGATTATTAATCTGAATCTGCACCTTACCCAGCACAGGATCAATCTCAACGTTTATGCCCTTCTGTGTATGGATTACCGCATTCGATTCGTGACGACTTGGAACCGCATGGTTGAGATATATATTGCCACCCATAGCTACCGGTAGAACGGCATTGCCTATAAAGAAATCTTTGGCAGCATCGCCAAGCTCCTTAAGCTCCTCTTTGGTGTATTCCCACCACCTCTTATCTTTCACATTCGGATGTTTGTCATAGCCGCCAAGTCCTACAGCATGCAGATAACAAATGGAATTGTCCGGCACACCATCCATGACCGTCTTCCCGTCCTCCCCAACTTCATCCCTTGGTTTAAGGGGAAGATGCTCAAAGAAGGTAATAGGAACAGGCTCCTTATCGGCGTCGGCTTCGTTATCACCCACAAAGATATTGTTGTAGTACCTGTCATCACCTCCGGTAATGTTGGAGTATCCGGCCATAGCCGTCTCGTGAGGGAAGTGATACGGCGTAATCCGCGTAATCTCGGAACGAACGACAAATCGGCCTGCAAATAAATTATGAGCAAATGCCCCGCCTTGGGCCATATTTCTGAAATTCATAGGAGAGAGAAATAGATTGTGATCAACCATATACGGACCATGGCACACCTCAACGAAGAGGTCTTCAGACATGTTGTCAAAGAATACATTGCGGCTGATCCGAGTGCCCTGTGCCTGCCAGTCAAGCCAAAGCGCACGGTAACAGCTGTAGACGATATTCTCGTTAATTTGAGTATCTAGTGCAGCATGCAGTTTAATTCCCGCGACTTCGGCACCGTGTCTGAGCCGTTTATGGTGAATATTATAAATCCGGTTCTGATAAATGCGGCTGAATGCAGCTCCCATATGACCGACAATACCTGCCTGTTCACAATCATGAATCACATTACCACGAACGATGTGACTGCCGACGTTATCCTTATGCCAGCCGGAGCGTAATGCTCGTAAAATAACTTCCTGCTCCCGTTGAGTCCCGCCTTTACTCCGCTTTTCCAAAGCGTTGGTGTGACCTGTGCCAATCTCGGTACCTAGACTAATACCAACGCATTTGGATTCACTGATTATATTGTTTTCAATAATCCAGCCCTTGCTCCAGTGAGGCCCAATCAAACCTTCCTGGTAGTCCGTAGGCGGTGCCCATTGAGGAGAAGCTTGGCGAAGTGTGAATCCGCTTACAGTTATATAGTTAAGTCCTGGTCTCTCAGGCCAGAAGCAGTATGGACGCACATTAATTTCTACATTCTCCTTACGAGGATCTTTCCCGCCAAAATTCGCCCAGATTTTGGTTGTGGTAGAGCCCACTTCGGCATACCACTTTAACAGTGAGTCCTTGGGATATTTGGCTTCAGGCCAGACTTCAGGCTTGTTAACGCTCTCAATACTATCGCATTCATACAAGGACTTACCATCCAAATAGACATCACCCAGATGAATCGGAAAAGGCCCGTCGAACAACCAGTCTCCACTGAGCTCTACCTCAAAGGGGTTACGAACGGAAAAGATGGAATTGAGCACCTCTGTGCTCCAAACATCGTCTCCTTCGGATGCCCAACTGGTAATCCGTTCAGCTCCTGTAATGACGACTTCGCCGTCTCCAGCAGATCGATAGATGATTCTATGCTCTGCCGTTCCTCCGTTCGCCGGGTTAACCCATTCCCTGTATACTCCCGCATGAACGATAACTGTATCACCAGCCATGGCATGAGCCGCAGCGCGTGATATGGTACGAAGGGGTTGATCCGCTGTTCCTTTTTGTTGATCATTTCCATGTACGGATACATGATATTCCATAATAACTCTCCTTCTTCCCACCTTAGATAGCTCGTAAGCGTTCCTTACAAGCTGAAGGCAGGATCATTATAAGATTATTGTTGGTTTAAGCTATTATACTAGAAAATAAATACAATGGGAGAGACAGGAAGAAGGATGTTTTATGAACAAGTACTCAGCAACATGGTTTCAGCAGCCTGTTAAGCGGCTTTCGATCCGACATTTTGCGTAAAACTTGATTATGAATCAAACTCGGTATATTTTCTATCGACATCTGTTGTTACCATAACAGCAAAGAGGAGAGATTGTATGGATAAAAAGATTAAACAACTGTTCACACAAGATATAATGAGACAGTCCGCACAATGTTTTGGGATACGCGAAGATTCCATTATCGAGTTAAACGGGTTTCAGAACTTCGTTTATTCCGGGGTAATCGGAGATCGAGAGGTTATTTTAAGAATCACGCATATCACACATCGGAATGAATCATTAACAAGAGCAGAACTGGATTTTGTCATGTTTCTGGCGGATCATGGGATGAAAGCAGCGAGGCCCATTCAGTCTTTATCAGGGGATTTCATTCATATCATTGACGAGTCCTTTACTGCAGCTGCTTTTGAGAAAGCGCCCGGCAGAAGTGCAGTTATAGCGGAAGAGAGCAGTACATTTTATGAGAATATTGGACAAATGGTTGGAAAGATACATAAGCTTTCACGTAATTATTCGCCTCAGATTCCACGTTTTGAATGGAATGATAATACCCTACTAGCTTCATTTAAGAAGTATTGCCCGCTGGAATTACATCCCAACTTTGATCTTATAATTACTGAAGTCAGCGCTCTACCGAAGGAAAAGGATACGTACGGTCTTATTCATGGGGATATCAGTCCTGGCAATTATCTTAACGATGAAGATGAAGCCTTTATTATTGACTACGACGAAGTCGAGTACAGTTGGTTTGTTTCTGATATTGCTGCACCATTATTTTATGAAATCCCTATTCCGTGGGTTGTGTCAGAAGATGTCAGGAAGGAGATCGCCAAACGCTACTACGGCAGCTTCTTAAACGGCTACACTAAAGAAAATACGATCAGTCAAGATCAGTTGAGCCAAATACCACTTTTTATCAATCTAAGGCAGGCTAGAGTTCTAGCTGCGCTGTATAGAAGCAGAGACTTTAACGCTCCTGATTGGAGCGAATGGTTTGAGCAGGCCCGACGCTTCTACTATGGAAATTTGTTAAATAACGCTCCCTATATTGAAATGGATTTTTTGCGATAATGTATACAAAACTTTAATAAAGACATTGAGTCAGGGTCATCCAACATAGGATGGCCCTGACTTGTTCTGCTCTAAGGAGCCAAACTTCAACGTAAGCTTAGAAATACAAACCAATTGTACTCACCCTCAATCAGTGTTACGCTGAGAATCGACAACCTCAAACTTACAATCTGCAGTACCTCCAACCATAATTACTAATTCAGATACCAAGAAAGGTAACACCATGATCAAAGTTGAACAACTATCCTTCTCGTTTCCGCAAAAAGAACTCTACAAAAATATTTCATTTACGCTTGAAGAAGGCCAACACTGCGCCTTTATCGGAACAAGCGGTAGTGGTAAAAGTACGCTGATCGAAATCCTGATGGACCCGGAAAGACATCTGTTCGAGGGGAAACTGGAGATTGACCCTGAGTATAGAATCGGATATGTGAGTCAGTTCTCGCAGGTAGACCCCACGGCAGAGATGACTGTTTTTGAATATATCGCGGAGGATTTTATCAAGATCCAGGATGAAATCACAGCCATGTATGCGGAGATGGGAACTGCGCCGGATATGGATTCGCTGCTGGAAAAGGTTCAATTAGCGCTGGACACATTAGATGCAATGGGTGGCGATGATTATGAAAGTACGATCCATAAGCAGCTGAATCTGGCCAACCTTCTGAAGCTAAAAGACGTTGGCGTATCTTCCTTGAGCGGCGGGGAATTCAAGCTTATTCAAGTAATGAAGGAAATGCTCCGTAGTCCGGATCTGATGATTATGGACGAACCGGATGTATTTTTAGACTTCGAAAATCTCAATGCGCTTAAACAATTGATTAACTCCCACAAAGGAATGCTGCTGGTCGTTACGCATAATCGCTATCTTTTGAATCATTGTTTCAACAAAATCATTCACCTCGAAAACTTGGAACTTCAGGAGTTTGACGGACGATATATCGAGTACAATTTCTCCTTGCTGCAGACTAAAATAGAGCTGCAGGAGATCGCGGTTGCTGAAGCGGAGGAGATCGAGAGGTACGATGGTGTCATCGAAAATCTCAGAGCGATTGCAACGATTAACTCAGAAGCTTCCAGAGGTAGAGCGTTAAAAGCGAGGGTGAAATTTCAAGAACGATTGGAAGCGCGCAGAATCAAAGCACCGTTTGTCGATATTAAGCAGCCGAATATCCGATTTGATCTGGATCATAAAGTCGAAGACAGCATGGCTGTCAAGGTCAGTGACTATAGTGTTTCCTTTGACGAGCTGCTTTTGAAAGATGTAAGCTTCGAGATCCAATCGACAGATAAAGTGGCCATCATCGGCCCAAATGGTACCGGAAAAACGACACTGCTCCGGGATATCTTTAAAAACAATCAGGATTCCATCGAAATCAATGATAATCTCAAGGCGGCTTATTTATCGCAGCTGCAGGGCGAGACACTCAAAGATACGAATACGATCCTCCATGAATTCATTGATGCCGGGTTTGAAACGTATGATGAGATCAGAGCCTATCTTGTAAACTACGGTTTTGAAGGTGAAATTCTGGATCAGAAGATCGCATCGCTGTCCGGTGGCGAAAAAAATATGCTCCAATTGGCTAAAGCTGCTGCGAGTCATGCCGATCTGCTCCTCCTTGACGAACCGACAAGCCATTTGGACATCTATACGCAGATCGCACTGGAGAAAGCGATTGAGGAATATCCAGGCGCAATCCTCATGATTTCCCATGATTTCTATTCCGTCGTAAACGGTATGGATTATGTACTTATCATTAACGACAAGACGATTAGAAAAATGAGTATGCGCAAATTCAGACAAATGATATATGCCAGACATTTCAGCAAGGATTATTTGGAAAATGAACAAAAGAAAAAAGCGGTTGAAATGCAAATCGAGTTGGCGTTGAAAGATACGGACTTTGAACGCGCAAAAGGCTTGGTCGATGAGTTGGAAGAGATTATCAAGCAGCTTTAATCACAGTAATAGAAAAGTATCCATACCAAAGACACTGAAGAGAAGCATTTCAGTGTCTTTTTGTTTCAATTTGAATTGGATGGGACGGAGCCTTTTGGATTACAGGTAATATTCACAAAGGTCATGCATCTATGCTCGCAACTAAGCTTTTTTCTTAATAGAGTCTACCATGTATACCCAACCAATCAGTCCACATAAGACAAAACCAAATGCATGCAGCGATCCGTATATGGGGATGAAATCGAGTATCGTCATAGAAAACATATTTTTGAGTAACGGATAGAGAATAGAAAGCACGATGACTGTGTAAAAGGCAGTGCAGGAAAGACCCAAAAAGAAGGCTGCCTTACGGTGCAGGGGGTTCCTTCTCAAATAAGCAAAGAGATATGTGGTGTAAATGACAATATTACAGGCGAACAGAGTGACACCAATGTACTCGATCGGCTTCGAGAAAATCATACCGAAAGCAATCAATAGGGGTCCGATAATATCGATGGCCACAACCCAGGGATACCAGCTTTTCTTCGTCATGATTCGTCCCAGTGCACCTATAAAAATCGGAACGATCGCAGATGAAAAATGAAAATGGACTGAGCTCAACGCGTGTGCTGCGGGATTGGCTTGGAACAGATTGACTTGATATTGATATAAGGTAAACCAGATGCCTCCGATAAAAAAATAGACCAGTCCTGCGCCAATGGCTATTTCTGCCGCATTTCTTTCGGAAATTAAAATAATGGTCGTACCATAGGTGCCAAGCAGCAGTGTAAACAGCAGCCATCCAAGAGAGAGAATACCCGGTATCTCCGTGTTTTCTAATCCCCACATCGTACTGCTCATGACGGAAAATAGGGTGAGAAGCGCTGCTGGATACTGAAGCCACTTCATAGCGGCATACAGGATGTGCTGCTGTTTATTTTTTTTATCGTAGTTCAAAAGCAAGATGACAAAAGGTACAATGACGAAAGCTGCAAACAGTAGAAATTTCTCAACAAGTTCAAATGGAAAGTAATCCAAATAAAATATAAGAATAGTCATGATTCCACCGGGAATCACGGGTACTAAAATTGATCTCATCGGCTGCTTCAGAGAACGATTCATGATGGTCCTTTCTCCATATGTATGAGTATATTTTGCCTTCATTCGGTTGTACGGCATCCATTAAGATAGATAGGCCATTCTCGTTTAAGTTTAACACTACGTAGGCAGAACTGGAAGTCGAGTAAATGTAATCTCTATGTTTGGCTGGGTTCATTGTGCTTGAGGTAATTCAACGGAATAAGAGATAGTTACTCTTCAGAAGGTGAGTCTACAGCTGAAAATATACGATATGGTACAATGGAATTAACCGGCAGTTTAAAATATTACAGGGAAGTGACCGACATTTATGATCATTGCTGTCGATGTGTATTATGAGGAAAATCGAGCAAAATCAGTGGGGGTTATTTTTCAAAATTGGGAAGATGCTGAACCACTCGATATCATCACCTCTTACACGGGGAACCCTCACGAATACGAACCCGGCTCTTTCTACAAACGAGAACTTCCGTGCATACGTGAACTCATGAAAAATACCGACATTAATGAAATACATACTATTGTGGTAGATGGCTATGTATATTTAAACAACGAAAAAAGGCCTGGACTTGGACATTTTGTATATAGAGAATTTTCTGAGAGAATTCCAGTGATCGGTGTCGCAAAAAATGCCTTTCACAATAATGAGGCTGTTGTCAAAGAGGTTTACCGGGGGAAAAGCACTAAACCTTTGTATATCACTTCTATCGGCATGGAGCTGGAAACTGCTGCACAGCACATACAGCGTATGTATGGGGAATACCAATTTCCGCATCTGCTGAAATTACTGGATAAGCAGACGAAGGAAGGCCAGCGATAACCAATTGGGGGAATTCATTATGTTGTTTCGGAAGAAAGAAACGCAGCTGGATCGAATCAAATACAAGCTCGAAAAAGCTATGCAGAAGGATACGGCTTTTTTGGTGTTTGGAGCATCTTCACACCAGTATAAGGTCGATCGGAAGCTGACACAAAAAGAGCTAACACAGTGGCAGGTAGAGAATCAGGTTACACTCCCGGAGTCTTATGCGCAGTTTTTAACGAAAGTGGGTAATGGAGGGGCCGGACCCTATTACGGATTATATTCAATAGGGAAGGCAGCTTCCTATACCGCTAGTCATGCACTCCATTCATAATGTGTTCTGTACCCCGAGATGACAAAGGAGGAGTGGAATCATCTTATAGAACCTTTGATTCGGGATGAGGACATCTCCGACCTGGAATATGAAGCAGCCCGTGAACGGGTGCTGGGTGGCATGCTGTGCATTGGCACACAAGGCTGCGAGTACGATATGTATCTCATACTTGAAGGGGCATATAGAGGTAAGGTCGTTTACACTTCAGATTTTCATCCGGATCATCCCTTTTTCTTTGTCTACGAAGAACACTTTCTGGACTGGTATGAGCGCTGGTTGGATGAAATCATTTTGGATTATGATATCAGTTGGTTTGGCAGTCGAATGCCGGGTGATGAACAGGCGCTGATACAGGTTTATCAAAACGCTGCGAATAGAGAAATGGAGATCAAAGCTCTTGAGGGAATGTTTAAGTTTAAGAAAGTGACGCAGCCCACCATTGAATTCTTAATCAGCGCTGCAGAGCAAAGTCAACATGATCGCACGACAGCCATTCAGTTAATCTGCAAAACCTCTATTGACGCAGGAAGAGAACTCCTGCTTGAGCTGATGCATTCAGAAAGAAATGAAGATTTCTTACAAGCTTTAAACATTCTGAACTGGTACGGTAAATCTGCTGAATTAACGGAGTTTATACAAGTGATACTGCAAAGCCTGGACAGAGTTCAAGATCCGGAAACGTTACGTCATGTGGGGTATGTCTTGGAATCTTCGGGCGCAATTACCCTTCAAAACTTTGCACCTTTCTTGTGCCACACTGATCCGAACATACAAACTGCTGCAATCTATGCTGCACGAAATTGTTCTAACAAGTCGGAAGAGTGGGAAATAATGGAACAGATGTTGATGGGCAGCGACCAAAAAGAAGTTTTGAAACATTCAATTTCATATTGGGGCCTTATTCCTCATGAAAAGTTATTGCCTTATTACAAGGCCGTGTGGCCTGAATATAAAAACCAACCTCATTTCAGAGAAAAATTCATAGATTGTTTGAAAGAATTAGATTTGCGAGATGATTATTTTGATGAACAATAATCTGCTTAGAGATGCATTCTGTCGCTGCGAAACGACCACAGCATTTCGCTCCACCTTATATATCCACTACCCTATGAGGTTGTGGATTTTTTGCTTGTTGAGCTCTTTTTGTTATTGCTAAAAGCTATGACCAGTCATGCTTTTTTCATATTACGGGTGATCATTTTGATCATGCTATACTCAGGAAACTAAAAGAGTTAGAAGGAGATTTTACTATGATACCATTTCGTAACGATCACGTTGGAAGCTTCCTACGTCCTGCGAACTTGAGTCAGGCACGTGAACAATATAAAACTGGCACGATTACATATGAGGAACTAAGATCTGTGGAAGATCAAGAGATTATTCGATTAATTGATAAACAAAAAGAAAATGGCGTACTCGCTATTACGGATGGTGAGTTCCGCAGAAGCTGGTGGCACTTTGATTTTCTGGGCGGCTTGGATGGCGTAGAGCTGTATGAGGAAATTGATGGACCTCAGTTCCATAACATGCAGACTCGCAAGGGTGGAATTCGGGTTGTAGGTAAGGTCGATTTTTCTACGCATCCCTTTGTGGAGCACTTTAAATTCGTGAAAAAACATGCAGGTGACGCTGTCGCAAAACAAACCATTCCAAGTCCGAATATGCTTCTTTATCGATTGGAAAACGGCGCCAACAGCTATACGGACCGGGAGCAATTTCTTCAGGATACGATTGCAGCCTATCAAAAAGCCATTCAAGCCTTCTATGATGCGGGCTGTCGTTATCTGCAATTAGATGATACAGCTTGGGCAGATCTCTTCTCAGAGGCTGGCCATGATAAACTGCGCGCTAAAGGTTTGGAGCCGGCGGAAGAGTTGAAAACGATGCAGCACATGATTAATGAAACTTTGGCTCATAAACCGGCAGATTTAGTTGTGACGATGCATATTTGTCGGGGTAACTATAAATCCAACTATTTCTCAACGGGTGGTTACGATTATGCTTCTGAGGTTATATTTGGAGGCTTAAACGTAGATGGCTTATTTTTAGAATTTGACGATGAGCGCTCAGGTAGTTTCGAGCCATTAAAATATGTGAATCGACCGGATTTGAAAATCGTGCTTGGTTTAATCACATCGAAAACCGGCGAGTTAGAAAATAAAGAGCAGATCAAAGCCCGGATTGCAGAAGCGGCAGCCTATGTTCCTCTTGATCAGCTTTGTCTGAGCCCACAATGCGGCTTTTCTTCCACCGAAGAAGGCAATATTTTAACAGAAGAACAACAATGGCGGAAACTGCGTTATGTGAAGGAAATTGCAGAGGAAGTATGGACCTAACGGAGGGAATTTCATATGACGATTCAAGCAGATCAAGAGACAGTTACAGTTGAAGCCTTTATTAACGGTCAGCATGTAAAATCCCTTTCGCAGTTAGCAAAAGAGAATCCGGCCAACCCTGCTGAAATCGTAGGTTATTTTCCTGTCACTACGAAAGAACAAGCGGTCACCGCCATCGAAGCAGCGTCAGCTGCTTTTAAAACATGGAAAAAGACCTCCATTGATGAACGCATTATTCGGATGCGCAAGGCGATAGAGAAAATTAAAGCAGCAGAGAATGAAATTGTGAATTTGCTGTCCAGAGAGCATGGTAAACCGCTGTATGATGCACATGGTGAAATATTTGTTTCGCTGATGTGGATGGAGTTTGCTTGTAATGAAGCTGCTTCCGTTCTGGCGGAAGAGATCCATGAGCATGACCATGGTAAAACCATTGTATCCTATGATCCAATTGGTGTGGTGGCAGCGATTAGTCCATGGAACTATCCTATTGCTCTATCTACGATCAAGATCGCGCCAGCTTTACTTGCGGGCAATACGATTGTGCTTAAACCGAGTCCATATGCACCACTAGCGGCGGCGAAGGTGGCAGAGATCATTGCGAGTGAGTTCCCGGCTGGTGTAATCAATGTTGTATACGGCGATGCCGATGTGGGCGTTGAACTGACGAGTCATCCTCTAGTGACAAAAATCGCCTTTACAGGTGGAACCGCAACAGCGAAGCATATAATCAAAGCCGCTTCCGAAACGATTAAGGATATGACGCTGGAGCTTGGCGGGAATGACGCGGCAATCTTCTTGGAAAGCTTTGAGGTTCATGATGAGCGAGCTATGCGCCGGATTGTCATCTCTAACTTCTTGACGACAGGCCAAATCTGTATGATTGCCAAACGCGTATATGTACACCGTTCGATTTATAATGAATTTCTGGAAAAATATATTGAAGCCGCCAATCGTTGGATTCGAATTGGTGATCCATTTGATCCAAATACGACGGTAGGTCCCGTCAATAACCTGAAGCAGAGAGATTATGTGCAAAGTTTGGTTGAAGATGCGCAAAAGCGCGGGGCCAAGGTCATCCCTCTCGGCCAAATTCTTGATCAGCAGCGGTTTGAACAAGGATACTACCTGCAGCCAACACTTGTTTTGGATTGCGATGTTCATGATCCGATTGTCATGGAGGAACAGTTTGGTCCTACCGTTCCGATTCTGCCCTTTGACGATGAAGAGCAGGTCATTAAACTGCACAATGAAAGTATTTATGGGCTTACGAGTTCTGTATGGGGAAAAGAAGAGGATGCCATCTCTCTGGCCCGTGAGCTCGAAGCTGGAACAACGATGATCAATACAGCTGCTGTGCAGGGGCTTGATGTTCGGTTCCCTTTTGGCGGCTTCAAGCAATCGGGTATTGGCCGTGAATATGGTGCGGAAGGGATCCGCACGTATACGGAAAAGCATGTAATCAACGTTCCGAAGACACTGGATCTTCCGTATATACCTGAATAAATAGTATCTCCATGAATTGCGTTTTGTTTACTGATTGTTAAATCAGTAGGCAGGGCGCTTTTTTCTTTGATATAAGATTCGTAACCAATATTTTAACACTATAATTACGGCACATAGCTGATGGACGCAGCTTAGTACGAATCATGTCTAAAGGGCATATATACCCGTGGTCAGAATTTGGTTAGACCTCTAATTTATAATGGACAGGTATGCCCTACAAATGGGATGTCATTTTTTATCAATTTCCTGTTGTAAGGAGAAGAGCGGGTAGAGGGAGAGCAAAAGTCTCTGGGTTCCGCCAAATATTTTAAAAAGGAGGAGGTTCTCGTATTGAAGCAAAGACGCAATGTAGGTAAACCGTTATTGTCCTTATTTCTGGCAATAATGCTTGTTTTGCAGACAGTGATGTTCTCCACTGCTGCATATGCAGAGAGTGCGCCTAATGATACTGAAGTAGAAGCGGTTAGCGAGCCTGACTCGCCGATTGTGGACGAACCATCCGAGGAAGCGGTTAGCGAGCCTGACTCGCCGATTGTGGACAAACCGTCCTCAGTATCTGAGGAAGCACAGGATGCACCCAATAGATCCCAAATGGTGGCGGCTGTCCCAATGGATAAAACAGCAGTATTTATGGGATCTAATTCATCCTTTCCGCTGGTAGTGATGCAGGGGAATGCTGTTGTTGATCCGAACGGTATTATTAAGGGGCGACAGCCATTTACGCTCAAATCGGAAGGACTCAAGCTGCCTGTCAATGGGGATGATGCCTATCCAACAGATGCAGATCCTGAGAAATACATTCAAAAGGGTGACTGGATTGAGCTGAAAAGAGAAGATTATTTCAAGGAAGTAGTGCTTCCAACAGCTACCAAAACGTTGAATGCACAGACCGACTCAGGCACCAAACAGTTAGGTACTGCCTATTTTAATCCTAATAGCATTCGAGTTGTCTTTGACGGTGAGGATAATTTTTTCAATGGTGTAGGACGAGGTATTACATTCAGTTTCGAAACGACAGCTGATGCAGATGTAACGGGATTGGATTATGGCGAGAAAAAGCCTGTCAACATCTTCGGTAGTACATATCAGCTGGAGAATCCAGATGTTACAGCAGAGTACGGTATCACGTTAACCTCGCCTGGAATGATCAGATGGGATCAGTATAGTTATCGCGGCATTGAACCGGCTCAATTCGTTGAAGGCGCGATTACTTGGCAGTCAACCGTATCCGCGTCTGACCGGTTTGATAAAACGATCAAATTGCCGTTAGACGGAAAGACGTTTTATACGAATCCCTCAGCATATAATTCCAAACCAGGAAATGTTAAAGGAATTTACATGGAGGGTTCATTCAAAGTTAATAATCAAAGTGTAACCCCGGTCATTGGAGCAGATGGCTCGCTGACTTACATTTTTCCATCTGGAACAGGTCCGGAACCAAAAGTGGAATATAAAACCTGGATTCCAAAAGAATCGTATTATTACGAGTATCGGAATCCGCCAAGCAATCTGGGGCGCAGCCACCGGGATATGAATGGTAAGGTAGAACTGAGACAAGAGGATAGCATGTTGGTGCAGGCCGGGCTGGAGATGTCCTTTGCTCCCGACTGGATTCAATCCAGTGCCTCTTACGATCATGCGAGTGATATCATTACCTGGAAGGTCACAGTTAACCAATATAACAAAAATGGCTTGAAGGACTTTACGATTACCAATGTATTACCTGACGGGCTGAATTATGTATCGGCTGAATGGCAAGAGGATGGCGCTGAATCTGGATTATCATCCATTACACCAGATGCAAACGGCGTGTATTCTTTTGGAGATATTAACGGTAAAGTGGATTTATTTATTAAAAGCAAAGTAATAAGTGGTTCCAACTTCAAAATTGTCCCTCGTGCCAACTGGAATTTGGATACACCGGCTGGTATACAGAACAACGATGTGAAGGCGGGGAAATGGCCTGAAGCAGTAACGGACGAGGCCATCGTCAGCATCGGTGCACATGATTTCACCAAATCAGGTGCTGTTTCCATAGAGGATTACAACCAAGGCAGCATTACGTGGACGGTTAACCTTGCTCCACAATATGCTCTGCCGAATGCGGCGGTATACGATGTCCTGGTACATGGCGGTAATATGGAAGTCTTGGACAACGCCGTAGATGTAACTGGTGAAGTGAGTGCAGAAACCATCGCGAAAATCAAAGCAAATGTAACTTCCGCGCAGCTTTGGAAGCAGTATAAGGCAGGAACGCTGAAGACGAGTGCAGACAATCTGACGATGAAGTCAATTCCTTTAACGGTGGACGGTAAAGTGGTGGCCGATTTGATTAAGGTGACTGGGTATACGGAAAATTCTGCATCCTTCAGTTTCCGTGCACTGGAGACCAACCCGGACATCCTTTTTAGACAGGATATCAACGATGGAAAAACAAGTTCGAATCGCGCTTTGCTCATTGATGGCGATACCGTAAGACAAGCGGAAAAGAGCGCTAACCTTCATCTGCGTATGCTGAACAAGGATATGCTCTTTGCATCAAAGCCAATGAAAGCAGATGGTACATTCGAAAATGTGAACCCGAACAATGTTCATAGTTACATTAGAAACGATAACAATGAAGCATGGACGATTTCTGCTTATGATCGGGCAACCAAGACGGTCACCTTCCGTTTAGGGGTAAATATGCCTGGATATAACACAGAAGAAATGGCTAAGGACGGCGGTAATCGAGTCATTAGCAGCATCAAACTGGTGGACACACTGCCTGAAGGGTGGGAGTTCGTCCCATTTTCTGAAGGTAAAGATTATGAGCTTTGGAAAGGACTTTCCGACAATGGTGCGGGTTTAGATTACGGTACGAGAAACGATGCCAAAACCATTATTGAACCAGGCACTGATGCTCATGTCGTAAGCTCTTTCACCCATAATGGCAGCGTAGGAACGTTCACTTTCTCTAAATTGGAAGGTCCTTATGTTATCTTGGTGAAGGCAAGACCTTCTAACGCAGCTCTAGAGGTATATTTGGACGAATACACGACCAATGGCACGGACAAGCAGGTGGTATATAACAAAGCTGACCTCCATATGTCTTGGGGTGGAGTAGAAAAGATTGTCTCTGAAAAGCGTAAGATAATCGTACCGATCCAGACTTTGGGCAAGTCGGTAACTAAACCTGTTCCAGGTGTGTTGGAATGGACAGTAAACTATACTCCGCCATTTAACATGAAGCAGGGCGTTTATCTGGAGGATACCCTGGGTGCAGGCATGAACCTGCGTTATGAAGTTAACGGAAAGCTTGTGTTGACATCACCTAGTATGGCAGTCTATCCTGCTAAGCTAACAGCTAGTGGTACTCTGGAACGAGAGGACACTGCAATTGACCTGAGCGACCCGAATGCTGAAGTTCAAGTAGAAGCTGCACCAGGCGCAGGAAGAACTACGGTTCTGAAATTCTTAATGAAAGACCCTAATAAATTTTATCAGTTTGTGTACCAGACAGAAGTTGATCCTTCTACAGCAAAAGCTGGAGACAAAATGGGCAACGAGGTAAAACTGGTGGGCGATGACAGTCTGAGTGCTGTCAGTGCCAGAAGCGAAAGTACATTGGACAGTTCGGACGTAGCAGGTAGTTCAAGTTCGAATGCTATACTGCCTCTGAGAAAAGTAGATCCGAATGGAAATCCGCTTAAAGATGTAGAATTTACACTTTATAAAAAAGACGACGGAACTACAGTTGCCCAAAGGAAAACCGATAGTGAAGGGAAACTTAATCTGCTATTCCCTGACCCAGGCTACTATGAGCTGAAGGAAACGTACATTGACTTAAGTACTTGGCTGCCTACGACAAAGATTTATCAAGTCTATGTAGGAAATACACCGGGGAAACCTCTCTGGGTAGACGGTGTAAAAGTAACCTCGGATCAACCGCTGATTGTGCCTACTCCTGCCCAAGGCAAGCTGACCATTACCAATAAGGTAGAAGGCAGCGGCAGTGATCCAAACAAAGAGTTTGTATACACCGTGACCTTCGCTAGTGAAGGTAAGGACGGAGAGTATGTTTATAAAAAATCGGATAATACGTCTGGAACGCTCAAAAATGGAGACGAGATCACCCTCAAGCACGGGGAATCTGTAGTGCTTCCTGCTCTGCCTGCGAATCTGGGCTATACCGTAACCGAGAACGATTATACAACCGTTGAAGGCTATACAACTGCACCGGATACGAGAGTGCTGTCCGGCTCCATAGTGAACAAAGGTGATCATAAAGCAGACTTTATCAACGAGCGAATCGTTAATAAATTGACCATCAGTAATACGGTCATGGGCAGCGGTGGCGATAAGACGAAGGAATTTGAGTACACCATTCGCTTTGAGGATACAGGCAAAGATGAAAGTTACTCCTACACGAAGTCGGATGATAGTACAGGTAAGATCAAGTCTGGCGACACCTTCCGCCTCAAGGACGGAGAGACACTGGATATTTCAGATCTGCCTAAGAACCTGAAATACACAGTTAGCCAAAAAGATTACACAACCGATGAATACATGACTACTCCTGAGGGACGGTATTATACCGAAGTGATGAAGGGCATAGATGAAGAAGCTCCATTCACGAACGTGCGCGTCTTGAAGGGCGGACTACTCATCAGCAACACAGTGAAAGGCAAAGACGAAGATAAGAGCAAGCTGTTTAAGTACACAGTCACCTTCACAGGTGAGGGATCAGATGAGTCCTACGTCTATGAGAAGTCAGATGGCAGCAAGGGCATGATCAAGAACGGCGATAGCTTCGAGCTTACAGATAGCCAGACACTTGTTGTGCAGGGACTGCCGACATCTCTGGAGTATAAGGTAATCCAAGACGATTATACGAAAGATGGCTACGTGACGGACCCGGAAAGTTTTATTCGCACGGGTGTGATTCCAGAGAAAAAAGCGGCTGAAGCTAAATTTAAGAATACTCGCCCTTATCTGGAAGGTGTACTGCGTGATAACAATACAGGGGAAGTCATTCCGAATGCATCCATCACAGTGACCGATCTGAAGACAAGAGAAGAGCTTCAGATTAAGACGAATGAGAAGGGTGAATATGCTGTCCCAGCCGCAGCCGATACGGACTACACAATCACTTATACGAAGTTGTATCGGGTAGGCGGGAAAGATGTACCTGTCAAGTTTACACAAAAAGCGAATGTGAACAGCAGTGTTATAGAGGAGATCGTTCCAGCGGATATTACGGCTGTAGGTATCATTCTGCTCAAACAAATGGATGGAACAACAGAGTTATTTAACAACTCGTATACCAGCCATATGTATATCTACCTGAAGGACAGAGACGGTAAATATATTACGGAGAATGGTCGCCCTAAGGCTTTTCCAATGGCTCCGAACGGAACTTTCTCAGTGGAAGGATTAAGCGAACAGAAGTACACCATGGAAGTTCGTTATCAAGTGGAGACTGGTGAGGAGCTGCTCCTCAAAGTGACGAAACTTGACGTGAAGGCTGACGGAGAGCTGAATATCTCTGAAGAATTAGTTGATCCTTACGGTACGGTCTATGATGAAACCACAGGAGACGCGAGCACGGGCAGGAAAATTGAAGGAGCCAAAGTTACACTGTATTATGCGGATACACAGCGGAATAGAGATAACGGCCGCATTCCGGGTACAAAAGTAACACTTCCAGCGGTTCCGAATTTCCCGCCGCACGACAACAAGAGTCCAGAGCAGGATAGCGATGCCAATGGATTCTATGCGTACATGGTGTTTCCAGAAGCAGATTACTATCTGGTCGTAACGAAGGATGGATACCAAACGCACACAAGCGGTACGATTTCTGTAGATTTTGACATTGTCAAATACGACGTACCAATGAAACCGATCCGTTCAGGAGGTGGCTCCGGAGGCAACAGCGGAGGCAGCAACGGAGGCAGCAGTGGAACCGATAATGGTACTCCAGGAACCGACAGCGGTACTCCAGGAACCAACAATGGTACTCCAGGAACCAACAATGGTACTCCAGGAACCAACAATGGTACCCCAGGAACCAATAATGGTACCCCAGGAACCAATAATGGTACCCCAGGAACCAACAATGGTACCCCAGGAACCGACAACGGTATCCCAGGAACCGACAACGGTATCCCAGGAACCGACAGTGGAACTCCAGGAACGAACACCGGTACTTCAGAAACCAACAATGGTACTCCAGAAACGAACACCGGTACTCCAGGAACCAACAACAGCAACAATGGAACTAACACTGGCGACAGTGGAACCGACAACGGTGACCATGTTACTGATAACGTCAGCAGCGAGTTGGACGATGCTCCGAAAACAGGAGACAACAGTGTATCACCAATGTTCTATATGATTTTGGCGCTGATGTCCTTGATCACGATTACTTTCTGTCTGCTCGGTAACAAGAATAAGAAGCACATCTAATGACCGGAAAGGCGGTAAGAACGTGAGCAAAACGAAAAAAATTCTTATCGCCATTTCCTTCCTTGTGTTGGTGTTTTCTCTCATCGGTATTTCGGCAACGCTGCTGCGCGATTATGCTGAGCAGCAGAAAATGAATGAGTTAACGAGCATGTGGGAGGAAGGGTCAAATAAAAATGGAGGGGATGCAGTCCCCTCTTTTTTGTTTAATAAGACGCATAAGCCAGTTATGCTTCCTGAGTTTCGAGCCCTTTACGAGCGGAACTCGGACATTGTGGGCTGGCTGAAGATTGACGGCACTCGAATTGAGTACCCGGTCATGCAAAATCCACAGGATGTGGAGTATTATCTCGATCATGATTTCGATAAAAAGGAAACCCAAAGCGGCCTTCCTTTTTTGGACAGGCACAGCCAGATCAATGGTTCAGATATTTTACTGATTCATGGACATCACATGAAAAGTGGCTGGATGTTTAAAGATCTAATGAAATACAAGAGTGAAAGCTTTTATAAAGAGCATGCTGCATTCGAGTTCAGCACGCTTTACGAAAAGGAAGAGTATGAGATTGTTGCTGTTATTCTATCCAAAGTGTATCGTAAATCAGATGACGTGTTTAAATACTATCAGATTGAGAATGTAAAGACGTCCACCGAGTTCGATTCATATGTTCAGAATATCAAAAAACTCGCTCTTTATGACACAGGTGTAACAGCTCAGTATGGTGATAAGCTTGTTGTACTGTCCACATGTGAATATTCGACTGAAAATGGCCGGCTAGCGGTGGTGGCGGTAAAACGTTAAGTTCGATGCAAAACAAGAAATGAATCTGTTTCGTCTCGCGTGCTCTCTTTAGAGTACGCGATTTTTTGTTTTGTCCCTAACTTCTAATAAAATTCCAGGAATGAGGTTAAACGTAGCTGGATCAGAAACAAGTCTTCTTTATAATGAAGATGAGTGCTGTATACGAATAAAATAAGTGAATATCAGATTCTGGAGAGGGAGTTGTAAAGTGACTATAGAGAATCAAGCGAATATTTTGACTGCTAGAGTAGAATCTATTCTTTATTATGCCAAACCTTTCTTAACCAATGAACATAGAGCAGGCTGGATCGGCGGAAATGCACCCGAGTTTTTTGACGACCAAGCAGAACACATCCACGAAGGTAACCAGAAGTATGCTTTTTATCTGAGCCTTAACCACCCCTTCAAACCAGAGTGCATGATTTCGATCTTTATCCCTGAGGATCGTGATATCTATTTGGAGAATAACATCTATCCTCACTGCTCAATCAAGGTAATCGAACATCCTGTTTCAGCGGAAAGCACACAGGGGTCCTTTACTCACAAGGATCTGATAAAACACTCCATCTCACACGGAGAACGAAGCAAGGACGAAATATCAATGGAGCAGCCCTTTTTGATTAAGGTGGGCGGTAATCCGAGACTGATTCAGAATGAAGACTATTATTTCGCAAAACTCAAGAAGGATTCACTATCATTCTTTTTCCAAGTCGATGAAGATGGTTATCCCGATACATTGATACGAGAGGATGGTAGTTATCCATTTGGTTTTGGTTCGCTATATATTTTCGCCAAAATAGAAAAGGAGATACGGCACCCTGCAGCCGGTTTCTGTCAATTTTCTTAAGTGTAATGGATGAAAATCCTAATTCATGAAAGGAAGAGTGATATGTAAGTGTAGATGGCCTTGTGGCATTCTATGAATTTGGGCTGAAGCTGGCCGTTTCAGAATAGGCGAATACAGCGCCTGATATATTGGAAACTCTGTGTAGTGGCTATGCAAAGTTTAGTTAAGGTATTCACTGCCTATATCCAACGCAATTACAATGTTATCCTTTTCCTAGGTCAGATGCGCACCTGATGAATTCTAATTGGGAAAGGAAGAAGATAAGATGAGTAGGGACAGTATCATTAGATCAATACTTTCAGAGAATGTGTGTATCACGCCGAATGGGTTTAGCGCCGATCTATTGAACGTGGAACAGTTTAAAGCCTGCCACGAGTTATTCTTTGACAAGATCATGGAAATTCATAGATCCGATATCAAGGGAATAGAGGGCTGTGGTGAGTTTGATGATGAATGTAAAACAGAATACGGGAGCTGTGAGGAGTTTCTGGTCGGAACATTTGCAGAGCATAAAGAGGGCTATTGGTACAATTGGAAAGAGATGTTCCAGACAACGATACTTGATCGTGATTTTTTTGAAACATACTTGCAGGAAATGAAGGACAGAATTCAGTACTGTGAAGGAAAACGTTACTTGGTATATAATAATGCATTCTTCGATAATTTGATTTCGGATGGCAGGACGATGATCGGATTTCCTGACTGGAGCAGGTCCGGCATCTGCGATTTCCTTCTCGATTTTGCGATCATGGACTTGAATAAGCCGTACTTGCAAATTCCGGAATTGCTGTTCGACTACTGCAGGAAAAGAAACATCGTCATACCCGATTTTCAGGAAAGATTCTTATGTATGGCGTATTATAAAGGGATTGATGTGCTGCGCTGGCATGCTTCAATTGATGATACGGAGTCCTGCAGATCCATTATGAAGTCCATCAGTGAATTAAAAGATCGATTATATGCCTTATAGATGGTGATCGGATGAAATATGAAAATGCTAGCGACATACTCCCACAGGCATTGTTGAAAGAAATTCAGAAATATGCAGCGGGGAAACTGCTGTATATTCCTTCGGGGGAAGGAAAAAGGGCTTGGGGTGAAGCGTCAGGTTACCGGGCTCAACTGAAGAAGCGCAATCGGATGATTCGCAATAAGTACGCCCATGGAATTACGATATCCGAACTTGCAGATGAATACTTCTTATCCTTGGATTCGATTAAAAAAATCATATATTCTAAAAATAACGATAATGATTTAAGGTATACTCCGACAGTGGCATCAGCTGTAGACTATGCGAATGCCGGGCTGATTGAAGAATGGATTCAATTCTACCTGCTGCTTACCCTGAAGGCTGCTCCCGCTGTGCAGAACCTAATAGAGAGAGAGCCTATCTATTTCGGAGTCGTTAAGCTTCCATTACGTCTTGTTCAACCTGAAGCATTTCATAACAGGGATAATGATGCAGGCGAAGAGGAAGATGATGATGCTTCCAAACTTCCACCCCTTCTGGTCCAGTATACCGAAGGAAAGTTTTATTGTACTTTGCAAAGGGAGCTGTTCGCTTCGCTAAAGGAGCGCAAAACGAATGCTTATCCTTCCATCATCATTTTGAAAGAAAATACAGAGTATAAAAGATTCATGAAGCACTTCGGAAACGTATTTATCTTTGTTGGTAGAGCTGATTTGGCCAAAGGACCATATAGAAATTAGAAGCCCCTAAAGGCAGCATCAATCGCGATTGACCGGCCTGCTAACAGAATAAATCAGTGAAGCAAAGCTGGATGGAAATGCACTGTTTTCCGTTCAGCTTTTCTGATATTTCATGGCATAACGCAAGTTTAGCCGTGCTTTCGGAGAGCGAAATCATTTTAGCCCGGACTCAGGTCTAAGACCAAATCAGTCTCAAGCCTGTATGAGCAGGCAGAACCTTCAACTACAATGAAAAAGTGTGAACGATTAAGTGTGAAATTAAGTACAGTGCCTTCAAGATTTCCATGGTTACATCGAATTACACGATTGGTTACATAGAAGATTAAATTCGGGTGAAGGAGACTGGCATGAAAAAATATATTAAGTCAGGAATAGCACTGGTTATCGTAATAGGAATACTGGTTTACGGTTTATCAGCCTTTCCAGTCCATGCCGAGCCAAACAGTAAAGTACATAACATTGAGACATATATTGAGGAGCAGCAAAAACTCAGTCAAATTCCTGGAATTTCACTCGTCGTTGTGGAGAAGGGGCAGACGGTTTATCAGCAGGGGTTTGGGTATGCCAATCTGGAGACGAAGCAGCCGGTAACTGCAGAGACTCAATTTGAAATTGGATCAACAACAAAGGCATTTACAGGTTTAGCTGTACTGCAGTTGGAAAAGGAAGGGATGTTAAACCGAACAGATGATGTCCAGACATATATCCCCTGGTTCAAACTGAACTATAAAGGGAAGCCGCAGACGATTACGATTAATCAGCTTCTATATCACACCAGTGGTATTGCCTTTCAATCCATAGTACATATTCCTGAAAGTAATGAAGAGAACGCGCTTGAATTGACCGTCAGGACGCTCGTAGGTCAGGAACTGAATCGTGAACCAGGGAGTTCTATGGAATATGCAACAATCAATTATGATGTGCTTGGTCTCATTATAGAGAAAGTAACCAAGAAACCATATGACCAATATATAAAACAGGAGATTCTGGAACCGATCGGCATGAACGATTCTTTGGTTGGAAGACACCAAGCACAGTCTGCTGAAGCCGCAGCGGGATACAGACTTGGATTTATGCAGGCACAGGCTTACGAGGCGCCGATCTATAGAGGAAACATACCTGCCGGATATCTGATCAGCAGTACGAATGATATTGCGAAGTGGATGAATTTCCAGTTAGGAAGGGGCTCTGGCCGCGGGATCAATCGACAAATCGTACAATTGTCTCATATCCCTGATTCATCTGTAGAACCTTTTGATAAAGACAGCTATTATGCTAGTGGCTGGGTTATTCATAAGAAAAGAGATAAGATTTATATATTACATGAAGGGGCAAATCCCAATTACACCTCCTACATTATCCTGCAGCCTGAGGAACAGGTGGGCGTGGCCGTTTTATCCAATATGAATACATCCTATACAACAGCAATAGGTCTGGGGGTACTGGATCTTTGGGAAGGGAATGACGTCAATATACAGCATACCGACATGGTTCAAGTGCTGGATAAAATATTGACTCTCGTATGTATAGTTCTTGGCTGCTGCAGTGCCTTGTTTATTGTTTTCATTGTGAGCATTATCCGGAACCTTGCCAAGAAGGAGCGGTTGTGGAATCCGTTGAATGTTAGGAGGAGGATTTCTCTTCTTCTGCATACGATAACGGCGGCTGCTGTAACAGGATGTATAATTATATTGCCCCCTATATTTATGGGCGGCCTTTCGTGGTCATTTGTGAAAGTTTGGGCTCCAACAACCGTAAGTGTGTCACTATATTGTGCCTTCATTGCAATAAGTCTTTATTATCTGTACGCAATATTACTCAGTTTCACTCATAAGACAGCTTGAGATAGAACGTATAATAAAAAAAATATGAAATCCTAGGCCGTCCTGTGCTCTGTAGTGGTTATTTGGGAAGAGCAGATTGGGATACTTCTCAGCTTCGTGAGATGTAACTAAATTATTTTTCTACAGTTCCCAACCTTTTTCGTTTTCGCTGCAGTATTTAATGGAGTACGCTGAAAAAGGAGCTTTGTGCAATGGAGAAGAAAGAAGCCGACTGCATCATCAAGGATTACGTTAAGCCGCTGTATGGATTTGCTTTGAATAAAACGGGCAGTATCGCTGAAGTCGAAGAACTGGCGGGAAGAATCACGCTGGAGGTCTATCAGGCACTTCTCAAGAAAACGGAGTTTCTGGATCTGAACAGCTATATTTTTAAGATTGCACATTATGTGTGGGCGAAATACGTGGGAGAGAAAGTGAAAGGAAGCAGCCAGCTGCAGATCAATGATCACGCGGTGATATCCCAAGATGAGGGACTGGATGCGATGATCCGCCAGGAAACAGCTGGCACACTGCGGCGGGAGATCGCTTTTCTATCTCACCAGCAGCGCGAGATTGTAATTAAGTACTATTACGGCGGCATGAAAATTCGTGAAATCGCATCAGCCATGAGGTTATCCAGCGGCACGGTCAAATGGCATTTATTCGAAGCGAAAAAGGAGCTGAAGCACAAGATGGGCACCATTCGATCGATAGGCAGTCTGGGTATTCATCCGGTCCGCATGTCAAGTTTAGGCCATGTCGGTTCCCCGGGCAGTAAAGGCGATACCTCCAACTTTTTAGCAACAGCTATCAGACAAAATATCGCTTTTGCCGCTTATCACAAGCCGCTTACTGTTAAAGAAATGGCTGAAGAACTGGGGATCTCGCCTGTATTCATAGAGGACGAAGTCCAATCATTAGAAGAGTACGGATTTTTGGATCTCCTCGCAGGCGGCAAATATCGTACGAATATGTACATAGAGGAACCATCTCAGACGAAAAGTGAATCTCTGCATCGTTTGTACCAGGAGTACGCAGCGATTGCTGTCGAGCATTACTTCTTAAAGTTTTTTGCAATGACTGATGTTTTCAAAGAAACGGGTGTCTATATCCCGAACGGGGACATGAACCTGCTGATGTGGAGCCTTGTTCCGTATGCAGGTCAACAGCTGGGATTTAAAGAGCTCGAGAAGATAGGTCATGATGAGGTTGCAGTTCATCGTAAAGATGGTGGATATTATGCTGCTTACGCAGTCATCGCTAGAGAGTTCAATGTAAGCTATGATCGCGGTTTATATTATGTCTGTGGTGATATGAACCGGATTTCTGAAGAATTCTCATTAAATGCCTGGCAGATCGATACGTGGTGGTGCGGCAGGCAGGGCGGCTGGAGAGATAACCTCAGTTCAGACTTCATCGGCTTAATGCATGTAATTAAAGGAGATTTACCGCAAAATCATACGAATATTGATGCTTACCGACGCCTTTTTGAAAAGCAATATATACTGCGCACAGAATCTGATTCTGAAATCAATGTTGTTTACTGCAAGGACAAGCAAACAGGAGAACGTCTGCAGGCTGCAATACCCCAACCCTCTGAACAGATGAAAGATGCTGCAGTACAATTGGATCAGGAAGTCTACCGACTCCATCTTGAAGGCCAGCCTAGACATGCCCATAAATATGTGCGTTACTGGTCACAGAACAGCTTGGCCTCAAGGACAATGCGCACCTACATACTCCACCATTTGATTGACATCGGTATGCTGCATATACCTGATCCACACAGGCAAAAAGGCATTTCCACGATTATGTTTATGAATTAGAGCTAGAGCGTGGCATTCTTTCCAACCTAAGAAATGGGATAAACGCTGCTGACATAACGCTGTCAGTGGCGTTTATTTATAATCAGATATGTGTAGTTGAGCTGCATGAGATGGACCAGTAAGAAGCCTGCACTGCAGCACAATCCATTAGGAATAGGGAAGGATGATCATTGTGAATTTTGCTTCTGTACGTATTATTACTGACAATGTAGAAGGTCTCGTTGATTTTTACGAGAACGTTTTGGGGGTTGCGGCGAAGAGACCTTCACCGGTGTTTGCAGAGTTCATATTGCCAACATGCACCCTTGCCATCGGTCACACCCAGACGACAGCGTTATTTGGAATGGATACAACCCGGGGAGCCAATCATCATCAAGTCATACTGGAGTTCCATACAGCCGATGTCGATACCGAGTATATTCGTTTGAAACCTCATGTTAATCATTGGGTTCAGGAACCAACGACGATGCCGTGGGGAAACCGCTCGCTGCTGTTTCGTGATCCCGATGGGAACTTGGTGAACCTGTTCGAACCAGTAACAGAGGAAGCCATTAAACGTTTCAGTATGAGACATAAATAATGATGCAGCCAAACTCACGCCCTGCTTACGGTTTATAACAAACCAGTAGACAGGGCGTTTTTTGTTCGTTAAGTTGAACGAAGCAGCATACAAAATCGGGTTCTCGGAATAACACAATGATCTAAAGGAGAACATCATGTTTGATTCTAACCTTAACCGGATTGCGCATTGTACAGAGATTAAAGAACTAACAAAGGTATTATCGGAACAATCCAGCTTGCAGCTGGATCACACTTCTCTCCTGTTGGTGACGGATGGTCAAGCTTCGCTGTCGATTAACGGGCATGAGGAGCATATTACTTTTGGTCACGTTATGGTCATTGAGATGGGGTCTGTCATCCAGCTTTCTCATTCATATCACCTTGATTTTTCAGGTTATTTCGTAAACTTCCATATGTATGATACGGCGATGAACTCACGCAGACTGTTCCTACACAATCTCAATCCATAGATCTCGCTGCAGCGATTCTTGTCGACAAAATGAAGGGCAGCGAAGGTGATACACTCACTTTTACAGTGATGTATGCCAATAAGACATGGATCGACGCTGATGAAGTGTATGTGAAAGCCAACATCCCTTCGGGATTAAGTTTAGCTGATGCAAATGGCGGTATCGTGACAAATCAAGAAATCAAGTGGAATGTTGGTAAGCTGGCAAAAGGAACGCAGGGTAAACTAACATTCAAACTCAAGGTTAATGATATGAACATGGGTGAGGATTTTGCGACCATAACTGCCAGAATAGGTACAGATCATAAGCTTACGCTCGTGAACACACAGGATGACACATCCTTGATTAAAGTGATGTTGTATTCTAACCGTTACGAACATAAGCATGACCGGTACATTATGGGTTATCTGGATGGTAACGTTAAACCAGGACGACTCATTACCCGTGCGGAGATTGCTGCGATCTTTACCCGGACGCTTCGGCTGCAAAATGAGGTTCGTCACGTCCAGTCGTCAGCGATACTGCTGCAGACTACTGGGGTGCTGAATATATTGAAGCAGTTGCAAAGAAAGAGATATTTAAAGGTTATGCGGATAACACATTCAAGCCGGATCAACCAATTACAAGAGCAGAGCTCGCGACAGCAATTGCCCGTTATCTCGGAGTTGCAAGGGAGCTAAAGATGGATCCTATTTTGCGAGTCAGCTCGTTTACCGATATTGGGGGAAGCTGGGCAGAGCAGTCCATTGATGAAACGTACCGTTTTGGTATCGCAGGAGGATACAAAGACGGCTCCTTCCAACCGAACAGTCAGATCACCCGAGAAGAAGCTGTCAAGATGATTAACGGGATGCTGTACAGAGGCCCATTGACTGGTGTTGAAGCTTCATATCCAGATAACCGATCGGGCAGATGGTCATTCGGACATGTTGAGGAAGCGACAAGAACGCATACGTACAAAATCAATGAAGATGGTTCCGAAACGATGATCAAATACATTCCGGAAGATTTATGGTAACGTGTCGATGCTCTAAAAAACTGGAATAAAAGCGAATTTAAAAAAGGGGCTGTCCCATAAGTCATAAAAAGACTCGGGATAGCCCCGTTTTCAAATTTACACAACAAATCGGTGTACATCACTTCACCGATGTGTGTTTTTAGAGGCTTTTGAGACAGCCCCTCGTGTTTTTAGCTAAAAAATTCAAGATATCAAATCGATGTGTCACAAAAAGGGCCTTATTATGCGTTATTGAGTAAAGGGATAAAAAGGGGGGCTTTTGGATAGGCCGTGTACATAATTTTATTACTTTGAGATTTATTAAAAAAATATATAAAAAATGGAAAATGAAAAATGAAGCTGAAAACGCCGCTGCTCGTCCTGAGTTCTATGTTCATCTTTGGAGCGGCAATCACCACAACTCTGAATAGTGATGTATTGGCTGAGCCCTCCAAGTCTGATAGCAGCCACTCTTCCTCTGCCTCCGATGCTGCGAATCAGAAGATGATTGATGCTGCTAAAAGCAAAATTGAAGAGTTTACCGGAAATTCACCTTCGCTTTTCGTCTCCAAGAAAGAGGGAAGCACTTACATTCTTAAGACAAACAAGAATAAGTCTGACGATATTTTTGTATCATCCAAGGGAATTGTTACTATGGCTAATTTAACAGTGAAGTACGAGGAACTGGGAGAGGTTAAATTGAAAGAGCAGCTGGACAAAGCATGGCAGCTGACCTTCCCTGAAGTGCATGAACCGCTTGAGTACGTCAGAATACGATTATTTGAAGGCTCCCCTGTAGAGGTAAAGGCATCTAATTCCAAGGGTATGATTTCCTTGAAAGACGGAAAACTTGAATACGGAGTGCAGTATGCTAATGAAAAGGAAATTCCGTCCGCTGCGCTGAAAGCGGCGGATATAGTCTTAAATAATATCGGCAAGGGAGTGCGCAAGACTGATCGGAAATTAAAGGTTATTATAATAAGACCAGGTGAGCCTGCAGTGTATAGCTTTGAATACAACACGAATAAAGGAAAGGTATGGGTGGAGATTGAGGAGAAGTCCTTTAAACCCGTATCTGTTTCATTATGGGATATTGTGTCACCTTATAAGAATAAGAATCTAAGCGAAAAAGAATATAAGGCCCAACAGAAAAAGCTCAATAGCTTGAATGCAAAAACACTGGCTAAAACAGCGCAAAAAGAAGCCAAAGCCTTGATGAACCTTGATCTGAGCGGTTACAGCGCTGAGAAATATAAATATTCGAATGAAACATTGGTCTTCACTAAAAAGGGAGCACCGGAAGTGCATGCAGGATTTACCAGCGCTGGCACCTTTGGCTCTTTTACAATCAAGAAACACAAAGTCATTGTCTTATTGGACAAAGAGTTCATAGAATCTATAAAGCCATGACAATAGAATAACGGAGCAGCCTAGACCCTAGACCGACCTGAACCCGACATCACTAAGCACGAACAATCCTAATTCAGATTGTTCGTGCTTTAGTGTTTATAGGATGAGTCATTTCTCAATCTCTTTCATTTTGGACTCTATCCAGTCACTGTCTTCTGGATTATCGTCCGCCCGTATTGGATGCCCAGACTGGAATCCAGCTGTTCGGGTAATAGGGAGTGGTCAAGGTTGTGTTATAGAGTACAAGGTTTCCGTCATTCTGCATGATCAGCGTATCCCCTGTTGTACTGGTTGGGAGCCCGCTGCCGTGGTGCCCTGAAATCCAGGTTTCGGTATTCGGAGTCCAGGCAGATACTAATTTGGACGTGTCAGGCACCAAAATTTTATCCCAGCCCCAGCCATAGAAATATTCAAATTTACCAGTGGCGGGATTGAAGCCGTAGCGATAAGCATACTGGTAAACATCCTGATATTTCATTGCATATTTATACATCACGGGTTTCCCGTATTGAGGTTCGAATTTAAAAGAAAGGGCTCCATTTTTACTCGTACCACTGCTCCAAAGGGAAGAACCATTCTGATAGATCACAAAGTTCCCGTCATCCTGCCAAATGGCTGTAAATCTGCCATCCTGGGAGGTGAGATAGTCTCCCTTTTGCATGCTTTGACCGATCAGGAGTTTATCTCCAAGATAACCTGCGGAAGCTGTTGCAGGTACGGCAAAGGTCAGTATTAATAAGCAGGCAATAAAAATGCGAAAAGATCTGGGGATAAATAGTGCTCTCATTGAACACACTCCTATACTCCTTAGAATGGTTAAGATCGATGCCTAGTACAATACAAATACCTTCTTACAGCTGCTGCGTAAGGCTGCACGGCGTTCGGCCAGGAGTGGTGAAAGAGCAGTCATCACATCCCCCAGAGGTGGTTAACGGGAAATCAAGAGATTTTATGCTCTCAGAGTCACCTCCTTTAATAGAAATGTCCTGCTTTTACAATGTATATAAGGATCCATTTATATCTAAATCAAAATTGAGATAGGAATTTCCTGAAGTTTCTCAAAAGGCAGGCTGTATTAAAGAGGGTGATGTTCATTTAACAGGGATATAAGATGATTACAAATAAAATATATAACATTTTATTCCACTATAGCAACTAAAAAGTTAAAATACATAATTTTCAATTTTATGAGTCCTAATCTATTGAGCTTAATTACCCTCTCCGATAAACTCGCAGATTTTTACATAGATTTAATATAATCTTCCACTTTTGCGAATTAAACTATGGTAAAATATCTCAGGATCTGAAATAGGAGAGGGGTTTGGTTCACGCATGACTTGGAAAAATGTTTTGGGGAAAAGCACCATTCGGGCAGCAGCTGCTGCACTACTACTTACACAGCTGCTCGGTGCAGCAGGTTCGGTTTCTGCCGCAGGCAAAGATGTAGAAGTACATTTGATTGGAATCAATGACTTTCACGGCCAGCTGGATACAACGTCTATGGTTGGTGACAAGAAGGCAGGATCGGCTCCAATTCTAGCAACCTATCTCAAAGAAGCTCAAGCCAAATATGAGCATTCCCTGCTGTTCCACAACGGGGACTCTGTCGGTGCATCTGCTCCAGTCTCATCCCTTGATCGTGATGAGCCTACAATGGAATGGATGAATATGATGGGCTTTGATGTCGGCTCTCTGGGCAACCATGAATTTGACCAAGGAATCGCCGCATTGAAAGCACAAATCTTCGGTGGTCTTGATCCAAAAGAAGGCAAGGTTACTCATGCGGGTGCTAAATTTGATTATGTCAATGCAAACGTAATCGAAACATCCACAGGCAAAACTTTGATCAAACCGTATGTTATCAAAGAAGTAGGCGGCGTTAAAATCGGATTCATTGGACTCGTAACGAAATCAACTCCGAACAAAGTATCTCCAGCAGGTACGGCAGGTGTGCGTTTCTTGAGTGCTGAAGAAGAAGTTGAAGCCGTTAATAAATATGCAAAAGAATTGCAAAGCCAAGGCGTAGAAACCATTATCGTGCTGGCACATGATCCAGCCTCCACCAAAGAAGGTGTAACGACCGGGGAAGCTGCCGATCTAGCTAAGGCGCTGCCAGCTGACTCTCCCGTTGATGTCATCGTTGCCGGTGATAACCATGCTCTGGCGAACGGTGAAGTGAATGGAAAATTAATTGTTCAAGCATACTCTTATGGTACGGCGTTTGAAGATATCAAGCTGATGATTGACCCTGTCACCGGGGATGTAACCGAGAAATCAGCCACTGTGACTACAACCTTCCAAGAGGGTGTAAAAGAAGATCCTGAAACACTCGCTATTATTAAAAAGTCCTTGGACAAACACCCTGAGCTGACCAAGCCAGTAGGTACAACAGATGGTTCTGTTCTGCGCACAGATGCTTATAATAACGAAGCCCCACTGGGCAACCTGATTGCAGATGCGATGCGTCAAGCGGACTTCGGAGATAAAGCAGGCAAGGCGGATTTTGCATTTATGAATCCAGGCGGTATCCGTGCGGATCTGCCAAAAGGGGATGTGACCTTTGCCGACCTGGCTAAAATCCAGCCTTTCGGTAACACGCTTGTCAAGCTGGAGCTGACTGGCGAGCAGGTAAAAACACTGCTGCTGCAGCAGTGGGGTACCAATGCGGATGGCACACCAAATACGAAAACATTGCAAATTGCTGGTCTGAAATACACAGCTGACTTCAGCAAGCCGGCTGCTGAACGTGTTACAAGCCTTAGTCTGGAAGATGGTACACCGGTTAATCCTAAACAAACGTATACCGCTGTTGTGAACAACTTCATGGCCGCAGGTGGAGATAACTACAAAGTACTTGTCGAAGCAAAATCATCCTTGGCTGGTCCAATTGATCTGGATGTATTCTATAAGTACATCGTGGATACGTTCAAAGGCGGCGATATTCAAGCCAAAAAAGAAGGACGTATTACGAATCTGGCTGCATCTGCAGAGCCAGCAGAAACACCAGCACCAGTTAACAATGATCCCATTACTCGTGCTGCATTTGTAACTGCACTGGTAGATATGCTGCAGCTTAACGAAGTATCTAAAGCACCTTCATATCAGGATGTTTCACCTAATGCTGCCTATGCGGATGCAGTTGCTGAAGCGACTAAAGCCGGCTTAATTCAAGGCTACAGCGGTAACTTCTACCCAGATCGTGAGATCACTCGTGAAGAAGCGGCTGTAATCCTCGCGAAGCTTCTGAAGGATCAAGCTTCAGGTCAAGATGCGGCTGTAGTTATTGCAGGTTTTGAAGATGGTCAGACCGTTTCAAAATATGCTGTGGATTCTCTGGCTAAATTGATTAACAAAGGGATTTTTGGTACAGCTGATAGCAAGCTGCTTCAACCGAAACAAGGCATTTCAATGAATGATGCCAAAGCTTTGATCGAAAAAGCGGCTGCGGCCAAAGCTTCATAATCTAGAACATATGCCTAATCTATCGTAAGACCGAAAACACATCTGTAGGAAAATAAGCACCCTTCTATACATAAACCTCTCATTAGTTGAGTTACGTGAAGGTTTATCTCGAAGGGTGCTATTTCCATTATAGGCTGCGTTTTTCTTTTTACCATTTCAAGGTCAGTGAGGTCACCCAATAATTATTTTGATGCTGCTGTCACAAAAAGAGCTGCTTCGGTGTTTTAAGAGTGTAGGCGGGAGGGGGTAAAATTTTTGGATAGAGACTATAGAGAGCATAAATCAAACTCAGAAGAAATTGAGATGCTGGTTGAAAGAACCAAACTTGGCGATAAGGAAGCATTCGCGTCCATTATAAGAAAATTTGAAAAACCAATGTATATCTATTGTTATCATATTCTCAAAAACAAGGAAGAAGCCGAGGATGCGCTGCAAGAAATATTTATCAGAGTGTATGAACAGATACATAAGTATCGTCCCCATATGACGTTCTCGGCATGGCTGTACAAAATTGCCTACAATCACAGTCTGAATCAAATCAGGAGCAAAAAAAGGTGGTTTCGTTTTATAGATCGTTATAAATATAATCAGCCTGAACCTTCACCTCAGCCAATAGACGGTCAAACGACACTGAAGGATTATCTAAACTTACTGACGACCGAAGAGAGACATATAATCGTTCTACGTGCGATACATCAATATAACTTTAACGAGATTAGTGAAATTATGAATATGAAACCCGCTACTGTGCGAAAAAAGTATGAACGTCTTCGCAAGAAACTGCAGACAAAGGAAGTTAACGAAGGAGGAACAGTGAATGCGTCGATCACCAAATCCGTCTAAAAAGTTAAGTGTTCACCAAGTGGAGCAGATGATTCGCGATACGGATACGCCAGAGCACAGCATGAGTCAACAGATTGTACAAAAACTTGAATCCAAAAACGAGTCAAGACAAAAGCCATTCTTTACAAGAGTGGGAGTCATCGCAGCGGCATCGGTTGCGTTTTGTGTTTCTCTAACTCCTGTTATGGCTCAAGCCATAGAACGTCTATCACTGCTGGAGTATATTAATCCGTTTGCCCAAGAAATGAAAGTGAATCCAAATGAGAAGGCCGATACTCTTTATGTAAAAGGTTTAGATGGGAATAAAAAATTCCACTCGGGTATGATTCGCTTTGATGACATTGAGGATCAAGAGTTTAAAGGTCAGCTGCAGAGGGTTTGGAATGAGATTTTCCCCCAAGGAGAAGCAATTCATGATGTGATTATGTACGAGTATGATAAGGGCAAATTTCACATAGAGGCGCGAAACGAAAACAGATCCATCCAATTTGACGAAGGTAACTGGTATTATGCGGCACAGCCGATTGGAGAGAACCAGGTACCAGATGCGGCAGTAGATGCAGCAGATCGAGTTTTCAATAAAGTTGGGAATTTTAAACAAAGTAAAAGGTCAGTGAATCGAATGGTTCTAAGACCCAATCAAAACCCGGTATATAAGTTCGTATACAACACAGAAAAAGGTTCTATCCTCATTGATGTACAAAAAAATACGAATCAGATCACAAGCATTGTAGCTTTTCCGTTGTCGGATCAACTCCATAAATTGGAGGATGATAAAAATAGATATCGTGACTTGGTTGAGAAAACAAAAGCCATTGAGCTGGGCAGCATTCGTGAAGAAGCCGTGAAACAAGCTAAAGTGTGGATGAACTTGGACTTGACTGATTATAACGTATCCAAACTTGAATACCGATTCGATACCTTAACGTTCACCAAAGCGGGTTCTCCAGACGTGACGGTGGTGTACACCTCTAAAGGAACGATCTATTCTATTGAAATTGATTTAAGGCAGTTATCTGAGAAAGGCACGGACTAATTCATGCAATGAAAGGGGGTGATGACTGCTGAGTTCACAGATTTATTTCAACGTAACTGAAACATTCCATTTAAAACTGCGGGTAAGTAAATAAAAAATAAAGGAGTTTATTCTTATGAACAAAAAAAAAATTTTTCCTATCGTCGGAGCAGCTTTATTATCAGGGAGTTTGCTTGGATTCGATACAACGAATCAAACCAATGCGTATAACAACGTAAATACAAACATTAAACAAAGTGCTGCATTAGAGCAAACCCCTATGCAAAAGGCTCAGGATAAGCTTAGAGAATTGACAGGAAATACGTATACGTTAATTCAAGGAGTAATAGGGAAGGATGCGATCCATTTTAAAAGAGATAGCGTCAAGGACGACATTATCGCTTATAAAGCGAATGGAAAGCTCGAAACGATCGGTATTAAAATCAATTATGAAGATCTGAATGGTGGCAAATATCAAGCTAAATTGAAGGAAACGTGGGAGACGTTATTTCCAGGAGAAGAACCGAAATATGTGAATATCTCAGAGTCCATCTACTATGAGGGCACAATCTCCTCGAATGCTCTGCAAAATAAACAAATATATATGCAGGAGAATGGCAAGGTTTATGGTATAGATTATGCTCCTGGCGAAGCCCCGGCAAGCTTGCAGGAGGAGGCTGCTGAAGTATTATCCAGGCTTACGGATGGAAAGATTAAGCAGGGTGCCAAGTTAGATCGGATGTATGTCCGTGATGGTAAACCGAATGTGTATCAATATAAGTATAAAACCAAAACAATGAATGTGAGCTTTGCCATCGAAGAACAGACGCTTGAACTGCTCCAAGCCGATGTATATCTTAAGGACGGTAAGGGTGTAGATAATTATGGAGAATTCCAGAAACGAGAAAATGAAAAAAGTGCAGAGCTGAAGAAGTTGACGTTGGACACTTTATTGGAGAACGCCGTGAAAGATGCGAAAAAGATGATGGACTTGGATTTGAAAGGATACAAGGGGACGATCGGAGCAAACGCATGGGATGAAGATTATATGACGTTCACCAAAGAAGGAGCACCTTCGGTTACTGGCAGATTTAATAAAGACGGTTCGTTCAGCAGCTTTACCGTTGATAAGTATGATCAGACAATCGATTTTTACGGAATGACCATCGCAGGTCCTCCGAATGAAGAGCTCAAATTAATATTGGACTGATCTGCATTAAAAAGCAGCTTGGAGATGCAATTATAGTTCATCTTAACCATGAGGTTTCAAAAGAAAGGAATTCATTCATATGAACAGAAAGAAAATTTTCCCTATGATCGGGGCAGCTTTATTATCAGGAAGTTTGCTGGGATGTCAGGCGCCTGTCCAAGCAGATTCGGCTAACAAGGCGAATATTAATGCTTCACAGCATGTTAAAGCAGATCAGAAGCTTATGCAGCAGGCTCAGGATAAACTGAAAGAGCTCACAGGCAATACCTATAAGTTAATTCAAGGAAAGGCCATGAAAGATTTTGTGAGCTTTAAAAGAGAAAATTTCAAATATGATACAATTTCCTACAAAACGAATGGAACGCTGGATGATATCGGTATCACAATTAATTATGAAGATTTAAACGGTGGGAAGTATCAAAGCAAACTGAAGGAAGCATGGGAAACGTTGTTCCCAGGGGAAGAACCCAAATACGTGAGTATCTCAGAGTCGATCTACCGTGTGGGTACAATCTCATCGAATGCCAAACAAAATAAACAAGTTTATATGGAAGAAAACGGGGATGTGCATGGCGTAAATTATGCACCTGACAATGCCCCGGCAAGCGTACAGAAACAGGCTGCTCAGGTATTATCCAAGCTTACCAATGGTAAGGTCAAGAAAGGGGAAAAGCTGGATCGTGTATTTGTTCTTGATGGTAAACCAAATGTATATCAATATAAGTTTAAATCAAAAACGATGGATGTGAGCTTTGCCATTGAGGATCAAACGTTGGAAGTGCTTCAAGCAGGCGTTCAAAGTAATGGTAAGGGCATAGATGATTACAACGAATTCCAGAAGAAAGAAAAAGCAAAAGATGCAAAGCTTAAAAAGCTGACGTTGGATACATTAATGAAGAACGCAGTGAAAGATGCAAAAGCAATGATCAATTTTGATTTGAAGGGATATAAAGGAGCAAGAGGAACAAATGCATGGGATAAGGATCAAATGACGTTTACCAAACAGGGGGCTCCTACAGTCTTGGCCACCATGAATGCTGATGGATCGTTTAACAGCTTCATCGTAGAGAAGAATGGTCAGCATCTCAGTTTCGGTGGAAACACGATCGTAGGACCTGCCAATGAACAACCCAAAATATTAATCAACTAGGGCGTGTCTTGAAACCCACTGAAGTGCATCTTTTACCCCCTTTTCGCCCCCTGCTGCGTCAGTTTTCCTTGACGTGCCCCGGCACGCCTGCAGAAAACTTCCTGGCTGGTAACGAAAATTTGGAAAAATCTGCTTCCTTCATTGTTTTCAGACACACCCTAATTCCAAATGTAAAAATCTGCAGCTGTGATGATTCATCTTCCAGATGAACGTTCCAGATTCAAGAAGATCATTCGTGTTTCGTCCAGGAAGCCTCTCCGTATTTCGGAGGGGCTTTTGCTTTTAGTACGGCTATAGCCATGAAACAAGGTACATCCCCATCATGACCACTCGTTGGGCAGTACGGATTGGACGAACACACTTTTTCTGCCTTGTCCACTTCTATCTCTCACCAAAATCAATCTGCTGCATCTAATAAACTATCAAAATGAAGGAGGTTATGAGAATGGGAACGAGAAGACCCACAGGTGGATATGATCCAGTCCAGATTTATAACTCTACTCCGTTTAATGCGTATGGAGCCGTTGAGTATGCATCCATCTTTTGCAGCAATGATCAATACAGTGTACAGCGTGAAGAAACATGGCAGGCTTCTGGACGTGGGGTATGTCTGGTCACTCGAATCACAGCAACAGTAAGAACACCAAGTGGCAATATCGCAGCCGAACCGTACACGTCATCTGGAACATCTTACAGCCAGTTTGCCATCATACAGGTAGGTCCGAACCAGTTCCGGGTAACGCGTGTGGTAAGTTCGGCTAGACGCCGCCGGAAATGTTAACCGTATCGGCATAGAATCAATTAAATTACCACAGTTTATAAGATAAGAAGCGGCCCTCCAGATTCATTCATGGAGAGCTGCTTTTTTCGCATCATGATCACATGCATTAATGTTAATGTATGGATCAAGTATGGGATATCAGTATCTTCTGCAAAAGCAGTTCATCCCTTATGGGGATACCTTGATCCGACACGAGAGGGATGCTTGGTTTCAAAGCTCTTGCTTTCTCTACGGCATCCGGATAAATACGAATGATCTGGTAACCCCTTTTTTGATAAAAAAGAAGGGCGCGGAGGTTATCGTTTGTCGTGATCAGTTGAATACTATTCCGATAAGCCTGCCTTGCAGTGTCCTCTACTCTTCTCAAGAGGGCTGAACCGATCCCCTGATTCTCGTCCAGACTGTCGAGCGAGGTTACTTCGCATCGATCATCATGCATAACGTATGTAATATATCCTCTTATTTCTCCATGATCGTTCAGTACTGCGTAACCATCCAGCGCCTCACTGGAATAGATACCTGTTGAGATAAGCATCTTCGGACTTCCCCAGTGTTCGGCAAAAAAATCATTCCGCTGCGCAGCAGGAATGCGGCAGCTCTCCACTATTTTCATATGTATTCTCCTATGTTTGTTCCATTTTCAATGTCCATACCGCATAGTTTGGACTCATTATCCATTATATCGTGTCTTACTCTCTCTCGAAAATATCATAATGCTGCTGGGTTATCTAATCAAATCTGTAATGAAAGGAACAGCTCACCAGATCCATGGTGAGCCGTTCCTTGGTGTTGTGAAGCCTTGGATTAATGCTTCTGATACCACAATATTCGGCGATACATCGAGGAATCTTTCAAGCGGCGAAAAGGGCGCAGGTTAGGGCGGTAATTACCCTCAATGATCCAGATTCGGCCTTTCTTATCCACACCCATGTCAAAGCCTACTTGTCTTAGATCAGGATAGTGTGCTGCTAAACTCTTGGCCGCCAGCAGTGCAGTCCGGTTGACTTGCAGGAGCAGCTTTCGCCCCCCTATACGGGCAGACTGCAGTGCCTTGAGCGCAGGAATGATTCGGCTGGTCACATTGGTCACTAAGTAACCGCGTGATGCAACCTTGGCGTAGGAGCCGGTTACGATCCATGGAGAGGAATTGTTTTTTTTACGCTGCACCATAATTCGAAGATCGAACGGTCTATGCTGCATGCAGGCTAAATGAAGACGCTGCTGCACAACATAATCGCGATTCCTGTAAGTCTGATCAAGCCAATCCTGTAATTCATCTGTATTTTGCATCGTTATGGTGTTGTTCTCGTTTTGGACACGGTAGGTGTCCAGTTCCAGACGCTGTATGAATATAATGTCTCTGCCGTAACGTCCGTCACAGGGTTTAAGCACAACGCCTGAATATTGAAGAAGCATTCGAGATAACGTTTCTTTCTCAAGCAGCTGTGTTTCAGGCAGTCGTCCGGCGAGTAAAGGTACACTGCTGAGGACGCGATACTGCAGCCATTTGTCCCGTTGTAATCCCATTACATCACAGCCTTTGATTTGGTAGGGGGTTACGTCACCTCCTATTCTAAATCAAACCCGTCTCCGACATAAGCCGCCATTCGTCTAAAAACAACAACAACAATTCGGTTAAGTGGTATGAATATTCACGGACTTTTTTGCCGTGAACTCTATATTAAATTTTTGAGTCTATAAAATAGTTAAAGGTGTACGTGATGTTATTGCTATGTTTTGTAAGCTGTGCTACGCTTTATAACGCAAGATAGTGAATTATTTCACAATACAATCGTGAGGGAGAAAGATCTCAGTGGAACTGACAAAAAAGAGATGGATTATTCTGATTGCAAGCTGTTTTATCAATCTATGTATTGGCTCCATCTATGCGTGGAGTGTATTTTCTGCCCCAATGGCAGCTTATTTAAGCGGCCTTGCAGGGCGTACATTAACACCAGGGGATTTGGCTATTGTTTTCACAATCTGCAATTCGGTAGGACCGATTACCATGATATCGGGCGGATGGATTAACGACAAGTTTGGGCCGAAAAACGTTATTCTGATTGGCGGATTATTATTTGGGGGCGGCATGATTTTATCCGGATTTGCATCTTCGGTAGGTTTTCTGGTATTTGCCTACGGGATCGTACTTGGCTTGGGAACAGGTATGATCTACGGATGTACTATCAGCAACTCCATCAAATTTTTTCCGGATAAACGTGGATTGGTTGGGGGTGTAACCACGGCTGCTTATGGTTTAAGTTCTGTAATCATTCCTCCGATCGCCAATGTTATTATTAGCGGCTCGGGTATAACTTCTGCATTCATTATCATCGGGATTACTTTTCTTATTATTATCTGTGGGGCTTCGTTCTTCATTGAAAAATGTCCGGCTGACTTCGTTCCGTCTGGATGGGCACCGAAGAAAGCCGAGTTCAGTCGTGCTGCGACAGAGGATAAAAACTGGAAAGGCATGCTTGCAAGCCCGATTTTCTATGTTATGATACTGCTGCTCATTAGTGGAGCTTTTGCCGGACTTATGTGCGTATCCCAAGCCTCACCGATCGCGCAGAAAATGGTTGGTTTATCTGCTGCGGCTGCGACTACTGTTGTGTCTGTCCTGGCATTATTTAACACAGGCGGACGCATTCTGGCAGGATATGTATCAGACAAAATTGGCCGAATCAATACACTTGCCATCACGTCTCTGTTATCCGTGGCCGGGCTGATTCTGCTTTATTTATCAGGAGAGAGCAGTGCAGTCACATTTTATATGGGAATTTCCATGATTGGTCTAAGCTTTGGTGCCTTAATGGGGGTATTCCCCGGCTTTACGGCAGATCAGTTCGGGGCCAAAAACAACAGTGTCAATTATGGGATTATGTTCATCGGATTTGCGCTGGCGGGTTATTTCGGACCTTCCATCATGAGAAATGTGTACAGCCTAGACGGCAGTTATCAGAGAGCTTTTGTTATTGCAGCGATTTGTGGTCTGACTGGCTTCATTCTTACCTTCGTCTACAAATGGGCCGTTAAGTATCAGAGTAGAAGTTCTAATAACAACACAAAAGTGACAGTGTAAAAAAGACTTTTCTGATTCGATCATAGAATGTTTGAATCAGCTGACATATAGATCATAGGATACAAAATGAACCGAACCACCTGTGAATACACGGGTGGTTTTCATGTTTCGTCAAAAAGAGCGTTCTTGTCTTAAATGGGTAGTCTTTTAAGACTATAAAGCGCTGCATGATATACACACCTTTTTTACCAGTAGATTACAAAAATACTCGTTTACGGCCCTCGTTTTCGGTGGTATACTCTCCTATATTCAAGGAAGATATTAGCGCAAATATGCAGCAAGCATTGTAAAAATTTGTCGAATTGGGGCTCGTTTCGAATGATTATAGCTAGAGAAAAGGAAGAGACGATCATCCTTATTCCTTCCCTGGAACCAGATGATAGACTTTTATCCTATGTACGTCAGCTGCAGGATTATGGTTTTACCAAATTAGTTGTTGTAGATGATGGTTCTGGTGAAGCCTACCAGTCCATCTTCGAAGAATTAGAAGACAATGGGTGTGCGCTGCTGAGGCATACGGAGAATCAGGGGAAAGGTGAAGCACTGAAGACCGGATTTCGTTACATAGTACAGCACTACGGGCGGGCTCATTATGTTGTTACTGCGGATTCAGATGGCCAGCATGCAGCGGAGGACGTGTACCGAATTGCACAGGAAGCTAAGCGTCATCCCGATGATCTGCTGCTTGGTGTGCGGGATTTCAGTGAGGGCGGCATTCCCCCCAAGTCTTTGCTTGGGAACCGAATGACTTCGTTTATTTTTGCCCTGTTATACGGTAAGAAACTATCGGATACCCAGACAGGGCTTCGCGCCTTCAGCACAGGGTTATTGCCGTTTATGCTGAATGTGCGCGGCAAACGGTTTGAATATGAGCTGCAGATGCTGATCTCCTGTATTCAGTCCGGGATCACCATCCAGACGGTGCCCATTCAGGTAATCTACGAAAACGGTAATGCTGGTACGCATTTCAAAGCCATTCAGGATAGTGCTCGGGTGATGGGGGTACTGTTTGCGAATTTCTTCCGTTTCATCTCGTCGTCGCTGGCCAGCTCCGTGGTCGATCTGGGCATTGCCTGGTTTCTGATCGACTTTCTGCGTCCGATCATGGGGGAACAGCATTATTTAAGAATTCTGCTCGCCACCGTTATCGCGCGTGTGATATCTATTGTTGTGAATTACGTGCTCAATAAGTATTTTGTATTCCGGAAGGAAGACAGCCGGGGGAGTCTTTGGCGTTATTTGACGCTGTGCGGCTTGATTATTCTGCTGTCGAGCACCGGTGTTTATTTATCGCATACCCTATTCCTTGTGGATGAGAAGGCGGCGAAGTTTGTATGTGACGCGATCTTGTTTCTGCTCAGCTTCCAACTGCAGCGGAGATGGGTATTTGCGGCAAGGAGGCAGCAGCAGTAGTGCAGAACGAGAAAAGACAAAATGTATTTTTCATCATTACGATGATCCTCATGACGATCTATTTGATCTGGCGTGCGTTCTTTACGCTTCCATGGGGAGAAGGTGTGCTGAATGTCATATTTGGCATGCTGCTCATTGCAGCCGAGACCATCACGGTAGGAACAACCTTCGAGTTATTTTTCCAAAAGATGCAGAAGAAGCGGGCTCAGCTCGATTTTCCGGTGATTCCGGACGAATATTACCCGCATGTTGATGTATTTATAGCAACCCATAATGAACCTGTTGACCTCTTATATAAAACTGTGAATGCCTGTACGTTTATGGATTACCCGGACAAGTCGAAGGTACACATCTACCTGTGTGATGACGGTGCAAGACCAGCAGTGGAGGAACTGGCGAATCAGTTCGGTGTAGGCTATCTGGGGTTCCCCGGCAACAAGGATGCCAAATCAGGCAACCTGAACAATGCGCTGAGCAAGACATCTTCTCCCCTGATTGCAACCTTTGATGCAGATATGATTCCGCAGCATACGTTTCTGATGAAAACAGTCCCTTATTTTATGCTCTCCACATTTATTGAAGAAAATGGAGAATGGCGCCTACGGCGTGAAGATGAGATCGACCCCACCTTTAAGCTGGGGCTGGTTCAGACACCGCAGAGTTTCTACAACCCGGATCTGTTCCAGTTTAATCTCTATGCGGAGCAGGGCATCCCGAATGAACAGGATTTCTTCTCCCGTGAAGTGAATATTCTGCGCAATGCATCTAATGCGGTTGCATATACGGGCAGTAATACGGTAATTTCCCGGCAGGGAATGATGGATATCGGGGGCTTCCCGCTGAATACCATCACGGAGGATTTCGAGACAAGCATCCGGCTGCAGCAGGAAGGTTACATCACGTATGCCACGCAGGAGGTGCAGGCTGCGGGCCAGACGACTACCACGATTCCGAGTATGATCAAACAGCGGATTCGCTGGGCGAGGGGCATTATTCAGAGTCTGCAAAATACACGCGCACCCTTCTCCCGAAAGCTTCCTTTCTGGACCAGAGTGACCTATGTGAGCAGTTTTTTGTATTGGTGGTCTTTTTTTAATCGACTGATCTTTATCCTTTCTCCAATTCTATTTGCTTTGTTTGATTTTCAGATTGTAAATACAACCTTCTGGCAGATTCTGATCTTCTGGCTGCCGTCGTATTTCTTCTATAGTCTGTCGATGCGTTATCTGTCCAGCAACATACGAAATCAGCGATGGAGTCAGGTCATTGATACGATCTTTATGCCTTATCTAATCTGGCCTGTCATTCTGGAAACGGTCGGTATCCGGGAGCGAAAGTTCAAGGTAACGAATAAAAGTCGTTCAACCGGACGCCAGTGGATGGCCTCACTGAAATATGCGCTTCCGCATATCTTTTTGCTGCTGCTGTCCATCGCCGCAATCATCCGGTATGTTAATGGCAAGTACGGCATGGCTCTGTTTTTCAGCAGCATTATTATCTTCTGGCTCGTTCACAATATGATAGCCTTGTTCTACGCCTTGTTCTTCATGATCGGGCGCCGTGCATACCGGGAGAATGAGCGGATTCGGGCACAGGAGGAGCTCACGATTCGTTATCCAGACAGCCCACTGCGTTATGAGGCGCAAACTGTCGACCTGTCAGAGAACGGCATCGCATTCTATGTACCGTACCCGATCTACCTACCAGAGCAGAAGACAATCTCTTTGATGGTCCAATCGAGTCGATATGAAGCGAATCTGGATGCTGTTATCGTGTATGTCAAAGCAGATGGGGAAGGCTGGCGCTATTCGGCTACGGTCCAACCGATCAGTGAGGCGGATAATCGCCAATACATGCAGCTCATCTATGACCGGAAGCATTCGCTGCCAGAGCAGATGAATCTATGGGATACTGCGTATGATGACATGCTGCGCAATGTGAAAAAACGGATTGTTCAGCCTAGACCCGATCAGCGGAAGATGCCGAGACTTTCCCTCCATCTTCCCGTAACGTTCACGAACCATGCGAGCTGTACGCTGTTGAGCTTCAATTATCGTTTCTTCTCTGCGACCGGGCTGCAGGGCAAAATAGCCGAGGGGTCAGAGGTTATCTTTTATACGGTCAGTAATATCGAAGTGGTCTTGAGACATACCGGTAAAACAACGGCGAACAAACGTGAAGTGCTTCTCTCCGTGGAGAACATCGATGAGATTCTGGGGCGTGGTTTGATTGATCAACTGCTGAGTGATTTGATCCGTCCGCAGGCTGAGCGGTTCACCAAAGAGGGTTAGGAGAGATAGAAATGCTGTTCTTGCTTCAACTTGTGATGGGTATATTACTAATAATATCAATGATCGGTTATATGCAGTTTGTTCGTAAAGTCATGTCCATCCGGTGGGAGTTCATCCCGATATTTGTGTTCTCGTCTATTGCCTGTATCATCTATTTTGCCGGATTAGCGGGGCAGCTCTTCACGGGAAGTATTATTGTGCTGGTCGCAGGATTGCTGATGTTTAGAGGCAATGTGGTGCAGGCCTTGTATCAGAGCAAACGAAGGGCATGGTCATTTTCGTTTTCGTTATTCCAATTAAGCTTTTTGGGCGGGGTCTTCATATTTCTGCTGATTCTGTTCCATACCGAGCTGACACACTACGATAATTTCTCACACTGGGCAATTGTCGTGAAGGATATGCTGAGCACCAATGCGTTTCCGACGCCGGATTCCGATTTGATTGAGTTTAAAAATTATCCACTCGGCACCTCGTCGTTTATCTATTACATCTGCCGGTTTATGGGACATGCTGAGCCAATCATGCTCTTAGCGCAGGGCCTCTTGATTTTCTCCTGTTTCTACGCCATGTTCGGTATTGTGTCGGAGAAAAAACGGTTCCTGCTGTATGCTTTTCTCGGGTTTGGTTTGTCCACCTTGTCCTTCTTCAACCTGACAATTCGTATTACCAATCTGCTGGTGGATTTCCTGCTTCCGATCTATGCCCTAGCCATAGTGGCAGCCATATATCAATACCGTCATGATCTTAAGCGGGCCTGCATCATTATTCTTCCGCTGGCAGGCCTGCTGACCATTATCAAAAGCACAGGTATTATTTTTGCTGCTGTTGGCCTCATCTTTCTCGTATACATCTGGCTTAAGCATAAGCAGCGCGCTAACTGGAGAATAGGACTTGCTGTGATCGGAACGATAGTAGGAGCGCTGCTGCCCTATTTTAGCTGGAGCTGGCGTATGGCAACCGTATTCCACGGTGTAAACAACAAATTTGAGGGAGCCGCTGCTGCGCTGAAGTCAGGGAAAACAGCTGAGCAGAAGTGGGAGATCCTGGTGCTCTTCCTGAAATCCAGTATAGATATTACATCCAGACCTGTACTGGGGATTGTTATTTTCCATCTTGCTGCAATCGCTGCTTCCATTACGGTCTATGTGGTGCTCAAGAAGAAGTGGAATCTGTGGAAAGCACTGATTGCGCTCGATGTTGTGGTTGTGCTGTACTATGCTGGAATACTGGCCTTGTATCTATTCTCCATGCCGGTGGATGAGGCCGTCCGACTGGCCGGGTTTGAGCGTTATGCATCTAGTATCGTTGTGCTGTTTGCCGGGGGACTGGTACTCTGTGCTGCTGTTGATATAGAGCGTACGTTTCATTACCGCATAGGTGAGGTGCCTGATTATCAGTCATTCAAGACGGTACAGTCCAAAAGGCATTATCAGCAGGGGATTATCGCCTGTATGGCGCTCGCGGCCACAACGCTCCTGTCGGAGTATAACGGCATGATATCCATCACCCAAAGCTATGATAAAACGCTGCCTTATGAAGTTCATGCAGTGACAGGTGATCGGTGGTATACCGGCGGCAGGGAGAATATGAATCGTTATCTGTTTTATGGCTCTGATCGGGATCAGCAGGTTACGAGTTATTACATGCAGTATGTCGGCAGATATTTTCTATACGCACCGAATGTGGATGGCATCGTGCTGTTCTATGAAGATAATATGGATAATCTATTAAGTAACTACGATTACCTTGTCGTGGTCGAGACTGATCTGAATGCCAAATGGCTGTTGAAAAAACACTACGGTATTGATATGCAGAAGGGCATTTACAAAATCACCCGCACCGGGAACCAGATTGTGCTGACTTTGACATAGTCCTTAATCGACAAAAACATGTTTCTATGATAGGCTGAAAGCATCCCAAGGGCATTCTACTTTTTCAAGTAGAGTGCCTTGCTGTATATTATGGGTGTTTACATTTAATGTATTTATTATGATTGCGATGCAATGTGGAGGTGGTGATGCTATGTTTCTCTCTTTAGCCCCCTTAGGGGAATGTTGGATGATCGAAAGAGTACAAAAAATCATTGAATATAGAGGAGCGAACATAGCATGACTACTTATATACAAGCGGAGAGCCGCATCAAATTAAAGCCTTCCAGACTTCGGAATTTGCGTCAATCTGGCCGCCTGCCCGGAATTGTTTTTGGCAAGAACACAGAGAATGAGATGATTCATATACCCGCGATTCAATTCGAAAAGTGGCTCAAACAAGGCACTTCCGGTTTTATCGAACTGCAGTTTGAAGAGAAGCCTTCGCTTACCGTGCTGTTTGAGGACCTGCAGCGTGATCCGGTTACACGGGATTTGATTCACGTCGATTTTCAGCAGGTACAGAGTGGAGAAGTGCTGCGCACCAAAATTCCTGTCAAGTTCAACGGAACACCAGCGGATGCGAAGTATGGTGGTGTTGTGCAGATCCAGCTAGCTGCTATTGAAGTGGAGGCGCTGCCTCGCCATCTGCCAACCGTGGTCGAGTTCGATATCAGTGCAATGAAGATTGGAGAAACGCTGCATGTGAAGGACGCAGTGTTCGCTCCTGAGGTAACGGTAATCTCGGAGGGCAACGAGTCACTTCTTTCGGTTATTAAACCTTAAGAGTAGCGAAGTATAATTAAGTCAAGCTGCATGGGCTAATCGCCTATGCAGCTTGTTTTTTTGGAGTGTGAATCGCAAATAAAATATTTCTCATCCATGGAAGGTAATATGGGAAATAAGATACAATACTATAAGGAGGAAGTTTTTGAACAAAGGTGGTGAATGTATGAAGGAATTGCACAGTCCGGTGAACCGTAAAACGTATTATTTTTCCATGTTATTGATGATCATTCTAATGGCGGCTGGATTAGGTGTATCTACATTAGAACTTCAGTCCGTTACACCCGGGTATATAATCCACTTGTTATGTGTCATGATTATCCCTGCATGTCTGCTCATGTATCCTCAATATGAGACGTTTGCTTTCCGATTGACCATCATTTTGCTCGGGTTTGTCTATTTCTACACACTTGCCCTGCTCTATCCTCAGACGTGGACAACGTACATCATGATCTGTCTGCTTCCGGCTCTCGCTATATTGTTTTATGATTTCAAACTGTTCTATATCTCCCTCACTCTGAACGTAATCCTGCTGGTGATCGTGACGGGTTATATCCATAGTCAGGGAACGACGTACAGCTATATACATACAGATCTGGCGGGTAATCTCATTAATATTATTGCGAGTCAACTGCTGCTGTTTCTCATCTTTTATCTGACCTTTGATCGTATACGAAAGCAGGAATTATATCTAGAGCAGGTCCAGCAATCCGAACGTCTAAAAATGGTTTCGCATTTAACGGCAGCGGTTGCTCACGAAATTCGTAATCCGGTGACCGTGGTGCGGGGGTTCCTGCAGCTCTATCGGGAGAATCCTGCGTTTAACGCTTCGGATAAATCGAAGTTTGCGCTAATGATAGACGAGCTGAATACGGTCGAACAGGTAACGTCTCAATTCCTGAATATCGCCAAACCAAACCATGAGATGATTCCCGAGAGGGTGGATGTACAGGATGTGCTTGAAGGGGTTGCCAGTCTGCTGGGTTCTTATGCGACATTATCCAACAAACATATAGATATTCAGGTCGGCGAGGGATGCACCATCCTCATGAATGCGATTGAGTTCAAGCAGGTAATCATTAATCTGATCAAGAATGGCCTCGAGGCCTCGGATGTGGGGGAGATGGTTCTCGTAACCGCAAAACGCGTGAAGCAAACGGTGGAGATCAAGATTAGTGACCAGGGCTGCGGCATGACTGAGGAAGAAGTGAAGGCTCTCGGGACACCGTTTTATTCACTAAAAACGAATGGTACCGGACTTGGACTGATGATCTGTTTCAACATCGTGGAGAAGGCTCTCGGAACGATTAAGTATCAGAGTGAGAAGGGAAAAGGGACTACGGTGACTCTAACGTTTCCGGCAGCAGACCGCAGCTAAAGGGCACGGAGAGTTGTCGATTCCCTGTGAAGAGGAATAAATAAAAGAAGAGTATGAGTATAAATAGATTTAAAAAGTGAGTTAAGAAAGGCTGCCGAGGGGCAGCCTTTTTCCTGTTCTTATTCACCATCTTAATCAGCTCTGACTCAGGGGAACGAAGGATAACGCTCGCCGGCTGCAAACCCTTTTGGCGAGATGTGTTCGATCTCGGCCAGTTCTTCCGGCGTGATCATTACCTGCAATGCACCGAGGTTCTCCTGCAGCCGATCCAGACGTTTCGTACCAGGAATAGGCACAATCTGCTCCCCCTGCGCCAGGAGCCAGGCTAGAGCCAATTGAGGCGTAGTGCAGCCTTTTCGTGCGGCAAGCTGTTCAATCAGCCGAACGACTTCCAGATTTTTATTGAAATTATCCCCTTGGAAACGAGGAAAGAAACGGCGGTAATCATCCGCAGGAAGATCATCAAATGTCCGAATCTGTCCAGTCAGGAATCCGCGTCCCAAGGGGCTGTAGGGTACAAAACCGATACCCAGTTCATCCAGCACAGGCAGTACCTCATCTTCTACTTCGCGGCTCCATAGCGAGTATTCTGTTTCTACCGCTGTGATGGGATGAATGGCATGTGCCCGCCGGATCTGATCCGCCGCTGTTTCTGAAAGACCAAGAAAGCGGACTTTACCCTCCTGCACAAGTTGAGCCATAGCGCCGACGGTCTCTTCAATGGGGATGTCTGGATCAACACGATGCTGATAGTACAGGTCGATGTAATCCGTGCCCAGTTGAAGCAGGCTGGAATCGATTGATTTTTTGACATACGCCGGGTGTCCGAGTACTTTCATGGTTGGAGATACAATGCCGAATTTGGTCGCCAGAATGGCTTGATCACGGCGGCCTTTCAGAGCTCGGCCAACCAGCTGCTCGTTACCTCCGAACCGTCCTTGCTGCATGAAATGTTCACCATATATATCAGCTGTGTCGAACAAGGTAACTCCCTGATCCAGTGCACCATGGATCGTGCGTATCGAATCCTCGTTATCAGGCATCATCATGGTACCAAGTCCCAGTGCGGATACCTCAAGTCCAAGTGAACCTAACTTCCTTTTCACCACTCCATTATTAAACTCCATCATATTGTTCCTCTTTTCCGCAAATTAGAGAATATAGACCTTTCATTGTTACGCTAAGGTATGATCCTATTTTAATTCAGCAAGCTTGCCCCAACCACAGCATGCCTATGCTGGTAACGGCAGTACCAGGATGAGGTATTATTTCGGTTGTCTTGTATAGAACTACGGTGGTAAATGAAGTGTAGATCAATCAATTTGTGAAAGAAGAGGGGCAAGCAAAGTTTATGATTCCTGTTTCTTGACTGGAGAATAGATGCACAGATGCAGATCTGGATGGTCGAGGGTGAAGGATAGAGATTTAATCTCGTATACATTTACTTGCTCTTGGCCTGGAGGTTGGTAGAACACACGCGTAACCCTCTTAGCCTCTACTTGGTGCAGCTTCCATAACGATGCAAATTCAGGACTTTCTTTGGAAAGGTTGTCTACAAACCGGGGGAACCACGGATCATGTGCATATTTATCATAAGAGGTACGGAATATGGCAGCGGAATGTGCCGCCATCTCCTCCCAATTGATAAGTCGAACGCGCATTTCCGGATCTGTAAATAGGCTGGACATCATGTTTCGTTGTTCTGGAGCACGTGAAGTGAAGTCCATTACGTATTTGTCGACAGCGGTGTTCCAGGCCAGCAGCTCGGCACGGCCATTCGTGATGAACGCGGGAAAAGCCATCTGATTCACAATATCCCACCAAGATTGAGAGATTTCCGAGGTGATTAGCGGCGCCATCTCAGGTTCATTACCATTCCATAGACCGAGCAGATGAGTGTGCTCGTCGGGGGACAACTGGAGTGCCCGACCGATGCTCTCGATAACTTCTCGGGAGACTGCTGCCTCTCGCCCCTGTTCCAAAAACGTATAATAGGTTGCGCTAACCCCTGCCAGTATGGCAACTTCTTCTCGGCGTAACCCCGGTGTTCGGCGCTGCCCATGAGTCTTGGCGAATCCTGCTTGCTCGGGTTGAAGCCTTGCGCGTCGAGATTTCAGATAATCTCCCAAGGTTTTGGCACGCATGCTGTTTAAGTCCACAGGTGACAGATGGGCTGGTTGTGATAGGCTGTTCATATCAACCATGACGAGATCACCTCCTGGGCTTTTTTATCCTAAATTATATTGCTTGTGATATACGTAAATCTTTACGGAACTTACCGTATCCGTACGATATATGTTACTCCGTGTCCCAGCTATTATATCACTACTGTATCCATTGCTGCTGGCTCACGGCGTTTTCTGCGTTTACAGAATAGAGTAAGCATAAAGGCAAGGAAGTGAGGAAAATAGGAGTGCGAGCATGGGTATGTTTATTCAATCTCTATCTCCTTCACCGTCTCGCCCTCCACCAGCTCAGGCTGATAGTAGGTTTGATGGGGGAGATCTTTCTTCCCCTGCAGCTTGCGAATGACCCAATCGGCAGCGTCGCATCCCATCTGCTCTTGAGGATGCGTGAGTGTGGTGAGTCTGATATTGGCATTTTTGGCGATGTAGGAATTGTCCTGACCAATAATGGATAACTCATCCGGGATTGAAATGCCGAGCTGGCGACAGGCATGCACTACCTCTAACCCAACCTCGTCGTTGTAACAGACAATTGCGGTGAGTGCATCCCGATTTTCTTGCAGATAGGCTGTCACGTTTGCAGACAGATCAGCCTTTGATGCGGTATCAAACGAGAGCACATGCTCGGGATAGAACCTCAGTTTTGCTTCCCCCAGTGCCTTGATGTATCCCTTCATCCGGTACTTGCCCTGCAGATCATCCATTTTGGCAATTATCCCAATCTGGGTGTGGCCTTTGGAGATTAACTCTTTAGTGGCGAGATAACTGGACTGTACATCATCCAGACAGAAAAAGGGTACCTCTAACTCCTCATAATACGCATTGATCATCGCAAACGGCACATCCTGCTCCTTAAAGGACAGGTAGTATGCAATATTCGGATTATACAGATTGCTTTTGGTCGGTTCCACAATCAAACCATCCACACCATAAGAGAGCATCATTTCAAGCGCCTTTTTCTCTTGTGCCACATCATTATTTGTACTGGCGAGCAGCAGCGAGTAGTTGTCCTCATTCAGACGACGTTCGATACCGCGAATAATGGATGGGAAAATATAGTCCGAGATATAGGTTGTGATGACCCCAATCGTCTTTTTGGAAGGGTTACCACCTGTTCGCGATCGGTACAGATTGCTGACATAGGTGCCCGAACCTTTTTCGCTGCGTAAAAATCCCTCGTTGGATAATTCCAAAATGGCCTTACGAACCGTCTGACGGCTCACGTTATACCTCTCCTGCAAGGCTGATTCGGTGGGGATTTGCTCGCCGATGCTGTACGTTCCCGACAGGATATGACTCTTTATATCATCAATAATGACTTGGTATTTAGGTCTCAATTCGTCCACTTCTTTCGTTGTAACTTCTATATAAAAAATTGAATTACAGGTCGTTCGTGCATTGCAACTCGATGATAGAGTAACCTTCTATATTATTCAATCCATAGTATTTCAGTATACAAATTATTAAATCAGTGATTAAGTTGTACGTACATATTCTAGCATGGTTTGCTTTGCTTGCAAGAGAAACCGTACATTTTGTTAAATGTTGCGTACAGCTGGCTTCAATTTTGCCAAATTGAATGTTACTTTTTGAAGGTAGAACAATTGAAAATACGTTGATATTACTGAATATTTCTCAAAAGTAGTTCTTTGTTAGTATAACTTTGATATCTCATTGACAAATGTACGTACAAAAAATATACTAAGGCTGTCAGTACAGGAAAGCGCATTCTTGGAATGTTGGAATAGATTAGAGCCATTAACGGAAGTGGAACTGCACATGGTTGTGTGTGGACTGGAATAGATGCCATTCCTCGGACGTAGATGGCGACCAGAGAGGGGAAATGCGGAAGTGACGAGTCATGTGGATGTGAAAGAAGCTATTGCTAAGGGCGCAACCTCACTTGGGATTGAGCTTGGATCAACACGCATTAAAGCGGTATTGATTGATGAGCATTTCGAGACGATTGCCTCCGGCAGTTACGAGTGGGAGAACCTGCTAAAGGACGGCTATTGGACGTACAATCAGGAGGATATCATCACGGGTTTGCAGACAGCGTACCGCGAGTTAAAGCAGGATGTGCAGCAGAAGTATGGTGTACCGCTGGCGACCGTAGGTTCAATCGGATTCTCTGCGATGATGCACGGATATATTGCGCTGGATCAAGCGGGGGGAATGCTCGTGCCGTTTCGTACATGGCGTAACTCTACGACGGGTGCGGCTGCACGCGAGCTGACAGAGCTGCTGCAGTTCAATATTCCGGAGCGCTGGAGCATTGCGCATCTGTATCAGGCAGTTCTGAACGGAGAACAGCATGTGCCTCAGATTGATTACCTGACCACACTGGCGGGTTACATCCACTGGCTGTTGACAGGGAATAAAGCGATTGGGATCGGCGATGCATCGGGGATGTTCCCGATTGACGAGACAACGCATAATTATCATCCGGCGATGATTAAACAGTTTAATGACCATATTGCTGGTAAAGGGTACCCATGGAAGGTCGAGGATCTGCTGCCTAAAGTGTACCTCGCTGGAGAACATGCAGGTGCATTGACCGAAGAAGGAGCGAAATTGCTCGATCCATCAGGAGAACTGGCATCCGGTATTCCACTGTGTGCACCAGAAGGTGATGCAGGAACGGGGATGGTTGCCACCAATAGCGTTCGAAAGCGTACAGGGAATATCTCAGTGGGCACCTCCGTCTTTGCGATGATTGTACTGGAGAAGGAGCTGTCCAGCGTATACCCCGAGATTGATATGGTAACTACGCCGGATGGCAGTCCGGTCGGCATGGTGCATGCCAACAACTGCTCCAGTGACCTCAATGCATGGATCGGATTGTTCCGCGAATTCGCTCAGGCGATGGGCATAGAGGCTGATTCCGGCAAGCTGTTCAGTGTGCTGTTTAACAAGGCGCTTGAAGCCGACCCGGATGGGGGCGGATTACTCAGCTACGGGTATTACTCTGGCGAAAATATTACAGGTCTGGAGCATGGACGTCCGTTATTCGTGCGCTCACCTGAAAGCAAGTTTAACCTGGCGAATTTCATGCGCACACACCTGTTCAGTGCGTTTGGCGCACTCAAGATTGGCATGGATATCTTGACCGAGAAGGAGCAGGTGGCGATCGACAGCATTTTGGCACATGGCGGTCTGTTTAAGACACCTGTGGTGGGACAGCGAATCGTAGCTGCGGCCATGAATGTTCCTGTATCCGTCATGTCTACCGCAGGTGAAGGCGGAGCATGGGGAATGGCCTTACTGGCTTCATACCTGATTAATCAGGGTGAGCAGGAAACGCTGGACGTTTTCCTGGAGCAAAAGGTGTTCAAGGATGTCGAAGGGGTCGAAGTGGCACCGGAATCAGCAGATGTAAAGGGCTTTGAAGCATTTATCGAACGCTACCGGAGCGGACTTGCCATTGAGCACGCCGCCGTAGAGCACTTGGTAGAGAACGGAGGAAACTAAACATGTTAGAACAGCTAAAACAAGAAGTATTCGAAGCCAATCTGGAGCTGCCTAAGCACGGTTTGGTGAAGTTCACTTGGGGGAATGTCAGCGCGATTGATCGGGAAAGCGGTCTGTTCGTCATTAAACCAAGTGGAGTCGACTATGAAAAAATGAAAGCCAGTGACATGGTTGTCGTCGATCTCGACGGTAACGTGGTCGAAGGGGAGATGAGACCTTCCTCGGACACTGCAACCCATGCCGTCCTATACAAACATTACAAGGAAATCGGCGGCATTGTGCATACGCATTCCACATGGGCAACCATCTGGGCGCAGGCAGGCCTGGACGTACCTGTCATGGGGACGACTCACGCCGATACGTTCTACGGAGCCGTGCCGTGTGCACGTTTCCTGAACCAGGATGAGATCGATCGCGGATACGAAGCGGAGACAGGTCGCGTAATCATTGAAACGTTCGAGCAGCGTGGACTGGATGTGATGGCGATTCCGGCAGTGCTCCTGCATGGTCATGCACCGTTTACATGGGGCAAAGACGCCAAGTCGGCTGTGGTGAACAGCGTCGTGCTGGAGGAAGTGTGCAAAATGAACCTGTACGCCCGCCAATTGAACAACTTTGCCAAAGAACTGCCGCAAGGTATTTTGGATAAACACTACCTGCGCAAACACGGCAAGGACGCCTACTACGGCCAGAAGTAATCTGGAACTGTAGAGGTTGCGATGTTGCAATCGGAGTGACCTGGTGTAACTACCCTGCCCAACCCGCAGTTGAATAACCTTTTTACACCATTAACAGAGCAGACAGAAGAAAGCTGTAGAAGCGGAGCGTTCACCTTTATCACCGGATTTCCCCCTTAAGAGGGGAATGGAAAGGAATCCGATGATAACCAGCGATCGAAAGATGGTACTGCAATCGTGTCCTGGTGTAACTACCCTGCCCAACCCGCAGTTGAATAACCTTTTTACACCATTAACGGAGAGTGCAGAACCAATCTGAAGAAGCGAAGTGTTCGCGTTTATCCTCGGATTTCCCCATTAAGAGGGGAAGGAAAAGAAATCCGATGATAACCAGCGATCGAAAGATGGTACTGCAATCGGAGTGCCCCGGTGTAACCAGCCTATCCAACTATAAACTAACGAAATGAGGATGATTCCATGTCAGCAACAGCAGCAAAAGAGTTTTGGTTCGTTGTCGGTTCACAGCATCTGTACGGAGAAGAAGCACTCGGTGAAGTTAAAGCAAACGCACAGAAAATTACGGATGCCCTGAACGCTAGCGGCGTACTCCCTTACCCGCTTGTGCTGCAGGATTTGGCTGTAACCGCAGACAAAATTACCAGCATCATGAAAGAAGTGAACTACCGCGATGAAGTAGCGGGTGTAATCACTTGGATGCATACCTTCTCTCCAGCAAAAATGTGGATTCGCGGTACGAAGCTGCTGCAAAAGCCGCTTCTTCACCTCGCAACGCAGTATAACGAGAGCATTCCATGGGCAACCATCGACATGGACTTCATGAACCTGAACCAAGCGGCACACGGTGACCGTGAGTACGGCTTCATCAATGCTCGCCTGAGAAAACAAAATAAAATTGTTGTGGGATACTGGGAGCGTCCGGAAGTGCAGCAGCAGGTTGCAGACTGGATGGACGTAGCGGTGGCGTACAACGAAAGCTTTAACATCAAAGTTGCTCGTTTCGGCGACAACATGCGTAACGTAGGGGTAACAGAAGGTGATAAAGTCGAAGCTCAAATCCAGTTTGGCTGGACAGTAGACTACTACGGCATTGGCGACCTTGTGGAATACGTGAACGCTGTAACTGAGCAGGAGATTGATGAATTGATCACGCAGTATGCGGATCTGTATGAATTCGATTATGGCACGAACAGCAAAGAAGCGTGGGAAGCCAGCGTACGTGTGCAGGCAAGCTATGAAATTGCGATCAAAAAGTTCCTGGATAACGGTGGTTACACGGCTTTCACAACGAACTTCGAAGATCTGCACGGCATGAAGCAGCTTCCGGGCCTGGCGGTACAACGACTGATGGCTCAAGGCTACGGATTCGCGGGAGAAGGAGACTGGAAAACAGCTGCGCTGGATCGTTTGCTGAAAATTATGGCTCACAATGAAAACACGGGCTTCATGGAAGATTACACATATGAAATGGCATCCGGTCAGGAGGCGATTCTGCAATCCCACATGCTTGAGGTTGACCCGACACTTGCCAGCACAAAACCAAGAATCATCGTCTCCCCACTGGGAATTGGCGATCGTGAAGACCCGGCTCGTCTCGTATTCGACGGCAAAGCTGGAGAAGGCGTCGTAGTATCCATGGCAGACTTCGGTACACATTATAAATTGCTGATCAACGAAGTATCCGCCTTCGAACCAACCGTTCCTGCACCCAACCTGCCAGTGGCACGTGTATTGTGGACAGTGAAGCCGAACTTCCAGGACGGGGTTAAAGCCTGGATTGAGAACGGGGGCGGACACCACACGGTTGTATCTCTGAACCTGACGACAGATCAGATCATCACGTACGCGAAGCTGGTGAACTTGGAGTACGTTGTAATTAAATAGGAAAAAGACGCGGATTTATTGGTTTTATACAATCATCGTGAATAACGTAACACAAACTGCAGCGGTTGAATTCAAGTTGTATTCCGGCAGTACCTGAAGTATGATCAGAGTATAACGAGATCGGGCTGGAAAGTCATATCAGACATCAGCGCGAGCATCTGCTTGCAGTATAAAAAGTGTATTTCCAGAGGCCGAGAGATAATCTCGGCCCTTTGTTTTATTTTGCGGCAGATCGTTTCATTTCAAAGGAGGTTATTTCATCATGACACATACATACGAAAGTCTTACAGCTCAGCTTAAAACATTAGGCATAGATCCCTGCGGTACACTGCTTGTCCATTCATCCATGAAGAGTATGGGAGAAGTGGAAGGTGGAGCAGATACTGTGCTGGATGTGCTGAGTGACTACATGAAGGACGGATTGCTTGTGCTGCCTACACATACGTGGTCAACGATTAACAAGGATAATCCATTGTTTCACGTGGAAACTTCTTCCTGCTGTGTGGGCATTCTGCCTGAGCTGTTTCGTAAACGTGATAACGTAGTCCGCTCCTGGCATCCTACACACTCCGTAGCGGCCCTAGGTAAAGACGCACGGGCGTTCACTCAGGACGATCATCTCTTCGATACGCCGTGTGCACGAGGTTCTGCATGGGGCAAGCTGCTCGATCGCAAAGCTACTATACTGCTGGTCGGCGTGGACTTGAAACGGAATACGTTCATCCACGGCATAGAAGAATGGGTGGACATTCCAGGCAGAATGACAGATGATCATGAGATGCTGTATACGGTTTTGCCGGATGGAACTAAAATTTCCGTGCCTTCGCGCAGACACTGCGGTTTATCATGGTCAGAACATTTCTGGAAAGTAGATGATGTACTGGTTCAAGCAGAAGCTATGCATAAAGGAAGCTTTGGAGATGCTGTCGCCAGCGTATGTGATGCCGCCAAAACAACTGAGGTACTTACGGAGATGTTAAAGGAAAATCCGGATCTGTTCTCGGACAATGAGCCATTGGCAGATGTGAAGTAAGCGGAAATTGTCTGATACTCAGGTTGAAGAAGGAGCCTGATTTTCAATGCAAAGCAAACGATCTTCTAATGAAGCGAATGAAACAATGGGGCGTTAAGATGAGAAACGAGCTTCAGCTTCTGATACTTCACCTATAGGAGACTGATGTCCTTTCAGGTATTTGAAACAAGAAACCTACCTCTGATGATGTAGGTTTCTTTTGGTGTTTATCTCTGTTTCTGAAAAAGTTAGAAAGTGAGACCAGCTACTTTTGATGTCAGGGTCCATAAGATTAGAGAACGGCGTGTTCTGCTAGTCTGTTGTCGCTCTGTGCTAGTTACGTATCGGAATGTGAAGAGTATCATCATATTCATAAGTCAGCGTAGGTGGAAGTTTATCATCCGAATGTGTCAGTCAGCAGAAGGAGGTGCAGATGAATGACAACTCAATCCTTTGACCGCATCAAAATGCCGCCAGGTTTCTGGGGTGGACTATGTCAATTGGGGATTGCCGCACATGATGTCGTCCGCAAAGCCGGACTGCCGCTTACGATTATTTCGGAGCCGGCTGTAATTACTGCTCAATATTATGCAATCTGGCAGGCATATTCCGACTTAGCAGGGGATATTGCTCAAGGAATAATCAAACTTGCAACCACATATGAAGTCGCGAAATATCCGCCAACAATATTAGCCACCTATCACGCCTGTGATTATCGTGATGCATTGCAGCGGATGTCCCGATATAAGCTGCTCTGTCCTCCCGAAAGGTTGAACATGATTGAAGACGGCGAGGAATGCACGATTGAGTTGGATTGGCTCGTTACCGATCAATCTTGTCCACCGTTACTGGTTGGTATAACGCTGGCATTTCTGCTTGAGTTGGGACGGCGGGGGACAGGTCAGCATCTGACAGCAAAAGCTGTAGAATTTGCACAGCCGATGGGAAATGCACAGGTTCTCGAAGCGTACTTTGGGTGCCGCGTCCGAACAGATGCCGATCGGAATCGATTGACACTGCATCGGAGAGATTTGGATCGTCCTTTTCTTACTTATAATAAAGAATTGCTTGAAATTCTCACCCCTGCACTGGACTGTACGATACATGAACATCAAGAAACTTGTTCTGTGTCGGAGATGGTCCAATGGATTATGAAGCGCAGCTTCAGCGCCGGACGTCCCGATATGCATACGATAGCCAAGGAAATGGGCATGAGCGATCGTACGCTTCAGCGCCGACTAACCGATGAGAACACAAGCTTCGTAATTCTGCTTAAAAAGGCAAGGCATGAACAGGCACGAATGTATCTGGCAGACTTATCTCTGGACATTAAAGAAGTGGCATTCCTGCTTGGATATGAAGACCAAAACTCATTTTACCGGGCATTCCGTACTTGGGAAGGCGATACACCTGCTCATTGGCGCAGCGAATATGCGGAAGGATATGCAGCTCAGGCAGAAGATACACATTCGGACATTCAACGTAGTCATTAAACAACCGGAACAAAAAGGGAGAAAGTATCATGGATATGGGATTGAATAACAAAACAGCATTGATTACTGGATCAACGAAAGGAATCGGCAAAGCGATTGCCATCGAGTTGGCCAAAGAGGGCGTTAACGTGTTAATCAATGGACGGAATGTTGAAGAAGTAGAATGCGTCGTTAGCGATATCAAGGCTGCGTATCCGAATACGTCTCCTCAGAATGCTGCAGCTGATATCGTTAATGCCACTGAGCGGGAGGCTTTGTTTTCCAAGTTCCCGCAGGTTGATATTTTGGTCAATAACACCGGGATTTATGAGATCATATCTTATTATGACGTAGATGATGCGGTGTGGGAGAAATATATCCAAATCAACGTGCTTTCCGCAAACGCAGTCACCAAATTTTATTTGCCGTCCATGCTGAGCAATGGCTTTGGCCGCATCATTTTTATAGCGAGCGATGAAGCAGTGATGCCTGGACAGATGCCGCAATATGCCGTAACCAAGTCGATGCTTCTCTCCCTCTCGAAAAGTTTGTCCAAATTGACAGTGGACACGGAGGTAACAGTCAATACGATTATGCCTGGACCAACACTTTCAGAGCATGTGCAGCAGATCGTTGAGAGTGTTATTCAGGAGGAGAATATGACTTTTGAAGAGAAAGAAAAACAATTCATGGCCTCTCATCTTCCACAATCCGAGCTGCAGCGATTCATTAGACCCAGTGAAATCGGTAGGCTTGCGACATTTGTATGCAGCCCTTATGCAGCACCGTTCAAAGGTTCACCGATCCGTATGGACGGGGGAATGGTTCCGACGATTTACTAATTAAGCCGGGTTAGATATTTAAACAATAACGCAATAGATTAAAGTGAAGCCAATCGAAACAGGGGTTGGCTTTTTTGATTTTCATAACGTAGATTCCTTACTGCTGCGGGCTGGACGATGTTTAGTCGAACGCTGAACGTTTTTTGATATTGAGCGAGCCTTCAAAAACTTTCATAAAAGTGCAAAATAGATCATGATTTCAATCAGAGGTTGGTCAGAATTCCAGCGAATGGGCTACTCAGGGTATCGGGGGTGTGGTACGATATGGGTAATTTAGCCAGTGGGAAAATAGTATTGGGGTAAAGGCAGCTCATCATTGTTGCTTTTAGAACGTTCAGAAGGATAAAGTTTTAAATTATGTCAGTGTATCAGCATTATTCCTTGATAACCATGGAATCATTGTCGCATCCAAGAAGGAGAAGATTTGTGAACCCTTTAGTGTGGTATGACCTTTCGTTGTTCGTGCTGTTGTTTGGTGTGGGCGTGTATGTGTTTGCTGCGGTTAGAATTACGAACTTACATAAAGTGTACTTTTTGTTTCATGGTTTAATGATGATGTGGCCGTTCTGTCAGTTTGCGATTACGCTTACAGATGATCCGGGGCTGCAGTTGTTCTATGTTTTGCTGTCCTTTGTTTCGGTCTCTCTGCTGGGGAGCGGGTGGCTGCTGCTGACACTCTTTATCACCGGTTATGCGGAACGGCTGAGTAATGCGCGTTTGATGCTTTTGTTTGTACCTGCTGTGATCGGAGCAATTGGGGTAGTGGCCAATTCATGGCATGATTTTGTGATGCCTCTGGAGGGTGGATATATCCATCGTGCTTATGGCCCTTGGTTCTGGGTTGTGATGTCCATTTTGGTGAGCTACTTCGTTTCCTCTCTGGTGATCATGTTCCGCGCCGTATTCTCGTCCAAGACACCCGCGATGATTCAAAAGCAGGTCAAAATTACCCTATGGGGTATTTTTGTGCTGGCTGCGTTTGCAGCCCTTGATGCGATTCTGAATGTGCTGCTGAGCCGCTGGCTGCCAATCATTCCGGGTCTGACCTCGCTCGGGATTTTCCTGTCCGATCTGTTCTTTGTGTATGTGATCAAAAGGTACAATGTGTTCAATCTGGTCTCCATTGCCCATGAGGACGTCATTAATACGATCCCCTATGGCATCTTGGTGCTGGATGAGAACGGAGTCATTGTGGAGGAGAATAAAGCCTCTCGTTTGTTTATAGAACAGCATGTGGGGGATGTCTGGGACATGGAGGCATTTCTTGCAGGGGGGACTGCTGAGGGGGATGCCCGGAGGTTTTTGAATACGTATCGTTTGAAAAAAATGGAGCTTTGCCAGATCGAAGTGATTGTGGAGAGGGATCATCAGCTTTGTCACTACATTCTGCAGTCATCTCCAATCGTAGATTCGGCTCTTGCTCCGTTAGGGCATCTGCTGACGTTCCAAGATGTTACGCAGGAACGCTTCTATGCCAAGGCGATGAATCAGCAGTATAGAACGCTGCATGAGCGCACCGAGGCACTGGATCTGATTCGACAGGAGTTGTCCGAGGCCAACCGCAAGCTGGAAGAGCTGGTCCTGACGGACAGTCTGACGAATTGTTATAATCGCCGCTATCTGAAGCAGCATCTAAACCACGAAGTACTCACAAACCTGCAGTACAAAATGCCGTTCTCTCTTATGCTGCTCGATATTGATCATTTTAAAGCGGTCAACGATCATTATGGTCATGTCATTGGAGATGAAGTACTGGTGCGTACAGCAGAGGTGCTTCGGCAATCTGTACGCAGTACGGATATTCTAACCCGCTATGGCGGAGAGGAATTCATGATCTACCTGCCGCATACGGAGCATGACTTGGCCATTGAGATTGCGGAGCGTGTAAGAAGGGCAGTGGAGTCCAACCGTATAGAAGCAGACCATGAGATTGGGGACATAGCGATTACAATCAGTGTTGGAATTCTGTCGATTGATGATTTTGAGTATGATGACGACGAGGTGCCGGAAGATGGCGATCGATACCTAATCCAGCTCTTTAATGCGGTGGACAAGGCACTGTATCGGGCGAAGCAAAAGGGCCGAAACCGGGTGGAGTATGGGGTATTGGAGCGGGGAGCGGTGTGATATTTATGAAGACGATAAAGATTACAGTGGATGGGAAGGCCGCAGGAGGCGGTGGATTTTATTTTGAAGTCGATGTGTGTAGCGGACAGGCTGGGGATGGAGAGGCATATTATCAAGTGTACAGCGGTATTGGAGTCGTTGCGAGAAATAGCGACGGAGGAGCAGATTGAGCGGTATCGGGTGTTTTTAGCGGGAATAAAGTAGGGACGTTATTGGGTTTACTGAAAATGGTAGGATGTGCTTGGATGTGGGTATATGCATATAGGACTATAGCACCGATGAGTGGTGTATCAGATGTCGGGTTATAGGTAAATTCAGGATGTTAACCGGATGGTTTTACATATTATACTTCTGCTAACATAGGATAATCCTATTTCAAATGAGCGGAGAAAGCGTATGAGTACAATCAAAGTGACCCCTGAACAATTACATCACGTATCGAATCAAGTGGATCAGGCGAGACAACAGTTGGAGCATATCCAGGATAACCTTTCAAGGCAGATCATGTTTCTTCAGGCTGTATGGCTGGGTGTGACGCAGGAACGTTTTTATGGTGATTTTGCACGGTCACGTCCTGTATTACAGAAAGCACTGGAGAGCATGTTGTATACTTCAAAAGAGTTAAAGGATATTGCTACGAGGTTTGAGCAGGCAGATGCCGAGAAGGGCAGTCTGGGTGGTGTTATTGGCGCTGTGGGTGCGGCAGCGATGACGAAGAGCTCGGGGAGTGATGCGGGTTCGGGGGATAAAGGCTACCGGATGGCACAAGTCGATGTCTTTGGTAGGCTGATGTGGATGCCTGTAAACGAAAATGGTGTTCCCGATCAGGCATCTCTGCAAGCTTATGAGAAGGATCAGGGGCATTTGGATATCAATCGGATGCAAGCAGCAGGTCATGTGGAAGAGCCGGGGGAAGATATCAATGCGTTGCAGATTAAAGCTTTTGAAAATCGAATCCATCCCTTCACGGGCGAGCTTGTATCCGACAAGTATGCTCAGATGATGCTGACTTCTCTGAAGTTCAGCCAGATCGTTATGGCTTTTCAGATGGTTCGCGGAAGTATACCGGGTCGCAAAGGACCATTTCATTTGCCTGCTTCTGATCCGGCAGTCGCAAAGATGAAGGCTAATGTGGCGAATGCAGAGAAAGCTAGCGTAAACAACAAGATTCACGAAGTGAACCCAAGTAAAAAGTTTACCGGCTCCGGGATGAAGGATTATGATAAAGTGGCAGAGATGGAGTATGAGTCCATAAGACAAACAAAAATGCATGATATCAAGGACGTTGCGGCAAATACCGGATTAAGTGTAGATGAAATAAGAGCCATGAAGAAGCATTTATTCTTTGGCAAGCATCAGGTTCCTCAACCTGGTGGTAAAGAGTTTAAAATGGAACGGTTCATAGCAGACGACGAAATAGCATACGCATGGAAAACTGCTCAAAAGGGTGAACTGAGCGTTGAACAAAAATCTTGGTTCAAGCAATTGGCAGATCATGAGCTAGTTGAGCGGAAGTTGATGGCACAGGACAAAAGTATCGGACTTTAGAATCATGGAATCCAATAACGGGAAGATATGATGGATTTCCACCTGGAGCCCATGAGAACGCTCCTAAACAACCTAGAGCTTCTTTTCCTGGATATGAAGAGTATTTCTTTAATAAATCTTTTAAGTAGGTGAAAGATAAATGGGATATTTATTAAATAAAGCTGTTGAACGTCTAAAGTCAATAAATGATGTGACAGAAGAAAAGTTACAAGAATCCCATCATGTTTTGATCGTAGAATATTTCAGAAGAGTTAATTTATTTTTGGACATGAAGGCTATTAACATAGATCGGTATCCCATATTTAGTTTTGCCAAGACTATAGGAGAAACAATAAACAATGAAGTATATGATTGCCTTCCAAAACTAAATATTTTTCAAAATGTATATATGAAGGCGGTCTGTTATAGTTTTTTAGAAATTTCCGAATTAGCAGATCGAGGTGTACAAGAAGCATATAAACATATTGATTTATTTGAACCTATTATTAAATTTATGGAGAGAGGTGGGAGCTTCACAATTCGGCAAGGTGAAATGATGGTGGGAGATTCGGCATATCCTCTTAATTATTGGAGAGATAAGGTTATTGAGGAACAAGATATCAGTGAAAGGACTCTACAAATACTTGATGAAAGGCCATTTTAAAAGTTCAAATAAATACAGATTTTGCTCAAACAAAAAACATACGAAATCTGCTTGGTCAACTAGCGCCGGGTTCCTACGGCATTCTTCACGTAAAAGAACGGATATGAACAAGAGGTGACCAGAGTGATTCTGAAACAGCAGTAACCAGGATTAATACGATTAATTGGGAAAGTGTGGGGACGCGCTCTTCTGAAATAGAAGCCGATTTAGCACGGGAGTATCTAAGAAGATTAACACTCTTCTTTAGAGACACCTCTAATAAACCTCTGCCTCCTTTCATAGCTAATGTTGCTAGTATACTTGGGGATGAACAAGAAATTGAAATCTCAAATTATTGCAACGTGGAAGCCATGGCAACACACGGTAGTAACGTGTATGTGTATAAAGTTTTTGAATACTACTTGCAGTTAGCGAAGCTAGCTGATCAGGATCATGGTTATGTTGATTACTTACTTATATATGAACCATTCATCAAAATCTTTGAAAGAGAAGGATTGGTTGTACTAAAACCAGGAGAATTAAACGTGGTAGGGTTTGCACATATTCCATTAAATCATTGGTACGATAAGTTTATAGATATGGAACCGTTCGACTTAAACAACTTGAAAGAATAAATGTCCTGAATAGGTCTTCTTAGTAACTAGCATTGTAGTTTTTGAGAAACAAGACGGATGCAAAGTATATATTGAATACGATTGAGTGGAACCGGAGTGTGCTCAAAATATGTTCACGATTTCATTTAAAGCCATAGATGATTTGGACGCACTGAAGCAAATGTCGGCAGAGCAGTTTGATCAAGCCAAACAAGATATAGATGGAATAATGGAATTGAATTTCAACGGAAGAACGTTTGGTTTGTTTCTGTTAATGGTGAATTTCACCTTTTGTGCCTAAGTTAGAGGATGAATGCTGAGCGTTTGCTCTCCTGAGAGCGGAAATGAACAATACGATAAACAATTTTGATCTACTCCCTAAAATTCAATAGCATCTTTTAGTCTTGATCAGGAAGAATAGGCATTTTATCTTCTACATGAAACCATTTTTCGATATGATCATTTAAAGCAGGGATATCCTTAATACCTAATTCGCAGATTTTATTGTATCTTTCACCCAATATACGCTTTAAGTCATAGTGTTCTTTAAATTCGTCTGTTGATCTTGCTAAGAATACTTCATATGGCTCTAAGCTGTAATTTTTATTACGGCTCTCAAAACTTAGGTACAATTTCCACTGAAGTTCCCCTTCTTGGAAAGAATCTACACATTTAGCCAATTGGTTATACACTTGCCCTGGACTATGAAATCGAAAATATAATCCAGGTGTACTGTGGTAAATGTTCTCTTTTGCAAACATATTAAATTTGACCCATTCGTAGGTACAAAGCTTAGATAATGTATAGCCTATGAGGTGGGTCAATTGAACGTCTTTTTTATCCATGCTATATATATTCATAACGTCACCTCTAATTTTCTAATGGTTTAATTGATAGTTGTATTTTCCCGTTATTATGTTGTTGAATGGATTTCAAATAACTTTCTTTAAGTACAGGCTTATCTCTATATCTGGGGTCATAAACATATTTGCCGTCTGAATATACTGTGTGATAATAGAAGTCTTGCTTCGTTCCATATTGTTCAATCTCAATGGTTCCTTTATCCGAAGATTTGAGAGTGATTATTTGACCTTTCCCTTTAGCCGCTGTTGCTAAATCCTCCGCTATTTCTGAACAATCATAGGATAGGTTTGCTCTGTACATCTTAGATTTATCCAGCATTGCTTTATTCACGTAAGGGTTCCCAAATTCAGGGGGAGAATCTTCCTTAAGGTCTGATTTTTCTTCAGTATCCTCATTCCTATTCTTGCTTCCTCCAGAATCGGTATGAGGTGAATGGTGCTGTTTACCATCAATTGACTTAATCCCGACCTTCCAGCCAAAAAGGCCAAGAAGCATGGAAGTTGTGATATTTGCAGCGTACTCTGCTCCGCCTTCTTGCTTCATTTTATCGAATTCGGCTGTAATATACTTCTCTGCCTGATTTCGGGTATCTCCGTTATCCCAGGCGTAGTTCCAAGTAAATGCAATACCGTTTCCGATGTCCGTAATTGTACCGATGGTATTATCATACAAGAAGTTACCCGCAGTATCTAATGGATGTTCAATAAAGTCTTTACCTAGCTGCAGGGCAGAATCACCAATGGATATGACGTTCTCTCCGGCTTGCTTAAAAAAAGCTTCCATGTGTTCTTCAACGCTCCGTTTAGAAGGGGACTCGTTAGGACCACAAACAAGATCATTAGCACGAGCTGCACCCGTATTAGCCTGATACTGTAGTAACGCGGAGATATTAACCATAGTGGAATCACTATCTAAAAAACGATCCCGGATCTCTTCCAAACGAAGAGATATTGTATGAAGCAGATCAAGAGTGGTATTTAGGTTTTTCTCTGCATAACGAGACAAATGGGCAAAGCGCTCGGCAGTCTCGCCCTCAAAACTGTCTAGGAGAGGAGTGAGTTGACTGTGCAGCCTAGCTAAAATTTGTTGCAAATGCCCATGTCCTAACTTAAATAGACCAATTGTATGTGTCATTTGATCCACAGGAATTTGTATCTTCGCCATTATTTCAATCCTTAATTTTTATCATAAAATATATTTTACTCCATGTTAGATGATGTGTTTGAGAGTCTTTGGTGCCATTTTTTTGAATCTTATTCCTAATTTTGTGTTTTATGAGTGGATCAAATGGACTTTTTTTCAGATAAAAGTGTTGTGTACTCTGAAAAAAAGCAAGTGACTTAGATCTGTTGCTCTAAAAATAGGACCGCAACACCGAAGGAGATTTTGAATGATTTTGATGAAGGGTACAAGTCAGGAGGTTAGCCGGATAGTTTAGTGTGATGACTTCTGCTAACATAGTATTATCATTTTCATTTCTGAGTTTATAAGAGTTGAAGCAAAGTTGTTGGATTTGGTGCGAATAAGGGAGAATCAAAAGCTTTTATAAAATGGCTGAGCTTCGTCAATTTAACCTAATAAAGTTATTTGTAATTCCTAAATATAAAAGAGTACCAGCGGATATCAAAATAACTGCTAGGAACAATCCACTAAAAACAATAATTTTGTCAACCTTATTCCATTTTTTAATCATTGTCATCCACCCCCTATTTTCAATTCTCAGGAACATCATAGAAATAATCATAATATATCTTGCTTTATTCTTACTTATATGATGAACGAGGCGGAACTATTAGCATGCGGCAGGGTGAGATTATAGCAGGGGGATATGTCTTCCCTTTGCAAATGTGGAGTATATGTCTAAACAGACTCCAACGGATATAAGTCATGAGGAGCTGAGAGCATGGATAGGTCACTACTCATTGATATTAACTATCCTTTACCTGCAGTTTTTTAGTTTCTATTATCTTCATCTTTTTATTGGTATCTCCGTCTTGATCATCCGTTATGGTGAATTCAGCGACTGCCGAAATATAATAAGTGCCTGATTTCTTAATCTTATACGTGTAATCTTCCGTGATATTTGTTCTTTCCTTCAAAATACGATTAAGTCCTCCATCGTTAACAGCCATTGAATTGATCTGCCTCCTGTTCTCATCCTCGATTACATAAGTAAATAACTGCACCCTACTGGAAATGGGGATTGAGGTCATGCTTTCATTTTTCAAACTTGCTTGAATTGAAAATGGTTCATTGACCTTTGCGGTTTGTGGTAGCAAAAGCATGACTTTAAATGGATCCGGCCTGGTGTTCATAGTAGAGGAGCCGTCTTCCACAATGGACGCGGAATCTGGATTCGGGTTTGGTAAGGAACAGCCTGCGAGGAGAAACAGGGCGAGAACTCCCACAAGATACTTTTTAAAACTCATAATTGATCCCCTCCTTTCCTATATAAACGGTATTTAAGATCTTTATGTTTCAATGTCCGAATACTATTATGCCAGCGAACTTCGTAGATATTTTGAACAGATTGATCCTATAGCGTTGCAAAATGCCGAAGGTTACTGTTCACATCTACTTGAAGACTACGAAACAGGTTTGCAGCGCTCCATATGAAACAAAAAACATACCCAATCCGCTCTCATTGGAGAGTCGGATTTTTTTGCGTCCAACCCACCAAAAATATCTTGTCAAAACGTAATCATTACGATAAGATAATACTCATTGTTTAGATGATAATGATTACGATTAACAACCATATGAATTAGAATGAGAGAGGGGCATGACCTTGTTTACGAAAAAGAAGCCTTTGCTGGTGCTAATCTCCTTGGCCCTGAGTGCTGCAGTGCTGCTCACCGCTTGTGGAGCATCCACATCTAGTCCGGCGGCGCAAGGCAATACCATTACCCAAGCGAATAAGAACGTTCACTTCTTATATAACTTCTCCACCAGCTCCCTTGATCCGCATGTGGATTCAAGTTATGTGCCGCTGCGTGCGGGCATCACGGAAACGCTGCTGCGTCTGGATGAGGACAATCTGACCGTTGCGCCGTGGCTTGCCGAGAGCTGGGAGAGTAAAGATGGTCGGCACTGGACGATTCATCTGCGCGACAATGTGACTTTCCAGAATGGTAAACCGATGACAGGGGAAGCGGTTAAAGCATCTCTGGAGCGGGCGCTGAAGGAGAACGTGGCCATCCAAAACACATTGAAGGTGGATACGATCAAAGCCGAAGGGAACAAACTGGAGATCACCACGACCGAGCCGTTCCCTGAGTTTGCATCCGAACTGGTTAATCCGAACACGGCGATTATTGACGTTAGTGAGCCGGATATTGTGAACAAACCTGTCGGTACAGGCCCGTTCAAGCTTACTTCATTCACGGCAGGCAGCAAGCTGGAGCTGAGCCGCTACGATACATACTGGGACGGGGCTTCGCCGCTGAACTCCGTGACATTTTCGTTCAATGAAGATGCCAACGCACGTTCACTTGCACTGAAGTCCGGTCAAGTAGACATTGTCTACCGCCCGGAAGTGGAAAGTCTGGATTCCCTCAAAGCCATTGATGGGTTGAAAGTCGAATCCACCTCCACGTTCCGCGTGCACCAGTTAACGATGAATATGCAGCGGGAGAGCATCAAGGATGTGAATGTCCGCCGAGCGCTGGATGCGCTAATTGACCGCAAGGGCATTGTCGATACGATCCTGCTTGGCTACGGCGAGCCTGCCATTGGCCCGTTCCTGCCATCGCTGCCCTTTGCGCCTAAATACACACATGCAGCAGCGGAGAGCGGCCCGGATGTGGCTGTAAAATATCTTGGCGAAGCTGGTTACACCCAGCAAAACGGTGTGATGACCAGAGACGGCAAACCCTTGAAGCTGACGCTGCTCACCTATTCGTCACGCGCCGATCTGCCGCTCATTGCACAAGTGTTCCAGTCCGATGCGAAAAAGATCGGGATCGATGTGCAGATTCGTCAGATTGATGCACCGGAAGAATACATGGCCTCCAACCGGGACTGGGACATCGCAACATACAGTAATCTAACCGCTCCACGAGGGGATGCGGGTTATTATCTGAATGCGACATACCATCCGAAGGGTGCGCTGAACTTTAGCGGATCGGAAGACCCGGCACTGACCAAGATCATCGACGAACTGAACCTTACCGTTGAACCGCAGAAACGCGCGGAGCTGGCAGAGAAAGCAGCGAATTATGTACATGATAACGTGCTGAACTCCTTTGTACTGCATCCAGCAACGATTGTGGCCTACAACGGCAAGAAGGTGAAGAACTGGGTTACCACGCGCAGTGAATATTACATGATCACAAACAAGCTGGATGTGATGTAATGTTTCGCATTTTGATTCGCAAGTTTCTGGAGGTATTTGTATTTCTGCTCTTCATTATGTTTGTGAGCTTTCTGTTCATCCGGCTTGCTCCCGGCGATCCAGTGCTGACCATCCTGAATGTTGAGGAATTATCGGTCAGCAAGGAGCAAGTCGAAGCGCTGCGGGAGGAGATGGGCTTTAATGACTCGCTTCCGGTACAGTTTGGTCGCTGGCTGCTTGATTTTGTACGGATGGACTTTGGTGTATCCTATTCAACAGGTCAGCCGGTGATGCAGACACTGATGCGCGCACTTCCGGCAACAGCCGAGCTGACAATCGGTTCACTGCTGATCATGTTAATCGTGGCCATCCCGCTGGGCTCCCTGTCCGCACTCTATCGGGGCAGCTGGATCGATCAGGGCAGCCGCATCATATCGATTCTGGGTGCCGCAGTGCCCAGCTTCTGGTTGGGACTCATCCTGATTGACTTGTTCGGCGTGCGATTCGGAAGTCTGCCAACGATGGGACGGGACGGATTCACCTCGCTTATGCTGCCATCACTGACGCTGGGACTTGCCATCTCCAGTGTTTATGTACGTCTTTTACGCTCCAGCCTTCTGGACTCTCTGAGTCAGGAATTTGTACGTTCTGCCCGGGCTAGAGGGATCTCGGAGGGGCGTATCTTCTTCCTGCATGCATTCAGACACAGTCTGCCTCCGGTGATCACCGTATTTGGGGTCAGTTTGGGGAGTCTGATTGGCGGCGTGGTGGTGATTGAAGTGCTGTTTGCTTATCCGGGGATCGGCAAGCTGGTAGTTGATGCCATCCGCCAGCGCGATTATCCGTTGATTCAAGGATACATCCTGATCATGGCCATCATCGTGTTCCTCGTGAATACCGCCGTCGATCTGTCGTACCGTTATTTAAATCCAGAGATGAAATTGAAGGAAAGGGAGGCCCACCGATGAAAACAATGCCCCTGCGCATGCCGTCAACCAAAACAAAAAAGCACAGCTGGCAGGCCATCATCGGCATGCTGTTTGCACTGCTCGTTATCGCGGTCTCCCTCTATGCCTTTTTATACCTTAAACATGATCACACCCTCACCGACCTGCGCGGCAGACTGCAGGGCATGAGTGTGCTTCACCCGCTCGGCACTGACCATCTGGGCCGTGATGTGCTGACACGTCTGCTTCTGGGGGGCGGCCAGACACTCGGTTACAGCCTGCTGGCACTCGGCTCAGCACTGCTTATAGGTATTCCGTTTGGTCTAATAGCAGGGTACAAACGCGGCTGGATCGACAAGCTGTTCATGCGTATTGCAGATGCGTTTCTGGCTTTCCCGGATACCATCGTGGCGATTGTACTGAGCGGTCTACTTGGTGCAGGCATCGGCAATCTGGTACTGGCGATTGTCATTGTGAAATGGGTGAGTTACGCACGTCTCGTTCGAAGCACCGTCCTATCCGAGTCGCAAAAGGATTACATCCGTGTGGCCCGGACGAACGGTCTGTCCGATGCACGAATCATGACCAAACATCTGCTGCCGCATATTGCAGGTCATGTGCTGGTGCTGGCGAGTCTGGATCTCGGCAAAATCATCCTGCTGATCTCATCCTTATCCTACATCGGACTCGGCGCACAGCCACCAACACCCGAATGGGGAGCGATGCTGAACGACTCGCGTCCCTATTTCCAATCCAGACCTGAGCTGATGGTCTTTCCGGGACTCGCTATTGTCTCCGTTGTGCTGCTGGCGAATATGCTGGGCGACTACCTGAGAGACCGGTTTGATGTGAAAAAGGAGGTGCAGTCATGATTCTCTCCATCCAGGAGCTGAGCATCTTCAGCCGGGAGCGGACGATTGTGGATCAGGTATCCCTTGCTGTCCGCGAAGGGGAATTCATGGCGCTCGTGGGACAGAGCGGCAGTGGTAAAAGCCTGCTCTCACAGGCCATTGGACAGCTGCTGCCGCCCAACCTGCGCGCATCTGGACGTGTCCTGTTTGAAGGCAGCAGCCTGCTCGAACGGAAACCGAAGGAGATGCGAACACTGCGCGGACGCAATATCTCGTATATTTTTCAGGACTATCAGGGAGCATTTACACCTTTTCGCAGCATTGGCGGACACTTTGACGAATATCAGAAGGTGCATGGAGAGAAGTCTGCCGCGATCCGTAAAAAGCGTGCCGCAGAAGCGCTGGAGTCTGTTGGACTTCACCCCGAGCTTCTTCGCCGCTATCCGTTTCAGCTGAGCGGGGGTCAGCTCAGACGTGCATCCATTGCAGCGTCGCTCATGCTCTCGCCGCGCCTGCTCATTGCCGATGAAGCAACGACCGCGCTGGATAGCATGTCCGCGCATCGCGTACTGGAACTGCTCGCACGCAAGCAAGCCGAGACGGGCTGTGCAATCCTGTTCATTACGCATGATTGGCGGCATGTGCGCCGATATGCGAACCGCTTGTCTGTCATGAAAGAAGGGCAGATCGTCGAATCTGGCGGCAAGCATCGCATTTTGGATCATCCCCAGCATGAATATACACGCCAATTGATTGAAGCGGCGCCTGTATTGAAAAGCAAGTTAAAGTCTGGATTGAAGGAGGGGGGTGCAGAGTGAGAAGCCAAGCCAGCCAAGTCGTGTTACGTGTGGAACAGCTCACCCGCACCTATGCTGGTGCGGAACATCCCGCCATCAACGATATCTCGTTCACCCTTAATCGCGGCGAGTGCCTGGGTCTTGTCGGAGAGAGCGGCTGTGGCAAAAGCACACTGGCCCGGTGTCTGCTTCGCATCGAGGATGCGGATCAAGGCTCGATCCAGCTTGGCGGGCATGACATCGCGCGGCTGGATGGACGTCGTTTGCGTCCGCATCGGAGCAAAATTCAGATTGTTTTCCAGAATCCTTCGGCTGCACTGAATCCAAAGCTCACCATTGGAGCTTCCTTAATCGACCCCTATGAGCAGCTAGGGCGGGATGCCAAGCTAGAGCACTTTACCTATACATCAAAGGAAGCCTACATCCGTCAGCTGCTGGAGGCGGTAGAACTTCCGAATGAGCTGGCGAACCGCTACCCCCATGAGCTGAGCGGCGGGCAGCGGCAGCGCGTGACCATTGCCCGAGCCATCGGCATTGAGCCCGATGTCGTTGTTCTGGATGAACCAACGGCCAGTCTGGACGTCATCTCACAGGGAGCGATTCTGCAATTGCTCACCGATCTGCGCACGTCGCTTGGCCTGTCCTACCTGTTTATCTCGCATAATTTGGCGGCGGTGCACCGGATGAGCCAACACATCATCGTTATGCAAACCGGACAGATTGTGGATCGGTTTGGTGCGGATGCGTTGTTCGCCGAGGAACGCCACCCGTATACGAAGGAACTGATTTCAATATTCTGAGGGCACGGCGCGTATGAGCATATGAACTACTTCTTTCTACAATAAGAGCCGTTATGCGAGGGTTATCATGCATGCGGCTCTTTATGCACCCTTTTTCACAGCGATACATAGTCTTTAAAACAGGGCCTTTTACCAGGCGAATGCAGAGTTCCTTCTTTGCTTTGAACAAATAAATCTTTCAGGCCTATAACCGGGCTAACGAACCGCGGCAAACTAGCGTATACTGAGGAAATAGCAAATATCTTGAAATTGCATATTTAAATTGCTCTATATTATTGATACACTAGTTCAAGGTTATATTCATTCAGACAAGGCGTGAACCCTCGAAGAGTGGGCTTGCAGCCAATGCCAAATCGATAACGCTTACATCCTTTTGGCAAATATAGGATATAAGGACGGTAAACATGAGCCAGGGACAAACGAGTACAGATGTAATCTTGATCGGTGCCGGAATTATGAGTGCAACTTTGGGAACTTTGCTGAAAGAATTGGCACCAGACTGGAATATTAAGGTTTTTGAGAAGCTTGCCACCGCAGGAGAAGAAAGCTCGAACGAGTGGAACAATGCCGGAACCGGGCATGCTGCGCTGTGCGAACTTAACTATACTGTTGAACGACCAGACAAAACCGTAGATATTAGCAAAGCCATTAAGGTGAACGAGCAGTTCCAGGTTTCCAAGCAATTTTGGTCCTATCTGGTGAATAGTCGTCTGATCCGTAATCCGAGGGACTTCATTATGCCGATTCCTCACCTCAGTTACGTACATGGCGAGAGCAATGTGCAGTTTCTGAAAAGACGGTATGACACATTGTCGAACCATCCGCTGTTCGCAGGCATGGATTTCTCGGACAACCGCGAAGAGCTGGCGAAGTGGATGCCGCTGATGATGAAAGACCGTACAAGCAGCGAGCCGGTTGCGGCGACCAAGATTGACTCCGGTACGGACGTTAACTTTGGTGCTTTAACGCGTATGCTATTGAAACATCTGCAGGAACAAAAGGTGGAAGTCCACTATAAACATAGCGTGAAGAACATCAAACGTAAGAGTGATAAGTCATGGGAATTGACCGTGAAAAATCTGACGAGTGGAGCTGTTGAACGCCATCGGGCGAAGTTTGTCTTCATCGGTGCGGGCGGCGGAAGCCTGCACCTGCTCCAGAAGTCCGGCATTCCGGAAGGCAAACATATCGGAGGCTTTCCGGTAAGCGGCATCTTCATGGTGTGCCAAAATCCAGAAGTCGTGGAACAGCATCACGCCAAGGTATATGGTAAAGCTTCGGTAGGTGCTCCGCCGATGTCGGTACCGCATCTGGATACACGTTATATCGATAACAAGAAGTCACTGCTGTTTGGACCATTCGCTGGCTTCTCGCCGAAATTCCTCAAGACCGGGTCAAACGCTGACCTTATTGCATCGGTGAAGCTGCACAACCTCTTAACGATGCTTGCGGCAGGTGTGAAGGAAATTTCACTGACCAAGTATCTTATTCAGCAGCTCATGTTGACGAAGGAACAGCGTATGAAGGAACTGCGCGATTTCGTGCCAAGCGCGAAAAGCGAAGATTGGGATATGGTACTGGCAGGTCAGCGGGTACAGGTGATCAAAGACACGGTTCAGGGCGGCAAAGGTACGCTGCAGTTCGGAACGGAAGTCGTGACTGCGGCGGATGGCTCGATTGCCGCACTGTTAGGCGCATCGCCGGGTGCTTCGACAGCAGTTCAAGTTATGCTGGAGATTCTGGAGCGCTGCTTCCCGCAGCATATGAAGGAATGGGAGCCGAAGATCAAAGAGATGATCCCGTCCTACGGCATATCACTTGCAGACAATCTGGATCTGCTTCGAGAGGTGAACCTGTCTACGGCGAAATCGCTGGGATTATCAGATGAGAAGCAGGCACTGCATGTGTAACTCATGAATCATATAAGCAAGCATCAATTATTCATATATGCAGGCGCAAAGGAGAAAGCTGAGCTGGGATTAACCCCTGGCTCAGCTTTTTCAGGTTGGTTGTACTTCCATCGATACTCAATTAATTCAAATCTGGATAATCCGGAATAAAAAAGGAAACCTTCGTTCCTTGACCAGGAGAACTTACAATTGTTAAACCCTGCCCATAGAGCTGATTCAGGCGCCGATGTGTGTTAGTTAAACCGATGCCTCCAGGCTCTAACGGATATGGCTTGGGCCATGCTAAAGCTCGTTCAATCTGCTCCGGGTGCATCCCTGAGCCGTTATCTTCAATCTCGATCAGCGTGCCGCCGGTTTGGGCGAGAATGCGAATCCATACCGTCCCGCCCTCCACTTGGCTGAGAACACCATGACGAACGGCATTTTCAATCAGCGGCTGGATTGTGAGCGGAGGCAGCATAATATCGATCTCATGCGGAATGTCCCAGACTACGTTTAATCGCTCTTCAAATCGTTCCTTCTCGATGTAGAGATAGGCTTTGGAGAGGTCGATCTCATGACTAATTTCCACCATTTTCTCCGAATTCACAAAATGAAAGCTGGTTTGCAGATACTCGATAAACGCATCTCCTAACCGCTGCATCCGGTCCGTATCAATCTCACTCAGCATCATAATGGAATTAAGCGTATTAAACAGGAAGTGAGGCTGGATCTGGGCCTGCAAATAAGCCGCTTCCATGCGCAGCCTCTCATCGATCGACTGCTTCAGCACAATCAGTGAACCAATGCGGTGTCTCAGCTCCACAGCATCTACAGGCTTTGTCACATAATCTGTAGCACCGGCCATGAATCCGGCATAAATATCAGCAGGTTCGTTCCTGGCCGTTAACAGCAGAATGGGAAGCTCGGACACCGAGTAGCGTTTACGAACCGTTTCTGTCAGTTCATAGCCGGACATATGAGGCATCATCACATCAGCAATTAATAGATCCCATGACTGCGTATTTAACCATTCAAGTGCTTCTAAGGCTGAAGCTGCGGGTTGAATATCATAAGGTTCATTGGACAGCATGGAGATCAGCACGCGTAAGTTCACGGGATCATCATCGACAGCCAGAATACGGGCAGTCGTCTTCTCATGAAGAATGGGCTGCTGCTCTTCGCTTACACTTGCGGCAGTCTCTTCAAAATGATGAATATCCCATCGCGGCAGCGTTTGGTCGGATAAGGCTGCTGTATCTTCCCGTGGAAGTGAGATCTGGAAAGTAGATCCTTGTCCAGGCTCCGATTGCACGGTGAGTTCACCGCCATGAAGCTCGGTGAGCTGCTTGCTGATACTTAGTCCCAGCCCAATGCCTCCACTCAAACGCGCCTGATCTGTGCCCTGTTCGTAAGCATCAAATATACGGGCTTGTAATTCCTCGCTGATGCCTGTGCCTGTATCCGAAACCTGCATGATCACGCTGTTTTCGCAGGCTCGAGCCGATACCGTAATAGTACCCTCATCCGTGAATTTTAGTGCGTTATGCAGCAGGTTGTACAGAATCTGAACAAGCCGTCTCTCATCGGCTTGAACAAGCGGCAGTCCTTCCGGGAAATCTACATTAATCTGCACTTTCTTTCCCTCTGCCATAAATCGGAACATGCCGATGACACCGGATACAACCGATGCAAGAGATAACGGCTTTTTCTGAAGAGTAATGCGTTTTTCCTTCAGACGGATGACGTCCAGGAGATCATCAATCAACTGCGACATGCGCCTTCCGATAGTCATCAGCAGCTTCATGTCTTCGCCATGCTGTCCCCCGGACTTACGCTGTTCGCGCACCGCAATGCTTTCGGCAATGTTAATGATTCCATGCAGCGGAGTTCGCAGTTCATGAGCAGTGTTTACAAGGAATTGGTCCTTCTGCTGATCCTCCTCTTTAAGCTGTTCATACAGCATTTCAATCTCATTGGAGTTGCGAAAATACTTCCTGAACCAGTAGGCTGCGAAGCCGAATATGGCTGCGATCACATCAATCGGATAGTATACATTGGTGATTTCGCTGTGTGAATTCACGAATCCCCAGAGCACACTGGATAAGCTGCTCATTGCGGCGAAGAGCAAAAAGCTTGCGTCACTTTGCTTAGCCGCGGCCATTTTGAAGAATAGAAGTACAGACCAGCCGATAGCGAAAAAGTAGAGGAAATCAGGAATCTGGGTGTGAAGCGCATAATACACAAGTGTTACGGGTGCAATGAGCAAAAATCCAAGGTATCCTGTGATTATGCTGGCGTAAATAACAAAGAGCCTTCGTCCCTGAATGGGATTCGCAAAGCTTCTGGCCAGCATGAGAAGAAAGAGTGCAAATGATGCATATGAGATTGCCTTAGCTTTGACGATCCAGGTGAAGTTAAGCGGCAGCCAGTTTAATAACAGACCATCGTGGTCAGATACAACCGTTAGGGCTGTTGCCAGGGTCAAAAAAGAAAAGGTGAGCAGCGCTCGCTGCTTTCGGATGAACAGAAACATAACAAAAGCATACAGGCTGTGCAGCAGCAGTATGGCAAACGTTATTTTCTGCAAATCAATGGATATTCCCCGCTCCTTTCCTATAGCTTCAGGAGAACCAATGTAAAGAGAACGTGTGATTCCTCCGCTAAATGGGTCATCGAAGTTAGCTATCTGCACATGTAGAATCAGTTCACTCGACTCACCTGGTGCATAAGAAGTTACAAATGCAGTCCTTTCTGGTTGATAGTTTGCTGCTTGGCTGGCGGGCTCTCCGAACTTGGCCACAACCGTTCCGTTAATGTCAATGATGGAGGAAGTCTGCATTTTCTGGGCCCAGAGGGCAGCTTCCTTCACCGACGGATCAAGCAGTATACGAAGATGGTAGGTTCCATAGCCGAATGAAGACGCGGCTTGTGGCAGCGCATTACGCCAGTCACCCGGTACTTTAATCCATGTGGAAGGCGTATCTGAACGGGTGTTCTCTTTGGAAGAGATCAATGCATGAGGAGTGAATCCCCATTCTCCATCCAGGGAGATCGGTGAAGCCTTGGCAAGGTCCCAGCCGCGAAGGTCCAACACGCCTCGAACAGGCTCAGGATGATCGGGTATAGCAAAAGCGGCAGACCATATCCAGCGAAATCCCAGCAAAATAGTTAAAAATAGAAGTGACAGTACTACATATTTAGGTATTTTCATATTAGTTAGTGGTTTCATGGCAGATTCTAGTTTTCGACACGCTGCACCGAACTCCTGCATACCCGGCGGCAATCACGGGTATTTTTTTGATTATAGAAGTTAGACAGTTTATCTAAAGTGATAGCGCTATCAATCTAAAATTTATGGTAAAATTATAGATTAAAGGATGATAAGCAAGTCAGAGGAGCTGTGCATATGAGAGTGATTTTGGTAGATGATGAAAATCTCGCTCTGAGCAGATTAAATAAATTGTTGTTAGAGAGAGAAGATTGCAAGGTTATCGGTTCTTTTCTGAAGGCAGAAGAAGCCATAGAGCAGATCAAGCATCATCTGCCTGACCTTGTTTTCATGGATATTCATATGCCGGGAATGAACGGAATTGAGGCGACTGAACGAATTCATGAAGTTTCCCCCAAAACGGAAGTTATTTTCACGACAGCATATAACGAACATGCACTGACAGCCTATGGGCTTGAAGTCCTGGACTATATTATGAAACCTGTAACGCGGAACCGTTTGGACAAAACGATGAAGATGTATCAGCGCAGAGCTGTGCCGACACCTATGAATGTGACTGAAGAACCGGAAGAGCCGTTGATGTTCATCCGCTGTCTGGGAATGCTGCAGGTGCAGCTGCATCCCAGTGAGCCGCCCAAACATTTGAAATTCAGAACGACCAAAATCAGGGAACTGTTTGCCTATCTTCTTCATCATCGAAATAAACCGATCAAGCGGGATACCCTGCTTGAACTGTTATGGCCGGAATTGGAGGAGAGGAAAGGCATATCTAATCTGCACAGCGGTATTCATCGCATACGCGGTATGATGAACGAATTCATGGGTGAAGACCGGATGTCTGTTCGGTATCAGCATTTCGGTTATATTTTGGACACAGGCGAGTTCCGGATTGATGCAGAAGAATGGGAGAGACGTCTTAATCGGTTGTCTGTATTATCACCGTCAACACTTGCTGAACATCGATATGTCTCAGACCTGTATGAAGGCAAATATTATGGTGAGGATGATTATGCCTGGGCAGAGCTGGAACGTCAGCGTCTGCATGCGCTTTGGCAAAATCATGCCATGAAGCTTGCACAATATTATATGGATGCGGACCAGCATAATGAAGCAATTGTGTTATATCATCGAATGCATCAGTTTGACCCGACGATGGAGGAAATCAGCCTTTCTTTGATGAAACTGTATGCTGAATTAGGTAATAAAGACCCGGTAGTGGCTCAATATAATCAGCTGGCAGCGGCATTACAGCAGGAGGCAGGCATAGATCCTGGCTTCGACGTTCAGTTTTGGTACGATGAATGGAAAAATAAAAATAGTTGAACAACGGATAGATACTAGAGTATAAAATTGTTTTGGATGTTCTTAGTCTTACAGCCTCTTTGAAGAGGCTGTTTTTTGTTGTCTTCACATAAGTTGGGCTTGGTCAGAATTTGGTAAGCGGCTTGGTTTAGAATATACAAGATATGTAATACCAAGACCAAATCATACGAAAGATGACAGGAGGCTAAGTCAAGTTGAAGGTATTTAAAGCATTGAGAATATCGTTTCTGGCTTTTGCGGTTCTGCTATCAACCTTCTCATCCTATTTTGCTCCGGGAGCAAGTGCGGCGGATGAAAATATCTATGTATCCTCACAGGGAAGTGATAGTGAAGGTACGGGTAAAGCAGAAGCACCGTTTGGGACGATAGAAAAAGCACTAACAAACATAAGTGCTGCAGGGACGATTGTTCTTCGGAGTGACATCACTTTAGATGGAACCTTGGCAATTAACGCTCAAGGGAAGAACATTCACATCCAATCTGATGAAGGACATGTATATTCAATCATTCGCAGCAGCAGTAACATTGATAAAAATCTGATTGAGGTTAGTGGCGGTAATCAAACGAATACCGTTACCTTTGATAAGCTGATTATTGATGGGAATCAAGTGAACCTGAATGCTGCGAGGCATGGTGTATATGTTTATGGTGGGACTGCCATTTTTAAAGATGCAGAAATTAAAAACCATCTGGTGAAGTCAGGCGGTCAGCCTGCAAGTGTCATCTCACTTAGCGGTGGCGGCGCAAAAGTGGTTATACAGGAAGGAACCTTGATTCATCACAACAAGATTTCTGGATACCTGCGAGATAACCCGTCCAATGTATTAGGGGCTGGTAGTGGGGCAAGTCTGGAAATCGAGGGTGGAGTTATTACCGATAACGAAGTTATGACGGGCAGTAACGGAGTTATCGTCGGCGTAGGGTTGTATAAGAGCCCGACGTTTAAGATGACGGGCGGACAAATAACAAAAAACAAGCTGTCAGGAACGGAATTAGACGAGAACGCTACAATAGGAAATGTAGCCGTTTATATGCGCGGCAGTGCTAGAGATGCCCGATTTGACTTTGGGGGAACGGCTTTTGTATATGATAACCTGAATTCAGACGGGAAACAGCGAAATGTATACCTGAAAAATGCGCAAGCTACAGGTGATGCTTATCTGACACTGGTAGAGGCTCTGCAGCAGGGGGCGAAGATTGGTGTTTACGCCAATATTATGCCTGATGAAGTAGATAATCCAATTGTTGATATTGCAATCGGGCCTAATGCCGGAAGCAGCAGATATGAAGCGACGGAGGCGGACGCAGCGTATTTCGTATCGGATATTAATACGGCAGCTGTCATTCGGTATAACGGGGATAGCAAAAAAGTGGTTTTGTCTTATCAAAAACCGATCGAGCTGAAGCTTACTCAGCCTGGGGATGGCAGTATTGTTGATGTACAACCTGACGTAAGCGGGACGGTTACTCCAGGTTCAAAGGTTACCGTTACCTTGATCAGCAAATCAGGTCTGAACGAACCGCTGATCGCGGAAGCTGAAGTCCGGGAAGATGGGACTTGGAGCTTCACACCAACTACAAAGCTGCAGGGCGGGGAGTACACCCTGAAAGTATCGGCAGCAAGTAATGGCGTTTCGTCTGAAACGTTATCCAGAGATATAACGGTGGTAGACAAATCGGCACTTCGAAATAAAGTTGACGCAATCAACAGTGAAAATTTAGCTGAAGTGAACTATACATCAGAGAGCTGGACTATATTCCAAAATGCGATGAACAAAGCGGCAGAAGTTCTGGATAATCCGACTGCAGCTCAAGCGCAGGTGGACAACGCTCTTCAGGATCTGACGAATGCTCGCACAGGTCTGACTGCAGTGAATGGTACAGACTCAGCTGGTCCTGGGGGAGTGGATAATCCTGTACTCTGGCTGCTGCCGGATGAGCATATGGGAATTGCCAGCGGGGAAAAGGTGAATATCTGGAAAGATCGCAGCAGTAAAGGCAATCATGCATCACAAGAGACAGCGGCTAATCAACCGGTTTATTGGGATGACTTGAATCATAACATCAATTTTAATCCGGTATTGGCATTTGACGGGTCTAACAGTTATATGAATCTGGATGTAAGCAAGCTTCCGCAAGGAAAGAACCCAAGATCGATCGTTACCGTGAGCAAAACGAATCGAGTGGAAGGCATTGATTACATCATTTCCTGGGGGAAGAGTGATTCTAGTGCTTACTCGGGTATAGGGATGCTTCATAATGAAACAAGAGGTGGCTTGACAACCTTTAACAGCGATAGGAATCAAACGTTGTATACTCCTCTAGAGTTCCTGGGAACCACGTTCCCGAACGAGCAATTTGTCACTTGGACAGGTGGAATCACAGCGCCTAACCAAGCCAGAATGTACAGTAAAATGAAGCAGGTACAGCAGCTGAATGATTGGGGAAAAGACAATGCCAAGTTATGGGATACGGGTAATGCCGATGGAGCCATAGTCGGCAAGCTTATCCCGGAAACGAAAAAGGATGGCTATTGGAAGGGGACTATCGAAGAAATTATCATCTATGATCGTGCGCTGACAGATGAAGAACGTCAAAAAATCAGCACCTATTTGGCCATTAAATACGGTTACACGCTGGATCAGACCGTACCGAATTCCTATTATGATTCAAATCTGAATACAATCTGGGATTCACAATCGAATACAGCCTATACCCGCCGCATTACAAGTATCGGTAGAGACGATCAAGGCGGACTGCTGCAGAAACAAGCCAAAGCACAGGAGCAGGGCTCCATTGTGACAATGGCTTTGGGTGACCGCATTGAGAATACGAACTCTGCTAACCAAAACGATGTAGTGAATGATTCTTCTTTCTTTATATTTGGTGATAACGGAGCAGCTGCCGAATTCAAAACCTCCCTGACGAAAGGAGCAGAGAAACTGCTTCGAATGGAGCGGCTCTACAAAGTACAAAAATCGAATTGGGATGAAGCACAGATTACGATTTAACTCGATGCCATCGAAGGCAGCACCCAGCAGCCTCGATATTTGGTTATCAGCAATGATGATCAATTTGATACTCAGGATTCGTTCTATCCTATTGAAAACGGGAAGGTTACGCTTAATACTTCACATTTCAATTCTGATTCGTACTTTACCTTTGCCATTACAGCCAATCCGCTGACAACACCGGAAGTCACACTGACCGGAGACGAGTTGACTTGGGGAGCGGTAGAGCACGCGGATCAGTATGAAGTAACGATCAACCTGGAAAACGGCACGAAGCGGACAGTACCCGTCGAAGGCACATCACTGAACCTTTCTCTGCTGGAACCATCACTGGCGTCCGGCAGCTACACCGTGACCGTAACGGCAAAAACAAACAATCCAGCTTATGCAGATTCGGAACCATCGGCGCCTAAACCATATGTCGTTGTTGACAAAACGAATTTGAAAGCTAAAACCGATGAAATTAACGGTAAAATCCAGACCGGAGAACTGGATAAAGAAGAGTACACACCAGCCAGCTGGACAGCCCTTGATGAAGCGATGAACGAGGCACAGCGAGTGCTGGATGATCCAGCAGCATCACAAGCACAGGTAGATAAAGCATTAGAGGACCTGACGAATGCAAGAAATGCATTAACTAAGCTTACTCCTGATCCTGGAGTAGATAAAACAGGTTTGCAAAATAAGTATGATGGCATCCGGGAAGAGAATCTGGAAGAAGAAGAGTACACACCAGCCAGCTGGACAGCCCTTGAAGAAGCGATGAACGAGGCACAGCGAGTGCTGGATGATCCAGCAGCATCACAAGCACAGGTAGACAAAGCATTAGAGGACCTGACAACTGCAAGAAATGCACTAACTAAGCTTACTCCTGATCCTGGAGTAGACAAAACAGGTTTGCAAAATAAGTTTAATGACATCCGGGGAGAGAACCTGGAAGAAGAAGAGTACACACCAGCCAGCTGGTCAGCCCTTGAAGAAGCGATGAACGAGGCACAGCGGGTTCTGGATGATCCGGCAGCTTCACAAACACAGGTAGACAAAGCATTAGAGGACCTGACAACTGCAAGAAATGCATTAACTAAGCTTACTCCTGATCCTGCAGTAGACAAAACAGGTTTGCAAAATAAGTTTAATGACATCCAGGAAGAGAACCTGGAAGAAGAAGAATACACACTAGCCAGCTGGTCAGCCCTTGAAGAAGCGATGAACGAGGCACAGCGGGTTCTGGATGATCCAGCAGCTTCACAAACACAGGTAGACAAAGCATTAGAGGACCTGACAACTGCACGTACGGGCCTCACTCTGGTGAATGGTGAAGAGAATACGGCTGTACTGCAGACGCTGGTTCCATCTACAGGCAGTCTATCGCCGGCCTTTGATCCTGCCAAAGATTCGTACAGCATCACTGTGCCAAACAGTGTATATCAACTGCAGTTGACGCCAACAGCACTAGATCCCCATGCGAAGATTGAGATCTCGGTTGGAAATGGGGAATGGAGTGAGGTTTCAAGCGGGGTTGTCAGCGGTAATCTCCCGCTTCAAGTTGGCAGTAATACCATTGTTGTAAAAGTGACAGATCCTCTTGGACATGTCATGAAGTATACAATTAACGCAACCAGAATGCCTGCTTCAGACAGCAATAATGGAGGCGGCAGCGGAAATAATGGTGGAGGAAATAGCGGAGGTAACAGCGGAAGTACACCAGTGTCGACACCACCGGCATCTACCCCTGCGCCAACACCAACCCCGGCGGCTCCAAAAGACAATCTAGAAACAACGCGGGATGGCAGTCATCAGCCATTTGCAGTTTCCAAGTCATCGGATTCGAAGCAAACGGTAGTCGAAGTTGATCCTGCCAAACTGCTTGCTGCAATGTCACAGGGTACAGGGCAGCAGTTCGCCATTCATTCACCGAATGAAGGTGATGTGAACGTAGGCGGTCTAACGCTGGAAGTACTGAATCAATTAACGAATCAAGGCTCGAAACTAAACATCAGTAATCCGCTGGCGATTTATCCGGTGCCTGGAAGCAAAATGGACATGAAAGCTGTATCCAGCCAGCTGGGCAGCGCTGCAATGAACGATATAGCCGTGCTTGTCGATATCACACGTTCGTCGGACGCTTTAATCAGCAGTGCGAAGAACAAAGCTGCAGCCGACGGATATGAGCTTCTGGTTAATCCGGTAGATCTGGATCTGACTTTCACGAAAGATGGCCAAACGGTTAGAACAGGCCAGCTGAATGGCTATGCACCGAAATATATTGCGCTTCCGGAAGGAATCGATCCGAACCGGATTACTACCGGCGTGATTATCAACCCGGATGGAAGTATCTATCACGTACCTACTGTTGTAACGAAGATTGACAGTCGTTACTATGCACTCATCAATGACTTACGCAGCAGCGGCTCCTATTCTGTAATCTGGAACCCGCAGGATTTTGATGATGTACGCACACATTGGGGAAAAGAAGATGTAAACAACATTGCGGCTCGATTGGACCTGAAAGGAAATGGAGATAATACCTTCGCACCTAATCGTCAGGTTACCCGTTCCGAATTCGCAGAGCTTGTGGTTCTTAGTCTGGGCCTGATGCGTCAGGATGCTCCACACAACAAATTCCCTGATATCCATGAGACGACCTGGTTCCGATCCAGTGTAGCTTTGGCTAATGAATGGGGTATCGTTAAAGGGTATAATGACGGCAATTTCTACGGCAGTCAGCAGATGACCCGGGAACAAGGATTTGCGATGATTGCTCGTGCATATCGTTTGGTTAATCCAGAAGCTGTCGTGAGTGGAGAGCAGATCAATACCGAGCTTGCTCGATACAATGATTCAACCGCAGTATCTGCTTGGGCTCAAGCAGATATAGCACAACTGATTCAAGCAGGAATCATTCAAGGAAGCGGGAAAGAAACGTTTCGTCCTCAAGCATCGATGACTCGTGCTGAGGTTGCGGCACTGCTCGCAAGAATGCTGAAAGTAACCGATTTGATTGATAAGTAATAGAAGAGAGTTATAATAGAAAAGCCTTTGCTGATATTTGGGGTCAGCAAAGGCTTTTTCTTGTGCAGCGAACGTTTGGTAGGGGCTTTATTTTTGGATTACAGATACCACTGCTTGGCCTTCTGATTAAAGAATCGGGTAACTTCCGGGTAATGGGCAAGATCAATCTGGTGCTGCCTCATCATTCTCTGAAGGAAGATGGTGTCTGTGAACATGCTGCTAAGGATGAAACTGCATTCCTCCGGGATATCTTGGAAAGCCTCCACGAGTACCCGTATTTCTTCAAAATCAAAGAATAGTACGTACAAAGCGTAATTTTGAAGCAAAAGGGTAAAACAGTGGTCACGGTATGATACAGGTTTCTCTGAACAGTGCTCAGACGAAACACTGATCCTATGATCATAGGCATCCGCATCGCTGTTCGTATCTATGTCTGTATACATAGTCATACCCGCGAGCAGGTCTCTAATGATCTGGAACAGCGCAGCGGGATTATTCGCATACAGTTTAAGCATGCCATCAACGTCGTTGATAAGATGAATCGCTGGTTCCAAACCGCTCTCAAGGGGAAGGTGCAGCTTGTTCGATCGTCCCTCAAGGACGTGTAACAGCTCCAGGGTAAGATATTTGCAGGCCTGAATCTCTTCGGCGGAGATGACAATCTGTTCGCTGTATTTGTCTCGATGACTGATGTAATGATCATAATATGCGGTGAAGTAATCTTCCAGAGGAATCCCCGTCTTTGTATGAATCAAACGCTGCCCATGGAATGAGCAGGCATGTAACGTTTCATCATTAACCGGATGCGCATAGAGATAGAAGAAGAAGAGATATTCGTGCAGCTGCTGTTTTTGCCCATGATCTAACCGAGTTATGTCGCGCAGATGGGACAGCTGAAGGAAGCTGTATTTTTTCATGAGATCATTCATCGCACTGTAGGTATTGTATGTATTCATGGACAGCGTACTGTTTACGGTGAACAGCAGGTAATACAGAATCATCTCATCATACACATCAAGTGGATCAAACGTTTCGGACAGGACAGGCTTCCAATCGGGTACTGATCCATAGTACGGGTCTTCGGGGCGCAGCTCGGTGAGCCAGCCAGTAAAGCTTTCTTCTGGATGATCAGCAAAGAATAAGTCTGCACTGTCATCTTCATACAGCCCATATGCCATCATATTGCCATGTGTCGGCTCCAATGAAAGATTGAATCGGATGCGATAATAATCGTTATATATATTTTGTAGATTCATTTCAGGCAACCTCGTTTCTATGTATGTCGTGACTTTCTACAGCTCTGCCTCCATCTTCATTCTATTCTATCCTTCGGCTTTATTCGATACGTGTTTGAATACTCACTCTGTAGGCTCGAGCTATGCGGATTAGATCAATTTCCTCTACCCGGCTATCTTTTCTCCTGAAAATAATCCAAAAAAGCATAAAAAAATCATGTCGTAATACTTTCACCCTGCTCACGAAACCCAAATTCTGAGATGATGAGTTCACCAAAGGTTCGGGTTACGAACATCGGAACTTCGGGCCCTTGGCCTTCAGGCTATGGCGATCCTTCCTTCTACACATCATTGGAGATTCCAGGGTCGCCGCTCTCCTGAAGATTTCAATTCAGAGAGGAGGCGTCCAGGCTATCATATTCCTTCCTTCTCAAGCTAACCACCAAATGTTATATAGGGATATGGCTTTCCTGGACTCTTTGATCATGAACAATACAAATTACAATAACAATAATGAGAACAACGATAACTACAATACCGATGAGGGCAGCAGTACGAATATGAATGGCGGCATCAGTATAATGGAAACCAATATGAGAATGAACAGCATTTATGTGCGCAGAGCCGGCAAACTGATGATTCAACCGAGCGAACAGCGGCAGCATCGGCTTCCTAAAAAAGTTCTGGCGACAGTGCTCAAAAATATAGAGTCCCTCGGCTTCACCTTCTCGCTTGAACTGATGCAGGCGCTGCGAACGCTGACTCAGGAGCAGTTCGAAGTGCTGGTTCAACAGCTGATCAAAGATCTTAAAGTCATGGTTGGTGCCCATGTGCAGTACAAACCGATGTATAAAGGTTTCCCGGAACAAGTGATGGAAGAGGACGACGCAGAGCTGTATCTGAATGCGGTTCTTCATTATCTGACACATCTTACGCTGGATGATTTCGAGCCTTCGGCTGTGGCAGCGGGTGTGCGGTCTCCTTTGCTGGAGCAAACGAAGCTGAAAGTCATTGACCTCGGGAACAAGCAGGCATTCCTGAAGCTGATCCGTCAACTGATTGAAGCAAAGGGTTCTATCTCCGATACAGACAAAAAAGACATCAAACATGTACTCAAGCATGCAGACCCAAGTGATGTTGAGGCAATACTGCCTGCAGAGATTCCGTTCAAGGAAAATGTGGGCTATGTCGTTGCGGTGCTGCTGAAATATGAATTGGCAAGCATGGAACGCATCGGGTCTTATTTCAAAACGGCAAGCGATGTGCTCCGACTGGCAGTATCTTGGTCGGAGGGGGACGTCAGTTTGGCAGCAGCCTCACCTTTTCGTAAATTTAAACGTCGTGAGCGCCGCCTGCTCCTCAGCCTGCTGGAACAATGCGGCTCCATCACAGAGGATATGCTCCGCTACAAGAATCGCTGGATCAGGCTGGGTGAGATTCTGCACCCATCCGAATACAAGCATAGGTATCCGCGCTGCCAGGAGGCTTTTGATATACTGCGAAACAACAAGCCGTTCTCGACCTTCAACAGCAGTGTCGAGCTGGCTTTCCAGTATCGCAATATCTGGAGCTTGATTGATCTGCTGTCTCAGCGTCCGGGCGAATTTGCGCGAAAACTGGATCATATGCTGCGCATCACAGAGGATGAGGCGTATGTGCTGCTGGCTTTTGAAGAGGCAGCTGCAAAGGTATCGACGCCAGTGTTATTACAGGTGAGACAGCATTTTGCACAGCGAAATGAATCTCAGAATCTGCGTGTCTTTTTCCCTAAAGGCAATGTCGCCAAGGCTTTTGGCATTCCGAATGAGCTGCCGAAGCTTGATGAAACAGTCTGTCAGGAAGTGGTGCAGCTATGCGAGCAGGCTTTGATCACACGGTTTGCTGCATTTCCTTCACTGGGGAAGACGTATGTTGATGAACGACTGCAGCATTATTTGGTTCCTTTTTCCCAGCGATCTGCGAGCAAAGCTTTACGGACCATTGTGCGGGGAAGCCGCATCCCGATGGGAGAGGGCGATACGATACGCTTCTTCAGCTGGTGGAAGGAGGGCGAGGTGGACGGCACGCCTACGGGACGAGTGGATATTGACCTGTCGGCAGTCATGTATGACGAGAACTGGAATTACGTCGAACATATCTCGTATACGAATTTGCGGTCTGTCAGGTATAAGGCCGTCCACAGCGGGGATATTGTAACTGCGCCGTATGGAGCAAGTGAATTTATTGATCTGCATATGCCTTCCATTGTGAATTACGGCGGACGTTATGTGGTAACCACGCTGCACTCCTTCACCAGCCATCCGTACTGTAACTTGCCGGAATGTTTTGCGGGCTGGATGATGCGTAAAAAGCCCGGGTCGGGCGAAATTTATGAGCCTACCACGGTGGAGAACAAGATTGATATTACCGCCGATACTCAGATTGCGATTCCCGTTATTCTGGATCTGGTGGAGCGAACAATAATCTGGACCGATCTGGCGTTAAAGAGATACCCGGATTACAACAACAATGTGGAAGGGAATCAAAAGGGAATTGTGCTGATGGGGAAGGCCATGACCACATTGCGCAAACCCGATCTGTATAACTTGTTCCTGCTGCACGCCAAAGCGCGAGGTGAACTGGTGGATACAAAGGAGCAGGCCGATACCATCTATGCAGTTGATGAAGGGGTAACGCCTTATGATATAGAGCAGATTATGGCAGAGTATCTGGCTTGATCAGTAAGTATGACATGAATTGGAGCGAAGTCGTGGATACCAATTATGAATTAGTAATTGGTATAGAATAGTAATTTAACAATAAATAGTAAACATTAGGGGTTAGAAGTAGATAGATAGTAGATAGTAGAGTAGATAGTAAATAGTAAATAGCAGTTGTGGTGAGTGTCCAGCATGCGTTTAGAAATGTATAGGGATGAGAAGAAGCAGCCGCAAGGCTGCTTCTTTGACCTGTTTGACTGCCAGTTCCATTTTATAGTAACCTTGGCGTGACTCTAGGATTGTTGCTTTCTTTTTAAAAAGGAGTGATCTACATTGAACAAAAATACAAGTCAACGTGCAGGTATAGAACCAAGTATGGATGCAAGCATAGAAGTGAAAATAAACACCAGCGTCGACGTAAGTAGAAGCACAAGCATGGATTCGGTACTTAGTCAGTATGCATATAACGAGCAGTCATCCTCTCAAGAGCTGATTGAGTTCACATTGAAATCACTGCGGGACCTGCTTCCAGTGGCTGGGTTCAAGATTATCAAATCCCGTAAAGCCATCGAGATGAAAACGCGGGAATTTATCATATCCATCTATCTTCAGGCTAATAGACATAATAGGTCAGGAACGAGTATAGAAGTTATGGTGCATTGTAAGGTTACGCATACTAAGCGAAAGGCACATACGGGGCTGCCGGAAAGTTACTATCAGCATTCGGAGCTGAAGTGGTATGAACTATTTGGCAAGGACGCATTTAAGGAAAGCCTTATATCGATGACGGAATATATTATCCAGCATGAGATTCCACTCATTGAGCAGCTTTTATCGGATCCTCAGCGTGTGATAGAAGAACATCTGAGGTATGAAGAAGATGAGAAACATGAGGATCAAGAAAAACATGAGGACTATGAAAAGCATGCAGAGCTGCAGCAGAGGGTATTCAGCCCTTATTTTTACTATCGCTACGGTACAGAAGCCCAATTTGAGCAGGCGAGACAGCGATACGTTGGGAGTTTAAGCGAAGCGCAGAATAAGCAGTATGACGAGGCGGTTACCAAGTTTCAAGCCGATAGAAACAGTCCAATCAAGCGCGGAGGAGATTGGGCATATTTGACGGTGGCCAAGGCATCCGGGTATGAAATATGAATATTACCCCTGTTATTCTGATCGCTGCTGCCCTGTTCAGCTATATGTTTATCTACTTTATGTGCAAAGTCGTTAATCCGCAGGCATCAAAGAGGCATGTCGTATGGGCAGGAATTTGTTTTGCCATTCTGGTAGTGATGCTGTTCAGTATACTGCTCTTGCTTCTGCTTGTTGAGAGATGAAAAGGTCCATTTTCGCACCACGTGCAGCTAGCTCGCAGCATGCGGTGATCCGCTTCATGGGCAAGGATGGTCAGTATATTACAGACAGCGGCTAACGATTTCAGATGACGCTATTTGAGGCATTTTACCCTGTTTGAAAACGTAACGATTCTGAGAAACGTTATTTGCGCATTTTGGTTGTAAAATCTTCATTTGTGGTGCTTTTCGGCAGCAATAGCGTCGCTGGGGATCGTTATATTTCTAAACGTGAGAAAATCACCCAAATAAGGTTTCTAGAGATCGTTAGAAGATAGAGGGGCCCCCAGTCTACTAGCGTCCTCACATTCGTATGTTGAGTTCCATATAGATTACTGATCTCCATACACGTGGGTGAGCTGCGAGTAAAATCGGAGTTCACTCTAACTTGCCAGGCTGCAAACCAGGTTATATTGGATCGGTTTGCCGAGTTTCGAAGGTTTCAAAATCCAAACTACTGTGAAGCTGCGTGTCATATCATAGCTTGTACTTACCTTCCAAACTTACTGCTTCCACGCGTTCGCTTCACTGACCACTTCCGCTCCACCTGCGGACATGAACTCTTGTCTGAACTCATCGAATTCGCTGAGCGGCCGCTCGCCCGTAATAAATGCGATATAGGCTTTGTTTTTTAGCCGGATCAACGCGTCGCCATAGTTGGCTAGAGCGGGGGTAGCGACTTCCAGCGCGTTATATATGCCGTCCTGATCGAGGTGCAGCGCGGCTGCCCATTGCTCCCGTTCTCCTGTCTGTTTCAGTGGAACGGTCATTCCGATATTGGCACCAATCGTATTTTGATATCCGAACATGGCGTCATACGGGGGCATGACGATGACATTTCGGGGTTCGACAGGTGTCCAGACCCAGTGCTTGTTTTCCGCCCCGAAGGTCATGCTTGCCGCCTTGTCCGGATCCGGGTCTGCACTGACCTCGTCCAGAATGCGCAGCATCATCTCCAGCTTGCCGGGTTCTTTCACCGCATCGGCTCCGATCGCAGTGAAGCTCATTAACATATCGTTTCCTTTGGAGCCGCGCTGTCCGTGGGGGCCGACGAACGGTTCACCGAAAATAACCTGTGCCTCAGGAAACTTGGACTTTAATTCTTTGACGTTAAATGCTGCCTGAGAGGGGCTTTTCAATGCCTTACCTTCATGGTCGACACGCCAATCCTCATAATCGCCGTCCTGAATCCAGTGGTAGTAGTTACCCATCGAAGTCATCCCGATTTTACCGTTAATGAACGCATGGGATAGATGTTTATATCCGCCTTTATTCTCCCCTGTGACAAACTCTGGATCAATGACACCGTCCTTGTACCATTTCCGCAGGTAGGCCAGCGCCTCTTGCATCTCGGGTTCCAGCGCACCGATAACTTTCTTTCCGTCTTTTGTGCCGAAGTACAGCTGATCTGCAAAAACAATCTGACCAAAGGCTCCAAACACAACGTTCATGCCTTCACTGGACAAACCATACGTATCCTGAATGCCGTTGCCGTCGGGATCTTCAAAGGTAAATGCATAGATGACTTTCTCGAATTCTGCGAGCGTCTGTGGAACAGCCAAACCCAGCTTGTGCGCCAATCCTGCCTGAACACTACAGGTGTGCGATAGATGTTAGTCGGATTGATGACAGGTATGCCGTAATATTTACCGTCGATGACTCCTGCATTTTCATAGGCCGGAGCGTATTCATGGATAATGCGAATCAGATTTGGTGCATAGGTATGCAGTGTCTCTACCGGAATCTCCGCGAGTACTCCTTGCTGTTGGTACTTTAACAGATCCTGCGGCTGCCGGATTCGAAACAGGTCGGGTATGCTGCCTTGAGCCAGCTTCATGTCGAGGAGGGACTCGTATTTATTGTTTTCCATATTCCAAATGTCTAAATCTACACCAAACCGGTCCTCCACTACCTGCAGCATCTCGGCATCCTGGGGTACAGGCAAGTTCTGATGCATCGTCCATGAGATGTGATATTTGGCTTTGTCTTTTAGAGGGGAGAGCGTGCTGCCTTCTTGTGAATCAACCATAGCGCTGGGCCCTGTCAGCAAATTGCAGCCGCCAAGAATAACGCCCATCATGGTGAGCAGCGCTGTAGTCAGGAACATCTGATAGCGATAAGGTGTTTTCATTCTCGGTCCTCTCGTATTCATCCCGCTCATCCTCCTTACACTCATGATCCGGCCTCCGGCATCGCTGCCGAGGTGAGACTTCGTACATAACTCCCTGGTGTACATCCGTACATTTCCTTGAAACGTTTAATGAAATAAGCAGTTGTGCCGTAGCCAACCGAACTTGCGACCCGGTCAATGGTCATGTTGTTGTTTTCAATCAATACCTTGGCCTGTTCCATTCGTCGGGATGTGACATAATCGGTGTAGGTTACACCCATCTCTTCTTTAAAAAGCTTGCTCAAATATTTCGGACTTAGGAATACTTTGGTCCCAACAGCCTCAAGTGAGAGATCCTCGGAGAGGTTGGCTTCAATATACTGCTTCGCCAATTCAATGGTTGAGACAGCACGGTCACTATTGCGATTTTCGGTCTCTTCCATAAATGTGGTGATCGATGCTGTCAGCCAGCTGCGGTATGCGAGAATATTACGCAGACTCGTATACTCATGGTACAGATCGGGGTGCCCGAACTGCAGTGGGTGTTTATAACGTACATTCTTGGCTGCGTCCGAGTAGATGAACACCATGTTCGACAGAATAAAATGGCAATAATCAGCCGGATACTGTCCCTTTCGCATATGTTCAGCCACTTGTTCAATCGTGCCTGCAGCCTCATCCAGCTGCCTGCCCTGAAGCTTGTCTCGAAACTTGGCAAGCAGGGTCTGAGGAATTTCATCCAGACTGTGCTCACGCTGAAGCAGGGAATGATCCTTCAGAATGTGCAGTTCAGGCAAAAAATAAGCATATTTCATCAACGTATGTGCCTCATTGAAGCTCTGGTGGATGTCTCTCAAATCACTGACCCAGCATCCGGTAGACAGCTGAATGTCCGGCTGGAGCTGCTGCCGTGTCTCCGCAAGCAGCAGCTGGGCGAACTTGTCCAACAATGCCTCTGAAGCCACGTCGGTACAGAGAATGACAGCAAGTCTCTTATCCGGCAGCTCTTCTGCAATGAGACGGCTGTCCTGCAGGGACAAGCATTCAAGTCCATGCATCAGTCTGGCGATGGCTTCCGGCTGGTCTATAGAATCTGGTTCTACAGAGCTTGCTCCTGTATTCATCAGCATACAGCAGTATTCAGCATATGGCCTTGCGATACCAAGAGCGGCTCGTTCCTCTTTCCACGGTCGATGTTCCGGGTTACCCTGCAGCAGGTTAAGCACTGCTTTATGCCGGACAGCTGCGCTGTTCGCGATCATCGTTTCTTCAAGGCTGCTCACTTGTTCCTTAAGATGAAGAAATGCACTGTCGATCAGCCGGAACTCGTTAGTCATCTGGTTCGATGCCGTTCCAGTGAGATCCTTGATACGTCCTACCAGACGTTTGATCGGACTATAGTTCGCACGAACAAGTACGGCTGATAAAATCAGCCCGATCAACAGTGCGGCTAAACAGATTCCGAGAATAAGCTTCTGAATCATGATGGATTGTTCATAATAATAGCTGGACGGGGTTGCACTGTAGATCGTCCAGTGGGTTGATGGCAGCGTTTGATAGGATACAACGTATGGCGATTCTGCGATTGTTTCGTCAAAGCTGCCTTTTGCATCGCCTAGATTAAGGACTTTCTTCAGACTAGCTGCATACATGTCAGACTGTCCGGATTCCTGCTCTTGTGATTTGCTTACCGCAGCTCCGGCCGCGTTGACGATCACCGTATGCTGATATTGGGAAGGCATCATATTCTCAATGATGTGACTCACAGCCTCTTCTTTGACATCAATGGCGATGATGACGTCACTGGTTTCCCCTGTGGAACGAAAAGGATAACTGTGCGCATATGTAAACAATTCATTGGTATCCCCGGTCTGACTTGAGAAAATGTCCTTTGGAATAGGGCGTGCTGATGTCCAGAGACTGTTGTGCTTGCTGGTACGCATCTCTTGGAGCCAGTCTGTGTAATAAACAGATCCTTCACTCTGATCTGCCCCATAACGCAGGCCGTAGAGTGAAGAGAGCATAATGTTACGTGCGGGATAATAGAGATGAATCCCTTGAACAATGTCGGTATTAGCTGCGAGCTTTGGCTTTGAGCAGTTCCTGCAGGTCTACGACCTGATTAAGTCCATTTCGATCCTCCTGGTCCGCAAAGAGCCGGATGTTGGCTGATCTATCCAGAGACAGTTCAACATACATCTGCTGTACTCGCTTTAGTATAGTTTCTTCGATAGTCCGTGCTGTATTTTCAAGAATCAGCTGATTCTTATTCCTTAATTCTTCATTATAGCTGCGTGAGAAATAGATATAGAAAAAAGAGCAGATCAGCAGCACAATAACAATCACGATTGAACCATAGGAAAGGGCTAGTCCAGCCCATGCAGTGCTCCATTTTTTCATCAGGCATTCCTCCCGGCCCAAATTATACACTACCCGAATTCTGTAAGGTTCACGATTTATATTAACTTGATGTAAAATGTTGAAGATTTATGATATTGCGTCGAAATTGATACAATGACGAAATTGTTTTATTGCTGGTCTGACGGCCCGAATGCTACATTGAGACCGAACCGAGACCAACTATTAAACGATGGGAGTCGACAAGATTGAAAACAAAAATGGCTAACAACAAAAACAAAAAAAGATTGTTCACTGCTGCTCTAGGTTTGGTCGTTCTAACAAGTTCCATAGCTCCAGGTGCTGCATTTGCTGCACAGAATAATGATCCGGTAGCTTTACCGAAACAACCGGCCTGGGGTTACTTCGTGGATACGTACAAAAATAACAAGCCTGACAATATGACTGTAAATAATAATCCCGCAATTGGAACGTTATCCAAGTTCCTCGATCTATGGACACCAGGAAGTGCTTGGGATAATGGTACGAAGCTGAACAGTGCTGTACTGGACTACAACATTGATTATGTGGCACAGCGTGCCAAAACACGTTCCAAAGCAGACGAGGATGCTGCCTACTATACCGATCGTACGAATCAATCCTATGGCGCAGTAGAAGGTCTGGGGAAACTGGCTGGTGTGTATCGGGAGAAGTCAGGCACATTTACTTCTATTACAAGTATTCCGGCAGATGCAGCGACAACCAAGTATTCGGATAAAAATGATTCCAACAAAGCAGGGGATTCTAATTCGGAGCTTGGTAAAATGGTAGATCTGATCGGCAAAGTTCGCGGTGACTACGCTTCAACACAACAGGCAAAAATGTTCTATCAATATAAACGCCCGTTCCGCTGGCAGGGTGAATCCCTTATCGTGCCTTCACTCGCTGCCGTGAAGAGCAGCAAACCTGAAACGGATGGCGGTTTCCCGAGCGGTCACACGAATGCGTCCTACCTTGCAGCCATTGCTCTTGCTTACGCTGTACCTGAACGCTACCAGGAGCTTATGACGCGTGCTTCCGAGATGGGCGATGACCGAATCGTAGCCGGTATGCACTCCCCTCTGGATGTTATGGGCGGTCGTGTGCTTGCAACAGCATTTGCAGCATCTGCGCTGAATGATCCGGATAATAAAGAGCTGAAAGAGCAGGCATATGCTCAAGCACATGACATTCTTTTGAAAGAAACGGGTACAAGTAAGGATCGCTTCACAGATTATGCTCGCAACAAATCCGAGTACAGCGAGCGTTTGACTTACGGCTTCCCGCAGATCGGCTCCACAACCGAAGCGGTGCAGGTGCCTAAAGGTGCGGAAGTGCTTCTTGAAACAAGACAGCCTTACCTGAACGAGCAGCAGCGCCGTGCGGTACTGTCCACAACAGGGATTGCATCAGGCTATCCAGTGCTGGATGATCCGGAAGGCTGGGGACGCCTTAACCTGTTTGCGGCAGCAGATGGATACGGCGCGTTTAACACAGATGTAACGGTAGTCATGGATGCAGCTAAAGGTGGATTTAACGCCAAAGACGTATGGCGCAATGACATCTCTGGTACAGGCAAGCTGACCAAAGAGGGCAGCGGAGTGCTGCACCTGCAGGGTAACAATACGTATTCCGGCGGTACCGAAGTGAAAGCAGGTACGCTCGAAGGGGATGCAGCCAATGCATTCGGTGCCGGTTCGGTTGTGAATAACGGTGGTACGGTTGCAGAGAATGTAGAGGGTAAATGGAATATCCAGGGTGATTTCACACAGGCATCCGGCGGTACGCTGGAACTGAACGTGAGCAGTGCGAGTGATGTATTGGATGTAAAAGGTGCCGTGAATGCCAACGGTAAGCTGCAGGTCAATTTTGACAACAACTACGTACCTGCACAAGCAAATCTCACATTGATCAGCTTCGGTGCGAACAAACTGAATGGTAAATTTGCATCGGTGGAAGTGAAGGGTCTGCCAAGCCAGTATACAACCGAGGTTGTATATCAAAATGATCGGATTGCCCTTGCTGTTAAAGATACTGCGAATCCGGGTGCAGTAACGACGAATCCGTTCAAATCGGATATCGTCAGCCAGGATAACGTTCAGAAAAACGTAAATGCAGTAATTGAAGCGACGAAGAATGAACAACTGGCGATGAGTGATATCTCCACACACTGGGCCAAGAAAAACATTAATGCTGCACTGAAACTGCGCGTCGTCAACGGATATGAGAACGGCACATTTAAGCCGAATGCATCCGTTACTCGTGCTGAATTCACGGCAATGATTGCTCGTGCACTTGGCCTTGGTGAAAATAAAGCGGCAAACAGCTTCAAAGATACAAAAACAAGCTGGGCAGCGGGTTACATCGGTACCTTGGCGGATAAAGGCGTAATTGGTGGATACGCAGACGGTTCCTTTAAGCCGAATGGAGCGATTAGTCGTGCCGAGATGGTGACCATCATGGCTCGTGTACTGGACTTGAACACACTCGCAACAGGAACCAAGAACAGCTTCAGTGATGTGAAATCCGGATACTGGGCGGCTGAAGCAATCGAGCTGGCATCCTCCGCGAAACTGGTGAATGGATTGACTGATTCCGAGTTCGCGCCTAACGGCAAATCGACTCGCGCTGAGGCGGTAACCATCATCGTCCGTGCACTGGAAAGTGACAGCACAATCAAATCATGGATTGCAGGACTGTAATTGTAATCTAGTCCAACAGATCATCTAATCATTTGACCATCAGATCAAAACGGCCGAGGCGGTTCGAATATCGAACCGCTTTGGTCATTTTAATTTTGGCTTAGGAATGTACTGTAGACTATAAGCTCATCTATGGATGTGGTAAAATGTGGTTTATAATTTATGTGAATTACATAAAAGGCGGGGAGAATATGAGTCGAGTGAATAATAGCGGATTTTACAAAATAAAGTTTTGGATCACACCGGAAGAACTGGATGAAATCTTCGAGCTTTTCAATCATCAGGGGGCCTTATTTGTTTCTACCAATCATGCCCAGACCCCGTATGACAAGCAGCAGGTGCTTCAAGCGTATCATCGGTTCTATGGTTACTATGCTGCTGCTGAGAAAGCGGCGGACTATTTTCCACACTTTGTATACTCCATCGTGCTTACGTTGGATCAGGATACAGCAGGTTTTTTCGTCAGAAATGAAGGGATCAGTTTCCCGTATCATGAACAGTGGGCTGTGGATGAGCTGCCCTGCATCATGATTTCGCTCCCCAAAGACATTCGGATTCAGGCAGAAGGTGCCGAAGGAGCAGATTACACCTATGAGGATATCCGGGAACATCGGCCGCTGGCATACCAATTGTACGAAGAACTGGTGAGCGAGATCAAAACGAGAACAAAACTGCTGCGGTTTTTGGTTCCCGAATCAGGTGCATTGTCCTTACAAAAGCCTTCGGTGCGTATTAGCAGGAAGGCTGCTGAACATATCAGCAGTGGCTGGACTTTTGACAAGTATAAGCTAGTGATGCACACCAAGTAACAGGTCGCATCTCCCCAATAAGAAAGTGCAGCATGACAATATCGCTGTAAAAATATGTAATATAATGGTATTATATAGATGTGATTGTAAGAGGTTTAGATTAGAAATATAAATGGGAAGAAGGTGGGATACAAGTTGAAAACAATGTAGAAAGTTTGCGTATACGACAAAATGTAAGCGCTTTACAAAATGAATAAATCTCAGGAGGGATATTCACATGACTTACCGTTTGGCTAGAAAGGGATGGAGCGTGCTGCTGCTCATCGTTATGTTTGCCTCCGTTTTCGCTTTTCCTGCCTCTACAAGCCATGCAGCGACTATCCATGTCTCTGATAATGGTTCCAGAATCGAAGTAAACACCGGATCGGGACTTGTATATATCGTAAATAAAACGAATGGAGATATTATCTCGGCCAAGATGAATGGAACCGAGCTGAACAGCAGCAGAGGGTCACATATTGGTTCGGGATTAGGGTCTTCTGCCAACGTAACGTGGAATAAATCACCTTCCGGCTCAACGGTGCTGATCACCGTCTCCACCAACACGCTGACTCATTATTACGCTTCGCGCGGCGGTGAGAACATCATTTATATGGCTACCCACATTACGGCACAGCCGTCCATCGGAGAGCTTCGTTATATTTTCCGCGGCAACGGAAGTGTGCTGACAGGGGTTCCCGTTCAATCAAACAACCGGGGGAATACCGGAGCGATTGAAAGTCAGGATGTGTTCGGGTTTGCGAATGGCCAGACAGCCTCCAAATATTACGGCAATGATCAGGCAAAAGACCTGTCTGTCAGAGGGGTGACCGGCAGCGGGGTCGGGGTATATATGGCCTATGGCAATCGGGAGAAAAGTTCAGGCGGTCCCTTCTTCCGTGATATTCAGTTCCAGAGCGGCTCTGAAACCGAAGTCTACAACTACATGAATTCGGGACATGCACAGACTGAGGACTGGCGCCTCGGCCTGCATGGTCCGTATGCGCTTATCTTTACAACGGGAGGTACACCTGCAGTTCCTGATTTCAGCTGGATGTCGGGGTTGAATCTGCAAGGGTGGGTCACCAGCCGGGGCAATGTGGTGTTAAACGGGCTTTCGGACATGGAGTCAGGTTATGCCTACACCATCGGATTTGCGAACAGCAGCGCCCAGTACTGGGTAAATGCTTCTGGCAGCGGGGCTGCTGCCAAGTACGGTATGATCCCGGGGACATATACCATGACCGTATATAAAGGTGAACTTGCAGTATACACGGAAAATGTAACTGTTAATGCAGGACAAACAACAACCGTAAATACCCGCACCATTACGAATGATCCAGGCAAAGCCCCCAGCATCTGGCGGATCGGGAACTGGGACGGGACACCACGAGAGTTCCTGAATGGACAAACGATACCCATTCGTCATCCTTCGGACAGCCGCAATCCAAGCTGGGGACCGGTAAATTATACGCCAGGCAGTGCAGTGAACCGTTTTCCTGCCATTCAGTTCCGTGGGCAGAACTCACCTACCACCGTAAATTTCAACTTGAATGCAGCACAGGCATCTTCCTCGCATGTATTCAATATTGGTATTACGGCGGCATACAATAATGGCAGACCAAGTGTAACCATCAACGGGCAGACATTAAGTAATCCAGCTCCTTCGTCACAGCCGAAAACACGCAGCTTCACCATTGGCACGTACCGGGGCAATAACACGACCTTTAGCTGGAACATTCCTGCATCTTACTTTGTTCAAGGCGCCAATACAATTACCATTACACCAATCAGCGGCTCTAGTGATCTAGGGAACTGGTTAAGTGCAGGCTGGGTCTATGATTGTGTGGAACTGCTGCATTAACTTAAAAATCATTAATCAATCCAGCCCGGCGGAATGAAGTATATCAGGTCGGGCTGTTTTTGGTATGGTTTCAGATGAATGTCAGTGTAATTCGGTTGTTCCGTATGTAAAGCTGACAAGGTAGAAAGCCATGATGGTTCTGGTAGGTACCTTCTAAGCTGGAGAAGCAGTTCCGTATAGTGGTATAATTTTCAATACATAATGATGAGATGAAGGAACGGAGGCACGATAATGAGCGAAGAGTTGTTGGAACAGTTGGAAACTTGGCATGAGGAAGACGAATACGAGAAGATTGTGGATGCGGTGCAGGAGATTCCTGTAGAAGAGAGAGACTATGAACTGGTAAATCATCTGGGGCGTGCACTGAACAATCTGGAACGATATGAAGAAGCAGTAGAACAATTTCTGACCGTATCCGAAGAGGGAGCAGATGACCCGCTTTGGCAGTATAGGATTGGACTAGCGTATTACTATCTGGAACAGTATGACAAGGCTGAGCAGGCATTCGAGCGTTCGGATGAGCTGGAGCCAGGGGATGAAGATACACTGGAGTTTCTGGATTGGATTCGAACAAGGGACGAACATGAAGATGATGAGGACATGGCTGATGAAGGGAGCGATGAAGTACAGGAGGGTGGTGAGCTGGGACAGGAAACATCTGAAAAGGCTCCTGCAGCGATCTCAGCCGCACCTGTCGTTCTTGGTGATCCTGTACCAGCATCCGGCGAATTCTGGAATGACAGTGAACTGGCTCTGGAGCGATATGTATCTGATCCGCCAAGCGACGGTTTGATTGAATCGGTAGAGGAACAGCTCGTATTCCGTTTACCTGCCTCCTATATTGAGATGATGAAGAAACACAACGGCGGCATTCCATATAACCGCTTCTTCCCTGTGACGAATGAAGAATCAGGTGAAACGGGATATGTGGAGATTGAAGGGATATTGGGGATTGGTCGTGATAAAAGCAGCTCCCTATGCGGCGCAGAGGGCAGCTGGGCAGTGATCGAACGTGATGGTTATCCTGAAATTGGCGTGGTCATTGCCAAAGCGCCTTCCGAAGCGGGGGTTGTCATGCTGGACTACCGTTCCTTTGGTAATGATGGCGAGCCTGAGGTGGTCTATGTAACAAAGGATCAGCGAACGATTACACCCCTTGCACCGAACTTCGAAGCTTTTATTCAGGGGTTAATGCGTCCGGAAGTTTGAGATAGAAATGGCATGATCAGAATAAAGAATATAAACCAAAGAGAAGCTGCAGGATGAGGTCCCCCTCTGCGGCTTCTCTTTTTTCAGATATACAGCATATCCGTGGCATAATTCGAATCATTCTGTTCATTTAAACCATCTTCCGTCTCTGACGGAATGGAGCTGCCCATCCCTCAGTTTTTAAGCAGGGAATCCACCACCAGGAGGCGGCCATGCACCATAGAAACGGCGAAGCAGAACAATCTCGCCCAGATGGTATGAGTTGTGTGAAGCAATATTGCGCAGCAATCCGCCTTTGGTTTCTCCTGGAAAATAGAGCAGTGGATCGTTCAGCTGTGCAGTTTCTGCAATGGATACGGCTTGGTCGATTCCGCTTAGAAATGCTTGAATGTCCTCCTGCCAAGTTTTTTCATCCTGTGGACCTTTCTCTACAGGCCAGCTCTCGCTTACATCTGCCGGCATCTGCGGTTTACGTCCCTGGATATGCTCCAGCATGAACTGCTGCCAGTAGTGCATATGTTTCACCAGTTGATAAATCGTGTAAGGCATAGCCTCATGTGTGCGTCCCGCGAGATCCAGATCAATATCGGGCAGTGCCTTGGCGATGCGAATATGCCCGCGTTCTCCTACTAAGGATCTGACAAGAGCTTGTCCAAAACTTTGATTTACATCTGACATGTGTAATCTTCCTCTCTATACAAACAGGTCTATAAGAACAGGTCTCTCCCTGTTATTATATATATTATACAATTAAATTGCGGAAAATTAAAAAGTGGGAACAGAAACCAAATTTGCTGTATGCTTATGATATAATAGTGGAAATAAAATCGAGATCTCTGGGTCAAGGAGGAAGCTCCTGTGAAGGTCATATTGGTTGATGATGAACGTCTCGCGTTGATTGGACTGCAAAAGTTGCTAGAGAAAGAAGTAAGTGACATTCAGATTACGGCTGCCTATATGAATCCGATAGAAGTAATGCCTGGAGTCCTGCTGCATCGACCGGATGTCGTTTTTCTGGATATTCATATGCCAGAGATTGATGGAATCGAGTTGGGACGGCAGATTCAGGCTGCTGTACCCGGCACAGAGATTATTTTTGTCACCAGCTATGATCAGCATGCCGTCCATGCTTTTGAACTTCAAGCACTGGATTATGTGATGAAACCTGTGAAGAAGGAACGTCTGAAGCAGGCATTAAATCGTGTACAGGAGAGGCTTGCCGTTAGACGTGAGCAGCAAACAATCCCGAAGGAACCTCCCTTAATCTGCTGTTTTAATCAGATCCGGTTTAAACTCCCGGGTAAAAAGCCGCAGGTTGCCAAGTGGCGTACCAGCAAAGCTCAGGAATTGTTTGCGTACCTGCTGCATCACCGCAACCAGACCATTCATCGCAGTGTACTGCTGGAGCTGCTGTGGCCCGAATTGGAAGATGACAAAATTGTGCATCAACTGTATACCACCATGTATCATATCCGCCAAACACTGAAAGCATGCGGGATGAACATGATCAAGATTCAGAGCGGGCATCTGGAGGCTGGATACCGATTGGAGCTTGGTGAGGCCAGGTTGGACTGTGCGCAGTGGGAGCAGAATATCCGGCAGTGGAAGACGGTAACTCCTGATTGTGTTCAGGAATATGAGCGTGTCCTCCATCAATATGAGGGTACATATCTGGGACAATATGAGTACATGTGGGCCGAACCTGAACGCGAAAGACTCCGTTATTTGTGGCTGTTCCACATGAAGCAGCTGAATTTGTACTATCAGAAACAAGGCTTGGACGAGAACGTAATTGAGAACACACGGCGTATGCAGCAGATCCTTCCGGATGAAGAGGAAAGTTACGTTATCCTGATGAAGATGTATGCGGAGATGAATCATGATCTGGGTGTGGAAGAACAGTATCGCCTCTTAACCGCCAGAATGGAGCAGGAATTGGATATTTCGATAAGTGAAGAAGCACGTGAATGGTACACGAACTGGAAATCTGGGTTGACCAGATCAAGGCTCCGTCACCGATGAACCTACAATATAATCAACCTTTGAAGCGTTACCGGTATGTTCTGATCATGCTGGTCATCTTTGGTGTGCTGCTGGGCATGCGTTTGTCTTGGTTTTCTATGTTCCCTACTCTGGAAGGGCACCGTCCTGTGAATGGAGTGCTTGATTTGCGCGGGGTTAATCTGAACCAATCGCCAGTGATGAATCTGAACGGAGAATGGGAACTTTATTCGAGTGAGCTGCTTACGCATCAGGATTTTTTGAATAAAGCAAAAGAGCCCGCGGCTTCGATCGTTCAGGTTCCCGGAGACTGGAGAACTGCCGCCAGCATGGATCAGGACAGTTCATTTGGATATGCTACCTACCGATTGCGCATTTTGACGGATCCCCTTCAGACACCTGTCACCTTCTGGTTCAAAGACATCCGCAGTTCATCCGATGTTGAGATCAATGGGGAGAACGTGGGTGGTATGGGGCAGACAGCAGACCATGAAGATAACTATGTGCCTAGAAGCACTTCTTTTACAGCTGCCTACGATGGGGAAGGTACAACTTCCATTGAACTGCTTATTCGTACATCCAATTATGACAGCCCTTATAAGGGAGGAATCAGCAAACCTGTTCAGTTTGGTTCGCAGGCCGCTGTTGACTACGTACGCTGGTATTCGATCGGTTTTCAACTGGCTATCTTTCTTGTGCTGATGCTGCACGGGATGTATGCCTGTATTTTGTATGCGTTCAATCCGCAGGAGCGAACCCTGCTGGTTGCAGCGATCCTTACGCTGTCCGTTGGCATCACAGTCATGGCTGGTCACGATAACATTTTAATGTTATGGCTTCCGATTAACTATACATGGGGAGTCAAGCTTCGGCTGATCTGTCTGATGCTGCAGAATGCTTGTATCCTGCTGCTGTTTCAGAGGTTGGCCCTAGTTCGTATTCGTAAAAAATGGCTCCAAATCTACACAGGCACAGCCTTGATCTATATTGCTGTCATTCTGGTTGTACCGATTAGCATGGTGTATATGCTGAATCAGTACTATCTCCTCAACCTGTTCTTTCTGATCTCAGGGATCTGGTTTCTATCCATTGTCGGTGCAATGATCTTTAGAACATCACCAGACCGGGATACGGTCTTCCTGCTTCTGACCGCCGGGGGGATTATATCAAATCTGTTATGGAGTGCAGCAGACACTTTTGGGGACGGGACGACCGTATATTATCCGCTCGATATCGTGTTTGCCATTACAGGCTTCTCCGCTTATTGGTTCAAGAAATATTTCAGAAATGCTCGTGAGAATATGGAACTGAACAAGGAACTGGAGAAGGGGGACAAGATCAAAGATCAGTTTCTGGCGAATACGTCGCATGAGCTGCGGACACCACTGCACGGAATCATCAATATAGCTCATAATGTCATTACCCGGGAAAAGAGCAAGCTTGATGCACGCAGTGTGGAGGATATGGAGCTGCTGATTACGATTGGGCGGCGAATGTCTCATCTGCTTGGAGACCTGCTGGATGTTGTTCGCCTTAAGGAGCACCGCATTACACTGCAGCCTTCTCCGCTATCAGTTCAATCACTCGTTCCTGGCATCATGACGATGCTTGGTTACATGGTCGAACGGACATCGGTTCAGCTGCAGATGGACATTGAGGAAGACTTTCCTCAGGTATTGGCGGATGAGAAGCGGCTTGTACAGATTATGTACAACCTGCTGCACAATGCGCTTAAACACACGGAGGAAGGTACGATTACGGTAAGTGCCGAGATGGGTGATAGCTGTGTTCTGATTCATGTTGCCGATACAGGCACAGGTATGGACGAGGCGGCCCAAGGGCGAATCTTTCTGCCATATGAGCAGGGATTTTACGATGAACGGGATGGGCAGGGCATCGGGCTTGGATTGAGTATCTGCAAACAGCTCGTCGAGCTGCACGGCGGAACACTGTCTGTACGTTCTGTACCTGGGGAAGGTTCGGTGTTTAGCTTTAATTTGCCGCTGGCCCCGTCAACTATGCAAACAGAGCCGCAGTCACAGTCACCGTTGGAACCACAGCATCCTGCTGCGTGGGAGCAGGATGCCGCGATGCTGGAGGGAGCACTGAATGGCTTTTTGCTGCAGCATGCCGTCACGAAAAATGCGGAATCGGCTGCGGCCGAAGAAATGCCTCCGCTTTTAACCGAAGGAAAGTCATACATACTTGCTGTTGATGATGATCCGGTGAACCTGGAAGTGCTGGTCAGCAGCCTCTCCAATGAGCCCTGCCTGATCACAACTGCTCGTTCAGGGCAGGAAGCATTAAAGTTGTTAAATACACGGCAGTGGGATTTACTAATTACGGATGTAATGATGCCCAATATGTCCGGATATGAATTGACCCGGAAGGTACGTGAACAATTTTCCATGTCGGAGCTTCCGGTGCTGCTGCTGACGGCCCGAAGTCAGCCGCCGGATATCTATACCGGATTTGCATCCGGGGCTAATGATTATATCACCAAGCCAGTAGATGCTGTCGAGCTTAAGTACCGGATACGTGCATTAACGATGCTGAACCAGTCTATCAAGGAGCGCCTGCGAATGGAAGCTGCATACCTGCAGGCACAGATTCAGCCGCATTTCTTGTTTAATACGCTGAATTCACTGATGGTTCTTAGCGATATCGATGCGGAACATATGCGCAAGCTGGGCGAAGCCTTCTCCTCTTATCTTCGGATCAGTTTTAACTATCTTAATACGAGGGAAGTTGTAGATTTATCCCATGAGCTGGAACTCGTTGAAGCGTACCTGTTTATTGAAAAGACACGTTTCGAAGATCGGCTTTCCGTTGTTTTGGACATCGATCCTGATCTCAAGCTGCGTCTGCCACCACTGTCGATTCAACCTTTGGTTGAGAATGCGGTGCGACACGGTTTGCTCAGCCGCAATGCGGGCGGAACGATATGTTTGACTATTAGTAAGCGTGAGGGCTGCACCCGGGTTGAGGTCAAGGATAATGGCAAAGGCATGGGGCCTGACCAGGTCGCCGCCTTGCAGCAGTCTTCCTGGAACAGCAAAGCCGGGATTGGAATTGCAAACACCAACCGCAGATTACTCCAACGGTACGGCCGTGGATTGACGATCGTCAGTCAGCTGGGCGAGGGCACTATGGTATCTTTCGAGATTCCAGATCGTGCAGACGATCAGGAGGACAGGAGAAGTGCATCATCTCCAAATTTTAATGATTTCTAATGTTTCTAGCGTATGTTAGTATATTTTACATTAGAAGCGCAGGCTCTGGCAGCCTGTGCTTCTAAACGCTGCTATAGTAGGTGGAACGAGATGCGCAATTGGGTCAAAAACGAGAACGTACAGATGATAGCCGTTGCCCTGGCTACAGCGGCAGGTGCACAGTTCAAAATTAATCCCTTTCGGGAGGATGATTTCCGAATTGGTCTGGGGGTCAGCATTCTTCTATTTCTGCTGATGATTATGCCGCATTTACCCTACGTGAAAACAGGGATTCTGACCGGGCTGGCAAGTATTACTCTCCAATCCGCTGATCTGATTCATCATGTTCACACCTTATCGGTATGGGACAGCATGCGGGATAACCTGGGGGCAGGTTTGTATTATGTGGTCTTTGCGTATGGGCTGAGCAAGATTAAATATCGTTTTCATGAAATTCCTCCGCTCCTGCTCGGAGGGATGATAACGGGGATTGATTTTTCTTCCAACTTCGTGGAGTTATTCGTGCGGGGCGTGCTGAGCGGGACCAATATTTTTTATATGCGTGAATGGCTGTATCTGCTTATTGTGGGCGGTCTGCGAAGTTACTTTGTGATTGGACTGTATAACAGTTTTGCAGTCAGACAGATCAGGCTTCTGCATGCAGAACAGGAGAAGCGGATGGAACAGATGTTAAGTGTGAATTCAGGACTTTATGGCGAGGTCTTTTATCTGAAAAAAGCGATGAATACAATTGAGGGCATTACGGCAAACAGCTATGAGCTGTATCGTGATCTGCGAGATCGGGATATGAACGAATACAGCCAGCGAACGCTGGGGATTGCGCAGCAGATTCATGAGGTGAAGAAGGATTCACAGCGTATTCTGGCAGGACTGCTGAAGCTTTATGACAATGAGAACACCGTTAATATGAGTCTTTCGGAAGTGGTACATTTTGCGGGGAAGGCCAATCGGAAATACAGTGAGATGCTGCACAAACAGATCAAAATCGAGATTGAGCAGCAGTATGAAGGAGAATCACCTTACTATATTCCACTGCTCACGGTCATGAATAACCTGCTTGCGAATGCAGTCGAGGCCATTGAGCGTGAAGGTACGATTCAAGTAAGAGTATTTGAACAGGAGAACGATATTCACTTTGTGGTGATCGATTCGGGAAAAGGGGTACCTGACGCGAAGCGCGGGGTTATTTTTGAACCCGGTTATACGACCAAGTTCAATGAAGTTGGCATAGCCGCCACAGGTATCGGGCTGTCACATGTACGTGATATCGTGCAGTCACTAGAAGGACAGATTCTGGTGAAGTCCGCTCCATTAGGGCATGGGACTGCATTCAGTGTCATAATTCCCAGAGCCAGTCTAATGAAGGAACCGGGTGTCGAAAGCACTCTTGACCACGATCGTGGATGATCAAGTGCTGAGCCGCGGCATGGTCCATGACATCATCGATATGTGCGGAAACGGTACAAAGACTTAGAGCTTGCAGGCATGACTGAGGGTGGTCTGGAGGGCAGCCATCAATGGGATGGAAACAACGTAGGGGAAGTTCAAATGGGATTCTCGATGTGAAATGATCGAGAGTCCCTTTTTGTTTGGAAGCGTACCTGTTCATGAACGGAGTACATCGGATAAAATGAACTTGAACAGGTTGATTTGCAGGGATTCTGGCTGCTGCGCCTAATAGATATAGGAGATCTGGAAGAAGAGAAATTCATCTATAGCGTCAATACATATTACGACCAGGGAGGACATCTTCTATGGAGCGAGCAACTCAGATGGATAAAGTCATCTTTCGAACACATTTGCTGCGTGCGCTTGAAGAGATCCAAAGACGGGATCAGCTGCAGTACGAGGAGATTTATCTGCTCATCGATCCTGTTCACGAGCCAGGCACATCATTGAACGGTGCAGACGAAATGATGCGGCTGGTTGTACTGGCTCCCGACAATGTGGCACACCGGCAGTTCACTGTGGATGAGGCCGTCAATCTCTTATGCTGGCACGCACCGCTGGTCCCTCTATGGATTGATGTATCCTTGGCAGCATCGGAACGGAAGAAGGCAGTATTCCAATTGAGATGCAGCCTGCGTCTGCGCAAACCGACACAGCTGTTTCATGCCGAGACAGGCCACGCCCCGTTCCGCATCGTATAGGCAATGAACAGGAGACATGTACTGTACTGATATATCATTCAAAAACGTTAATAGTGAGACACTCATCAGAATCAGAGCGGAGTGTTGCGTAACACGGATATTATAACAGGAGGTTTTACATATGAAGCTCAGCAGCAATGAAGAATTAGAGATCACTGCCATGTCGAAGGTGCCGCATATGAGAGTGCACGGCAGAACAACGGAAGACCGTTCACCCCTGACTTTATTTTGGACAGGCAGCGCGGTCGAACTTAACGTGCAGGGCTCAGAACTGTGGGTGGAAGTAGAGTCATCATATGATCAGCTTGAGCCCTGGATCAGCGTTATCATTAACGGTGTTCCGGTCAGCCGGCAGATGTTGGTGAGGGGCAGATTCTGGATCTGTATATTCCGCGGCATGAACCCTGATGCAGTAAAAAATGTGCGTATTATTAAGGATGTACAGGCGATGAGTGTTGATCCGGGCTGCAGTCTGCAGTTTCATGCAGTGAAAACAAATGGCACCTTTCTACCGGTGGAAGAGAAGCGGCTTAAAATCGAATTTATTGGAGACAGCATCACTTCGGGTGAGGGAGCGATTGGCGCGAAGACGGAGGAGGACTGGGTCCCGATGTGGTTTAGTGCGCTGCACAACTATACGTTCATGACGGCTGAGGCGTTACACGCGGAGTACCGTGTCATCTCTCAGAGCGGTTGGGGCGTACTGAGCAGTTGGGACAACAACCCGCGCGGTAACATTCCAGAATATTATGAACAGGTCTGCGGCCTGCTGCAGGGTGAACAGAATAAACAACTTGGTGCGCTGGAGCCGCATGAATTCAGCTCTTGGCAGCCGGACGTAATCGTGGTTAATCTCGGCAGTAATGATGATGGCGCATTTCATTCTCCAGCATGGACTGACCCGCTCACCGGACAGGTGTACAAGCAGCGTTTGAATGAAGATGGAACGTATCATGAAGAAGACTTGGCCAAGTTTGAGCAGGCTTCTGTACAATTTCTGATCCAACTGCGGAAAAATAATCCGCAAGCATATATCGTCTGGGCTTATGGCATGCTTGGAGCATCCATGCTGCCCGCGATATACCGTGCGGCTGACACATATAAAAGCCAAACAGCAGATCACCGGGTTTCCATCGTGCAGCTTCCCAATACAACCCTGGAAACGATAGGCGCAAGAACACATCCTGGTGACCTGTCACATCGCAGAGCGGCTGATGTACTAACCGAATGGATTAAAGGAATTCTGAAATAAAATTATTTTGATGCGTGTCTCCATGATAATTTTAAGTCATGGGATAACGAAAGACCGTGCAGCGGGACGCTGTACGGTCTTCTTTTAGTTGTTTTATCGAAACTGATCATCTGTTAACCTGTAATGAAACCTCTGCTTGCAGGGCTGCGCCGCACCTCATAACGAATGGATATGATCTGTCCAAGTGTCTGGGTACGAATCATTCTGAGCAGTGCAGGTGAGGTACCTTTAGGAAATAAGGGGATTCCTTCACCGAGCACCTTCGGTATAATCGCTATCTCAATTTCATCCAACAGCTGTGTTTCCATCACGGATTGAACAAGCAGGCCGCCGCCTATAATCCACACATCTCCCTCGGAAGTCTCTTTGAGCCGGGGAATAAGTGTCTCCACATGCTCGGTTGTGAATTGTACATGCGGTGCAGGCGGCTGCTCTGCGCGGGAAAGGACATAGGCTGGACGATCTGCGTAAGGGAATTCCTCTGATAAGGTAAGAACCTCCTCGTATGTGGAACGTCCCATAACAACGCTCCCTATCGTCTGATAAAATGCGGCATATCCGTTATCTCCTCCGTCACCTTCAACATCAAACAGCCAGTCTACAGAACCGTCCAATCGGGCAATATATCCATCCAGGCTCATAGCAATGTAGAGAATTGTTTTTGAAGCAGTCACGTGTGCATCGCTCCCTTCTTTTGATACCTTTAGGATACCGCATAACTATGACATATCATGTCGTAGTTGGTATGCTGGCTCAAAAATTAAAGGGCAGCATTGACTGCCATCAACAATGCACTATTTCCAACAAGCAATGAATCAGCGGACATTAATCTGCAGCGGACTGTCTTTCAATGCATAGATTTTCTGCAGTATTCGAGCATACGGTTCCTTTGCTTCCACAGCTTCGGCATGGAGATACCCTTCTATAAGTCTGTATCCAAACACGATCAGAATCATCTCGTACACGCAGTGATCAGCGAGTGGGGGAGCATCAGCATACTCCGCAAAACCTTGGTAATACGCAGGAATACAGCGCTGATAGTACTCCACCATATGATCAATATCTGTTTCATCTGCGATCAGGCTGGCCAGATCCTCTCCAAGGTAACCCCATCCGGATGTATCCCAATCAATGAGCGCAATTTTCCCATCGGCATAAAATATATTGGTCACCCAGAAATCCCGGTGGTTCAGCACGACGGGCAGCTGCTCGATTCGGGCAAAGATGTTGTCCGAGTTCTCATCTATATCGATTAGCATTTGCCGGACATGCGGCGGGAAATCACAATTTTCGGAACGGATATAATCATACACAAGCGGCCAGGAGCGATAATAAAGATACGTGTTTTTCATCAGATCGACATGGCTCAAGTTGGTCAGATTCTGCAGCACGGCGGGCTGCTCCGCATACAGTTTGCCATGATAGCGACCTAACTCCAGCGCAGCCTGTTCATACATATCATCGGACAGCTCTAAACCAGTCACCCCATCGATGTATTCCAGCCACAGCTGATATCCAGTCTCTTCATCATTCATTTCTGCATAGTAGCAAACGGGCCAGCGAAAGGTATCCGAGAAGGTCGTTCCGAGATCAGACATGTAGAGATCATATTCTCGGCGCCAGGAGTCAGGGTCATTGTAACGTTCCCATTTCGACTGAATCTTCAGCACGATTTGATAGGGCAGGTTCTGACCATCAGCAGTTTCGGCAGTACCCGTAACCAGACTTACATTCCCTACTGTTCCGCCATGAAGCGTGATAGTGTCATATTCTACTGTGATTACATCTTGTTTAAAATATTGCTTTAACACCTGGTACAGCGTTTCCATCGTCATATTCATTGTTTGCGGCCTCCATTTTTCTTCGCTTGTTTACTCCACATGGCGTTTGTTTTATCTTTCGCTCTTTTGTCGATAAGATAGCTCGATCTGTGCTGCACAAACCTGTTCTCCTGCTGCTGCGATTGATACTGCTCCCATCGTTCACGGGTCAGCGAACCGCTGTTCAGTGCGGAGAGAACAGCGCAGCCAGGCTCGGTCTGGTGACGGCAGTCTGAGAATCGGCATTGGGAGAACAGCTCTTCGATATCAGTGAAGCTTGCGCTTATACCTTCTTCAGCATCAAATAGACCCAACTCGCGCATCCCGGGCGTATCAATAACCATCGCTCCGGAGGGCAGCATGAATAGTTGACGATGTGTTGTGGTATGTCTTCCCCGGCTGTCGCCTTCCCGAATTTCCTGAACTTTCATGACATGTTTTTCGAGTAACACATTGAGCAGTGAGGATTTGCCCACGCCGGACATACCGAGAAAAACAACCGTTTGACCAGGTATCAGATAAGAAGCTAGTTCGTTCAGCCCCAGACCGGAATGACTGCTGATCACGTGAACAGGTACATCGGGTATGCTTTCTTGAACTGCTGCGAGCATGGGAAAATAATCTGCAGCAAGGTCTGCTTTGGTCAGAATAATGACCGGTTGACCACCGCTTTGTCTGGCTTGTGTCAGGTACCTCAAAATACGATTAAGGTTAAAGTCCTGGTTCAGCGAAGTAAGGATGAATACAGTATCGAAATTGGCGGCTACAACCTGTTCCAGTACCGTTTTGGCGTAGCCGGCAGCGTGGCCTGTGTAATCTGCACGTGAGAACTTGGAGCGGCGGGGGAGCACCTTAATGATCAGAGAATCACCGCTTTCGCTGTACCGCAGCAGGACAAAATCACCGACACACGGAAAATCAGTCCGCATATCCGCATGGTAATAAAACGAGCCTTTCAGTAGAGCTGTGACTTCACCTAGTTCAGTCATGACGGTGAAGCGCTCCCGCTGAGATTCTGTGATTCTGCCAGGCAATAACCCATCTAAATTCTCTTCTGTTTCTATATATCCATAAGCTTTCAAATTCATCATTGGTATACAATTAGCTCCTTTAAAGTTGTTTTTGGACGCAAAAATACCGCAGACAAGCAGCCTCTTAAGAAGCTGCTGTTCTGCGGCATCAGGATGCAAAAAAAGATACGACCTTCATCGTATCTTCAAAACAGCAATATTCACGAAAGGTTACTTTGGATGGCATAACAAATAATACGGGAGTTTTCCCGCCTTTTTCAGATATGCCAGCTATTCAGTTTTAAGAACGGACCACCATATCCATATAAGTAGCTGCCATTAAAAACCTCTCCCTTCGTGTAAGGAACTTGCTTATCACTAAGCTGTCTATACAATAACCTGTATTGGAAAATAATTCAATGTTTAATGATGCGGATTTTTATGAATTCCCTACGGTTACGTTCATCGACCCCTGTTTATTGATGATTTGATGAATCATAACGAGCAGCCGAACCGTAAGATCAGCCCGAAAGTTCAGCCGGTATCCACCTCGCACGCGGTCGACAAACCCAAGTTCAATGCATTCTGTAAGGATCTCATCCAGATGTATGGAGTCTGGAAGCTGCTCCCGCAGCATTTCTTCATCTACTGCATAATCCGGCTTCAGATCATCTATATCTCGCAATAAATGAAGTAAAACAAGGCGGACCTCATCAGACAGCAGGTTCAGCGGGAAGCCTGGCTCGCTGCGTAATGTCTCAACAGCTTCTTCCAAGAACGTCGGTGAGGCAATACAAACAAGGCGATCCTTAGCCCAGGCACCCAGCCCTGCTGGCCCAAGGTGAATATGTACAAGAGACGGATGCCCGTCTGAACGAACCGGCAGTGCAGATGCAGGTCCTTCGGTTAGTGTGATCAGCTGCCCAAGAAATTCAATCCGATCGGTTAATTCCAGCTGGTGGAACGTCTCGCGGATTTGAGGAATAAGCGACGTGAGTCCACCTTCGTGTCCCAATAAATAATCCGTCGAGCAGCCAAACGTTTCGGCTAACTTTACAATCAGTGGCAGATCGGGTAAGGAATCGCCATTCTCCCACTTGGACACTGCTTGTGCGGACACGGATAAATGCCTTCCTAACTCCTCCTGAGTCATACTGCTGGACCTCCGAAGCTTTGCAATTTTGGTGCTCATATACTGAAGATTGTTCATTAGAGAAAACCTCCTTCGAAATGTTATCTATAGCATAACGTCTGTTCTTCATCTCGTGTATGGAGGCGTAAGTGACACTTCAACCAACCGTTGATATTTCTATATCTCTGGTTGAGTGATGACGGACTTATTTACTGTGTACTGTCTGCTGTCTCGTGTGTTTAAGAACGAGTGTAGATGATAAATTGCCCCTCGCTTGCAGATTCACTGCCTACCCAGCCTACGGGCATACCCTGATTTTTATATACTTCAAACATTGCTTCAAAATAAGGGTGCGGTTCCCTGCACAGCAGCCGGGCTTTGGCAATCTGATAGAGGTCGCCGCTGATTATATCTGCGAGAAGGTTAACGTACGCAGGCTGCAGGCTTAGTTCATCAGCCAGTCCATCTATTCTTTTCTTCATGATGCCATAAAAGTCATGCGCTTCTTCGTACAGAATAAGTGCTCGTGCAAGAGTTCGCTCTTCCTCACTGGAGGCAGGCGGGATATCTCCGGATGCATCTGCGGTGATGTCCAGCAGAAAATAATAAGGCGGAGCTGCATCTTCATCCTGATAAAACAGCAGGGCTTCTTCTAGATTCATAAACAGACCCGATTTCTCAGAACCTGCTCCATCTACCGCTGTGTTAGGTGCTGCTGAAGAATAAGGGCCCTTCAGCACATCGCCATGCTCAAGGTAATCAATAACCTCACGTACATCTGCTGGAAAGAGTTCTTTGCTGCTCATCGTTGGCTTCAGCTCCCGATATTTAGTCGTGAATGCTCTATATTTCTACATGGGTGTTGGAGGGCCCTGCTTGCATCTCAAACTTATCTCAGGGCCGATGCCCAGATGGGAATTCGTGAAACAGCCCCGATGTGCTACAATTTTCGTGAGACCTAATTTTATTACCTAAAGCGACATAGGTTAAGGTGGGATGATGATGAATCAACGCAGGCTGGCGATGATGCGCCTCATGGATTCCAGACATAAGTTCACGGCACGTGAATTGGCCGAACGGTTCGAGGTCTCGGTGCGAACGATCCAGCGAGATCTGGATGCGCTGCAGGCACTCGGATTTCCCTTATATACGGAGGTTGGAGTAAACGGGGGATACCGGGTGCTTCCAAACCGGATTTTGCCGCCCCTGCAGCTGACACAGCAGGAAGCACTGGGGCTGTTTATGATGCTTGAATATCTGCAGCAGGTTCCTGATTTTCCGTATGGTTCGGTTCGGGAGCATCTGGCGGAGCAGTACTTCTCCACGCTGCCTTCGGATGTACAGGACCGGATTGCAGGGATGAGAGATCATATTGCATTTATGCAGCATCCAGGTGATCATAGCGAGTTCTTAACATCCGAGCTGTTAACGGCTGCTGTTGAGAAGAAAGGCATTGTATTTATGTATCATGCTAGAAGCGGCTGGAAAAAGGTGAGTGTGTATCCTCTGGGTATCTATTATGAACAGGGATATTGGTACATGCCTGCGCGAAATAATGACCGAGTATTGCTGTACCGCGTGGACCGAATGAAGCAGCTTACCGTGCTCGATCAGACGGATGAATCACTGCCTACGCTAAAGGCATGGCTGAAACAGGCAGCGGATCAGGAGGCGGAAGCAGTTGTTCTGCGATTCACCGAATTCGGTGTTAGAATAGCGGCGTCGGATGTGCTGTTCAGAGCGGTGTCCCATCAGGAGTGGCGCGGAATGGTACCTCGAACAGAGTTTGCCTTTACGGCGCGCAGATTGCTTTCTTATGGTCCCGAGGTGGAAGTGGTGTCTCCGCCAGAGCTGCGGGAACAAGTCCGCAATATGCTGCGGCAAAGTTTACACCAGTATCAAGAAGAATAAAGGATTTCGGCTGTTTATGGGGAAATTATGATTAATGAAAGGGGGGCTACCATGATTCGATTCATAATAAATTTGACGACCCGCTCTATGCAGAGTCTACACGAGGACAACGGCGGTTGTTTGCATAGAGCCAGATTCACTTTTCCGCCATCAATGACGTACTAACGTCAGAAGTTTCTCGTACGGCTCTGCTGCCTTAAAGATTACATTTTTTAAGGAGCGGAGTACGATGAAATATGTTAATGCTGATACTATCCTTCCGGAAGAATTGCTGAGAGAAATACAGCGTCATCTTCCCGGCGGATTAATCTACATCCCGAAGCCCAAGGATACCCACAAGAAATGGGGAGAGAAGTCAGGCGGTCGACAGTTGATTCGGTCGCGAAACAACGAGATTCGCGGGCTTCATCGTGAAGGAATCACGATTGATCAGCTTGCAGCACGTTTTTGTTTATCGATCGACAGCATCAAGAAGATCGTATATTGCAAAGATAAACGGTAAAAGGATAAACAAGTAAGTCACATTCGCTCCCCTGGATGTGGCTTTTTGGTGTGCATCCATCGATGGGCCAAAACCATCTTTCGGTTCTCAAATACTAAGTTGGTCAATTAGATCGGCGGGTGCTTATCTCTAAGCTGCCCTATTTCAAGGTCATCCAAAAATTGGACTTATCATTGTGATTATTGGATAATTTAAAGTAATTTGGAGATGAAGGGGGACTTATTTATGGTGCGGAGTTCAGGTTCCATGCTGGCTGTGCTGATCCTTATATCCATCCTCATAATTGGCTGTACCTCAACTGAAACAGCAGAACCTTCCAACCAGACCCCTCCGCCAGTCATGGAGAAACTGAATGATGCTGGCGGGGACAAAGCTGGAGTTGAGGAGCAGCAGCAGGCCTTGGAAATGTCGCTTGATTATAAAACCAAAGAGCTTACGGTGGACGGCAAAGATTATGAAGATACATTAACACCAGAAGGGTTATCAGCCAAAGCGGAATCAATGAGATTATTTCTGACCTCCAGAAATTACGAGTCGTACATAATAAATCGCTATATTAGTTTGCCGCTTCACGCAGCAAGTATCGAAAAAGCGAAGCTGCACCCTGAGAACATACAGGCCAAGATTAAAGATCACAAAAGTGACTGGATCCTTGTAGAATATACACTTGATCTGAAATTTACAGATCAGAAAGGTAAAGAGTACAAGTCCATCCCACTCTCAGGCGATATCACCTTTTTGCAGGATGAGGGAGCATGGCGTATTCAGGATGATACGTACAATATGAAGCCCTTCACAGACATCATTAATAATGCGTTATAATGCGTGCTGTGTAATGTGGAGTTTCTGCATCAAGTCGCCTTTTTGGGACTGGAAATTATGCTTTAATGATCGTGGCATCCGGGGTTTGGATGCGGAAGCAGAAATTGGTGTGAACAGCTGATCAGCATAATCTTGAGCTGAGAAATATGGTCTCAAGCTGAGAAGGCCTCCAATCAGGCGAGTATCACCTGATATAGAGGCTCTTTTCACAGCTATGGTTGGGCCCTTGTCATAAAAATGGGCAGCGTGTGCGGAGAAGTGTAGACGCATTGTATAACATACGGTTTCTATTTGTTTAGGCAACTTAGAAATTCATTCGTGCAAACGTTGCATCACCCTTTGTTGTCGCGCTGCTGGCGGCGTTCACAACATCGAGCTGCAGCACATAATCATAATGCCGAATGTACATTCCAGGCTGGCTGTACGACTGCAGAGAGATTTTGGAGCTGTCGGCCCAGCCGGGGCTGATCAGGAATGTGGCATCTCCTTTGTAAGCGTTGGTATTGGTGAAAGCTTCAAGCACGACATGGTTACTGGCGTCGCGTTTCAGGAAATAACCTGGGTAATTGATCGACTCCAGGGATATACCTATAGAGCTTGCGAGACCCGGTACAGTGCGGAACTGTGCATCTGCAGCAGGCGAAACATTGGCATCAATACGAGCGATATAGTTAGCGTGACGGATTGTTCGATCCGGTACATTGTGTGAAGTGAACTGGCTGTAACCTGCAGCTTCCGGGGTGGATGGACCCAGCATTTTGACTTCATGCAGCGTTGGCGTGTACCAGTTCCCCGGATTGTTCCACAAGACAGCATTGACCATGTTGATTCGCACATAACGGGCGGTGAAATGTACTGCATCTGTGGTAAAGCCATAGGTCAGATTGTTAGTGCGGTCCAAGGTGGAATAATTTACGCCATCGTTACTAATCTCGATTTTATATTTGTAATATCCCTCTGAGCCTTTATACATAAACCACGAAATATCAATCTCCGTAATGGTCTTCGGTGCACCAAAATCAACCTGCCACCACGCAGGCCAGCTGTTGGAGGAAGCCGCCCAATAGGTCTGGTAGCTGCCATCATTGGCAAGAGAAGCAGATGAACCGGAAGCGGTGGAACTGGCGGAAGCTGACTTGCCCTGAGCATGATTGACAAGTGCAGGCAGCGTGACCTGACCGGTAGATGCATCTATACTCCATGTCGTATGCCATTCCAGTGAGGCTGTTCCATTAGCATCATTTAATGTGAGCGGCAGCCAGATATGCTTGTGTTCGCCTAGATTCATTGGATTCCAGCGATCAGCCATATAAATATAAGAGGTGGTGCTGCTCCCCTGAATCGTGGCAATATCATGGATCTGTGAGCCGAAGGCAGAAGGATTGCCATAAGGCGTAAGCGGCGACCATGGTCCGGTCATCGATGTGGCCACAGCGTATGCACCCTGATTTGGATACCAGCCTGCAGCCTGGGAAGTGAAGAGGTAATAGCGGTTTCCTTTTTTCACAACGGCAGGGGCCTCACGGTACGCATTCTCGAACAGCCATCCTTCAAAGGACTGTATCCCCGTATAACTCGAATTCATTTTAAAAATAGCCATCGTATCATTGGCACCCCCATTTTTACGGGAGGCTGTCACCAGATACCCTGTACCGTCCGTGTCCACAAAAACGGTCATGTCACGAGATTCATGATCAAGTGGACGAAAGCTGCCTTCATATGTGAATTTACCATTCGGTGTATTACTTGTGGCTACGGCAACGCGCCCCAGATTGTAATCTGTACCGTTCTCATAGTGTGCCCAGAGCACATACTGCCCTGTCGATGCATTGTAGATGACTTTAGGACGTTCAATCTTGCTGGAGGCCAGTTCGGTCGCGGAGTCTTTGGTCAGGATGGCGTTGCTGAAGGTCCAGTTTTTCAGATCTGTCGAGGTGTAGACGTTCACACTGTCAAACTTGCCCCCCACTGCGTGCTCTCCATACAGATAATACGTGGAGCCTACCTGCAGGATGTTACCGCTGTTCGCATGGATGGGGTTTCCGGCTGTATCAAGCCAATCGGTACCATTGGTAATCGTTACACCCGCCGCACTGGTTCGTTCAGGATGCAGACCAAACAAGGTTAATGTCAGTGTAAAAACCAGAAACCAGACCATCTTTTGTTTTCCCACCACGAACACCTCCATAGAGATTGGAAATAAATATAGCGCTTTCATTTATATTCTAGTTGATTTACAATCTTTGGCAAGTGAACATTTTGATGAGAGATGAACAAAGCAGCAGGCCAGAAGGCAAGAGCAGCAAGAGCGATGACCCGAATGCAAATGAAGCGGAAATGAAGCCAAGGTAGATCGGATGGCGTATACTTCTGTTAGCGTGTTTTTATTTCAAAATAAATCTGGTACAGGGTGCGGGAGGGCTGGTTGTTATGTTGAATCCCTTGTGGTGTGAGGTAAATTCAATAGAGGACTACTTATCAACGATCGAGAGGCTTCCTTACGGGAAGGACGGGTACTATTTTCGCGGAGAAAACGGGCGTTTTGCCTGTCAGAATTCCTGTTTATTGCGCCACACTTTCTCTCGATTACTTCGCGGTAACCCGCAATACTATGTCAATGTCGTGAATGATTATATGCACGATATGGCGGATGAAGCGGGTGTATGGGAACAGGAGCATGTACTGGCATGGTGTCATCAGGAGGGCCAGCCAACGAACCTGCTGGAGCTGACAACCTCTCCGCTGCAGGCTTTATTCTATGCCAGCTTGTATCGAACGAGTGGAAGCCTGAAGCGAGGCCAGGAGATATATGTATATGGATATGCGAAGACGAATACGGTAGATGCAACCCCTTTGATCCTTGAAAATACAAAAATGTCTTCAACCCGTTATAACCTGCTTGAAGATATGAACGATGATCCCCGGTGGAACCGCATGGTTTGGAGTACCGATACCGACAAAGCTATTCCCAAAGAATCACTGCCGGATTTATCCCAATTCCCCTACTTGACCTATGATGTGCCACCCAGACATAGAAACTCGCATCAACCGAGCAGTCTGTATTTCTATCAATTGTTCCAGCTGCAGTCTGCATCGGACTCTGAATTGCCCTATGACCTCATAATGCAGCGATATACGCCCGCAGTAGTCTTTAAGGTGACTGAAGCCGATCGGATTCGGCGGGAGCTCCAGCTTCGCTCAGAGGATATACGGATGTGATCTACGTATGCTGAACGAATTGACCCTGCCGAATATGAGAGCAACATTGTGTATGTCGTCTCATGATATAACTGTCCTGTGCCCGTGACGGGTGCTACTTAATTCAGTAGGGGGATAACGTATGAACGAGACATGCAGAAGACTGGAAGGACAATTGGCTCTGGTCACAGGAGCGAGCAGAGGCATTGGACGCAGTATTGCAATCCGTTTGGCACAGGAGGGCGCATATGTGCTTGTGCACTTCGGGACGCGGCAAGCCGAAGCGGAGCAGGTTGTGCGGCATATTACAGATCATGGTGGACAGGCCCAAGCCATTGGAGCTGATTTACGCACGCTGGGTGGCATTCATGAATTATTTTCCAAGGTTGATGATGCTATTCGGAAGCATGGACGTGACGACAGGCTGGACATTCTGGTAAATAACGCGGGGATCGGGCAGATTCTCGATCTGGAGCAGACGACAGAGGCTTCCTTCGACGAAGTGATGAACATAAATGTAAAAGCTCCCCTGTTTGTAACGCAGCAGGCAGTCCCGCGCCTGCGGGATGGAGGGCGAATCATTAATATTTCTTCTTTTGTTACACGGGTGGCTTCTCCAGGGGTATTTGCCTATAGCATGACGAAGGGAGCGGTGGATACCTTCACAAAGCTGCTGGCAAAAGAGCTGGGAAGTCGCCAGATTACGGTCAATGCAATCCAGCCGGGCATTATTAATACCGAGATGAATGCAGGAACACTCACGAACTCGCAAGGACAGGCATATGCAGCAGGCTTGTCTGTTCTGAACCGCTGGGGAGAGCCAGAGGATGTTGCAGATGTGGCTGCATTTCTTGCTTCAGCGGACAGCCGCTGGGTTACCGGGCAGTGTATTGATGCCAGCGGGGGATCACACCTGTAACATGTGAAGTGTAAGCAAGGATTAGAGAAGGGACCTATCTAGGAGAATTACATTGTAATCGTGGGGCATGCTGTTCGGATGTTCTTCCGGAATAGCACGTAAGAAAAAAGGTGAAATTGCATTGATTATTCAATAACTGTGGCAACAAAAGATCCCCTCTGATTCCATAGTGATGGAGGAGGGGATTTATTCAGCATTCTTGATAATGAATGTACTTGCTTATGAGTATCGCAGGTGCAGACGCTAAGCTAGGTGCGCTAGATAAGTTGGAAACATTCATTTACACGTTAACGGAGAGGACAGAAAAAACCTGGAGAAGCGTAGCGGTCGCCTTTATCACCGGATTTTCCCCTTTGGAAGGGAATCAAAAAAATCTGGGGATAACAGCGATGGGAAGGTTATTCTGTCATCGGAGTGGAAGGTGTAAAACCTTTAGTTCAACTTATATAAATGCGAACACTCAACGATTAGCTGGACGTTATTTGGATGTGTTCAAGAGGGCGTTCTCAATGAATTGCAGCTGCGCCTCCAGAGAGATCGGGTCATTATAGAATGAGCCATCTGCGTTGATGAAATAGACGTGTTTGTTTTTTACAGCAGGAAGTGCCTTCCAGACATTGCTTTCGTATACCACATCAGGGTTACCGTCATCCCATCCCCAGTTGCTTGTGAAAATAAAGTCTCCGGCATATTCAGGCAGCTGCTCCAAGGACAGGCTTGCACCTGCACCTTCCCCGTCAATCAGTTCCTTCTGGATCAGGGAGGGGGCTTTCAGGCCGAATTCTCCATATAGAATCTCCCCGCCTCGTGCACCTTTGTTCCCCCACGCGTAGATTCCTTTGGCATAGGGCTGAAGGATAGATACCGTCTGATCGCCAACGACCGCTTGAATCTGTGGTTTAACTTTGGCAATTTTGGCATTCCACTGGTCTATCCAAGCCTGGGCTTCCTTCTCTTTGCCCGTCAGCTTACCGAATTCCAGCAATAATTTCTGGGGATTCGCCGCACCATATTTCAGACTCACGACAGGAGCAATCTGGGACAAGGCTTCATACTGGTTGTCCACCAGATAGTCATACGTGATGATCAGATCGGGTTCCAGATTTAGTATGGCTTCCGCATTACTACCTTCCCCCAGATCGACAATGCCTTCCAGCATGCCTTTATGATAAGGATTTCGCATCGCATCATATGTCGATGCTACCGGCTTGACCCCCAGCACCAGTAAATTACCGATGGCACTGCCCGTCAGATCGACAATTCGCTGTGGATGGGCGGGAATGGTGATCGTTCCTCTGCTATCGGTATAGGTCTGAGTCGCTGTTGTGGCTGTCTCGGCTGCTGGAGCCGGCTTTTGTTGAGATATGCCGGATTCTGCTGTTGTACCTGTTCCGGCGTTGTTCGTGGCAGTTGGTCCGCCGGCACATGCCGAGAGAATCATGGTGAAGCACAAGAGCAATGCCGCTGTGGCGATGGATGATGATCGTTTTGTCTTAACCATGGATAAACCTCCGCTTGGATGTAAATGAGAATCGTAATCAATGAAACTATAGCATTGGGTTCCAGTGGCAACAAGGGCAGATCGGGTACGCACCTTGGGCAAATCCGGTATGAAGCTTCCGTTCTGAGCAATAACTGCCCGGTACTGGGTGGGAGTTACGCCATATACTTTTTTGAAACTGCGGCTCAACGTATGGGCATCTGGGTATCCGACGAGTTCAGCGATCTCCTGAAGTGGCGTGTCTGCGTGTGTTAGCATTCGGGCAGCCTGTTGTATGCGAATAATTGCTAGAAGCCGGATGGGGCTTTCCTTTACACGAGATTTGAACAGTTTGGTCAGATAGCTGATGCTGCAATCGAACAGGTCTGCCAGAGATTGCAGCGTGATGGGTTCCATGTAATGCTGTTCCATATAATGTATCACTTGGGCTGGCAGATCAGGAGGGACGGGGTTGATACCTTGCTGCTTCATCTGTGAGAGAAGGGCGTGAACAAACGAATAGAACAGCGCTCGTGCCTGTAACTGATGGAGTCTGTCCTGTATCGTCCAGTGCTCATACATATCTTCCAGCTTGCGCAGTAGTGAAATGGGATATTGCGGGAGGAACGCACACTGATGCAGGAAGGGACTATCGGGCAGCGGTCGTTTCTTCAGAGGATGAGAAGCGGGTAACATTAGAATAGCTCTGTACAGAATTAAATAATATTCAAACCGCTCTTCTGCGGTAATATTTAATAAAGCTCCCCGGCCTCCTTGAAGGACATGGAATCGTCTCAGAGTATACACGTTGTGGTCTAGCTGTAATGTGGCATGACCATCCAGCACATATACAAATGCATGTGCCGGGAGTTGATAACGTTGCAGGTTCTCTCCTGGCTCCAGCACGGCAAGCCGAATATCCATGACCTGGATTGAAGCATAATTCCACCAATAGATGTGATCGTCTAGTGTAAGGGTCATCTGTACCATCCTCCTACCATGAGGGCATTTCTTATATTATATTGATAATGATTCTCAACGTAAAGAGCAGACAAGGGATAACGGGCCACTGGAGACCTGTTATCCCTTGCTCTATAACTGGTTGATGAGGCACATTCCTACTGGGTATGATCTTTCTATCTGTCACCAGAGTTTGCATATTTACCCTCGTATTGAGATTGCATAGCTGCCTTTGGTTTGATTATGCGATGGGATCTGCCTATTTGCGGCCTTTACGCACCTTGAGCTGCATGCGCTTGATCGTAGTATGCTGCATGACTTCCAGCACGAGAGGACCTTTGCCGTTCAGAATCTCCACATCGGTTACGTTATCCAGAATGGTAATAATTCCGATATCGTCTGCGCTTACGCCCTCAATCTTGGCAATCGTGCCTACAAAATCGACTGCACGAAGTTTCTTCTTCTTGCCTCCGTTGAAGTTCAGCTTCATGATCTGCTGGTTCAACTGCTCACGCTTGTCCTTTTTACGTTCAGGCACAATTTTGAGCCGTTTCTCAAACTCTTCTCTGCGGCGATCGACCGCTTCCTCGGAAGGGGCCTTCATAACCGGGATTTCGAATCCAATATACGATTCAATCTCTGCAAGACGTCTGCCATCCTTTGGGGTTACCAAGGTGAAGGCTCTGCCTGTTTTACCTGCACGGCCCGTACGGCCTGTACGGTGCACATAGCTTTCTTTTTCGAGAGGGATATCATAATTGATTACATGGGTGATGTTCGTGATGTCGATTCCGCGCGCAGCAACGTCAGTGGCGATCAGATAACGGAATTGTCCGCGCCGGAAAGCATTCATTACTTCAATCCGTTCATCCTGCTCCATGCCGCCGTGTATACGATCAGCGGGATAATCGAGGTCAGCCATGACCCGGAACAGTTTATCCACATTATCTTGTGTCCGGCAGAATACAATGCAGCTGTCCGGGTTTTCCGTAATAAGCAAATCCTGCAGCAGCGCAGTTTTATTCACTTCCGAAGTGTGAATTACGGCATGTTCGATCGTGGCTGTGGTCAGTCCACTGGCCTTGATCTCGATCTCTACAGGTGTGTTCATATACTGCCGTGACAGCTTCGCTACATCTTCCGGGAACGTTGCGGAGAACAGCATCGTTGTACGCTCTTTCGGGAGAGCCTGAATAATGGCCTGTACTGTCTCGATAAAGCCCATGTTCAGCATCTCGTCTGCTTCATCAATGACCAGATAAGCGATGCGGTCCAGCGGCAGTGTGCCCCGTTCAATATGATCCAGAACCCGGCCTGGTGTACCGACAGCCACATGGGTTCGCTGCTTCAGCTCGGCCTTTTGAATGTGAAAAGGAGATTGTCCATATAGTGCGGTGGCTTTAATCCGCTTAAAGCGCCCGATGTTGGTAATGTCCTCATTGACCTGCAGGGCCAGCTCTCGTGTTGGAGTCAGAATCAGAGCCTGCGGTTTATTTTCGTTCCAGTCCACCAATTCGCAGAGCGGAATGCCGTATGCGGCTGTTTTGCCGCTGCCCGTCTGTGATTTCACCACAAGATCCTGATTCTCCAGTGCGACAGGAATGACCCGGGTCTGAACTTCTGTAGGATTCTCGTAGCCCAGGCTGTCCAGTGCTCGGACAATCTCTTCGCCCAAGCCGTAATCTTTAAAATGCTGCTTACTCATCGTTTACCTCTTTTGCGTTTAGTTTGGAATGCTTACAACTGCGCCCATGATACTGGTCCAGCAGCATCTGTCATCTTCTCTTACTACTTACAAGCATTACACCGTACATGTATCATATACTTGCCTTATTATACCTTATGTACGAGAGATGCATATGGTAATTCACAAATCCAGCGTGCTGGCGGAGTTAAAATGAAAAGAAACTTGGCAGCATGCCGTTCATATATACAGTGCAGCGTTCCACGTGAAACGTTTTGTATCATTTTCAAGAATGCAGTGTGGGAGGAGATACAAATTTGGATATAAGAATTAAGCGAGTGTGGGTGCAGATTGTATGGTCAGCCTTGCTGCTTATGATGTTTACGGTGACTTTAACAGCCTGCAGCACTGCTGCTTTCAAATCACCTCAAGGGGCAGAGCCGAGCAGGTTATCAGCGGAGCGGATACAGGAACTGCGCGATCAATACCCGGTGTACTCCGGTGTTCCGCCATTAATCAACATGAGGGAAGTAAGCTTTCGTGAGATCATGAATTATGCCGATGCAGTTATTGTGGCCGAGGTGATCGGAGACCACCCCCCTTTTAGCGTAGAATTGACTGCAGAGCCAGGCACTTCTGAAGGAGCACTTGCCGAGAAACAGCGAAATCAGGGATTAAGTCCGGATGAACCGGAATTTACAGCCTATCAGGTAAAAGTGCTTGAAGTTGTAAGCGGAGAAGATGTACCCGAAAATACGTTTCTGTTCTACAATGCGGTGTTTGCAGGTATAGAACCGGAGCTTAAACCGGGAATGAGAATAGTTACTGCGGTGGGCAAAGGTACAGCGGGCGGGCAGATCGGAGGATATTCATTCAGCCGTTCCGGCACATACTATATCGTGGATGAGGACTATGTGCTTGCAGCGTATGAAGGCCAAACAGAGGATGTGCGTGATTTTACGGATCAAACGAATGGCATTCGGCTCGGTGCGATGATGCGTATAATCAAGGATATAGGCCGGGAGGCTGCGTCAAACGATAGGCCGCACCCAAGAGGGCGATGCCATCCCATCGTCACTTGGGTGCATCGCCCTTCATATATCCAGCGGTTACTTTAGAATGCTTACATACTTGCCGTATACGTATGCTGTTCTTCCATCCAGCTTCACTTTGACCCAGCCGTAATCATGGTCTGTACTGATGACATCAAGCATCGTGCCTTTTGGTACGGAAGTGATAACTTTGGCCTTCGATGAAGCGCCTGCACGTACGTTCAGGTAATTAGCAGTAACCTTGGCTTGTTTGGCAGGAGTCTTGTTCCCCGGTTTGCCTGGTTTTACGGTGTCTGGCTTCGATGTTCCTGGCGATGTTTCCGGTTTTGGTGCTGGCTTCGGTTTCTCTGGAGCAGTAGGATTCCCAGGAGCAGGTGCAGCCGCATCGTCTTCACTGCCAGTATCATTACCAGCTGCTGTCTTGCGGGCTTTGTTCAACTGCTGATAGAATGTGCCTTTCGTTGGCACACTTTTGAACTGAGCCGCATCTACCCCTGCTTTGGAGGACAACGCTTCGATCTCTTCTGCAGTGACAGCATCCAAAATATTAATGGAGGCAATGTTGGTGTATTTGCCATCTTCCGTGGTTGGCACAGACAGGATGCCATCATTGATGAGTTCCACAACATCTGCACGTTCCGGTGCAGTCAGGTCAACGCCCGTAATTTTCCAATTGTGCTGTATCTTCGGTTCATATACACCTTTCATCACATCTTTCAAATAAGCAATAGAGAGATTGCGAATGGTGCCTTGAATTTCACCGAACGCTGCAGCGTCCTTGGAAGACCAGAGCTGCTTGAACTTGCGTCCTTCGAGTGCTCCTCCTTTGGCAATCAGCGCTTCCATTCGGTATGCATTCATGCCGAGTTTGAGCGTATCCTCTGCCAGAACCGTTTTTCCGTCACTGTATTTCAAGTCCGTAATCCGGCTGCCATACGGCTTGGTCAGATCAATCTCATACGTTACACCGCCGAAGAAGTCATCGGTGCTGTATTTGGAAGCGCGGCGCTTCGGATCAAAGCTGATGGTGACATCTCCGGGCCGTGTAGAATTAAAGTACCCCGCAGACCATTCCATATAATCTTTCAGATCACGTCCGGTCACTTCATATACGGTAACTTCACCAAAGGTGTATTGATAGTTGAATGCAATATCCTTTTTCTTGATTGGGCCAACGTCCAGCCTTGCTTTGTCATTATCGATCTGATGGGCAACGACATCGGCATCACTGTAATGGAGCATGACTTCGGTGAAAAAATCGGAAAGCGGCGTTTCCTGGATCTGTACGGCAGGTATACCTTTAATTTCATCCGCAGGGACCAGGTTGATTCCTTTCAACTCGGCCACTTCAATGTTGGCATCGGCACGCGCGAACTCGTGGAACGGGTGCAGTGTTTTTTCGAGCGAAGGATCGGAGACCTCATACGTACCATCGGCTTTTTTGACAGCAAGTGCTTTGGCTTCCTTGCTTTTCAGCGCGATCTTGCCGTCCTCTTTGGTAAACTTCAGGTCAATGCGTGACATATGTGTACCGTATTTATTCGGTTCAGAGATCAATACGCCGTTAACCGTCTGGGATTCGATCAGCTGATGCATATGTCCGGCGAAAATAGCAGCCAGCTCCGGGTTGGCATTGGCGATATCCGTTACTCCGGTACCCGGATTACCGTTCTCGTTATCCAGTCCCATATGCATCAGGCCAACCATTACGTCCACTTTGCCTTTCAGCTCGGCAATGGCTTTGCGCGTCTCTTCGACCGGGTCTTTGACAATGACACCATCCAGATGGTCTGTTCCTTTCTCGAACTCGGTGATCATCGGGGTGTTCATGCCGATCACGCCCACTTTGATGCCGTCCCGCTCTATAATGGTATATGCAGGCATGTACCTGTCACCATTTTCTTTGAAAATGTTACCGACAAGCGCCTGACCTTTGAACTGTGAAGAGATTTTCTCCAGCACGTCCAGGCCAAAGTTGAACTCATGATTTCCCATAACCCAGGCATCATAGTTCATCTCGTTCATGGCAACCATCATCGGAGATTTGGGTTGATCATTAAACAGTTCAGCAGAGTTATCCTGAATCATATCTCCCGCATCCAGCAGGATGGTGTTCGGATTCTCGGAGCGAACCTTCTTCACCATCGTATAGAGCTGTGTCATGCTGCCTGCCGGGTTGGGACCGTCTAATGCATAATCCCATGGCATGAACCGGCCATGAATATCAGACGTACCAAGCAGGGTGATTGTTGTTTCCTGATCTGCTGCAGCCGCTTGAGCGCTTTCAGAAGCAAGCGGGGTGAGCAGCAGGGAAGCACCTAACAGAATGGATAAAGACCAGCTGGCGAAACGTTTCAAACGATGTGTGCGCATGTGTAATCTCCCTTGTGTTCTAATGTGTGTGTGTTGTATGTATCATTCCATACTAGAGAAACGTCAACGGAATGTAAACGCTCATGTCATATTTGTGTTCGAAATAGTTGAACGATGAAAAGGAGAAAAGCAATACAAAGTATACTTTCCTAAGTAAATAGTATGATTTATATGTGTATAAAACCAAAATTATCCATTATGATGTCCTTGTAAGCGCTTTATAAAATATACCCAACCAAGGAGGAATATTATGTTGAAGACCAAATGGTTTAAGACGGTAGGTACGCTTGCTCTGGCAGGTGTACTGGCTGCGTCGGTCGCGGTGGGCAGTGTCAGTGCCGGATTGGCCAAAGGTAGTAAATTCCTGGGGAATATTATAGCCAGCCAGGTACCGAACAATTTCAGTCCGTACTGGAACCAGGTAACGCCAGAGAATTCCACGAAGTGGGGGGCGGTAGAAGGTACGCGTAATGTGATGAACTGGGGCCAGGCAGATATGGCTTACAACTATGCAAAAAACAATAAAATGCCTTTCAAATTCCATACCCTTGTTTGGGGAAATCAGGCACCTAACTGGATTAATGGCCTCTCTGCTAATGATCAGAGAGCCGAAGTGCTTCAGTGGATTCGTGCTGCAGGACAGCGGTACTCCCAAGCGGAGTTTGTCGATGTCGTCAATGAACCGCTGCATGCGAAGCCATCTTTCAAAAACGCGATTGGTGGAGATGGACAAACCGGCTGGGATTGGGTGATCTGGTCATTCGAGCAGGCAAGACAAGCCTTCCCGAATTCCAAATTGCTGATCAATGAATACGGCATTATCGGTGATCCTCCGAAAGCAGATCAATATATCCAGATTATCAACATCCTGAAAAGCAGAGGCCTTGTTGATGGCATCGGTATTCAAGCGCACTACTTCAATATGGACAACGTATCTGTGAACACGATGAACACGGTTCTGAACAAACTGCAAGCTACAGGCCTTCCAGTGTATGTATCCGAGCTGGACATGACTGGCGATGACAATACCCAGCTGCAGCGTTACCAACAAAAATTCCCGGTACTGTGGAAGCACCCGGCCGTTAAAGGTGTTACGCTGTGGGGTTACAACGAAAACCAAACTTGGACTAGTGGTTCCCACCTGGTAAGAAGCAACGGAACAGAGCGTCCTGCAATGCAGTGGCTGAAAAACTACCTGGCGAACAATCCTTAAACCTGAGTAGAACCATTTCTACCGCTCAATATCTAAAATCAGTTAATCCCCTTATCCCCCAAGAGCCTGTCCCGTTAGATTCGGGACAGGCTCTTCTTTAGCATACCTATGCAGTAATACAGAACGAGGATTCAGTCCGCTGTAATCACCATACTGTTAAAGGAATCGGCTTCTAACTGCACGTGAATCGTCTGTCCTTCGGCGAACGTCAAGTGAAGATCACGGCGATCCGGGAACGGATTGTTAACTATGATGACGAGACTATTATCCGGGTTGCGGAAGGCAACAGCTTTGCCGCTCCATGCGCCAGAGAGACCCAGCCGGCGAGCACCGTTAACGATATGATGAGCAAAATGTTTCATGACATAATACTCTGGATTACGAGTAATCTCCCTATTCGCAGGATCAACGGTAATCATAGAATTCTGCTCCCAGCCCCAAGTACTGCGTCCTTTCGGCTCCAGCACCATATTCCAGTAAATATAGGCATTAACGCCGTTAGTAAAATAGTGCTGGTACAGGTTATATACATGCTTGGCATAGTTCCACGAGTTATTACCATCCCCGCATTCATTCTCCGTCTGCATGTAGCGAAGCTCCGGGTAACTTGCCGCGGTACGTTGGATGGCATGTTTACCTGCCCATTGATACCCGACCCCTTTGATGTAGGAATAGGCTTTTGGATCACTCAGCACGAGTCCGGCGTATTCATCGAAACCGGTTGTTTTCTTTTTCATCAGTTCTTCCCAAGGATCAGGCGCATTGATCGTACCCAGCCATATTTCGGTGTCCAGACCATGTTTGTCAAAAGCAGGCCCCAGATAATCAGCGATAAATTCGCGCAGCTGCTCGCCTGTCCACATGCAGGAAGGGAACTTCTGATCTGCGATGACTTCATTCTGCACATGTACCTGATGAATTGTAATGCCTGCCTCGCGGTAGGCCTCTACAAACTTCACAAAGTACAGGGCGTAAGCCTCCAGGATCTCCTTTTCCCAGCGCAGTGTGCCGTAGTTATACGCTTTGGGGAACTTCATCCAGGTGGGCGGACTCCAAGGTGATGCGAACAGCTGCAGGTCCGGGTTATAACGCAAGGCTTCCTTAATGTAAGGAATCAGATATTTGAAATCTCGCTCAATGGAAAAATGGTCCATAGCCACATCGCCGTCTACCTCGTTGTGGCTGTACCACTGCTCTGCGTAATCACTTGCGCCAATAGGCAGGCGGCAGATGGTAAACCGATGCTCCCCTTCCGGGTGGAACAGGGAATGCAGCACCTCGTGCCGCTGTTCCTCACTTAAATGAGCGAGAGCCAAATATCCAAGTTCGTTGAAGCAGCCGCCGAACCCTTCGACAAGCTGATGCTGCTCTCCGGTCAGCGCTAAGTTAGCGTTTTCATTTGTAAGTACAGCAGCTAGTTCATTCCATGGATTTGCTGGTGTAGTAGAATATCCATTAAACGTATATGTCATATGATGCTCCTCCTTGTTGGTCCCTCAGCAGCCTTTTTGATTATGTTCAGTATATCAACTTCCATCCTAAAAGCAGATGTGCTAAACCGTGCAATATTTACCCTAATCCAATATAGTCAGCTTCGAACTTGAATGAATGTGGAATGATGAGAACCACGCCATTACGCATACAGCTTCTACAGAGGCTGCAGTGAGTAATTCGCTGCACGGATTACAGGAGATACCCTAATCCCTGAGATGCCGTATTTGCATAAAGAAGAGCACGGGAAAATCCCCGCTGAAGATTCAGGCGGGGATGCAGTCATGTTTCTGTGATACACCATTCTGTAATAGGTCATGCAATTGGTCATGGACTAACCTGGGGGAATGGCTGCTGTGAAGATTACCTTTATTGGTCGTAATAAGTAATACCTTTGGGGTTAGGGAGCGGCACGATCGGCACTTTCAGGCTGTGGTTTATTCTCAAAGATCAGAATCGTTTTACTGCGAGCTATATAGCCAACAGTTGTACGAAGCTGCTCCGAAATGAACCGAACGGGTACGTAGGCTTTACCTTCTCTCATCAACAGCGGAGCATCATTCAGGACGGATTTACCGTTAAGGTCCACCTGTTTACTGCCTACGCTCCAGCGAATCGTTTGATCGTCCTGCGTAATTACAGCTTCTCGTGCGCCGCTGTTCCAGGTCACACGAGCGTTCAACTGCTCGGATACAAAACGGAGCGGTACGTACGTCCGGCCCTCATCAATAAAAGGAGCTGCATCCAGTGCGTATGCACGATCACCCACATATGCCGTGGCAGACCCTTCGATCAGGCGTTGAAAACGACCCTGCGGTGTTCGTTTCTGCTCTCTCACATTCATCTGGTTGAGCTGCTGCATCGTGTGACTGCCATTGGTCACATCCAGGTAATTATTCTGTACGGTAAGTCCGGCCGGGACTGTTTCTGTCACAACACCCTGCATACCTGCGGACAGAGAGGTGGATGCCGAGATGTTGTCGACACTTGGCAGCCCTGAACTGCCCAGCGTGAGCGATAAGTCCGCGAGCGGTGTCAGGTCCCAGATGCGGTTGTTGGACAGCTTCAATACGTTCAATTTTGTTAACTTGCGCAGCGGCTCCAGATCATAGATCTGATTGGATTCCGCATTCAGTTCGGTTAAGTTAATCAATGCGGTCAAGCCGCTGAGCTGATGAACCTGATTATTTGAAATATCCAATGTCCGCAGATGGGTCATCTGACTCAGAGGTGTAAGACTGGATATATGGTTGCCTGAAACATTCAGCTCTCGCAGTGTATTTGGCAGATCTGCAAGGACATCGAGTGACGTAATATGATTGTTTGCCACATTCAACTTCTCCAGCTTCTTCTGTTCTGTCAGAGGCGTGAGGTCTGTAATCAAATTGTTGGAGATTTCAAGCCATTGCAGCGAATGCAGCTCTGCCAGAGTATCCAGACTTGCAATCCGGTTACCGCTGGCATGCAGTGTATGTAATCTGGGAAATTCCCGCACTATGTCAATGGATGTTATGGAATTGTTGCTGATATACAGGCGGCCCAGCTGCTGCAGTGCAGCCAGAGGTTCAATGGATGTAATGTAATTATTACGAACGTCAACCTCGCGAAGCTGTGTCAGGTTCTCGAGCGGTGTAAGGTCTGTAATTTCGTTGCCGTACAGACGCAGATGGGTCAGATTTACGGCATGCTCCAGCCCGGACAGATTCTGAATGCCGGCACTGCTCAGATCTACCACGCGAAGCTGCTTCAGATCCGTGGAAGTTAGAGACTGGTCTACAGGGATGTTTAGAATAAGCTTGAGTCCGTCTTCCAGTGCAGGGTCCTTGATGAGATGCTCTTCCGCTTCAGCTGCCGTTTGGGCCATCGCCTGCCCCGCTGCACTTATACTTAACACGCATATGAACAATAACAACGTTATTCTCTTTATTAACATGCCTTCCCTCCAGATCAACATCAATTTATAGTGAGAATCATAATTTTCCGATGGTGACATCCAAACCATAATAAACCAAAATGATAGTATCCAAACTCTATATGAAACTGCGTCAGCAGATCATTAACAGTTCTTTGAATGTGAGTCTGATCGTATAAAGTAAGTGTTCATGAATTATCTTTCGCCCAACTTATAGTCATTAACCTGTATTAAGAGAATAGGAACACTAATTTTACAACATGCACCTATGTATACTTTTATTCTATATGATATAGGTCATGCCCTGCACTTTTTCAGTATAACTTTGTCCAAATTAAAGATATTTCCATCATGTCATATTCAATCCCTCTATGAAGAGGGTAAAGATGTACAGATGCCATATGTGGAGAGGAAGATGTGTCGATGAGGAAAGCAATGATTATTAGCAACCCGTCGTCAGGCAAGGAAAAAGCAGAGCAGTACGTATCCAAGGTCCAAACGATTCTGGAATCCAGGCAGTATGCGGTGGTGGTCAATGAAACAGGAGGAGAAGGAGATGCTGCCAACTATGGTTTGAATGCCTGCAAAGATGGGTGCGATGTGGTGATCTCCATTGGTGGAGACGGCACCCTGCATGAAACGATTAACGGCATGCTGGATCAGGAGCATCGCCCTCTGCTGGGTATCGTGCCGCTGGGAACAGTGAATGATTTTGCACGGGCATTACATATATCTCTTGACCCGGATGAAGCCATCGAACAGCTCCGCTCGGAACAGACCCGACTTGTGGATCTCGGCATGGTTAATGGGCAGCTCTTTGCCAATGTCATTGCTGCCGGTTCTCTGGCGGAAGCCCTATTCTCTGTATCGTCAGAGGAAAAGTCGAAGCTTGGATCGTTCGCTTATCTAAAAGAAGGACTGAAGGATCTGGTGAATACACCGCCCAATACCTTGAAGATTGAATATGACGGACAGCTGTGGGAGGGAGAATCACCGCTCTTTCTGGCAGCACTCACCAACTCGGTTGGAGGGTTCGAGAAGCTTTCACCGGATGCAGAGGTAGATGACGGACTCATCCACTGTTTTGTGATTCGGAACATCGGTGTGTTCAACAGCTTGACCTTAGGCACCTCACTGTTCTTCGGCAATCTGAAGGAGCACAAAGATGTGGACTATTTTACAGCCAAAGAAGTAGTTGTCCGTTCAGACGAACCTATTCGTACGAATGTTGATGGAGAGGAAGGCCCTGCTTTACCGATTGATATTCGTGTTCTGCCTGGCTGTATGAAGGTCATCGTGCCGGAAGAAAGATAACAGATTCAAGCCCGCTGATGAGCAGCTCCGGCGAAAACAAATCATTTCTCCATATAAATGTGCGGAAAGTCTATTGAAACCGATTGCAGATATATGTCACAATCATAGACGGAAGACAGGCATGGACATGTATATACGGATCAGTCTATGCAAACAAACTATTTTTGAATATGGAGGGGAAACATCTTGAGAACCATTAAACTGGGCAGCAGTGCACTCGATGTACCTGTAGTTGCTGTAGGTTGTATGCGAATCAATTCATTGGATCGTAAGGACGCGGAGCATTTTGTACGTTCTGCCATGGAAATAGGAGCAAATTTCTTCGATCACGCCGATATTTACGGCACAGGGACATGTGAGGAGATTTTTGCCGATGCTGTGCAGATGAATCCCCAAGTCCGTGAAAATTTGATTCTTCAATCCAAATGCGGAATTCGTAAAGGCATGTTCGATTTCTCCAAAGAGCATATCCTGAATTCGGTAGATGGCATTCTGCAGCGTCTGAGAACGGAATACCTGGATGTACTGCTGCTGCACCGTCCGGATGCACTTGTTGAGCCTGAGGAAGTGGCAGAAGCATTTAATCAGCTGGAACGTGAGGGGAAAGTCCGTCACTTCGGCGTATCAAACCAGAATCCAAATCAGATTGCCTTGTTGAAAAAATACGTTAAACAGCCGCTGGTAGCCAATCAGCTGCAGATGAGTATTACCAATACGACAATGATCGATAGCGGCATCAACGTAAACATGGAGAATGATGCTGCAGTGAACAGAGATGGCAGCATTCTGGATTACTGCCGTCTGCATGACATCACCATTCAACCATGGTCTCCGTTCCAATACGGATTCTTTGAAGGTGTCTTCCTGGGAAATGAGAAGTTCCCGGAATTGAATGCCAAGATTGATGAGATCGCTGCGAAGTATGGTGTGAGCAATACAACGATTGCGATTGCATGGCTGCTTCGTCATCCTGCGCAGATGCAGCCTGTAACAGGCACGATGAACATTGAACGTCTGCAGGATTGTGTGAAAGCGAGCGAAGTCCACCTCACTCGCCCAGAGTGGTATGAAATTTACCGTGCTGCAGGTAATGTACTGCCTTAAATCCGGCACGATGAATGATGCAGCTCCAGTGCATGCACTGCAAATGTGCATGCAAATATACTGTGATGTTTGATTGATCGACACGAGTCTGACGGCTCGTGTTTTTTTTGTTCACTTTAGGTCTTGGAAAAATAACACTTTTTGATATAAAATATAGATACATACTTTTTCGTTTCAAAAGGATTAAAATGTAATTAATACAAATTAGTTGAAATTATTTTATTGAAAAGCATGTACAGATTACATATAATTACTTTTGTGTACTAACAATCTCGTTTTGGTGTTTTTATTTTGGAGGGTGGTGTTCCCTTGGAGCCGACAACCACGATACGTGATCATTTAGAACGTTATCTGAAGCGCGAACAGATGTCGATCAGTCTTTTTTCAGAACTGTCAGGAATTAATTCCGGTACACTCAGCAATATTTTGAATAAAAATAGGCCGATCTCTATGCAGCAGCTGGACCGCATCACATCAGCCATGAAGCTTGCGCCGGGCCATTTCTATGAGATGTATATTGATGAATGCTTTGTGCATGCTGCACCGGATTGGCGGAGATTAGGTCCGTTCCTGCATCGATGTGCCGAACTGGACAAGCTGGACTGCATCGAAGAGGTCGTTCGTCTAATGATGGATAATCTGTCTTATATCCCGCTGTTATTTGAGGTGGCAGAGGAATTCTATCATGAAGGCAAATGGAAACCGGCAACTCTATTATATGAAACGATAGCCGAAAGTGAGAAGATGCAGCATTCCGAGCGGCTTGCCCTCTGTCAGTATCGCTTGTTCAAGCTGGGACTGACAAATGATCAGCAGCGGAATGTCATTATTGCTGCACAATTTGAATATTACGTGGATCGACTGGATGAACGGTATCAGCTGGATGCACTAAATGAGCTGATTAATGCTTTTGCCTCACTCCACAGATGGAGCAAAGTACAGGAGTTATCCGAGAAGCTGCGGGTGAAGGCGACCATTCACTATGAACTGAATGGGCGGAAGAAGGCGGAAGAAACCAAGCGAGCAATCATTTTTTATATCATGTATGCTTATCTGGCTTCAGGAAGTGCCTACTTTCATTTGGATAATTATGAGATGGCGCTTAAATATGTTTCGTTATATTCGGATTCCACTTGGGTGAAAGATCCCGATCATGAAGAAATGGTTGTTATTCAACAATTTCAGGAATGGGCTGAGGGGAACCGTTATATATATCAATTAATGGCTGGACAATTTGAAATCCTGCCTCAATATCTATCCTACATTTCAACGAAAGAGAACGAAATATTTCCTGCGTTATGTGATATTGTAACAGCGGCCAATCGATATGATATGAATATCGATGGTGTGTTAGAGCAGTATGCGCCGCACTTTACTTATCAGGAGCAGCGGAACCGGATCGGGAAAGTCAGCAAACAGATTACAGATGATCGGTACGTCCGTCTTTTGTCTGGATTAGGCAAGTACTATCTGAGACGAGACCAATTTGCGCAGGGTATAAATTTTGTTCTGGACAGCTTGAGATTTTCTATTGAAATTAGCGATGGAAGAGGTATGCTTAGAAGTGTCGGACTGTTTGAGCAGTATAGGGATTATGCGTCCGATGCGGCTATACAGCAATACAAAATCTTGATTGGTGAGGTGCAGAAAATCAATGAAGAAAAAACTGGCTTTGCTGATAGTTACTTGTAGTATACTGGTAGGTGTTTTACCGGTCATTACGGGTCCTTCTCCAACCCCGGGTAATCTCAATCCCCCAATTAACAAAACATTCGATCACGGTTTAGGGACATAAGTCTAAGCCACCTAAGCGCTTCTGATTCTTTCAGAGGCGCTTTTTTGATGTGTCATAGAAGCAGCAGCAGGTGAAAGAGCTCATCTGTCATATCTTCTTCAACCTACTGATTGGCATAATAAGCTAAAATATGACAAAAGGAGGGGAGGCTGTGGATCGTATGGAATTAAAGTCACAGATCGAAGATGCAAGACAGCAGCTGCATCAGGTACATCTGCAATACGGCAGTCTCCTCCATCCTGAAGTGATCCGACAATCTGTAGCGCTTGATGCTCTTCTGAACCAATATAATCGAATCCAGATTAAAAAAATAATGAATTAACAAGGGCCTATTTACAAGGTAGTTATTGTATACTATAGTTAGTTACATGAGTAACTAACCAACTAACCGAAGGTCGAAGAAGATTAGTTAACGAAGTAGGCAGCAGGGCTGTCGAGCTGTTCATCGACGGATGAGGTACACCAATCATTATTATGTATGAAAGTTGGAAACAGATGAAATCGACTTTGGATGAATCTCAGCCTATTTTTCATCAGATCGCTATGATGATCATGGACGATATTGTGGAAGGCAGATTAAGGGTGGAAGAGCAGGTTCCCTCCACCAATGAATTGTCTCGCTTTTACAATATTAATCCCGCTACGGCGCGAAAGGGGCTGCAGGAGTTGGTAGACAAGGGCATTATCTATAAACAGCGGGGTGTAGGAATGTTTGTTGCCAAGGGGGCCAGAGAAACATTGATTGTGGAACGGAAGCAGCGTTTTTACGAAGAATATATCCAGCCTTTACTTGAAGAAGCCAGACGCATTCGTATGGATGAGGACATGATTATTGATCTGATTCGCGGCAAGAAGGATAAGGAGCGTGAAGTATGATTCATATGGAACAGGTAAGTTACAGCTATCAAAAGAACACCCCCCCTATGCTGGACAACGTCACCCTGCATGAGAAGGAACCTGTGATTGGAGCAATCTGGGGAAGGAATGGGGCTGGCAAAACCACATTGATGAGTCTGCTCGCTGGGCACAACCGTCCCGACTATGGGACCGTTCGGATTATGGGCCAGAACCCGTATAATAATCTCAGTGCCCAAGGGCATCTGTGTTATATCCAGGAGAATCATCCGCTCGGCAAAAACTGGACGATCCATGATCTGGTTACCATCGGATCACATTTTCATTCTCAGTGGGATGAGCAGCTTGCCAAGCAGCTTATTGACATATTCGAGCTGCCCTCCAAACAGAGAATCAGCAAATTTTCGAAGGGGATGAAGACAGCCGCGCAGATTATTCTGGGGCTGTGCAGCCGCGCTAGTGTAACGATTATGGATGAGCCTACAAACGGGCTGGATGCTGACAAAAGGAAACTTTTCTATGAGGCATTACTGGAAACGTATGAAGATCACCCGCGTTTGATTCTCATATCAACACATCACATTGAAGAGGTACAGCCTTTGTGCGAAACCCTGATGGTAGTACATCAAGGAAACATCTTGTACCATCGACCTATGGAGGAGATACGCGAACGTGGGATTCTTCTAACAGGGAATATTCGAGATGTGGAAGAGGTTTCTCAGAGGGCTGATGTTATTGATACTGCCCGGATGGGTACAACTGCCAAAGTGATGATTGATGACGTGTATTCCAAGGATTGGATAGTAAAGGCTCAGCAGCATGGGCTTTCGATCGAAAAAGCATCACTGCAGGATTATCTGGTTCATGTAACCCGGAAGCAGGAGGGAGCGAGAGTATGAATGCAGTAAAAGGGACGAACCGGCTGATTTTAGACGATATGCGATTGTATCTGATTATTTTCACTTCCATAGCTCTTGGACTAACGGCTATCTATATTGCTATTGGCCTCCTGTTTGATGTTAGTTATTCCTCGCAGTTATTCGGACCGATGTATGGGGGGATATGTACTTTTGCCATCGCGGGTCTGGTCACGCTCTATCCGGTAGCTGTGGGCATGGGCAGTACACGGGTTCAATTTATGAAATCATTTTATATTATGGGGACCTGTATGGTTGCTGGTACCATGGTTATACTGCACATGATCTATTTGTTCGTTCATCTGCTGAATGTAAAGGGAGGGCTGCATGTCATATTGTACCAACCGGGCATGCTTTACTCTTCCCATTATCTTGTACTTCCTTATCTATGGATGGATCTGATGCTTGGCTTTTTGGTTCTCGGTCTCTCCGTTTTCTTGACGGTGTGCTGGATCAGGCTTGGTATGCGTAATTTCCTGTTCATGTTTTTTGGTTTGGGTCTGGTGATATCGCTGGTGATTGCATTTGTGGACATGGAGCAATTTACGCTTTGGATCGCCTATCTAAATCGAATGATGCTGTTCACCGTACTCGGATTGATCGGCGCAGCATTTCTACTGTCCACCTATCCCATGATGAAACATGCACCGCTTGTACGGAAAAGCAGCAAGGATTAACGGTGAGCCAGCCCTAATGGCTAACGTCAACAAATTTTTCTAGGCAGGACATGAAGCTTGGTGTTCAATCAATAGAGATGGCTTGCCCATTGATAGTGGTAGTAACACACAGTGGATTAATAACACATAGTAAAAAAGGGAATCAGAAAAACACGAGGGAGATCTTCTCACCTCGTGTTTGCTGTATTTTATTTACGCTTGGGTTTGCGGTTTGAATCCTTCTTCCTGAAGATATTCACCAGCTTCGCTGCGTGTTTCAAAAGCCATCTCCAGCTCATGACCGGCATATACACACCACATATCATTATCATATTTTAGTGTAAGTGTATGTCCATCTTCATTGATCCAGATCCCCCCGCCTGTTGAGAGAGTCATTGGAGATGCAGCGGATTCCTTTAGAGGCGGTACGTTCTCACTCACTTCAACAGCATCTGGGTTATGTGACATTGCTTGGATCGCTGCATCGAGCAGGGTACGCAGATCCGCTTCCGAGTAATCGCGAATATTGACGAACCCTTTCGCATCTGTTTCGTAATCGGGCAGCAGTCCTGCATAGATATAACCATTACCGTTCGGATGAATATGAAGTGCCACAATTTTTTTCTCGTACGCACTGTCTTCGTAGTGAAAATTGACACGCCCCAGAGAAACATCTCTACGCTGCAGCTGGGGATAGGATTCCAGAATTTCAAGCTTTTGTTCAACGTTAAGCATATATGCCTCCTGTTACTGTTAGGTAGTGGGATTATACCATAGGCGGAGGCTGGAAACACCCTCCGTCCTTGAGGGATAGCTCGGTACAAATACACATCTTCATTATGAGCATTATGAGCCTGTTAAAATACGCTGCCCGAGCCCCTTCAAATGCTCCATAACCTGCAGATAAGGATAAGGGCCATAACTTACTCGTGAAGCCCCCAGTGCAGCCAGATGTTTGGGTGAAGGCTCTGAGGAGGTTACCATAACATTGACGGGAAGCGGCGAACGGCTGCACACCTCCTGAATCCAGTGATGATCCTGTAAACCTGGAACGAACAGACCGCTTGCCCCCGCCTCTGCGTAAGCTTTAGCTCGTAAGACGGCTTCGTTGATTAAGGCTTCATTGTGCTGGTCGGGAGCATGCTGCAGAAATAGATCGGTACGTGCATTGATAAAAAGAGGGATGCCGATCTGCGCAGCAGCCTCTCGAGCAGCGGATAATCTCAGACACTGCTCTGTGGTGCTGTACAGACCTTCCCCTCCGGGAAGCTGGTCTTCGATATTAATTCCCACAGCGCCATGATCCATAATTTTTCTGACATTTTGTTTCACTTCTGACACAGACCTGCCATACCCTCCCTCGATATCGATCGTTACAGGCAAATCTACACTTTGTGTGATGCGGGCCAGATTGGCAAGCACCAGTTGGAAGGGTAAAGCTTCTCCATCCTGTTCACCATGAGCCGCGGCAGCGGCCCAGCTGCCGGTAGCAATAGCCTTGGCTCCTGCAGCCCGAATGGTCTGTGCACTTCCAGCATCCCACACATTAACTAATACGAGTGGATTCCCTTTCTGGTGGTATTGATGAAATTGCTCAGCTTTTTCCCGCAGTATATTGATATTCATCTTGATGCTCCTCTTATATGAAATAGATGCAGTTTTCCCTGTGACATGCTGCTTCCTGACATTTATGATCCCTGCTTCTCATGCTGCAGCAGCCAGTTTTTACGTGTCAGTCCTCCCCCATAACCGCCCAGTTCTCCGCTTGAATTAATGACACGGTGACATGGAATAACGATGGCCAACTGATTGGCCCCGTTGGCTTGCGCTACCGCTCGGCAGGCTTTGGGCCTCCCCAGTAGATTGGCAATCCCCTGATAGGATTTGGTTTCTCCGGCTGGGATCGCCAACAATACTTCCCAGACCTGCTTCTGAAATAGTGTTCCTAAACAGAACAACGGTGTGTCGAACGCTGTCCTTTTGCCGTCGAAATATTCATTTAATTCCCGTTCAATGGATAGAATCGGTGCTGTTGTGCCGGGCACGATCGCAGATTTGGTCCGTCTGCGCAGTCGTTCCACTTCACGCTCCAATCCTCTGCGGTCAACAAATTCAAGCAGATAAAGCGCCTGCTCATCCGCCACCGCCATCATAGGGCCAAGAGGAGTATCAATCCAGGCTGCTTTGAGCACCAGTTCTTCATCGACCTGTGTAGGCGCAGCCCCCATAATCCGTGAAAAGGCATCGCGGAACCCGCTGCTGGATTCATATCCTGTGGAGAGCTGACTATCAATGACAGTACGCCCTGAGCGAATATGCTTCAGCGCCAGTCCCATTCGCCGGGCGCGGGCATACTCGACAAAGGTCATGCCGAATCTCTTTTTGAACTGACGGCGAGCTGTTGACTCATCAATGGATAGGGCTTTAAAGTCCTGTCCCTTCCAGCGCTTCTCCGGTTCCTTCTCTACAGCCTCCACTAACATGCGAACCACATCCGAAACGTGATTGGGATGGGATAAAGGGCGGCATCGCTGGCACGGACGAAAGGAGGCAAGCAGGGCTTGCTGGGCTGTTTCGTAGAACTCACAGTTCTCGAATTTCGGTTTTCGCGCCGGGCAGGTAGGACGGCAGAACACACCTGTTGTTTTAACACCGACATAAAATAAGCCTTCATATTCCGAATCTTTTTCGAGCAGTGCCCGGTAGTATCGTTCCTTCAACTCTGCAGAAATCATAAACTGCACGTCCTCACTTCAGTAGAATCATCCTTATTCTTTTATTATAAGACAGGATTGCCGTTGTCATCGCCGAAAATCAGGCATCGATTCTGATCAGGAATATTTTTTGAAAGTATAGGGATTGTTCAGAATTTGTTTAGAATGAAGTGATAACATAGACCTATAAATCAAATTAAAAGATAGTAATTTATGCCTAGTCACATAAAAGAGGTTGTTAAATATTTATGTTGTTAGATGAATTTATATAGGCGAATTAGTCATAGGTTGACGAAAAAGAGAAGATAAAAATCGGAGGTCAAAAATACAGATGAGATATTCCACGTACAAAAGCATTCATCAACCTGAACAGGCTCTGACGGTCAAGCCAGATGTTCTGTATGGGAAACCGCAATCGCATAACCTGCGTTCTCTGCCCAATCAAATAAAACAGAGAGCAATGATTAAGCTGATCATTACCATTAGTGTCTTTATTGCTGGATGCAGTGTTGTATTCACAGCCTCGGCTGGAGATCAGCCGGTCCTGTTAAATAAGAAGATCGTTGTATCATCAGGTGACACGCTGTGGAGTATATCTCTTGCCAATAAGCCGCAGCAGATGGATACCCGGATTTATGTCGAAGCGCTCAAAGATACAAACTCACTCGCTCATGGAAACATTCAGACAGGCCAGGTACTGGATTTGCCGCAATTTCATCATTAATCATAACCCATTTTACAACGTCTGATTCCGATATTCTTTTATGCAAACCCATACAATTTCACTTAAAGAGCAGCAGCAGTTTAATTTCTTTATTACTCATTTACATATTATGGAGCTTCACGAGGGACGATATGGTGTAGTGATGAATAAGATGCACGTTCTAGCTGTGTATGAGCTGCATGCAGGAAGAATGAAGGGAGACGATGGAGAGTATGAATCGGAAGATCGGAAAATCATTACTGTATACAGCTGTGTTATGTATGGTGATTGTCGTCAGCGCCTGCGGCGCCAAAAATAATAAAGAGTCGGTGCAGGAGCATGCATATCCTCAATCGAAACAGCCAGTTGAGGAAGCTGGCCAAGGTTCCATACCTAATGCGGAGGCCAAGAACAATCAGGATCAGAGCAGCACAAAAGAAGAGAGCAGGATGGAGACAAAATCCGGTACGAAGGCATCATCGGAGGAGATCGAGATTGTCATTGATCAGTCAGATAAACCAATGGAAGGCAACAGCTTTGATTTTGCGATCAAGCAGCTGCCCAAGGGGTATTCTTTAACGGAAATGCGCTGGACCTCGAACACTGTAACTATTGTGAATTCGCTCCAGGAAGCAATCGATCATGGTGCGAACGGGGAGGAAGGCTTTTATTTAAGCGGTAATGGACAGTTCTCCGGGTTTATCTATTCCGACGAGATGAAAGGCGAACGCGGAAAGGCCACATTTGTATTTACCAATGAGGAAGGCGGCAAGCTGATGTCCGAGAAGGAGATCCAATTGAAGTAACTGCTGGATTATTGTGCAGAAATAAATTAGAACAGAAAAAGCAGCCATTAGGGCTGCTTTTTTTGATGATGACATGGACATGCATAATCATTTTAGAACCATACTTTACTAGGGGTGCCTTGAAGCCTATAGAAGTGTGTTTTACCGCCTTTTTGTCCTCCATTACGTCAGTTTCGCTTGACGTGCCCCGGCATTTCTCATGAGAACTTTCTATTGGTAACGAAAATGCAGTAAAATCTGTTTCCTTCATCGTTCCCAGACACGCCCTAGTCTTTAGTGACCGTATCTCACATAAATTCAAAGAAATACCGTACAACGTGAAACATGACCGGAGAGGTGTAGGTGAGACTGTCAACCCGGCTGAGATAACTCTTTTTCAGTGCATCAGACTTGTTGTCATCCCCGATCAGCAGATCACGCTTCAGCACGGATACCGTGAGGCTGCCGAAGAATCCGGCGAGGCTGATCAGCGCCCCGATGAACAACGAGAATGGCCAATCAAATGGTGTCAGGTAAGGCGTGATGAAATAGGAAACTGCGGTCGTGACAAGGAATGCGCACACAAATCCTTCCCATGTGATAAAAGGATTCGCCGTGGGCACTACTTTGCGTTTGCCCAAATATAGAGACACCAGATAATGTACCACATCATTAAGCTGTGTTAACACTACAAGGAAGAGTACCAATTTCGATCCATACTCAGGAGAGGCAAATGGAAAATAAGCCAGATGACTGAGCCCGAACACCATCAGCATGAGTCCCCACTGGGTGGAACTGACACTGCGCAGAAACCCGATGGTGCCTTTGTTAATGAGACGCGGCATTGGCAGGACGAGAAATACATAGAGCGGAATAAAGATGATAAACATGCCATACCATCCAATGTAAATCCAGTAGAACTGGACTGGAATCGCAAGATATGCCCATAGAAACAAGCGGCGGTCAGCTTTACGTGTGTTGCGGATCATCGAGAAATACTCTTTAAGCGAAAAAAATGCAAGCACCATAAGGGAGATCAAGGAAACGATCGGATTAAACAGAGTGGCAAGGCAGAAGATAACCAGCATGCCCCACCAGGTTTTGATTTTCGTTCCGATGCCCGAATAATCCTTGTCCGGCTGCAGTTTGGCAGTGATTTTATATACGATATGAATAACAAGTAAAGCTGTGAAGATTAAAGTTAATGTGAATAGGGAGCTGCTCATGTACGAAGATCACCTGCTTATTCAATGTGAGATTCCATTATAGGGTACCTATGTTATTATGAAGGAATAGAGCCAACTTGATAAGGGGAAATATGAGGATGACCGATGAACGTTCGATTTATATTTTGCTGACCAATACAGGGACGCTGTTCACAAGAGTGATTCAGAGCTACACGAAAGCGCCGTACAATCACGCCTCGATCTCGTTTGACCGGGAGTTGACGGAACTATACAGCTTCGGCCGCAAACACCCGAGCAATCCGCTAAACGGCGGGTTCGTCAAGGAGGATATCCAGACGGGAACTTACAGTAAATATCCCAACACCACATGTGTCATATATAAGCTTCAGGTAACGGAGCGTGAAGTAGAAAAAATGAAGCGGGTGCTGCACATTTTCATCCGCAGTCGTCAGAAATATATGTACAATCTGCTGGGCGTCATAGGTATTACACTCAAGGAACCGGTGGAATTCAGCAACTCCTACTTCTGCTCGCAGTTTGTCGCCGAAATGCTCGCAGCGCTCAGGGATCAAGCTCTGGAACAAACTCCCGGCGCTCGTAACCCCGGATGATTTTCGCCAATGTGAGCAGCTGCATCTGATCTATGAGGGGAGACTGCGGGAGTATAAGCTGGTAGTAGAGGATGGAAAGGGTCAAACCCAATAAATGTTGATAAAATTTTGGGCTAAGAACAGTAGGTGGAAAGAATTTGTTTAATGGGGGATTTATAATGAACAAGGTGAAAATGTTTTATTCCAATTTAAGTAATTATGTCGATAGGAACCCTTTTATAGGTCTTGTTCTTCTCATATTTTTTGCTGCCAGCGGGGCCTTGCTTATTTATAATTTTGGCAAAGATGTCGGGGAGTTTATCCAATTGAGGCAGTCAAGTTAGGTGGCGGAAAATATAAAGAGATCCACTCTATATTTAACTATAGGGTGGATCTTTTTCCTTTTATTATCATTTTCTGTTTAGATTCTGTTTATTGCTGTGTTTTACACTAGGTCTTACGTCGCAGAACAATAAACTTATACAGAAAAACACGAGACAGGGAGGATATAAACGAGATGTATTACAAGAAGTTGGTAAGCTGCTTATTGGTGATGGTTTTAGTACTGCAGGTAGTAGGTGTGGGAGGTATTGCTAATGCTGCATCTACACCTCAGGAACTGTTGAATTGGGAGAGAAGTAACTACGATGAATCCAATGCAGAAACTAAAATAAACAATATCCGCAATTTATTGGAAACAGGGGAGTTACTTCAATTACCTGAAGATTACGCAGGATTGAGTGAAGATCAAAAAAGTGAAATAGCCCGAGGCATGCTCCTGCTGCTTCCACTGGGATATTCATATGAAAATGAGGACCAAGTCGGGTACGTATTTGATTTGGTATACCACCTCATCAAACTTCCAAAACAGATTGAACCAAATAAACTGCAGGAAAACATAAGTCTGGTTTATAGTCTGCTTGCAGAATGGCCTACCTATTTTCCAAACATTGAACAGTCGGAATGGGTCAATGATGGAAACCATTTTCTGAGCTTGACAGGTGCAGATGTGAAAATGTTCGTGAGTGATATTTTATTTTATAACCTCACATTCATAAATTTCCCTTCCACTACGTATTTTGATAGTCAGCTAAACTTTATGAGAACTAAAATATCTTCTTATAAAGAAATAAATAAAGCCATGGATCTTACCAGTATGAAAGAGTCAGTGAATAAATTATATGGAATTTATGGCTTCATTCAGGTTCATATAGATTTCCCTAACAAATCCGAAGTTCTGCCTTATGCGCTTGATATGAGTAAAATGTCGACTATTCAATCAGACGATACTAAAAAAGCTGAACTTGCCCAGTGGATGCTTGATCATAAGGGTGAGGGTTATGAAACGATATCTGACGTTCAAAAAGCGTTTGATGCTTTCTTTGAACCAGGGCTCATCAAGTATAACGAGTTAAAAAAAGTTGCGGATAGAGGCAATTATAATAACTATATTACAGAAGCGATTGAACTGTTGAGTGATGAAAATTTCATAGCCACACCTAATTTTAAACAGCTCTCTGCGGAGGATCAGAAGGCGATCGCTGTATATATGCTGAAATTAGATCCACCTACGAGTGATGGATATGCGAATAAAGAACAGGTGGAGTACCTTGTGCAGTTAGCTCTGAAGGCAGTTGAATTCATCCACAATATAGATGGTCCAAATGAAATAACTTCACTGAATGAACTGTATACGAAGCAAAATGACCGTAAACTTTATTTTGATTATCCTGCTGCTGACAGTTTATTCTATCAGGTTATCGATCTATATCTTCAGTCTTCAAACATTGAAAGAGATATGACAGCAGATATATTGGAACTGAGATCTAAAAAAAATGATCCTGTGTCACGAGTTCTTTCTTATATTGACAGCGCAGTGAAGGACACCCCTTTAATCAATAGTAAGGGGCAAACCACCGCTGAAATGAACGATTCAATGTCGAGATTGATCCAACTTCAGTTGGATATTAAGGAATACAATATTAGTAACTCCGGAAGTCCAGTGAAGAGCTTTCCGATTGATGTGAGCAAGATGGATGGGATAAAGACAGATCAAGAAAAGTTAAATGCACTTGCAGATCATATGATAAAGGAGCGTCCATCATCTGAAGGATATGCAAACTTTGAACAAATCCAGACTGCTTTTGACAAATTCTTCACCGACGATAACGGCACAGATTCTTTGTCTGTTTTGAATGCCGCGAAAAGAAGTGGAGACATTCCAGCTATGCGTGCGGCTATGGAAGACCCTAATCTGGGCATTACTCTACCTAATCGATATGGTGCTTTATCTCTACAGGTTAGAAATTTCATTGCAAACTTCCTGATCAAGAATGTAAACAAAGATTTCGATAACAAAGGCCAGGTTCAGTATATGATTGAGCTCGGTTTTCTGGCCCAATCGGTATGGGAGCAAAATCAATTCAGTACGCTGAGAGCGAGGCTTGATCTTCTTGCTCAGCAGCTGGTAGATGGCACCCTTCACTTTAATGATCAGCGTACACAAGGACTGAACAGAATTGGTGATGAATATTTGGAGCGCAGTAAACTGGATCGAGGCGTATTAGCTTACAAATATCTGCACGCTATTGCCTTTGAGAGACTGGAAGGGGAGTTTAAAGGTGATATTGTGAATCCGGATATTGTGCTTGAGCATCTGTCCAAACCTTATACTTCTTTTGGGGAGTCTAACACCATCCCTCTAATGGATGAATGGCTTGAGTCAGCAATGAACGATCAGCTTAAAGGCGAAGCCTTTTTTAACAAATATAAGTTTGATCGTATAGGTGCCCTCGATCTATCCAAAAGAGTAGAGCTCAGCCCTGAAGGAAGAATGGAATTAGCTGAGTGGGTGCTTGATGATCAACACAGCTATGAGGATATTGGAAATCTGCAGTATGTATTCAACCGATTCTTTAAAGCTCCGAAAGTCCAAGGGGATGACATCAATAACAAAATCATCGGTCTGGATAGTAAGATGGAGATTTCTTTTGATGGCAAATTGAACTGGATTGACCTTGCCTCCGCTCCGATCCTGGACTTTAGCGGCAGCAAGACTGTGTGGGTTCGCTACAAGGCTTTTAGCGATGAACTGCCAAGCCGTGCCGTGAAGATTGTCTTTACAGCAAACGGAGACAGTGGCAACGGCTCTAATCCTAACCCTAACCCTGGCAGCGGTAGTGGCGGTAATACAGGTGGAACAAGCGGCAGCACTGGTGGTGGATCATCTTCACCTGCATCGTCTGTACCAGCATCGACAACGAAGCAGGAGCAGTTAGTGGTGGATGTGAACGGCGTTAACGGCATGAACCTGACCAAAACTCCGATCACCCGTACAACGGAAACCAATGGCAAGGTTAAAGATTTGGTGAAAATGACAGAAGCGATTGCCAAACAGTCGGTCGAAAAAGCAAAACAGCTGGGCACCGATACAGCGCGCATCGTCATTCCAGATACCAAAGACGCAGTGTCCGAGACACGTGTCGAAGTTCCGAAAACGGCAGTAAAAGACCTGAGTGATGGCTCGCTCAAGCTGGAAATTTCGACGGAGAATGCCGTAATCTCCATTCCAACGAAGTCCATCGCTGGATTCGATCAAGATTTATACTTCCGCATCGTGCCGCTTAAGAAAGAATTCGAGCGTAAAGAAGTGGAAGAGCGTGCGAAAAAAGAGCAGATGATTCAGCAGGCTGCTCCGAATGCAAACGTTCGTGTACTGGCTCGTCCGGTAGAAATTGAAACGAACATGCAGAGTCGTGAAGTGACGCTGACACTGCCGCTGGGAAGCAGCCTGCCAACCGAGACAGCCGCCCGTCAGCAAGCATTGAATAACCTGGCGGTGTACATTGAACACAGCGACGGCAGCAAAGAATTGGTACGCGGCAAGCTCGTGAAGCTGACGAATAACAGCGAAGGCATCGAGTTTACCGTAACGAAATTCAGTACATTTACACTGGTTGTGGTCGATGGCCTGAACAAGGAATCGAAAGCAAATCACCCGTACATTCAAGGTTTCGGTACAGACTTCCGTCCAGATGCATTCGTTACACGTGCACAGATGGCCGCGATGCTTGCTCGTAATCTGTCGGGTGAAACAGCTGCTGTGGAAGGTACAAACTTTGCAGACGTAGCTGCGGCACATTGGGCAGCAGGCGAGATTCAACAAGCGCAGGCTGCAGGTATCATGAATGGCCTGAATGACACCGTATTTGCTCCAGAAGGATCGATTACGCGTGCACAGATGGCGACAATCGCATACCGCTGGATGCAGCAGCAGACGAATGATGCATCGGCTGCAGGCACGGCCTCCGCGGCATCAGGAGCCGCTTCCTTCACGGACGTGGCAGCAGATCTGTGGGCAGCAGACGCGATTGCCTATGTGCAATCGACAGGTTTGATGACAGGTTACAATGACGGTACATTCAAACCAGATGGCAAGCTGACCCGTGCAGAAGCGGTGAAAGTGCTGAACGTGCTGTTCAAACGTACACCGCTGACAGCAGAAGTACCATCCTTTAGCGATGTGCCTGCCGAACATTGGGCATATGCGGATATTGAGGCAGCGGCACAGAAGTAACATTTAAAAGAAGCGGAAACTCAGAGCATACAGAATGAAGGAAGACCATTAAGAAGAGCTGCACCGAAGTCATTTATTTGACTAGGGCAGCTCTTTGGTTTATATGCTCGTTATATAATGAAGCAATCTTACATCTCTTCTTTTTCTTATGCAGTTTATAAAAGAGAAGGGAATGATAATATATACAGAGGTTGGGTTTTATCCTTAATAGGAGAAACGATGCCGTGGTGTATGGCGGAATTATACATAATAATCAATTTCAAGCTATGAGTGAGATCGAATTTTGTTGTGAAGGGGTGACTTCTCTTTGAGGAAGGCAAACTGGAAGATTTACAGTAAAGGAATGCTGCCTATAATCGTACTGGTGCTGGCAATCATTATTTTTAATGGATTCCGTTTTTTCATAAAAAGCACCGTTAATCTTGTTGAAGAGTCCTATAGTTTAGGATATAAATTAGGCGATTTCCTCGAGAAAATTTTTTGAAGCCGTTTGAGAAATAACTAACAATGAAGGCTGCATCAAAAATCTAATCTGTACAGCTTCCATTATAGTTTTGTTTATCATTTAAAAGAAAGTTCCACGTGAAACGTCACGCAAATGCGTCTTTCTGGGTAAAGTTGTAAATGGGTATGCTGAAGATTTATACTCAAATAGATACACATGGTCAGTCTGATGATGTATACCTATTAATTCACTTATTTACGGAGAGGATGTAGAAGCGGCATGCGAGAACTTCAAGTTGAAACGAAATATGGTATGGTTCAAGGCGAGCTTTTACACGGTGCAAGCGTATGGAAGGGTATTCCGTATGCGAAGCCGCCAGTAGGAGAGCTGCGTTTCCGAGCTCCGGAGCAGCCCGATTCATGGGATGGAATCAGACAGGCGACCGAATTCGGACCTGAGAATATACAGCCGCGCCATGATTCAGAATGGATGGGCGGGCAGAAGCCGCCAGAGTCAGAAGACAGTCTATATTTGAACATTTGGGCCCCTGAAAAAGAAAGCAGTCACCCCCTGCCTGTTATGGTCTGGATTCATGGAGGCTCATTTGTAACCGGATCAGGCAGTCTGCCTGTATATGATGGCACACAGCTGGCCGTTCGCGGTGATGTTATTGTCGTGACCATTAATTATCGGCTTGGGCCGCTTGGATTCCTCCATATGGCCCCACTGGGTCACTCCTTCGCATCCAATGCCGGACTGCTGGACCAGGTGGCTGCCCTGCAGTGGGTGAAGGATAATATTGCGGCCTTCGGTGGTGATCCGGAGCAGGTTACAGTGTTTGGTGAGTCGGCAGGCAGTATGAGTATTGCTGCATTAATGGCGATGCCATCAGCCAAAGGGCTGTTCCAGCGTGCCATTATGGAGAGCGGTGCATCGCAGTTTATGCCAGCAGAACAGGCCTCAGCTTTACGAGAAGGTGTATTGAAAGTGCTGGGTGTGGAGCGGAATAATCTGGAGAAGCTGACCAGCATTCCAGTGGAGCAGATCATGGAAGCAGCAGAAACGGTGAAGCAGCAGAGTGGAGCAGGTATGGCTTTGCTGTTCCAACCTGTGCTGGATGGCGAGACGCTGCCTCAGATCCCGCTTCAAGCTGTAAGTGAGGGTTCCGCACAGGATATTCCTGTACTTATCGGCACCACGCTGCATGAGGGAGCGTTGTTTATTCAGCCTCATGTACCGTTTTCCGAGGAAATTGATATGGTGCAGGGGGTTGATTTCATGACTCCCGATCTGGAGAACCGTGTCGCCATTGCCAATAGTTATCCGAAAACAGCAGATGGACAGGCCCAAGTCATGACCGATATGTTCTTCTGGCGGTCAGCGCTGCAGTATGCAGCTGCACAGCAGAAGCATGCCCCCGTATGGATGTATCGTTTTGACTGGGTGATGCCTGAGCATCCTCTTCTGCAAAGAGCCATTCACAGCATCGAGATGTTCTTTGTATTTAACACGCTGGATGCCCTGAAATTCATGAAAGCAGAGCCGGATGATGCGGCTAAAGCTCTTGCGCTTAAGGTGCAGGATGCCTGGATTTCCTTTGCCAAGAATGGAAAGCCTGAGACAGCAGGAATTGAATGGCCTGAATATCGCCAGAATCGGGCAACGCTGATCTTTAATCATGAGATTGAGGTTGTTCATGATCCGGAAGCATCCAAGCGTGAGCTGTTAGGCATTAAATGATTTTTTTTAAGTGCAGCATCCGATATGTTCAGCATGCCAATATCTTAAGCCGGTATCTGAGGATACAAAGGTAAATATAAAGGCGGCGCTTCATTGATATGAAGCACCGCCTTTTTTCAAGTGAACGTCGGATAGAGGGAGCTCTTCCTTTTGTTATTTGCGCGAAGCTCGTATTTGGGATACCTCATCGAAGTAGAAGGAACGCTTTCCACCAGAGAACAGCACGACCACCACATGAATCAACAGGACGATATACACGAGGAAATACAGAGTACTTACACCCAGGGAAATCCAGATCAGATAAGAATCAAGTGCATCGTTCTGATAATTAGGGTATGCATACTTGCTTGCTAGTTGAATAATGGTTAACAGCAGCCAAGGGGCATAGATAGCGATGAATCGTTTAAATAATGCTCGCGGCTTCGGCATGCCGCTCTGGCGATCTACATAACGGAATCGCAGAACGACAGATCCTGGTGTAACCCCGCTGCGGACCCAAGGGACAAAGAGCAGCACGATAACCATCGCGGTAGATGTATTTATTACATCTTGTATATCATTTGATAAGGTAAAGATCGATAAGAAATTCGCAATAAGCACTACGACAATTCCGTCGATCAGCAGTGCAAGCAGCTGTGGTACAGGATAGACGTGGTTCTGTTCGGCAATCTGTTCACTCTTGGCCTGGATACTTGCACGTGACGGGAATAAGGCCAGCAGCAGTGGGGCGGCAAAGAATCCAATCACAGCACCGGATGTGTTCAGCATCAGGTCATCAACATCAAACAGCCTGTAAGGGCAGCTGTAGTAGCCATAAAGACCGGTAAGCTGCGTAATTTCGAAAAACAGGGAAAGTCCAAAACCGGCCACTAGCGCGTGCTTCCAGAAGGCTCTCTTTTGCCAGAAATAGCGAATATATACCCCCAGCGGCATAAGCAGCAGTACGTTAAACATCACCTGCAGGAAGGCCCGACCCTTGAGCATGTTAATCCAGGTTGATGGCTGTGACCATATGACAGGTGTCTCCCTCATAATATCTTTTACGAACATAAACGGGGACAGATTATAGAATGCATGTGCAGCTGGCCCGGTACAGTTGTTTCGAGTCGTTGGAACCGGCAGGATCACGAGACAGTAAGCAGCCAGCAGGAAAAAAATAAAAGAAAAGCTGACAGCAAACCGTGACCAGCTGAAGAAGCCATCCTTGCGATAACCATAGATCAGCCAAGGCACCAGCAGGAACATGGATGCAATGACAAAGATAATAAATGCAGTCTGAATGGGGAAAACATATGAAGACATAAACGGAAGCTCCTTTGAATAGAAAGTTTTTTATGAAATCGTTTTTTAATTATTAGCAGAACTAAGATCATTTATCGGTGCTCAACAGGTTATACATAATCGCATTAAGATGAGCTGTTATTCTTTAATCATAATGTTTTTTCCTTAAACTGAAGATCCTGTTCCTTTAAATTTTGTTTAAATATAAGACAAATGAAGAATGCAGTGAGCCATCGTATGGAACATACGCCCGAAATCACGTATACTTGCGAGATAGTGAAAATGCAGAATGGAGAGTTTAATACATATGTCTAATTTGCCTAATTGTCCAAAATGTAATTCGGAGTATACGTACGAGGATGGCCTGCTGCTGGTCTGCCCTGAATGTGCACATGAATGGTCTTTGGAAGCAGATCAAGGGGATACCGAGGAATCCAAAGTTATCCGTGATGCCAACGGTAATGTGCTGCATGATGGGGATACGGTTACGGTCATTAAAGACCTGAAAGTAAAAGGCAGCTCCCTTGTCGTGAAGCAGGGAACCAAGGTGAAAAATATTCGTCTGATCGACGGAGACCACGATATTGATTGCAAGATCGATAGCTTGGGTGCGATGAAGCTGAAGTCCGAATTTGTAAAAAAAATCTAGACTGACTTCCCAGCACTTCACTGGCTCGTTTAAGTTTTGTATTAACCTATGAAGAACGTTCATTTCTGCATTGTTGTGGAAGGGGGCGTTCTTTTTTTGCTGCGCGGAGATAGAAGAAATGAACCTTTGAAGCACCGGCTTTGTCTATAGATTTGAAAAGGCTGAAGCAGAGAAAGGAGGGGGAACGTTTGAGCGAGAAGGAATTGTTCGAAATGTACAGCAAGGATGTGTACCGGACATGTTACTACATGCTCCATCATGCTCAGGATGCGGAAGATGTCTGTCACGATGTATTTATTACGGTATTCCGTCAGGATTGGCAGAACGTCGAGTACAAGAAAACATGGCTGATGAAAATTACGGTGAATCACTGTCTTAATTATTTGAAAAGAGAACGTACATTCAAGCAGCGGGAAAAAAAGCAGTTTTTGCTTACGCCGCAGCAGACGGTCGATCCGGTGGATACACGGATTGAACAGGTAGAGGAATCGGCGCTGTGGGAACAATGGGTTCAGGAACTGCCCGAGAAGATGCGCTCAGCCATTCTACTGCGTTATATGAATGAATTAAGTCTAGCTGAAATTTCAGAGATTTTAGGAGTTCCGCTGGGCACGGTGAAATCGAGAATTTATAAGGGAGTTCGGATGCTGAGGAAGAAATGGGATCAGGCAGGTAAAAAACAGCAGAAAGGGGAAGTGTACAATGAAAAATACAGAAAATCAGTTGTCTCGTCATCTGAAAAAGGATAAAGATATTCCCTATCCCGATTTTGATGCCATGTGGGATCAGATCGTACAGGATCAGGAGCGCTGTCCTGAACTTCATCATGCAGCAGCGGGAGGCCAAGGAACACGGGGCTTGAGATGGAAAAAGACTGCACTGATCGGAACAGCTGCAGCCGTGCTTATGGCGACCCCCGTATATGCAGCAGTTCATTATAACTGGATTGATCTCCTGGATCACCGGAGTGGTATCCAGACCGCGCTTCAAAATGGACTCGGACAGAAACTGGATAAGTCTGTGACCGTACAAGGAGTAACACTAACGCTGGATACAGCTTTTTCCGATGATAATCGCACGGTTATTTTGTATACCCTGAACCCGGGTACGTACCAAGGCGATACGGTAAGATTCCCTTCCATCGGTCTGCAGGATGAGAGCGGCAAACTGATTGAGGGCAGGTACTACCATGTTCTTGATCAGACCGACGGCCTTTATAAAGGTTACTTTGAGACAGAGTGGACACCATCAGGTAATACAGCCAATGTTAAACTTACAGCAGGTGGAATCCAGGTATTGGCGCCAGCAGAGAAAGAAATTAATCTGGACCTCTCCCGTCAGCAATCACAGGTGTTCGACATTAACCAAGACGGCTTGGGTAAACTTGCAGTGAGTGTATTCCATGAGAAGGGCCATAAGGTGATGCTGTCAACATCTTTGAGTTTAGACCAGTCCGAGGTCCGTGAATATGTCTTTCCTTCTTTAAAAATATACAATCAGGAGAAGCAGATTCTGGAGGAGACGGCACCGGGTATAAGTGGTAAGCCTGGAGCAAACGGTGAGTATATTTCAGAACAATTCTATAATCTTGAAACATTGAAGCAGCAGGCAGCTTCTTATGTACTGGCTTACAGCAGAGAAGAAGGCAAAATGGATCAATCGCTGGATATCGGTATCCAGCTGGATAAAACAGAGATGCTTAGCGGTACGAGTAAAAGAGTACTGAATCTCCCTCTGGATCAGCAATCGGGTGAAACAATGGTTAAGGAAGCTGTTATTACACCAACACAAATCAGGGTGATCCTGGCTCATGATGAATCGTTTGCACGACTGCCTTATCTGAATTACAAACTGGATGTGAATGGCACTGAACTGGACGGTGGAGTATGGCCATCCGAGGGTTCAAAGCAGGAAACCGAACTGCGATTCGAAGTAAATCCGGGTCTGAAAATCAATCCAGATACACCAATGACCCTGTATGCCAATCATCAAGTTCAATATATTGAAGGTGAATTCGAGCCGGTCACTCTACCTGCGATTAGTGAGAAACCACAGGTTGTGGATTCAAACCTGGGCGGTTTTACAATCCATTGGACTTATTACCTTAAAGATGGAGATTTGTACGTGGAAAGATATAGTGATGATTCCCATTTCGGGGGGATCAATCAGACCTATATGCTGCAGCAGGGAGAACGAAGTTACGGTGTACCGGCCAAAACCCAGTTCGCCGGCGATGGAAGCAATCAGGGCATCGACCGGTATGAGAAATACACCTCGGATACAGCCGTTGTATATCCGTACATGTACAGTACGGAGGAGCCGGAACGTAAAGCTGCTGTACCATTGACGGCAGAGAAGAAGAAGTAAGAAAAGACCGAAAAGACCACTGCAGCAAGGTGAGAACTAGCTTATAGATTTCTTAGATTATGATGAGTTGACAGTAAATATTTAGAAGAACTATACTGGATAGAAATTGAACAGCTGAATGCAATGATCAGGAGTATTAAGGTATACGGCATGGCCCAGAGAACTGTCGATCGGGTGCGAGACAGTCCAGCCTGTTCCCCAACTCACCTGTGAGCAGCAGGATTGAAGAGCAGTTATATGCATGTCTTGGATTGGTTCAGCGAATGAATCAAATCCCGGGACAGGTAGGATGCACTGACTCACGTAGATTCTGACGGGTAACCTCCGTCATCAGGTCCTGAGATATTATGGATGGAAAGCTTGGTATATTGTTTATATGCTTCTCCTGTCCATGAATCAAGAAGAGTGGTACCGCGAAGGTCAAACCTGTCGCCTCTTAGCTGAGGCGGCAGGTTTTTTGGTTTCTATATGGCCTTAATCCGAGAAAAGGCAGGTGCAGCATCATGGAAAGATCACGTGTGGTAGACTATTATTCTAAATTTGACGAGTGGGGAAGATTGGACAGAGAACCACTGGAGTTCTTGATTAACATGCACTATATCCGGCAGTCACTCCCGGCCTCAGGTCTTGTGCTGGACAATGGAGCAGGGCCAGGAAAGTATGCAGTGGAGCTTGCCAGATTGGGGTATCAAGTTACGCTGTCAGATCTGACTCCTGCATCTGTTGAACTGGCTGAACAGAAGGCAAATGAGATGGGCTTGATGCAGCAGTTTGACGGTTTTCATGTGCTGGATGCGACTTGTCTGAACGGGATTACGGATGAGACATATGATGCAGCGCTTATGCTGGGGCCTCTGTATCATCTGCAGCACGAGGAAGAGCGGGCGGCAGCAATGCGTGAACTCTATCGGGTAACGAAACCGGGGGGCCTTATATTTGTGGCGGTACAAAGCCGGATGCGCATGAGCATCAATTCATTGCAATCACCGCAGCATTGGAAGCCCAATGACAGTATGGAAGCGATTTGGTCTTTTGTCGAAAAAGGGACGTTCGATCATCAGGATCAGGGACGATTCACGGGAGCATACTATTTTCATGTGCAGGATGTTGTGCCGTTTATGGAACAGCATGGATTCGAGACCGTGAATCTGATCGGTTCATCCAGCCTGAAAGCAGTGCTTACAGATGAACAGGAGCAGTATTGGAAGGAACGTGGCGAGGAACAGAAGCTGTTTGAATTCATGGTTAAAGCGGCTGAAGATCCTTCCATTCTGGGCATTTCATCGCATCTGATGTATATTGGGAGAAAACTGCTGCCATCATAGATCCTATAAAGAAAGTGCCCTCTGGAAACAGGGGGTACTTGTGTTTTTGTTCAAAATAGTTCAATATAAAGATAAATAACAAAAGGTGATCTACTTACAATAGGTTAGATGAACGACGGATCGCTTCATACACAGGGAGGAACAAACCATGGAGATCGGAATCAGTACATTTGTGGAGACAAACCCGGATGTAAATACAGGAGAAGTTATCAGCCACGCACAGCGTATTCGTGATGTCGTGGAAGAGATTGTTTTGGCAGATCAGGTAGGTCTGGATGTATACGGCGTAGGGGAGCATCATCGTTCAGATTATGCAGCTTCATCTCCGGCAGTCATTTTGGCGGCAGCGGCTTCACAGACGAAAAATATTCGCCTGACCAGTGCAGTAACCGTGTTGTCATCGGATGATCCGGTGCGTGTATTTCAAGACTTCGCCACATTGGACGGTATTTCAAATGGACGTGCAGAGATTATGGCTGGACGCGGATCGTTTATCGAGTCCTTCCCATTATTCGGATACGATCTGAATGATTATGACGAGTTATTTGATGAGAAACTGGATCTGCTCTTGAAACTGACGGAGTCGGAAAAAGTAACCTGGTCCGGCAAACACCGTCCTTCATTCAACAACCTGGGCATCTACCCGCGCCCTGTGCAGGAGAAGCTTCCGGTCTGGATTGGCAGTGGCGGTAATCAGGAATCGGTCGTTCGTGCAGGTCTGCTCGGATTGCCGCTGGTGCTTGCCATTATTGGGGGACGTCCAAAACAATTTGCACCTTTGGTAGAGCTGTACAAAAAAGCTGCCGCACATGCAGGACATGACGCTTCCAAGCTGACGGTAGCCTCCCACTCTCACGGCTTTATTGCCGATACAACGGATGAAGCCGTGGAGAAATTTTTCCGTCCTGCACAAGCGGTGATGAACCAACTGGGACGTGAACGTGGATGGGGACATTACGGGCGTGAAACATTTGATGCAGCACGCAGCCTGGAAGGTGCGCTGTATGTAGGTGATGTGGATACGGTCGCTGAGAAAATCATCTATCTGCGCAAAGAAGTAGGCATCACCCGCTTCATGCTTCATACTCCGCTCGGCACGCAGCCTCATAACGAGGTTATGCGCGCGATTGAACTGCTCGGCAAAGAAGTTGCGCCAAGGGTTCGTGAAGAGATTGCACGCTGGGAAGCAGAGCAAGCCTAAATTATGATTGTTCGGCTCATTAAATAAACAGGGAAAGAGGAGCAGCCTGTGCGTATATGAAAATACGCTCGTGGTCTGCTCCTCTTTCGGTTATTTATGAATTCATTAAGAGTAGACCATAAGCTGTGCTGCAGCCGCATGCACCAAGAGCAATGGTCTGCCATTTCCAGCTGATCCCCTTAAAATCAAACACATATGGAAGCAGCCAGTATAAGCTGACAAGAGTCCAGAAGATGTGGACTGCCGCTGCCGCTGGCAGTTGATCTGTCAAGATGAAGGGTGCGATCAGGCCGCCTACCATTCCGGGGAAAATCTGCTTGACTAACAGGTTCGCATTCCATGAACTTAACAGGAAAAGCATAAACACAACAGCCATCGTACCTGTAACCATCATCTGGATTTTGTCCCAGATTGGTTGGTGGGAAGGCCTTCGTTTGTGCGTTTGATTCCCAAACCCAATCCAAAAAAAGATAAGGCCAATCACTAATGCTGCTCCCGTTACTGACGCGTATAACGTGTTCAGGATAATTCCGGTTATTCCGATCCATTTCATGACAAACACTGTCATCTGATCACCTTCAAGTTCAACGATTCATCTAAGCTGTATATCCGTGGTGACGTATTTTCCTGCATGGCTCATATTGTACGCCTGTTTCTAGTGCGGCTCAAGGCTGGATTGTTATATCCAAACGAGGAACATTTCTTCTTCCTATTTATTCTCCATCTTCATTTTCCATCCTCGCCACTTTCCGATTCATACTTCTCACGGTGATGTTTCTTCATCTGGATATAATCCTCATCCTTCTTTGCGACTTCCCATTGGGCTTTAAATATGGCTGCAGCCTCAGCCTTCACCTCATCATTCTGATAGGGTAAGATCGAACCATCCTCTTCGGAATATTTACGCCCGCCCTTATGATTCGTGTAACGTCTCGCCCGGGTGTATCCCATCTGTAAGAACTTGCGGGCCATATCCATACCAACAAAATCACCCTTTTTCTTATATTCCAAAAATAGTTCATAGATTTTCTCTGATGACTCTGTTGCGATCTCAGGTGTTTTGAAGCGCCAGTAGGGAAGGATTTCGCTTTTGTACGGCTCTACCATGAGCACACCCTGCTCGCCCCGGCCAACGGTATATAATTCAGGCTGCTTGCGCAGATCCAGCTCCTCGTAATTGAGACTGTAATCGAATTTTTTCATCGGGTTTTCCTCCTTGGAAAAGAATCGTTTCCTCCACATAAAATACATGCTGCAGCGTTTCAGGTGTTCTTTTCCTTTTTACCCCGATTCTGATGTAACATGCGCGGTTAATGGGGAACAATAGAAGGAAATGTTCAGGGAGGGATGAAACGATGGGGATGTCGGGCAGGTATGTGGTAGTGGACGAGGAGTTGGTGCAGTCCATTCAATCAGGTGAGGTTAGCGTGCTTGATTGTCAGGTTGACCTCGATATTGATAAAACGTGGCAGATGCTGCAGTTCACGCTGAATGGCAGCCTTTTGGATGGGGAACCTCCCCTGGGTTATGTCGTGCCGCTTGCAAGCCAGCAGTATCTGGGGAATTATTCGGATATGGATCTGTTCCTGCTTGACCACAAACAAGTGCTGGAAGCTTATATGGCATTGGAACAGCTGACTCCTGATGATATAAGAGCACGTTTCAGCCTGCAGCGTATGCTTGCCGAAGGGGTATATCCCGTGATGGAAGGCTGGGATGAAGAAGAGGTCTTGCAGGAGATTGTACAGACGCTGGATCTGGTTCAGGCTTTGTTTCAGGTGACCGTCGAGAATGGGAACAGCATTATTTTTTATGTTTTCTAAACAGCTGCCATGTGAAAGTCTCTACGGAATGCTGTTTAGTCCCGGAACAATTGCCGCTGGGTATGTTTGATTCATGCGTCATCGGGTTATTGATACACACAAGGCATCGCCTTGATGATATTCCGTCGAAGAGAGGGAGAGCAGTATGACACAAAATCAGAATGAAGAGAACAAAGCCATTCAGGACGATGAACCGGATCAATTCGAGACACCAGTGACGCCGGCAGACGAAACGAAGGATGAAGCGGCTGCGGAAGCGGAAGGTCAGGAGCAGGAATAATCTGAAAATGTTACATGAAACAGCACGTTTCCACGCGCATGTTATGACATATGAAGGATAGAAGAACCAGAGGGCCGGATGAGTTCCGGCCTATTTGGCCTATTTTTTCACGTATCCGTTTACAACGATTCCTTGTGCCCTCATAATATGAATTGAACCATATTTTGCTAAGGGGGAGATCCCAATCAAGAATCGAAAGTTCTACCAATGGATGGCAGTGCCGCTTGTTCTGCTTATGGTTGTTCTTACAGGATGTCAGGCTGTAGGCGGAGTCGATGTCGGTCAAGCCATGGTCAACAACACCAACCTGAAATCCGGTGAATCCAAACAATCCATACATATTAACATAGAGCCGGATAGTCAATTTGCAACGAGTGAAGATCTTGCAATGATTAAACGAATCAACTCGATTTCACTGAATATCGATCATGCCAAAATGAAAGACACCGAAACGGCATCGGTCAAAGGATCACTGAGCATGGAGGGAACAAAACTGCCTTTCCATCTGACCGTAGACAAGTCGGGGATGACTATTGATGTAGATGGAGCTCAGAAACCGGTTTACATCTCTCTGGATACACTTGGGGGAGCAGAGACGATGCTGCTGCCTCTGGATACGAAAGAGCTGGAGAAACAGATGAAGCAGCTTTCTCCAAAAGTATTAACTTTTGTTATGAAACATCTATCTAATCCGAAAAACATATCCGTCACACCTGTTCAGGAAACCGTAAACGGTGAAACCCTGTCTCTTAACAAGCTGCACATGGAGATTAACGGTGAAGAGCTGCTCGCTATGGTTAAGCCGTTCCTGACCAGTATTGCGAAGGATGAGCAGGGTCTCAAGCAGTTAATTGGAGACTTGTATGATGTTCTGTACCCTGTATTCGAAAGTTATATGGGCTTGGAAGGTATGGAAGGTATGGAAGGTATGGAAGGTATGGAAGACGATGAAATGACTTCTATCGTTCCGCAATCGAAGGAAGAAGCAGTTAAATCCATATATGGAATGATCCAAGTAAGCTTGGACAGCATGTTGGAGAACTATGACCAGGAACTGAACAACCTGCTTCAGGAGATGCCGGAGCTGAAAACAGTGTTTGGTCCGGAAACCAAACTGAATCTTGACTTATTCATGGACAGCAAGCTGAATATTCGCAAACAAAACATGTCGCTCAAAGTAGCTGTGCCTGCTTCGGAAAATCTGCCGGTGCGTGCTGTGACCCTTCGTTCAGACAGTGAGCTTTGGAATATAGGTGGTGCGGTCACAGTAGATGAAGTGGATACTTCACGCGGTGTAATGGAGCTGACAGAAGGGGAAGTTACCCCGGGTCAGGTGCTTCGCAATTTTGACCCCAATTCGTTCATGTATCAATTACTGAAGAATGAGATGAAGATTACAGCGAAAAGCATTTTCCTCTATCCGGAAGACGAAGAGTATGGTGCAATTACCGTTAAAAACACAACTTTCGTGCCGCTTCGGTATCTATCCGAGCAGCTGGATGCGGAAGTGAAGTGGAGCAAAGGTTCCAATGAGATTGTTGTAATTGACGATATTACCGGAGATGAGATTGCGCTGACTGTAGGTTCTCCGAAAGCAGTAGTCGCGGGGAAAGAAGTAACCATGGTGGAATCAGCCTTCGTCGGAAAAAACGGCAAAACCTACGTACCGCTGCGCTTCATGGCCGAATCGCTTGGAGCCGAAGTGGAAAAAGAGCCGGATACAGGCTGGATCTTTATTGATCGTCCGTAATATGTAATTTATAGCATGAAGATGATGCGTTAATGGGAAGGGGTTTTCAGAGAATGCCAGATTTCTCGTAATGATGTAGAAAAGAACACGGCGTAAAAAATTCCGTTAGACCAACACGGGATACGTCTGTCCTTTTTGACCCATTACGAGGAGCTTCGGCGTTTCTTCTGAAAGGATGAAACGATACGGGAGCACCTCTATTGGAGGTGCTCCTTTTTGTCGTGTCATCACACAATAAATCCCTAAGAGGTGTTCATATGAATCATCAGTTTAGACTTCATGCCAATGCAGTTATGCTGCGCCCCTTTACGCTTCAGGATCAGGAAGATCTGGCGGCCTTGACCCGCCAACCTGAAATTACCGACTTGTTACCGGACTGGAAGATGACAGAAGAGCAGTTAAGTGACTTTTTGCAGTTTGTCGTGAGTAGTTATGAGCAGTTTGACCCGCAGGATGTGCGGATTATGCTTGCGGTTATCCATCAGGAGAGCCGGCAGCTGATCGGTTGGTGCGGTGTATTTCCAAATGATATGCTTGATCCGTCGGACCGTGAGGTGGCTTATGCCATCTCACGTAATTATCGGAATAAAGGTTATACCACAGAGGCAGTGAGGACATTAACCGCGTATCTATTCGAGCATACGTCGCTAACTCGGATCGTAGGCATTGTGAAGACGTATAATCCTGCTTCTCGTCGAGTACTTGAGCATACAGGCTTCCAGTATGCGAATCGGAGACGGTTGTCTGATGGAGAGGTCTATGATTATTTTGAACTTTACAGCACCAATTCCGGTGGGAAAACCACTGAGCGGATTACATCCAAACCATTATCGATAAACCTGCGTAGAGCGGAACACGAAGATGCCGTTGTGCTGACAGAAATCTGCACTCGTGCTTTTGATCATGTGATCCGCGTCTGGACCAAAGGAAAGGATGACCTCGATAGTAATTTAAGCCCTCCGGGTTATAACTCCGTCCGTTTGCATGAATATGTCATTCGTGAGTGGGACTATTATGTGGTAGAAGCGGATGGCTGTGCCATTGGCGGGGTAAGCGTGAATGTGCTTGGGCAGGAAATCGCAAGGCTGGACAAAATCTATATCGACCCTGTCTGCCAGGGACGCGGAGCAGGCTCACAAGTGATCAGACAGATTGAGGCTGCGTACCCACATATCCTGCACTGGAGGCTGGAGACCTCGGGTCGGCAGACGAGTAATCATCATTTTTACGAAAAGCTCGGTTATGTTCGTATGTATGCCTCTGACGAGGAGTACGGTTATGAGAAGAAGACCGATGCCGGGAGCGGGCAGCACAACCCAGGGATAGAACATGAACATGTTCAAGCCAATTTGGACTCGATGTGGTACAGTTCCAGCACAATGAAGAACAGCCGCATTACCGATTGTAATCTGAGCGGAAGTAAATTAACGAACCTGAACATGACAGAAATGCTGCTGGCGGATTTACGTTTAACCAATACCAAGTTTGAATTCTGCGCGCTGGACGGGGTTCAATTTCAGGATACACATCTGGGAACAGGCAAGATACCGATGCAGTGGAAACATTGTGATCTGGGGGGCAGTCGTTTTGTAGATTGTGATCTGTCCGGTGTTGAGCTGGAAGGCTGTCAGGTGACAGGAATGAAAATCAACGGGGTTCCCATTGAGAAATACATGGAGGCCTATGAGATGTCGAAACCAAACGGCTGATTTCAGAAGAGGTTGGTGGAGCGCAATTCCTGCGGATTGAAGGGCATGAGCGGGTATTGAGAGCAAGCAGAGTCTGATTGGAAATTATGAGACGGATCTGTTCAACAAAGTCATCGAAATCATCTAAAACATGTGCTGCCTGTGATGAAGAAGCAGTGCATGGCTTTCAACGTTAACACCTTCTTCCTCAGTGTTATTTGCAATATAACGTAAACATGCCCTCTCAAGCTGAACAAGAGCTTGGGAGGGTATGTTTTGTTGTTTTTTTCATTCGAAGGCCGGCTTAATATCCCGACGTTCAGTTGTGCTGCAGCAGCATTGTTTTTTTGCTAAAACCGGTACTGCCGGGGGTATAGCCCATTTCCCGATAAAATTCATGCGCTGCTTCACGATTGGCACGGTTGCCGCTGTTCAGCGATATGGAGTCCACCTGATGTGCAGCTGCCCACTGCTCAGCAGCCAGAAGCAGCTGGCGGCCAATACCGGAGCCGCGGTGATGCTCGTGAACAACCAATGCCATAATGCGGCAGTGTCTTCCGTTCTTTTCGTACATATAAGACGTCTGCATCCCAATCAGTCCCACCACGCGCCCGCGTATCTCGGCCACCAATGTGGTAAAGTTGGCATCCGCAGCAATGTGCGTATATCTCTCCTGCATTTCTGCAAAGGTTGTAGGATATCCAAGCTGATCCATGAGGATCACCATATCCTGCAGATCCTGATCCGTGCTGTGCCGGATATTCACATCCAGACTCATGCGCGGGACACCTCCCCTGCGCGTTCCTTCAGAGACAGATCGATGATCGTATCGAGCAGTTCGGCAAAAGAAATACCGGCTGCAGCTGCACTTTTGGGCAGCAGGCTGTTCCGGGTCAGCCCCGGCAGCGTGTTGACCTCAAGTACGTATGGTACGCCTTCGCGTATCAGCATATCTACCCGGGCATATACGCTGCATTTGAGCACGCGGTAACAAGTTAGCGCAGCTGCTTCAACACGCTGGTGCAGCTCAGAAGGCAGCTGCACCACCTGCTCATCTGCACCGTCATCATTATATTTGGCGGTATAGTCAAAAAAGGCAGCATTCGCACGAATGGAGATCACCGGCAGCATTTTGCCATCCACTATGGCACATGTAATTTCTTCACCCTCAATGTACTGCTCGATCATTACACTGTCATCCCAGGCTAGAGCGGCCTCCACCGCTGCAGACAGGTTAGACGGTTCATGTACAATCTGAGTTCCAATGCTGGATCCACCGGAATTTGGCTTCACTACAACAGGGTACGTCAAATGTTGGACCGCTGCCGATGACAAATCCTGCATACGGCTGACTTGAAGCCAATCACCAGTGAGTACTCCCGCCTGCCGCATAAGCTGTTTGGACATGTCTTTATCCATGCACACGCTGCTTGCGAGTACGCCGCATCCGGTGTAGGGAATACCGAGGGATTCAAGTGTACCCTGCACGGTACCATCTTCTCCATATTTACCATGGAGAGCGAGCAGGGCAGCATCGATTCCAGCAGATTTCTCGATCAGATCCCTTTTGGAATTCAGCTCAATTGGTACAACCTCATATTTACTTCTGTCCAGATTCGCAATCATCTCCTGTCCGGTGAGCAGGGAAATATCCCGCTCTGAAGATGTACCGCCCATAATAACGCCGATTTTCATGTAAAAATCCTCCCTGTTTCTGTACAAGTTGAACCAAAGGTTTTACACTATCCACTCCGACGACAGAATAACCTTCCCATCGCTGTTATCCCCAGATTTTTTGGGTTCCCCTTTCCAAAGGGGAACATCTGGTGATAAAGGTGACCGCTTCGCTTTTTCAGGTTTTTTCTGTCCTCTCCGTTAATGTGTAAAAAATAGTTCATCTTATATCGTACTTTTATTAAATTACCTTACATCATAGTGGCAGCAGTCTCCCCGATGATGCGAATCCCTTTGCGGATATTCTCGTCACTGACTCTGGAGAAACCGAGACGCATCGTGTGAAGTCCCTGGCCTGGTTCCAGATAAAAGGTATCCCCAGGAGTAAAGGTGACTCCTTTTACCTTGCAGGCAGTAAGCAGCTCTCTCGTTCTTACCTCTGGCGGAAACTGTACGAACAGATGCAGGCCGCCTGCACCGGATATTTGACACCTCGGCAGATACTGCTTCAGGCAGTGGACAACGAGTTCGTATTTTCGCTTGTACTCTGTACGGGCCCGTTTCAGATATTTTTCAAAATTACCGTTACTCAAATATTGATAGAGCAGTGACTGATCCAGTGTAGACGTATGAATGCTGCGGGCCCGCTTCATGCTCTCCAGGTAATCAATCAACGCTGCATCCGCAATGATCCATCCTACTCGCAGGCCAGGGAATAGTACCTTGGAGAAACTCCCCAGATAGATCAGGCTGTTACCGCTGCCCATGCTGGCGATCAAGGGTGAGACATGGGAACCGGAGTAACGAAGCTCTTCGTTGAAGCCGTCCTCGATGATTGGAACCTGATACTCATTCATTAAACGAATAATTTCAGTCCGTTTAGCAGGAGAAGTCACGATTCCGGTAGGATTGTGGTAAGAGGGCACAAGATAGGCCAGATCATACGCACTGTCTGCCAGTTCATGCTCCAGCTGCTTCAAGTCGAGGCCGTCGGATTCCATGGAAATACCGGTGAGCTGGAACTGATGCAGTTTAAGGTTTTTGATCGCTGTATGATGCGTAGGATTCTCACAGAGGGCTCTGCCGCTTTTTTTGCGCAGTGCCCCGAGCACCAGGTCGAAGCCCTCTGTAAATCCGTTTGTAATAAGGATATCCTTACCTGCAAGGTCTACTCCTTTATTCTCCATGTAGCGAAGTAAATAGTTCATAAGCGGTTTGTACCCTTGTGCGTAGCCGTAATTGAGCAGAACCTCTCCTTCAAGCGACATCCGATCCAGGAACGCCCGCTTCACATTGTGCAGATCAAACAGCTTCTCATCCGGCGCAATGCTGGTAAATGAAATCTCCCCGCGCTCTGCTCCCGAGCCGTGTTTCATGAGATCGTACTGCTCTGCCTGAACCGCATACTCGCTGACTTCTGCTCTCCAGTCTAACTGCCAGTGTGCTTCGGCTTTCGGGGTTTGGATGAGCGTGCTGACGTAATTACCCTTACCTTTGAGCGCATAGATCAGCCCTTCGTCTTCGAGCTCCGCATAAGCGAGCAAAATCGTGCTTCGGCTTACTTTCATCAGCGTGCCAAGCTCACGGGTTGAAGGCAGCTTCTGATTAGGCTGCAGGCCGCCTTTTAACATTAATCGCTTTAAATAATCTTTGACTTGTATATATACAGGGCGGTCCTCCGTCAATTGCAGATCGGAATACATCCCATCACTCCCTCTACTGGTATCTTGCCATATTATAAACCCGGCAGAAAGAACCACGATACCTCTGTTTCGCCGCCAGGGTGGACTGTGTTGTGTGCACAAACGGGAAAAAGCCCTGGCTCATATGCCGGGCTGAAGGTGAAATCTGTTCATTTCTAAAGTATAATGCGATTCTGTCTAACTACAGCTGTATACTCTGACTAGTCTCTACAAATTCTCTGTCTGTATCCTTCTAAGTGGAGCTTCTTGCTATCTTTTATGATATCTAGATCATTTCTAATTGCTGGATGGTAAACTTGATGCTGTGATAAATTAAATCTGTTAATGGCTACTTTTTGCCACTAAATGCTTGCTGCAATAAGGTAAGGTCGATTAGCTGGTAAATCTATAAAGCTAGATTGAACTAACTGTACTCTTCTTGTGTGCACGTCACCGAATTCAGTATGAAAAAGATTAAAACCTTAAGGCCCTTTTAGACGAACGTGGATAAAAAGACATGTGTCTTAGTGCCCAATTTCTTCCTCATACCCTTATAGTACCACTTTGAATCAGGGAAGTTAACCTTTTTTTTGAAATATTTGTCGCAATAGCGAATATTCCGTGAATTATACTTCATTTAGATTGAAATGGTGTCGGTTTATAATCTGTGTTAGGATATAAATCTATAGATTATGAGGAAGTGAAAATGATGATTCAGATTACTGTTCCAACACCGGATGTGACCATTACCAAGCAGGAGAATCCACAGTTAAGCCACATCTACGGATTTACAGATTTTCATCTGATTACGCGTGAGCTGGGCGGGATTTTTATGTTTTATAATGCCGCAGGCGAGTTGTTATTTGTCGGGAAAGCACGAAAACTAAGACCGCGAATCAAGAAGCATTTTGAAGATACCGTATCCCCTATCAAGAACCATCGTGAAGAAGTCACGACGATTGAAGTATGTCTAGTCGAAGATCCGATGGAGCGTGAAATTTACGAAACGTATATTATCAATACGATGCGGGCGAAGTATAATGTAGACAAGGTGCTGTATAAGTAATTAGGGCAGGTAAGCAGTAAAATAGCGAGATACTAGTAAGTAGGGAATGGATGAAGCAGGTGCGTAAGTGTGTACGTTAGATACTTGTTTATGCGCTGTTATGCGCATATTTTTAGATGGAGTACATGGCATGCTTCATACATTGCAGTGATATGAAAAGAATTAAGAATGGTTAGGACATATGTCCTAACAGTATATACTGGCGGGCGGGGTGTGATCTGTGGATCGCATCCGGTTTCGTTTCCAATTTGTACAGCAAGAGCAGTAATCCATATGAGGTTTCACAGATTTACCAAATACATAAGAAGAGGTGATTGTGTTGATCGGTCGTAGCGGTAACCCTACACTTAAAGACAGCACGTTTGAAAACAGAGGGTATGGAGAAGAGCGATACCAGAATTACATGACCATTAATGGTACGGTGAACAAAGCATTCATCACACTGGTTATTCTGCTGGGCAGTGCATTTGCAGCATGGATGATGTTCTTTAAAGGACAAGAGGTTATGCCGCTTGCCTATGGTGGATTAATTGTAGGATTCATTTTGGCAGTGATCATTTCGTTTAAACCGGTAGTATCTCCTTACCTCGTACCGGTCTATGCTGTTGCAGAAGGTTTGTTTCTAGGTGCACTCTCGGCAAATTATGAGTCACTGTATAACGGGATTACGCTGCAGGCTGCACTGCTGACGATGGCTGTGTTTGTGGCTCTGTTAACGGCTTATAAAACGAAATTAATCAAAGCAACAGAGAATTTCAAGCTGGGTGTGGTGGCTGCAACCGGCGGTATTATGATTATGTATCTGCTTAGCTTTGTGCTTGGACTCTTCGGTATTACGATTCCGTATCTGCATGAGAATAGTTTGATCGGTATCGGTATTTCTGTTGTCATTGTTATCATTGCTGCTCTGAATCTGGTACTGGATTTTGACTTCATCGAAGGCGGTGCAGAACAAGGTGCACCCAAATACATGGAATGGTACGGTGCATTTGGGCTGATGGTAACACTGGTATGGCTGTACCTTGAGATTCTTCGCCTGCTCAGCAAACTGCGGAGCCGGGATTAGCACTGTCCATTAAAATAGTTCAAAAAGGTTGTCTCAAAAAGCCAATGCGCGTGAACTCTCGTCGTTGGCTTTTTTACGTATCCTATATGTTTTATGACGTCGACGGTTGTGTATGTTTTGCCATATATCATTGACGGTAAGAAAATAATTGTGGTACCTTATTGATAATGATTATCAATATCGTTTGAGTTATTTTAATATGTCTGCATATTATTTAGCTATGTATCAATTTCATCAAACAGTTTTGAAAGGAGTGGCCTCATGTTACTGGAAAATGATTCGCAGTTTACTGCGCACTTGCCTGTTACCGGCCGCAGTCCCAAGACGAATCTCGCCAATGTTAAACTATACATGGACAAACACTACGACCAGCCGCTATCCATTGCAGAGCTCGCATCGGAGGCAGGCATCAGCCCGAAATATTTCGTGGATTTGTTCAAGAAAACATATGGACAGAGCGCAATGGAGTACCTTACTGATATTCGCATTAACCGTGCCAAGCGATATCTGAAGGAGTCGAACCACAAACTTCGCGATATAGCCCTGAAAGTCGGGTATAGTGACGAGTACTATTTTAGTCGCAAATTTAAAAAGGAGGTAGGCGTATCTCCATCGGATTATGCAAAAAACGCGAGAAAACGGATTGCTACTTGCTCTTCCAGTATGATTGGACAGCTTCTGGCCCTCAATGTCATCCCCGTGGCTGCGCCGATTGACCCCAAATGGACTGCGTATTATTATAATACACTCCGTACAGAGATTCAGTCTCACCTGAAATTGACTGATCCATATACAAGTTGGCGGTTTGAGGCCAATGTGGAAAGACTGGTTCATATTCGTCCTGATGCCATCGTAGGTACAGATCAGATTAGTGAACAGGATCAGGCTCGATTGGCTGATATCGCTCCTTGTTGTTTTGTCCCTAAACACGCTTCGGATTGGCGAACACAGCTGCGCATGATCGGGTCATTTCTGGAGAGGGAGGAACAGGCGGAGCAATGGCTTCGGCTGTATAACCAGCGAGCAGAGAATGCGCGCGAATCGGTACAGAAGAAAGTGGGCCCGGAGAAAGTGATCGTCGTGCGGATATACAGGCAGAATTTGTACCTCTACAGCAATCCGGGTATTGAAGAAGTGCTGTATGGAGCACTGCAATTCGATACCTTTTCTGATCTTAGTGCCAATGCTCCTTTAACGTTGGAGCAACTCGTTGACATGAACCCTGATCGAATTCTAGTCATGGTGTGCCCTGAGGCTGCTTCACGAGCATATTGGCTCAGCTTGCAGCATTCGGTTGCATGGCGTGAGCTCAACGCTGTTCGTCAATATCAGGTTCATCTGATCACAGGTGACCCCTGGTTTGATTATTCAGCTGTAGGTGTGATGCGAATGTTGGATGAAGCTTTACTGATCTTCACGGGATATTGTCCAAACATATATCTGGATAACGTCCATGGTGATTCCCGGGCGAGGTGACATATAATCCTTGTATCTAAATGAGAATGTTTATCAAGGGGGATATCACATGTTTCACGATCTCAATAGAAGCGCACAACGTTCTGTTGTTAACAAATTCCGCAGCACCCGGCTTTTAGCCCTAATCTTACTAGTGTTGATTACAGGACTGTTGTCCGCCTGTGGGGCAGCGTCCGAGAACAATACCGGAGCGGCTCAGGAGGAGCAGCCTGCAACTGAGAGTTTAACAACGGCCTCGACCGAGACGGCTGTGGAGAAGGATCAGGAACCACAAACGACGGGTGACCGAACCGTAAAAGACGACTTGGGACATGATGTGCTTGTGCCTGCGGATACAGAACGAGTATTTGCACCGTATCTGGAAGATTCCTTGTTAACTCTTGGTGTGAAGCCCGTAGCCCAGTGGGCTAGTGGTACAACAGGTCATGCTTATTTGCAGGATCAGCTCAGTGATGTGCCTACACTTGATTTCTCCAGTGGGTTGCCCTCACCAGAGGCGCTGATGAAATATAATCCGGATTTTATTATTTTGCATACGGCTCAGTATGCGGAGAATGGGGTATACGAGAGTTACTCCAAGATTGCTCCAACCTACGTATTCACGAATGCTTCGGGTGATGTAGAGAAGTCTTTGCAGGTCATCAGTGATCTGCTGGGCAAAACGGCTGAAGCCGAAAAGGCTATTGAAGCCTACCATGCGAAGGTGGAGTCAGCTAAAGCTGAACTTGCGAAAGTAGCCGAAGGCAAGAAAGCAGCCATTATTCGTTTTGCTCCGCGTGGTATCAGCATGATGGGCGGCAACTACTTTAGCGGGTATGTCGTTTACGAGCAACTGGGACTTGGTAAACCGGCATTGGTTGAGACGGAGAACAGTGCAATCGTGTCCACCGAGGTATTACCCGAAATTGATGCCGATTTTATTTTTGCCGTGGAACAAGGTGCTGGCAACATGAAGGAAATGACGGAAACGAACGTATGGAAAAGCATGCCTGCGGTGCAAGCGGGACATGTATACGCTGTTGATTCTGCTCCGTGGCTGGGTAGTGGACTGATTGCATATAGTCATGTCATTGATGATACGTTAGAGGCGTTAACACAATAATTCTGATTAGTAAAAACTCCCTATGATTACCGAGAAACGGATGTCAGTCCGTGGTTTCAGTACATACTGAGGGAGTTTTTTTGTTGGATAGCCAATACCACCATATGACACAAATATGGAAATAATCAAAATGATTTCTGGATATCGTCCATGGGACAGAAGAGTCGACTCTTTTATAATTGGTAATGAGAATCAATCTCATATGAAATATATAGTTCAGTCTTTAATTTATATAAACAGAACAACGAGGAGGACCCGTCCGTAATGATGTTTCAGCCCGATCTAACTGCTTCCGGTAGCCTTGAGCATATCGCACGCAGTAACGTTGAAATCCCGCATGCCGAACAATGGACCATGAAATCACGTACAGGGCACCATGACTATCAGATCATGGTGTTCAAGCCTGTTGAACCTCCGCCCCCGTCCGGTTACCCGGTTATCTACTTGCTCGATGCCAATTCCGTATTTGGCACGATGGTGGAAGCCGTTCGTGTGCAGGGACGCAGACCAGAGAAGACAGGGGCGATTCCGGCAATTATCGTTGGTATAGGGTATCCGATCGCTGCCCCTTTTCTCCCTATCGATACTATGACTTTACCCCAAAAACAACGAAGGAATATACCCGAAAATCCGATGGTACACCGCTACCGGAACAAGGCGGCGCTGATGAGTTCTTGCGCTTTATTGAAGAAGAGCTGAAGCCGGATATGGAGCAGCAGTTTCAGATTGATCGGGATAGGCAGGCCATCTTTGGACACTCGCTTGGCGGTTTATTCGTGATTCATGCGTTGTTCACCAGACCGGAGGCTTTTCGTTATTACATTGCGGGCAGTCCCTCGCTGCACTGGAATCAGGAGGTCATGCAGGAGGAGGAACAGGAATTCGTTGCAAGGCTGAAGCAGCATCCGGTAAACGTCAGGGTGTGGATTGGTATGGGCGAGCACGAGAAGACACATCCGGCCCGTAACAATGACAAGGCATCCGGTCTTACAGAACGCTTATCTGCGTTGAAGCAGCCAGGGCTAGATATCGCATACACCGAGTTTGAAGAAGAGAATCATGTTTCAGTACTGCCTTTTCTAATTAGTCGCACGATGCGTTTTGCCTGTAGTCCGGAGTCCTAGAAGGTAAGAAGTGAAGGGAATCATAGCAGACAGTCGTTACAAGGGAGGTGCATGAGGTGAGCTACACAGGAATCGATGGAAACGTGGCCGTAGTCACCGGTGCTGCACAAGGGATCGGTGAGGCGGTGGCACGATTGCTTGCACAGCATGGCGCTATCGTTGCTCTGGTGGATCAACAGGAAGCTGCGCTGAGTCAACTGGTTAGTGATTTGCGCAGTCAGGGCCATCAGGCCATAGCCTGCGTTGCTGATGTATCGGATCGTCAAGCTATTGAAGATACAGTCCAACGAATTGAAGAGAACGTAGGTCCCATTGGCATTTTAGTGAATACTGCGGGTGTGCTGCACACCGGAGCCGTGAGTGAGTTGACGGATGAGGAATGGACGAGGACGTTTGATGTGAATACGCATGGTGTATTTTACATATCGCGTGCGGTAGTGAGGAATATGTCTAAACGTCAAACGGGAACGGTGGTTACCGTAGGTTCGAATGCGTCGAGTGTTCCGCGAATGCATATGTCGGCATACGCTGCCTCCAAAGCTGCTTCGACCATGTTCACCAAAAGTCTGGCCCTGGAATATGCAGGTCAGAACATTCGCTGCAACATTGTCTCTCCAGGTTCAACGGATACACCCATGCAAAGAGCCCTGTGGCAGGAGGATCATGGAGCGGAGGCAGTGATTGCGGGTTCGCTGCAAACCTTTCGTCTGGGCATTCCGCTGAACAGAATGGCATTGCCATCGGATATTGCGGATGCCGTTATTTTCCTGATATCGGATCAAGCCAGACATATTACGATGCATAATCTGTGTGTGGACGGAGGCGCCACACTCGGTGTCTGAATCAAGATAAGGAGATGATGAGTCATGTCAAACGCGGGTTCGGTTATAGCAGCAACTTCTGCCATAGACCTTCTGGAGCAATATCGGGAGGGGACGTCCTTTTTTTGGTCTTCACCACAGCATACCTTGCTTGCACAAGGAGAACAAATTCGTTGGTTTGCGAAGGAAACTGCTGAAGCACTTCAATCCACTGTGAATAAATCTGTCAATGGTAAGAGTATAGAGCAAAAATATAAAGAAGAGTGTGGATTGTTCATTGAACGGATTCAACAGCTCATGGAGCAGGCCAAGCAATCGGGTCAATCGAACCCGCTTGTGGTGGGGGCAGTTCCCTTTGATCCAATCCATTCCACTGCTGAGCTATATGTGCCAGAGACGGTACAGTGGGCTGAACCTCTGCCCTCGGAGCCACGGACATTTATCCCCAAACTTCCGGCTGCGGCAGGGTGTGAGGTTACTGAGGTTCCTGCGGGTACAGTGTACGAGCAAAGTGTGAACAACGTATTGGTTGATCTGAACGAGGGCGATCTGCACAAAGTCGTGTTATCCCGTACGCTGGAGGTAACTTCGCAGACGGTTGTAAACACGCACCAGTTGCTGCTTAACTTGTTCAAGGACAATACGCACGGTTATACATTTGCTGTTCCAATGAGGGACATAGTTCAAGTTGAAAATCATGTAACAACGTACAAACAATCCAATAAAACATCCACTCCGGTTGAAAATAAACCCAGTCGCACCTTCATTGGAGCAAGCCCTGAACTGTTAGTAACTCGCCGTGGCTCCAGCGTAAGAGTCAACCCGCTGGCAGGTTCGGCCGCCCGCAGTGAAGACCCGGCGGAAGATCGTCGCCGAGCAGAAGCGCTGCTGGCTTCAGCCAAGGATCGGCATGAGCATGCCTTGGTCATTGAGGCGGTAGTGACGGCACTTAGTCCTCTATGCAAACATTTATCCGTTCCCGCAGAGCCTACTCTGATCCAAACGTGCACAATGTGGCATCTATCCACGGAAATACACGGGGAACTAGTGGACCCTTCCACAACATCAATGGAGTTGGCATTGGCACTGCACCCGACACCCGCTATTTGTGGAACGCCTGTACAGGTTGCTCGGGAAGTCATTCAAGAACAAGAGCCGTTCGACAGGGGATTGTTTACAGGAATGGTGGGCTGGTGTGACAGTAAGGGGGATGGCGAGTGGGCCGTAACCATTCGATGTGCCGAGGTGCAAGATAGAACGGTGAAGTTGTTTGCTGGAGCGGGTATTGTAGCCGGATCTACGGCAGAAGCAGAGCTGGCAGAGACGGATGCCAAGTTCAGAACGATGCTGCTCGCGATGGGTTTGGATTCAACGGTGTCCAATCGGAAGGAGGACTGAGCCATGCTGTCAGGATATCAGGCTTGGCCTGATGAATATGCGGAGCTTTATCGGAAGGCGGGTTGCTGGGAAGGGATTACGTTTGGGGAAATGCTTCGCCAGCGTGCGGATTTATATGGCAATCGGGTAGCCGTTATTAGCGGTAAGCACCAGCTCACGTATACGGAATTGAATGATCGGGTGACTCGATTAGCCTCCGGTTTGTATGGCAGGGGAATACGGAAGCATGACCGGGTCATTGTTCAATTGCCAAATGTTACGGCGTTTCTTGAGGTATGTTTTGCTTTATTTCATATCGGTGCATTGCCTGTATTTGCACTTCCCTTGCATCGAAAGAGCGAAATCACATATTTCGCCCGTTTCTCCGAGGCTGTGGCCTATATCATCCCGGATTATGATGGAGGATTTGACTATCGCACATTGGCGGAGGAGGTACAAGCTGAGGTTCCGGAGCTTCGGCATATTTTCGTCGCAGGCGAGGCTGGATCTTTTACCGCGTTGGAAGATGTTTACGCAGAGCCAATCCGCTTGTCGGATGTGCCAACGTCTTCAGATGTAGCTTTCTTGCAGTTATCGGGCGGAAGCACCGGATTGCCTAAAATGATCCCCCGTACGCATGATGACTACATCTACAGCTTGCGGAAGAGTGTCGAGGTATGTGGCCTCCATCCAGACAGCGTCTATCTGGCAGTTCTGCCTGCAGCTCATAACTATCCAATGAGCTCACCCGGCATTCTGGGCACGTTGTACGCCGGCGGGACGATTGTCCTGTCACGGGGATCAAGCCCGGATGAAGCCTTTCCGTTGATTATACGCCATCAGGTAACCATTACAGCGCTGGTGCCGCCGCTGGCTCTTGTCTGGCTGAATGCAGCAGCAGCTCGGGGAATCAGGCTTCCGTCGCTTCAGGTGCTTCAGGTCGGAGGAGCCAAATTTAGTGCAGAGGCGGCGGCACGTGTCAAACCGGTTTTTGGTTGTACATTGCAGCAGGTGTTTGGCATGGCTGAAGGGCTGGTGAACTACACACGCCTGGATGATTCCGAGTATGTAATCACCCATACACAAGGGAGACCGATGTCTCCATATGATGAGGTGAGGATTGTGGATGACGAGGATGTTGAGGTGGAGCAGGGACAAGCCGGGCACCTGCTGACACGCGGCCCATATACCATCCGTGGGTATTACAAGGCGGAGGAGCATAACGCCAGATCGTTTACGACGGATGGCTTCTATCGTACAGGAGATATTGCGAGCTTGACGGCTGATGGATATCTCGTAGTTGAAGGACGAGCGAAGGATCAGATTAACCGTGGAGGGGACAAAGTGGCTGCCGAAGAGGTGGAAAATCATCTATTGGCCCATCCTGGTGTGCATGATGCGGCCTTGGTATCCATGCCCGATGAATATTTGGGTGAACGATCTTGTGCTTTTATTGTGCCAAGCGGGGATACGCTGTCGGTGGCCGAGATCAAATCCTTTTTGCGAAATCGGGGCCTAGCGAGTTATAAAATCCCGGACCGATTCGAGATGGTGGACGTTTTTCCGAAGACCCAAGTGGGCAAGGTTAGCAAAAAAGCACTAAGGGAGATGTTGACTGCCAAGCAAGCTGCATCCAATTAGAAAATTTCGATCGCGATGACGTTGTACTTTATCCGTTAACTGATATGGCTGGACTTGTTCTGATAAATAAAGCTGAAAAGAGGGATATTCATGGCACTTCCAGTGATTCAACCATATACAATGCCTGTAGCGTCTGAGCTCCCGGTCAACAAGGTTGCTTGGACACCGGATGCGAAGCGTGCAGTACTTTTGATCCACGATATGCAGAACTATTTCATGAATGCATTTACGCCGGGAGCCTCTCCGGCAGTGGAGCTGATCGATCATATTACAGAGCTTCGTTCAACGTGTCACAAGCTTGGCATTCCTGTAGTCTACTCGGCTCAACCTGGCGGGCAGACACCGGAGGAACGCGGGCTCGGAGCTGGACTTCTGGGGTGCGGGAATCGATGGCGGAGCAGTACAGAAAGAAATTGTAGAATCGCTTGCCCCCGCTCCGCAGGACACTTTTATGACGAAATGGCGATACAGCGCCTTTCAGAAGACGGAACTGCTTGAGCTCATGCAGAAGCAGGGGCGGGATCAATTGATTGTCTGCGGCATATATGCACATATCGGATGCCTGATGACGTCCTGTGAAGCATTTATGCGTGACATTCAGGCGTTTCTGGTTGCCGATGCGGTTGCTGATTTTTCGTTGGAAAAACATCGAATGGCGCTGACGTATGCGGCAGAGCGTTGTGCGGTAACACTGACGACCGAACGTTCGGTTTCATTGCTAAATGCATCAGCCATAGCCCAAACTGGCAGTGCATTTACACCCGAAGCACATGATAATGTTCAAGACAAGCACAGGAAGCAATCGGGTGCAGTATCAGCTCCAGTAGCTGTAGCTGAGGTGAAACATCAAGTGACTTCTACCGCTGAGCTAGAGAATACTTTGAAAGGGCCAGAAGGCAGTGATCATGCAAGGCTGAAAGCATTACAGCTTCAGATTGCCAATCTTTTGCAAGTGCAGCCCGATTCGATTGGAATGCATGATGATCTGGTTCACAGCTGGGGAATGGATTCCATTCGCATGATGAGTCTGGCCGAGCGTTTTCGTGCGGAAGGAGCCGAGGTTACCTTTGTCGATCTGGCGGAGAAGCCAACATTGGCAGCGTGGGTAGCAATTCTGGATAACGCCCAACCGAAAGTGCTGCTGAACGGAGACTACTTTTGAGCGGGGCGGTGCAGTTGTCGCAACGTCGGAACACAGCTTGGCCTTTGTCTTCTGCACAGTCTGGCATCTGGTATGCCCAACAGTTAAATCCGGACAATCCGATGTACAACACTGCCGAGTATGTGGTTATTGAGGGGCAGATCCATCCTGGACTTTTTGAGAAAAGTGTACGTCAGACCGTGATGGAAGCCGAATCACTCAATATGGTGTATGGCGAAAATGAGCAAGGCCCGTGGCAATCGCTGCGCGCCAACATGAATGATTGGACATTCCATGTCATGGATGTCCGTGATCAGGCTGATCCTCATGCGGCTGCGTTGGAATGGATGAAGCAGGACCTGAGACGACCTGTTAATCTGGCGATTGGTCCACTCTTCACAGAGGCTTTGTTCCGGGTGAGTGAGGAACGGTATTACTGGTACCAGCGCATCCACCATATAGCCATTGATGGGTATGGTGTATCCCTGATCACACGCAGGGTCGCCAGCTTGTACTCGGCAAACATCAAGGGAGAGGGTGGAGCACAGAATACAGCACAGGCACAAGGTACGACAGCATTTGGCCCGCTCACTTCTGTGCTCGAAGAAGATGATGCCTACTCAGGCTCTATCCATCAAGAAGAGGATCAACAGTTCTGGATTAACCGTTATGCAGATGCACCGGATGTTGTGAGTCTTAGTCATCGAGCATCGCTGACTTCAACGGGGTTCCTGCGGAAATGTGCAGTGATTACACCATCACAGCGGGAGCAGATGAAAGCAGCAGGGGAGAGGTTTGGTGCGACCTGGTCAGATATGTGTGTTGCGGCGACAGCCATCTATGTGCACCGGATGACAGGGTCAACCGATGTGATTCTGGCTTTGCCCGTCATGTGCCGTTTGGGTTCGGCGTCGCTGCGTGTCCCGGGCATGGTCATGAATGTGCTTCCACTGCGATTGACGGTACATTCGCAGATGGGGCTGTCTGACTTGATCGGCCAGGTCGTAAGTGAGATTCGGGCTGTACGTAAGCACCAGCGATACCGTCATCAGAATCTGCGGCGGGATCTCAAGCTGCTGGGAGAGAACCAGCGTCTGTATGGACCGATGATTAATGTGATGCCCTTTCATCATGCATTAAATTTCGCAGGCGCGCGTGGCATGATTCATAATCTGTCCACGGGTCCTGTGGATGATCTGTCCATTCATATCGTGGATCAAGGGCATGGCCAAGGGATGAGTATTACTTTTGACGCCAACTCTTCCATCTACACGGAATCGGAATTGCGTATGCATCAGCTTCGCTATGAACAGCTTCTGGAATCCATGATTTCAGAAGGAGATGTAGACATAGCAATTGCACAACTGGATATTCTGCTTCCTGCCGAGCGCAAGCAAGTGCTGGAAGGATGGAACCAGACACATCATGTCGTCTCCGAATGGAACTCGGCAGCGTTATTTGAACAGCAGGTTAGGCGGACCCCTCATGCCACTGCGATCACATTCGAAGGAGAGACGTTGACCTATGCAGCGTTGAATGAACGTGCGAATCAGCTGGCACATGAACTGATACAGGTCTATGAGGCAGGACCGGAGCAGGTCATTGGCATTGCGATGCCTCGTTCATTGGAAGTGGTTATTGCGATCCTGGCTGTTCATAAGACGGGGGCCGCCTATCTGCCGCTTGACCCTGATTATCCGGAAGATCGCCTGATCTACATGATCGAGGATGCCGAACCGGCTTGTGTAGTGACAGTGATGGACAACCTTGCTAACATTCCGCAGACGTCTGATATACCGATTCTCGCCATAGATCAGACAGATATTGTACAGGCACTATGCTGTCGGTCTGGAAGCAATCCGGAAGGTGATGATCTGCCGAGCAAAGCATCTCTGCTCAATCCTGCCTATCTAATCTATACTTCCGGTTCCACGGGCAAGCCCAAGGGTGTGGCTGTGACTCATCTGGGACTAGCCAATCTGCTGGAAGACATGAAGACGAGATTGCAGGTCGGTCCGCAGGACCGCTGGCTGTCGGTGACTACGATTGCTTTTGACATCTCCGTACTGGAAATCTTCCTGCCACTGACGACAGGGGCGAGACTGGATATCGCGCCAAAGGACACTATCCTTGATCCGGTCGCGCTGGCCGGGAAAATGCGAGAGCAGGAAACTACGATCATGCAGGCTACGCCGACATTATGGAAGTCTCTGGTCCTGAGTCGGCCTGGAAGGTTCGACGGGCTAACGGTAATTACGGGCGGAGAAGCTCTGACGGAGGAGTTAAAGCTGTCACTGGAAGGGCTGGGTTGCCAGGTCAATAACCAGTACGGGCCAACCGAAACGACAATCTATTCAACAGCTGCATCGTTGGGGACGGGTCAATCAGGCAAGCCGAGTATTGGTGGTCCGGTGCGTAACACGCAACTTTATGTACTTGATCAGAGCATGCAGCCTGTGCCTCCGGGTGTAGCAGGAGAATTGTATATTGCAGGAGAGGGGCTTGCGCGGGGATATTTGGGCCGACCTGACCTGACCGCAGAACGCTTTGTCGCTAACCCTCATGGACAGCCGGGGAGTCGGATGTATCGCACAGGTGATCTTGCTCGATGGTTGCCGGATGGCTCCATTGATTATTTGGGCCGGGCAGATCATCAAATTAAGATCAGAGGGTTCCGCATTGAATTGGGAGAGATAGAGTCGATCATCGCAAATTATCCAGGCGTGGCACAGGTGACGGTGATCGCACGTGAAGACCAGCCGGGGAACCAGCGGTTAGCAGCTTATATCGTGGCTGAGGCCGGAGAATGTCAGACTGAAATCAATCTGTCTGATATCAGAGCATACGTAGCGGATGTATTACCGGATTATATGGTGCCCTCTGCCTTTATGCTGCTGCCTGAGATGCCGCTGACTCCAAACAAAAAAATTGATCGGAAACAGCTTCCTGTCCCATCCATGGCATCCAATATATCCGGAAGGGAGGCTCGTACACCGCAGGAAGAGATGTTATGCGGCCTGTTTGCTGAAATTTTGGGTGTAGCCAAGGTAAGTATTGATGATGATTTCTTCGAGCTGGGTGGGCATTCCCTGCTGGCTGGTCGAATTACAGCCCGGGTAAGGGAGGTATTTGGCGCAGAGCTGAACATCGGAACAGTGTTTGAATCACCGACAGTAGCAGGACTTGCGAGGAAACTGGATCAGGCAAATTCCGTCAGACCGGTGATTCAGCCAGTTTTGCGCGAGGGGGAGCTTCCGCTTTCCTTTGCCCAGCAACGGTTATGGTTCCTCTATTGCCTGGAGGGGGCTAGTCCGACCTACAATATTCCATGGGTTGCCCGGTTGACAGGAAAGCTGAATGTGGGTGCTCTAAGAGATGCTTTGCAGGATGTTGTTGAACGTCATGAGACGTTGCGCACATTGTATCCACCAGACCTGGGTGTGGCGAGCCAGTGTATTCTTCGTGCAGCCGAGGTGAACTTGAATATGAAATTCACCCGGACTTCGGCTGAGGAGCTTCCAGCAATGCTCTCGGAAGCGTCGCGTTACAGCTTCGAGCTTAGCTCAGAGCCGGGCATACAAGCGGAATTGTTCCATTTGGATGCGGATGAACATGTGCTGCTGCTGCTTGTTCATCATATTGCAGGGGATGGCTGGTCCTTGTCACGGCTCATCCGGGATTTGTCTGAAGCGTATACGGCTCGTCTGAATGGGGCGGCACCCGATTGGGAGCCACTGCATATTCAGTATGCGGACTATGCGTTGTGGCAGCAACGGCTGCTGGGGGATGAGCAGCATAAGGACAGTCTGATCGCGAGGCAGTTTGAGTTCTGGACAGACCGACTCGCAGGCATACCGGAGCAAGTCACATTCCCGGCAGACTATGCCCGTCCAGTGGTGTCCAGCTACCGGGGGGGAGTTATACCTTTTACAGTCAGTCAAGCACTGCATGGGCAACTTATGGTTATTGCTCGGGAAAACAAGGCCAGTCTCTTCATGGTTCTTCATGCGGCGTTAACTGCATTGCTTACCGGAATGGGAGCAGGAACGGATATTACGATTGGCACGCCGATTGCCGGACGAAGTGACGATGTACTGGATGATGTTGTGGGCATGTTCATCAATACGCTGGTGCTGCGTACAGACGCTTCGGGTGACCCTACCTTCAGAGAGCTGCTTGCTCGCGTGCGCGAAGCTGACCTGGCTGCTTACGAGCATCAGGATGTACCCTTCGAACGGCTGGTAGAAGTATTGAACCCATCAAGATCTCGTGCCAAACATCCGCTCTTTCAGGTGATGCTGGTACTGCAAAATACGCCGGACATCTGTCTTGATCTGCCAGGCATTGAAGCAGATACTCATATCCGGAGTGTGGGTTCATCCAAATTTGACATGACGTTTGAACTGACAGAGAAACGGGATCAGAACGGACAACCAGCGGGAATAGATGGGCTGCTGGAGTACAGTACAGACCTCTATCGTGAATCGACTGCTGGTGAACTGGTGATTCGGCTGTTGCGGTTGCTTGAACAGGCCGTACAGCAGATGGATATCGGTATTGGCCGATTCGATCTGGTTACACCGACAGAGCATACTCAGCTTGAAAAGGAATGGACTGCTGTACCCGATCAGTCTCCACAATGGACGATAACCGAGCGTTTCGAAGTGCAGGCGGCCGCTCATGCAAGCTCGATAGCCCTCCACTGCGGAAATGACCGTATTACTTACAGGGAACTGAATGTACAGGCAAATCGACTTGCGAGACGATTGATCGCCGAGGGTGTAGGAGCGGAACAGATGGTGGCACTGGCCCTGCCCCGTTCCGTGGATATGGTCGTAGCCATTCTCGCTGTACTCAAAACAGGTGCCGCCTATCTGCCACTTGATCCGAACTATCCGGCAGACCGGTTAACACATATGCTGACGGACGCAGAGCCGAAAGTGATGATTACAAATACAGAGGTATATGCTTCACTGCCGCAGATAGATGACATTGAATGTATTAACATGGATGATCCAAATACGTTGCGGCAACTGGAATCTATGGATGAGAGGAATCCTGCAGACGATGAACGGAATGCACGGGTAACTCCGTTGAGCCCGGCATATATGATCTATACCTCGGGTTCAACTGGGAAACCGAAAGGTGTTGTGATTCCACACGCGAATGTCATCCGGTTATTGGATGCAACGCAGCACTGGTTCCATTTTAACGAGCATGATGTGTGGACGTTGTTCCATTCGTATGCTTTTGATTTCTCTGTCTGGGAGATCTGGGGGCCGCTGCTGCACGGTGGACGATTGGTTGTCGTTCCGCATGAGATTAGCCGATCGCCTGGAGCCTTTTTACAGCTGCTTGCGGAGGAACAAGTTACTGTTCTAAACCAGACACCATCTGCATTCTACCAGCTAATGCAGGCAGACAGGGAAAATCCGGCCTGGGGAGAGCAATTGGCGCTCCGCTATGTGATCTTTGGAGGGGAGGCGCTGGAGTTGGGGCGTTTGCACGACTGGTATGAACGTCATGCAGATCATGCTCCAAGGCTCATCAATATGTACGGTATTACTGAAACAACAGTTCATGTCAGTTACAAGGAGCTGCACGCAGGCAGCTCGGCAGAGGGGGCAAGCAGTTGGATCGGATGTGCTATTCCAGACCTGCGCGTTTATGTGCTGGATGATCATCTGAGGCCTGTGCCGACTGGGGTAACCGGGGAGATGTATGTGGCGGGGGCGGGTCTGGCTCGCGGGTACTGGGGAAGGCCTGATCTAACGGCCGAGCGATTCGTTGCCGATCCATATGGTCCGCCAGGCACACGAATGTACCGTACAGGAGACTTGGCAAAACGGCTGCACGATGGTTCGCTTGATTATCTGGGACGAGCGGATCAGCAGGTGAAAATCCGCGGGTTCCGTATTGAGCTCGGCGAGATTGAGGCTGTACTGGCAAGACATTCAGGTGTGGCGCAGGCCGCCGTGGTCGTTCGTGAAGACCAGCCGGGGGATAAACGCCTTGTCGCTTACGTTGTTCCAGCACCGGATGGAGAAGCCGGACTGGAGACAGCAGCACTCCGAAGGCATGCAGCAGCAAGCCTTCCTGATTACATGGTACCTTCTGCGGTTGTGGTGATGAAGGTTCTGCCGCTTACGCCAAATGGCAAGCTGGATCGTAAAGCATTACCTGCACCCGAGATACAACTGTCGGTCGATGGCCGAGCGCCACGTAACCCGCAGGAGCAAATTCTGTGTGATTTGTTTGCTGAAGTGTTAGGTTTGCGGAGTGTAAGCATAGATGACAGCTTTTTCGAATTGGGTGGCCATTCGCTGCTTGCTGTGCGCTTGATGAGTCGAATCCGTGAAGCCATGGGCATAGAGCCCGGCATAGGCATTTTGTTCGAAGCCGCGACGGTAGCTGGACTGGCCGAGCGATTGGAGATGGGAGAGTACTCCGGTGATAGCTCGTTGCAAGTGTTGTTGCCGCTTCGGACGCATGGGCAGCATCTGCCTGTATTCTGTGTTCATCCGGCAGGGGGTCTAAGTTGGTGTTATGCCGGATTAATGAAACATCTGGGCATGGAGTATCCGCTGTACGGTCTACAGGCAAGGGGCATTGCCGAGTATGAGGAACTCCCAATGACACTGGAAGAGATGACGGCAGATTATATCCATCATCTGCGTTCAGTACAGCCTGAGGGGCCATATCGTTTGCTTGGCTGGTCACTTGGGGGAAATGTTGCCCAGGCGATGGCTGTGCAGCTCCAGTCCGAAGGAGAAGAAGTAGAGTTTCTTGCCATGCTGGATGCCTATCCGAGTCATTATCTTCCCATTCGCGGAGAGCCTGATGAAGCAGAGGCATTGACGGCTCTGCTGGCACTTGGCGGCTACGATCCGGACAGCATTGGAGACGAGCCACTTAATATGGCCACAGCCATGCGAATACTTCGCAGCGAAGGCAGTGCACTGGCGAGCTTGAGCGAAGAGACGATCCGTAAGCTGCGGAGAACCTATGAAAATTCTGTTCGCATCCTGGGGGCTTATACCCCATCCCGATTCGAAGGGGATTTGATTTTCTTCCGCTCCACCATTATTCCTGACTGGTTTGATCCGATCGAACCGGAAATGTGGAATGCGTTTATTGGAGGACATCTGGAGCGTCATGATATTGCCTGTCGTCACAAAGACCTTTGTCAGCCTGGGCCATTGGAAGAAATCTGCCGTACCCTTGCCGCGAAGCTGGAGATGCTGAACAAAAAGCGTACTATTCAACATAAATAGGAGGATAAACGGATGAGCAATCCTTTTGACTATGAAGACAGCAGTTATCTGGTGTTAAAGAATAAAGAAGGGCAGTATTCGCTTTGGCCCGCACCCATTGAGGTTCCGAAAGGCTGGACCCAGATGCTGGGGAAGGCCAAGCGCCGTGTATGTCTGGATTACATTGCGGAGCAATGGACTGATATGAGACCACTTTGTCTATGTGACGAAACGGGAATACTGGAGTCATTTCATGAGACTGGCGGATGAATTTCCTGTCAGGTTCGAAGAAAATTGTAGGCACGGTCTATGTTCTCGCCATGTTTATCGTTGCAATGGATGCAACTGTACTGAATGTGGCCCTGCGAACGATCAGTGAGGAACTGGGTGTTCCTCCGGCGGCAGCAGGTACGTTAAATGTGGGGTATCTGGTCAGCCTGGCTGTATTTCTGCCTGTGGCGGGATGGCTAGGAGATCGATGGGGGACAAAACGGGTCTTCCTGTCGGCGCTGGCACTGTTTACGTTATCTTCTGCATTGTGCGCTACAGCTGATCAACTGGAGACACTGACACTTTTTCGTATTTTGCAGGGTGCGGGGGGAGGTCTGCTTACGCCTGTAGGCATGGCGATGTTATTCCGAGCCTTTCCTCCGCAGGAACGGGCCAGAGTATCTCGTATGCTGGTGCTGCCCATTGCCCTTGCTCCTGCGCTTGGGCCGATTGTGAGCGGATTAATTGTGGATCAGCTATCGTGGCGCTGGATTTTCTATGTTAATCTGCCTGTAGGTATTCCAGCCGTGATCTTTGGCGTGCTGTACCTGAAGGAGCATAGAGAACAGGGAGCTGGTCAACTGGACCTGCCGGGATGGTTGTTATCTGCGCCGGGACTCGCACTGACGATGTATGCGCTAAGTCAGGGACCGCTCCGGGGATGGACATCCCCACTTATTATGGGGGCGGGTCTTACAGGAATGCTGCTTCTTACACTGCTCGTTAGGGTGGAGCTGCGCGCGAAACAGCCGTTGCTTGATCTGCATCTGCTGCAGCAACGACTTTTTCGCTACACAGGTCTGGTATCTGTATGTGGGGCGGCAGGGTTGCTGGGCATGTTATATGTGTTTCCGTTGATGTATCAACATGTGTTGCAAGCCTCTGCACTGGAAACAGGGCTAACCACATTTCCGGAAGCGATCGGATTAATGATCGCTTCACAGCTTGTTCCATGGACCTACCCACGTTTGGGCCCACGCAAGCTCATATCGATGGGATTGATCTGTACGGCGATCATTTTTATTACCCTTAGTCAGATTACAGTGGATACGAATCCATGGTTCATCCGGTTCTTATTATTCGGAGTGGGCATTTTCCTGGGACAGACGGTAGGGGCGGTACAGATTGCGGCCTTCGCTCAGATTCCTCCTGCTGCTATGGGACGGGCTTCGACCTGGTTCACGGTGCAAAATCGTCTGGGTTCCGCAATCGGCATGGCCATACTCTCTGCTGTTTTGGCGGTTGCAGGTACAACCACGGTGACTGCGACAGGTACACTGGAGCCGAATATGATAGCATACCGTCTGGCTTTGCTAGGAGCAGCTGCATTTCTGTTCATCGGGCTGTGGTTCGCTCTGATGATTCGCGATGCGGACGCAGCGGCTACGATTCGGAAGAAACCGATTGGAGGGACAACGCCTATGGCGAAGAGTTCCTCTGCATTAGGATCAGGATCAGTCGCAAAGCAACAAGATTGATGTAAACTCGTAAATGCAGCAGCAACAGCTAAATTAAATCAATCATGCAGACAATCAGGTTTCACAGACAAAGGAGCGGATCACCGGGAAGGTCTATCACCGGATTAAACTGTACCCCTTGTAAAGGATAATTTAAAAAAGGTTAGGCGATTTCAAGCTGCTGTCTGTATCGTACAGGCGGCAGCTTGTTTAAGTTCCATTGACCTCGATAATGATTGTAATAACTCTTGAGTCGTAAAGTGTTTTTTGGACATTCGCTTGACCGCTAGTTTTTATTCAATGTACACAAAAAAACCTACAAGATGACTTTTTTAAGTGTCCATCTTGTAGGGGCTATTTTATAGACCTGAGCAGCCCTCTTTGAGTTGTTCGGCTTGCTGGGTGGTTATTACCGTGGAGAAAGCTGGACTAAAAAGGACATCAAGAGCCGAATTGTTGAACTTCGGTTTGCTCCGCAGGAGCGTTTATATATAGGAGATACTGTGATCGGCTATGCTCCAACTGCTCATCGGTTACATGGGATACATCATGAAGTGAATATGGAGGTAGGTAATCTGCGCCAACATAACGTGCCAGTGCCTCCAGAGGCCGTAACAGCTCTTCAATTGTGAAGCGGTTGGTTCCGGCTGACTGATATGATTCAGCTGTACCAAAAGTCGATACGGCTGCGCCTATCTGTTTTCCTTGCAGCTTGCCTCCGTCAGGCCCATAGGCAAATCCAGGCTGAAGCACGGTATCAAACCACTGCTTCAGAAGTGGCGGGCTGCTATACCAATACATTGGGAATTGGAAGATGATGCGTTCATGCTGCTCCAGCAGCAACTGTTCATGTCTTTCATGGATCGTTCCTGTGGGATACTGACGGTATAAGTCGTGCACGGTAATATGATCATGCTGCTGTAATTCTTGTACCCAAGCCTGATTGATCCGTGATGAGGCCAGATCGGGATGAGCCGCAATAATCAACGTTTTCATAGTTATCTCTCCATTCTGCGGAAGGTGTGTTTTGCCCTTACATCATAGTCAATTTACTTTATAAAAGTAAGTACTCACTTTTTAGTTCAATACTTACAAAGTAGTAAGTAAGCTGAAAAAGGCAGCCCCGCATGTTCATCATGCACAAGGCTGCCTTTTTGGATGTACGCTTACGGAGAGACTAGGGAGGGTCTAGCTATCCGCCGATAAAGGAACGGAGATTTGAACAGGGGACTCCTGAGGGAGCTCTGTTGCGAACTGACTGCCCCACTGCTGTAATAGACGGATGGCTGGCGTTAATTGTTCACCCAGCTCCGTTAAAGCATATTCTACTTTGGGCGGCACGACAGGATAGACCTTGCGGTTAATAATTCCTGCCTGTTCGAGCTCACGAAGTTGTTCAGCAAGCATCTTGTGGTTAATCCCGTCAATGAGCTTCTTCAATTCCCCGTATCGCTTTGTGCCATCCATTAATTTGCATATAATTGTTGTTTTCCATTTTCCAGAGAAGAGAGAGACTGAAAGCTCGATTGGACACTGATACTGCTTGCCATTGAATTCATATTGAACAGCAGACATTCTCTAACGACACTTCCCTTCCGGTAAGTTTTGCACGAAAAAGTGTGTACTTATCTTTTGTAAGTATATTTTGTATGATTAGCGTTGTAAATAGGGATTATGGAGGTGGAAAGATGCGCAGATCGTTATTGGTTTATTTGGTTTCTCTGGCAGCGTTTTTTGGTCCATTCACACAAACCCTCTACTCGCCGTTGCTGCCAGAATTAGCGAAGAAGCTTCAAACCTCTCAAGACGCGGTTAACTTATCAATTGCTATCTATCCGATATTTTTTGCTTGTATGCAGCTCGTTTACGGTCCGTTACTGGATCGATATGGAAGGCGTAAAATGTTGTTGATCGGATTTATGTTTTATGTATGTGCCACGATTGGCGCAGCGATGTCTGATACGGTCACGCAATTAATTATATTTCGGGCGCTGCAGGCTATGGGAGTTGCCGTGGGTTCGGTAGCAGCTATTACCATCATCGGAGATTTGTTTGAAGGGCAAAAACGGGGACGATCTATGGGGATCTATCAAATGTTGGTGGCACTTGGGCCCGGTCTGGGGCCAGTCGTAGGTGGCATTGTAGGACAACATTACGGCGTGGATCATTTATTTTGGCTTCTGTTTGCAGTGAGTTTATTGTTTTGGCTCATTTTATTTTTGGGTTTGCCAGAGACGTGGACGCCCCATGTTAATGGGGGACAATTTCGGCTTCAGCAGATGACCGCGGTACTAACTCACCGCATCGGACTGGCGATTGTTGTGCTAGGTTCTGTACAGTACGCAGTCTTCTATACGTTACTTGTGCTGCTTCCGAATATTTTGATCGACGGATATGACTTGACGCCAAGCAGCATCGGGTGGCTGTTTTTGCCTATATCGGTCTGCATCGTCATCGGAAGCATGATTGGCGGACGTCTGCAGGAGTATGTCGAAGCCAAAAGGTTGCTGTTGTTGTTAGCGGTATATAATATGATGTCCATACTGTTGTTCGTAATGACAGCGTCACTGTCGATTTCCACACTGGCAATAAGTTTGGCCATATTTGGTTTGACTCTTGGATTATCGCTCCCCGTCCAGATCACGATATTGGCTGATGAAATGCCGAATCATCGAGCAAGTGCAACGGGAGTCTATAACTTTTTCCGATATGTCTGGATGACAATTGGGCCAATAGCAGGCACGTTTTTTTATCGCTTTGGATACAAGATTGAATTTTTAGTTTTCGTTCTCATTTTTGTCGCTGTCCTTTTCTTTATGTGTTCTCGGTTCTTTGGGAGAACTAAAGGGTCGCGTTCTATGGGAGCTTAACGGTTCCCTTTGAAACAGAAGGACGAGTAGTGAATAAGACTACACCGCCCGCGCGTCCAATACGTTACTTGCAGCGTTTCTTGGGGGAGGCCCGGTACTTTGCTTCAACCCCACCGGGCTAACATAAACATATCATCTCCCAGCGTTAGCGTCTTCCACCAGCTTGGTATACATCTGATCCAACGTCACAACTTCCGGTCTCATTGGCAGTTCACCATCGGCGGTGCAGGCAGCCAGCATATGCTTTGTATCCAGAGGCTGGCTGTAGAAACGATGGGGCATGACGCGTATGTATTTATCACCTTCTGCATCGCTGCTCAGCTGCTCCCCTTTTTGCTGTAGCTTTCCTGTTAACTCTGCGTGCCCAGTTTGCGTGCAGCGCCAACAGAGATCATCAACCTGTTGCCCTTGTACCCACTGGCTTGGGAGAATAGCAAAAGAATCCAGCGGCAGCGACAGACCTGTGCCTATAGCTTTAATGTAACTTTCTTTTAGCGTCCACAGGCGATAAAAGGTATTTAACTGTTGATCGACAGGCTGTGCTGCCAGATACGTATTCTCTTGTGGCGAGAAGAAACGCTCTGCGATCTGCAGATCGATCGGACTTATTTTTTCCACATCTACACCAAGTTCATCTGTCCCTCCGGAGATTAGAGCAACCCAGTCCCCAGAGTGAGAGACATTAAATGGCCTGTCAGGGTATTGAGCGAGGCAAGGTTTACCATAGATGCTGCGGGAAAAGGAAAGCTTGTCTGCCCCTATTCCCGTTATTTCGCTTAAAGTTACACGGGTCAGCACTTCACCCAGCACGGACCGATAGGCATCCGCTTGATGTATAAAACGAGAAGCTTGTGCACGCCGCTCCTCAGAGACGGATGACAGAAAAAGATCCCAGTATACTTCGGGTATCACAGAGGGTACTTGCAGTACTTGTATAGTTATCATCATTTATCACCTGATGCTGTATTCGGCACGGATGACAGGCTTTCCTCTATATTTAGCCTTATCTCGCGTTTTCCCCAGTGGATCAAGCTGGTTGTGTTTTCTTCCATTCTTCATGCGCAATTTGTATTTGATCCCACATCTCCCTACGTTCTTTTTCCGTATAATTCACCAACGGTTCAAAGAAAAGCTTGGTTAGTATGTCTTTCCACTCATTGTAGGTTTGAATTTCCGTCTTGCTAATGCCTTCGATTCCGTGCGTGCGAAGCATGCATCCACGCAGCTCATAGCTGTGTCCTCGATCTCTCTGACGGAGCAAAAATGTGTTATGCCAAGGCGAATCGGCAGATTGACTGTAGAATTCATGTTTGGGAATAAACTCATCCAAACTGATGAGCTCCTCGGGATCGAAGTCCACTCCCTTACTGGGCCCGTTAAGCTCGTATTCAAGCCTCCATCCACCGGAAACAACGGAAGAAGGCATTAAAGTATAAGTAAACGGCGCGGATCCATAGGTTCCGTAACGGAGAGGGATCGGTTCAAAAGGCATGCCGCCCAGACCGACATCTACAATCCAACGTTCCACATTCGGTTCCTCATCTGGCAAAGAGACGGACAGACCGAGATGGAACGAGTTTACACGCGGCTGTTCTCCGTGCGGCTGAACACCTGCGCGGTGCCAATGTACTTTATATCCAAGGGAATGAAGTAAAACACTGAATGCGCCATTCAAATGGAAACAGTAACCGCTTCGTCCTTGTAGAATAAGCTGCACGGATTCTTGCAGATCGATGCCCACAGGTCTACCTGCAAAAATATCGACCGTTTGCCAAGATAAATGGTGGATATGTGCCTGCTGCATTTCGGCAAGGAATTCTAAAGTCGGTTTCTTGATCGTATCCAAGCCTATCCGTTTCAGATAAGCGTTTATTTCAGCTGGAGTCAATGTAACATTCATCTCGATCACCTCAAGTTATATGATGGGCTGCAGGTCATTGTATTGAACGCTGCTGCCCTGAATTCATTGTATAAGTGAACATCTGAAATGCACACATGTGTTTGCTCTAATTGTACCGGTACAATTCAATTGACCGTAAAGTATAGGGATTACAGGGTATGCACATCATATTCCCGGTGTGGAGTTATTTCGATGTATGGGAGTTTGGTTTCTTTTTCCGGGGTATGTTAACCGTTTGGAGTGGAAATAGGTTAGAATAGAGATAGATAGCAGGATTAGGAGATGGAAAACATGGCTAATGATGAAGTGATTTTGACACAGGAAGGCTTGGAAAAGCTGGAGGAAGAACTGAAGGAACTGAAAACGGTAAAGCGCAAGGAACTGGCAGAACGACTGAAGCTTGCGATCAGTTACGGGGACCTGAAGGAGAACAGCGAGTATCATTCAGCCAAAGATGATCAGGCATTTATGGAGACCCGTATTCTGATTCTGGAGAAAATGCTGACGAAAGCAAGAGTCATCAGCTCAGACAATATCGATTCTAACCAGGTAAGCATCGGCTCAACGGTACTGCTGAACGACCTTGAATTTGCTGAGAAGATTGAATATCAGCTGGTCGGTCCTGCAGAAGCGGATGTATCCAACAATAAAATTTCGTACGAGAGCCCACTGGGCAAAGAGCTGATGGGTAAAGAAGTAGGCAGTGTTATCCATGTGAATGCTCCCATGGGTGTCATCAAATATGAACTGCTTGAGATCAAAGTCTAGACAACCTGGAGACAGAGCATAACGCAGCTTCGGGTGAGTGAAAGCGAACGCTTTGACCAGTGCAGCAGAAATCTTTAGATGAAAGAGATGCACCAGAGGCCTTGGAATTGGCTGTCTGAGGCGTCTCTTTTTTGTTTTTAACGGGATGGATGGTTAAGCTCCATAGAATTGTCCCATACTGGAATCAGCCCCCAATATGGTGATTTTTCGACAAATTTTTATTTTTGAATGACCTGACAAGCGGAGTAGTATATAATTACGGGAAAACTTTAAAGTGATGGAGTAGATACAATGAATTTGAGTAAGTCTGAACTGGACCCTAACAACGGCAGCAAAGGGGAGCGCTTCTCGCGTGCCGGTTTCATTCTGGCAGCGATCGGGAGCTCCGTGGGTCTCGGTAACATGTGGAAATTCCCGTATATCACGGGTGAAAATGGAGGAGCGGCATTTTTCCTGCTCTTTATTGTCTGTTTATTGCTGATCGGTCTGCCGGTCCTCCTTGCTGAGCTGGCTATCGGACGCAGTGGACGGGGGAGTGCAGCAACTGCGTTTATCAAAGCAGGCGGGCATAAAGGCTGGCTGGCAGCGGGTTTGCCTGCAGGTATTAACACCGTTTATCATTCTGTCCTTCTACGTCATCATCGCGGGTTGGACATTGCAGTATGCTGTAACTTCATTCAGCGGCACGTTGTTTAACAATTCGGATTATGCCGGACAGTTCAATACATTTGTAGGCGGTTATATGCCGATTGTATGGCAGTTGGCTGCCGTCCTGATTACAGGCTGGATTGTAGCGAAGGGTATATCCAACGGGATCGAGAAGTTTAACAAAATTCTGATTCCAGCCATGCTGGTTTTGCTGATTATCCTGATGATTCGAGCAGTTACACTGCCGGGCTCAGGTGCCGGGGTATCCTTTTTCCTGAATCCGGACTTCTCCCAGCTGACAACGGAGTCGGCGCTGGTTGCGCTTGGACATGCCTTCTTCTCCCTGTCGCTTGGTATGGGTATTCTCGTGACCTACGGATCGTATGTAGATAAAAGCCAATCTCTCGGTGCAGCAACAGTAGCTGTTGGTGCGGGTGACCTGCTCTATGCCTTTATCGCAGGTCTGATCATTTTTCCGACGACCTTCTCATTTGGCATTGCGCCTGACCAAGGCCCTTCTCTGATCTTCATTGCGCTGCCTGCAGCATTCTCGGCAATGCCGCTGGGATTCCTGTTTGCCGGGTTGTTCTTTGTTTTGCTGGCCATTGCAGCGCTGACTTCAGCGGTATCACTGCTCGAGGTTCCCGTAAAATATTTCATGGAACGTCTCTCCTGGAGCCGTAACCGTGCTGTATGGGTCATTTCTCTGGCTGTATTCATCGTGGGGCTTCCTTCCGTGCTGTCGCTCGGATTGTTCCCCGAATGGAAAATTGGATCGAAGAATGTATTCGACTGGCTGGACTTCGCGGCGTCCAATATTATGCTGCCTGTAGGCGGATTGTTAGTGACCATTTTCGCGGGATATTTCTGGAAGACAGCGGCTGAAGCATCCGGTCTGACATCTGGCTGGTTCCGCATCTGGCTGTTCATGCTGCGATATATTGCACCGATTCTGGTTCTGCTTGTGCTGCTGCATACATCAGGCATTATTCACTTCTAAGGGCTGCTGCGCAGATTTACCAAGCGTAAAACCTCTTGGAAGAAATGCAAAAGCCCTTGTGTTCCCCTGTTAATTTTGGGACAATACAGAGTAGAGGTTTTTTGGGTAAGACGACCGATGAGCCATATGCTTTTTGCGAAAAGAGGTTTATACCATGATTAAATCATCCATATATGGATTAACATTAGAGCAATTACGTGATTGGCTGCCCGAGCATGGGCAGAAGAAATCTCGCGCTTCCCGCATCTGGGAATGGTTATACCAGGAGCGGGCACACAATTTTGACGGTATGTCCGATGTCCGTCAGGAGTGCCTGGATGTACTCGCTGAGCATTTCACGATGAATTCACTGAGTGAACATGTGAAGCAGGAATCAGCAGACGGCACGGTGAAATTCCTGCTCCGTTTGCAGGACGGCAATCTGATCGAGACAGTGCTCATGCGGCAAAAGTACGGCTTGACCGTCTGTGTTACTACCCAGGTCGGATGTAATATCGGCTGCAGCTTCTGCGCGAGTGGTCTGATTAAGAAAAGCCGTGACCTCTCCGCAGGAGAGATTGTGGAGCAAATTATGCACGTACAGCGTCATCTGGATGCAGCGGGACAAGGGGAGCGCGTCACCAACGTCGTTGTGATGGGGATTGGTGAACCGTTTGACAACTTCGAGCATATGAGCAGCTTTATCGAAGTGGTTAAGGATCGCAAAGGGCTGGCTCTTGCGGCGAAACGTATCACAGTGTCCACAAGCGGGTTACCGGATAAAATTAAGGAATTTGCAGACAGCAGTCTACAGGTAAACCTTGCGATCTCGCTGCATGCACCGAATAATGAGCTGCGCACCCAGATCATGAAAATCAACCGGGCGTTCCCAATCGAACAATTGATGGATGCGGTGGATTATTATCTGGAGAAAACAAACAAACGTATCATGTTTGAATACATTCTGCTTCGTGATGTGAACGATCAGCGCGAACACGCTGCGGAACTGGCTGCACTGTTATCAAGCCGGAAGAGCATGGTGAGTGTTAATCTGATTCCATACAACCCGGTGGATGAGCACAGTCAATATCAGCGGAGTACGGAAGAGTCCATCTTGGGCTTCTACGATACGTTGAAAAAGAATAATATTAACTCCACGGTACGTATGGAGCATGGTACAGATATTGATGCTGCTTGCGGACAGCTGCGGAGCAAGCAGATGAAAAACAATGCAGAAGCAAAGACAGATGGCAAAGCAGCTGCAAAAGCAGATACAAGCCGTCTGGCTATGGGCTAAAGCTAAGCGGGTACCAAATTACCCTTTCATGAAACAAGAAGCAGGAAGCTCGTATCGGAGGCGAAGCACTACATATGATGCGGTGCATAAAGCCGATTGCACATGCACAGTGCTTCAACGTGAAGTAACGCTGCCCTTGTTATTTAATGTCTATGTATACAACAAACGCCTTGATCCAATCACTAATGAAGTGAGGATCGAGGCGTTTTTTTAAGACAGCAGGGTAACTTCTTCATTTCTTAAATCGTGAGCTGATTCGTAATGAGAGTATTTGCAGCCTAATTCAGCTTTTTTGTCATCAATAGATGGGGAATGCCATCTTCCATAAATACATCAGAAGCTGGAGCGTAGCCCAGACGTTCATAGAAGCCGGAGGCCTGAACCTGTGCGTGCAGCTTGGCTTTCTCCAGCCCATCTGCTGCTGCCATCTCCTCCAGCTTGATAATTAACTTCCGGCCCAGGCCATGTTTGCGGTAGTCCAACATTACGCAGATTCGTTCAAGCTTCGCCACCTGCTCCACAATGCGCAGTCTGGAGGAAGCGGCAGGCACTCCGTCTACATACAGCAGGATGTGGCGTGCTTCTGTTCCTAACGCATCATATGCATCAAATTCATCGGCAGCAGGCACACCCTGTTCTTCGACAAAAATGGCGGTGCGAATGGCAAAGCATGCATCAAGAAGCTCTTGGGTGTTTGCCTGAACAATCGTTATTTCCATAAATATTTCTCCTCTGCATAATCGTAATGTAATAGGGTAATAGAACTGAACGTGATAAACTAAGTGTAGTTATAACATTATTTATGTTGCGAATGCAACAATTTTATAGGGGAGTGGGCTCTGTGAATGAATCAAACGATCCGAGAGAAGTGCTGCGAGAGATTGGCATGATCGCCCGCTGTCTGGATTCCATCAGCAACGTTGAGTTTCAGCAATTCAATTTGTCTCGTGGACAGTATTTATATTTATACCGCATCTGCGAGAATCCCGGTATTATCCCTAACCAGCTGGCCGAACTGCTCAAGGTTGATCGTACAACGGCAGCCAGAGCAATCAGCAAACTGGAATCAGACGGCTTTATTGTAAAAAAGTCCGCATTGGGTAATAAAAAGAATAAGGTTCTTTATCCAACCGAGGCAGGGCTTGAAGCTTGGGAATTCATTCGCAGAGAAGGAGTGCATTCAGATCAGGTTACGCTGCATGGCATGTCAGAGGAAGAGATACATACAGCGATCCGTCTGCTGCGGAAGATGAGGCATAATATTGAGGTGGATTGGAAATTTGTTAAAAAGGGCGGACGCCGCTCATACATGGATAACCTTGATTAAGCGCACACTTGGGATGAGACCTTCTGTCTTACACAGAGAGGGGCAGGCCGCTTCGTCGTATATTCCGATCAGGAGGAATGGTGTGAAGTTTATTTTTCATAACAAGCGTTCAGTGTTCGTACTGCTTCTTGCTGCCGCATCTTTGCTGATAGTACTGCTGTGGAGGGAGCGATTCGTCATGGAGAAGGTATCGCCTACGGCCGTTTTTATTGAAGAACATATGACAAATCCGAATGGTACTCTTGCCACCTATCTGCAGGATGCAGCATCCGAAAGGGCAGAAATCGCGGCAGGCCGAGAAGCGTTGTCGGAATCGCTTGGACTGTGGATGCAGTATGCTTTGGCGAGTGATAACGAGCCTTTGTTCGAGCAGGCATTCAAGCAGCTCCAGGCATATTACGTGATCCGGCCGGATTTATATATTGCTTGGAAACTTGATCCTCAGGGGGATGCTCATGTCACGACGAATGCGCTGGGGGACGACCTGCGAATTGTGGGAGCGCTGCTGCAGGCAGCTGACAAGTGGGAGCAGGGCAGAGCAGACAGACTGGCGGCAGCATCGGCGCTTTCTCGTACGTTGACGAAGAGAACCGAGCAGAAGGGGTATATGGTCGATTTTTATGATTTTAAAATAGGTCATGCTGCGGATACACTCAGTTTGGTCTATGTAGACATAGCCGCACTGCAGGCGATGAGAGATCATCAGATGCTGGAGCCGGATGCCTATATGCGCTATGAAAGTGTACTGCATAAAATGCCTGACGATGGATTATTCTATCCGAAGAGCATCAACGTAAGCACCCTGTCTTACGCTTATGATGACAAGGTGAGTTTGATTGATCAGCTTATTGTAGCGAATCATGTGATGGAGACGGGAAACAAACCCGACAAGCTTATCGCTTTTCTAAAAAAAGAATATGACACCCGGGGCAGGCTCCCCGGACAGTATGATCGAAAAGCACGCACACCTGCCGTTAATTACGAATCGGCGTCAGTGTATGGCTTGGCCATCCTGCTCGCTGTTCGCACAGATGATCCGGCTTGGGCCAAACAATTGTACAAACATATGCTTACCTTCCGGGGGCAGGATGCACGGTACCCGGGCGGTTATGTGTTCGATGGAAACACTCATCTGTTCGACAATCTGTTTCCGCTGCTTGGAGAAACAAAATTGTATAATTTTCTCAAAAAGTAAATTTATAATTATATAATCACTGATAATATGGTTATATATTAGTAGATGATATTGTCACTTTTTGTAGAAGTTTCTGAGTTTATCGTTTTAATTAAAAGATATATGGGCACCGAGTGAACCTGATATTCGATGCAGCGAAGGAGGCCTATGAAAAATAAAGCACCTACTCATCGTCTTGCCTGGGGATATGCCGTCTTGATCAGCCTTGCCATCGTGCAGCAGCTCCTCGTGTATCTTCACTTGTACATGAACCAGAGTTATACCAGCCTTAATGCCGCGCTCAGCATTGCATCGCTTGGGGCACTCGCTTTAGGCCTTTTGCTTCCTGTTGGTGTATCCGTCGTGCTGGTATTTGTATACCTGGTCATCTATTTTGTTTGGCTGGTGACATTCGCGGATCCCAATGTGCTTGTGTTTTCCTGGTGGCTGCTGATTCCGGCGAATGTCATCGTCGCTGCATTCATCAAGAGAAGACTTGTGCGAAGTGCAAGGGTAATTGAACGTCTTGAGCAGATGAAAAATCAAAATCCTGAGATTGATCTGGATACCACCCTGGGCAATAAAGATGCATTACACGATACATTAATCAAGCAGAGCAATCTCGCCCGTCGTTATTCAGATTGTTACGGTTTCAGTATCGCGATGTTCAAGATCGAATTTCTACCACTTGTGCAGGAGTCCCTTGGTTCGGTGCGGTATGCACAATTCCTGCTTGAGATCTCACAGACCATTCAGAAGCAGATTCGATACGAGGATCACAAATTTTTCGTAGATCGTGGTCGCTTCGTTATTTTATGTCCCATGGTGAATGTGGAATACCTGCCGATGCTTACCCGCCGGATCAAACAAAGTGTAATGGATCTCGAGGTGCTGGACAAACGGGGAAATGAACTGCAGACCGTTATTAAATCCGGTGCACTGGTATTCCATAAGGAGCAGTTCAGCAAGTATGAAAATCTGGATGCTGTGCTGGCTGCGCTTGAGCGAAATACAGAGACGGACCTCATTGGGGAATATATCTAACAGGAAGGAGCGATGCGAATGGATTACATGTCCTGGTTTATCCCGATTTGTATTGCTGTCAGCTGTATTTTTGCGGTATTTACAATCGGGTTAACGATAGCAACGCTTCGTTTTCGCTCCAGGGTGATCCGGAGATATGATCGGAGGAAAACGGGTGGCTGATATCATTCTGATCTTATCGATATTTAGTATCTGGATTGCGGTATTTGAATCCATCGTCATTATGGCTGGAGCCATTCGATTTATTCGCAAGCAGGAAAAGAGAGGCATTCAGATCCCGGACAATATGGAGCAATACCCAACCGTAACTGTCATGGTACCCGCTCATAACGAAGGTCTGGTTATTGTAGCAACGGTAGAGCATATTTTGCGTCTCAACTACCCGGAAGATAAGGTGCAGGTAATTGTCATTGCGGATAATTGTACGGATGATACTGCAGATCGGCTGCAGTCGTTCCTAAGTCAGACCAGTTATATGCATCGCAAAGTCACGGTTCTCGAGCGTAAAGGCACCGGCGGCAAATCCGGTGCACTGAACGATGGGCTGGAACTGGCGACGGGCGAATGGATCTGCATATTCGATGCAGATGCTGCACCGGAGCGGAATTCATTGATGTTTCTCGCGCAAAAATCGCTGGAAAACCCGGAGCAGTATGGTGTCGTGTTTGGTCGTAACAAAGCACGTAACCGGGGGCAGAACTTTCTCTCCAAATGTATTAATCTCGAAATTATTACATCGCAGCGTGTTTACCACACGGGGCTGTGGGAGCTGTTCAAGCTGGGAACGATTCCAGGTACCAATTATATCATCAAGACAAGTCTCATTCGTGAGATCGGCGGCTGGGATGTCACTGCCATTACGGAAGATACCGCCCTCTCATTTGAGATCATGAACCGGGGACAGCTGGTTGCACTTGCGCCGCAGGCAGAAGCATATCAGCAGGAGCCGGAGCAGCTGCGCGTCTACATGAAGCAGCGTGAACGCTGGGCTAAAGGGAACTACCAGGTTGTTCTGGATAACATTCATAACCTGTTTAATCGTTCCAGTTGGCGCAACAAACTGCTCGTTCTCTACTATGCCGTGAGCTACTTCTGGTTTATGCTGGCCATTATCGTGTCAGACATTATTTTTGTCGTGAACCTCGTATATCAGGTCATCGCTATGTTCAAACCGGAAGTAAGTTCTCCGTTCCAGTTCGCAGGAGATGCTTACGTTTATCTCGTGATTGGGTGGGCACTGATGTACTTCATCTATGTGCTGCAGATTAATCTGGCGCTCGCTGCCGATATCGGGCAGAGCAACACCCGCAATTTTATCTATTCATGCGTATCGTATTTCACGTACGCGCAGCTCTTCATTCTGATCTCGATTCGGGCATTCTACAATCTGCTGATGGACAAGATCCGCAAACGGGAGAGCAAATGGTACAAGACCGAACGCTTTGGATAGACGATGAGAGACTGTTTACAGACGGAATCTGTGAGCAGTCTTTTTGTTATGGCAGGAGTCGTTTATGTCTGGTATACTTTCACAGATTCCAGACAGGAGAGAATCCCTAAATGGTTAAATGATGGATGTGCAGCTCATGAACGAATGGAGGACGATACAGATATGGGTGAAAGAGGTTCGGATTTCTATGACAATGATGCTGTATTTCAGACGTATATGGAACGCAGGCAGGGGCAGGACAATGCCAATGATACACTGGAGAAGCCGGTTATGCTGGAGTTGATTGGCGATGCTGCGGGTAAGAATATTCTGGATCTTGGCTGTGGGGACGCAGGGTTTGCAGCTGAACTGTTGGGGAAACAGCATAAAGGTTTATCCTACACAGGAATTGAAGGATCGACCAATATGGTTCAGGCTGCCCGCAAATCAGTTCAGGGATTAAATGCCCGGATTGAGCAGTCTTATCTGGAGGAGTGGACGTATCCTGCGGACACATACGACTTGGCCATCTCAAGATTAGCAATTCATTACGTTAAGGATGTGGATCACCTGTTTCGCAGTGTATACGGTGCTTTGAAAACGAACGGTTCCTTTATATTCTCGGTAGAACACCCGGTCATTACATCCACGCTGCAGCCTTCTGGAATACGGACGAACTGGATTGTGGATCAGTATTTCGTCGAAGGTTTCCGCGAGCAGGAGTGGCTTGGGGGTTCGGTCAAAAAAATGCACCGATCCATTGAATCCTATTACACAGCACTGCAGCAGGCCGGGTTTCGTGTGGAGCAGCTGCGTGAGTCGGCACCGCAGCGTGCTTTTTTCACGGATGAAGAGACGTATCTGCGAAGACAGCGTATTCCGCTCTTTCTGTTTCTGTCCGCACGTAAACTGAAGTGAGTAAGTTATACTCAATTTAGGGAAAGTTCTGCACAGAAAACAGTGGATAACACAACATATAGGAGTGAAAAGCCCAAAAACTATCCACATGTGGATAAGATTTTGGGCTTTGCTTATGATTTATCCCTGATGCTGTGAATCTATTCTGATGCATCTAACCTTCAGCTGCAGCTGCTCGAACATAGACTCGCTCACCATGCTGCTCCACCTCTACCGGGGCTTCAAAGAAATCACTTAATACACTCTTAGTCATCAGATCAGAGGTTAATCCGCTGCCGAACACTTCTCCCCGGCGGAGCAGCAGGCTGTGCCGGAAGACAGGCAGTATTTCCTCTGTATGATGTGTGACATAGATCAGGGAAGGCGTATCAGCTTGAGCTGTGAGTTCACTTATGCTGTCCAGCAGACGCTCTCTGGAGAATAGATCAAGCCCATTACAGGGCTCGTCGAGAATGAGCAGCTGCGGATTTGCCATCAAGGCGCGGGCAATAAGAAGTTTTTGCTTCTCTCCTTGGGAGCAGGTGCGGTATTCGCGATCCCACAGATGCTGGCAGCCCAGTGTGTGCATCCAGTGCCTGGCCTGCTCCAGATCTTCATCTGCCAACTTGTCATACAGGCCAATGGTGGCATGTTTGCCGCTGATTACGACATACTGCGTGCGGTCGGAAGCATGCAGTTTCTCCTGCAGAGAGGAGCTCACCCAGCCGATCGACTTTCGAAGCTCGCGCAGGTCCACACTGCCATATTCATGACCAAGTACCGAGATGCTGCCTTCGGTTGGCCACAGGTAACCTGTAATCATATTGAGAAGCGTTGTTTTGCCGGAGCCGTTCAGGCCAAGCAGCGCCCAGTGTTCGCCTTTGTTTACACGCCAGCTGACATCATGCAGCAGCGTGAGCGGCCCTCTTTTCCAAGTAACATGCTGTACATCAATGATCATTCCAAACGTCCTCTCTTCCATATCGCTGTTTGAGTTACACGTGAGCCTGCTTCAATATCTTTATTGTAGGCACAGATTCCGAGCAGATTCAATGTTGAATTGGGACGTAAGGGCAGGCCTCTAATATTTGTTGTTGCCAAACAGTGAAGACTTTGCTAAGATGGGAAAAAGTTTATGTAAGCGTATACATTTAAATTAAAATTACAACGTTGTAATTACGATGTAAACACGGACTGAGAAGGTGTGATTGAAACTCAAAAGATACTTTGCTCAACAATTCTCGCATATATATACTTGTATAATAGAGGTTAATACAGAGTTGTATGTGCATCAATATTAGACCATGTCGGCAGAACAGAAATCTATTTTATCAAAAAATTCAAACGTTGTAATTATGAAGCGAAGGGGAGTGGTTACGTTGAAAAAACGCATGTCTACGCTGCTGGGTCTCATCCGGCGGGATAAGTATCTGCTGCTGATGTTCTCACCAATCTTTCTGTATTATCTCATCTTCATGTATCTGCCCATGCCGGGTGTACTTCTTGCCTTTCGTAACTTTATACCAGGTCAAGGCATGTTCAGTGGCGAATGGGTGGGGCTGCGCTGGTTTGAGCAGTTTGTGAACTCGATCTACTTCTGGCGGCTGCTGCGCAACACCTTTTTACTGGCTTTTCTTCCGCTTTTGTTCGGTTTCTCCATCCCCATCCTATTTGCAGTCTGCATCGTAGAGATTAAGAACCGAACCTTTAAACGCTTCGCGCAAACGGTTACGTACCTTCCTCACTTTATCTCCACCGTTGTGGTGGCCGGCATCATTATCAACTTCCTGTCACCAACAGACGGTATTGTAAACACCCTGATCGCAAGTCTCGGTATGGAAAAAGTAAACTTCATGATGGATGCCAGCTGGTTCCGCACCATCTTCACCAGTTCTGACATCTGGCAGAGCTTTGGCTTCAGCTCCATCATCTATATCGCAGCCATTATGGGGATTGACCCCGAGATGTATGACTCCGGCAAAATCGACGGCGTGAACAAATTTCAGGAGCTGTGGCATCTTACACTACCCAGTATCAAACCAACCATTGTCATTCTGCTGCTGCTGTCGCTTGGCGGCATTATGAGCGTAGGCTTCGAGAAAGTATACCTGCTCTACAACGGGGCCACCTATGAAACGGCAGATGTGCTGTCTACCTATGTATACCGGATGGGGATCGAGGGTCAGAATTATGGCTTCGCCACAGCAATCGGACTATTTAACTCCATTATTACCTTTGTGCTTGTTTTTGCAGCCAATACGATGACTCGCCGCCTTACCAAAATGTCACTCTGGTAAGACGCCTAATGAACCAAGAGAGAAAGGAGAACCTGTATGCAAAAATCGAGAAGTGACCGATTATTCTATGTCTTCGTCTATCTACTGACGATTCTGGCGGTTGTAGTCACCTTGTATCCGTTCCTGTACGTTGTCAGCATTTCCTTCAGTTCGGTGGATGCCATCGATAAACAGAAAGTGGTGCTCTGGCCTGTAGGATTCACCTTGTCAGGGTACCAGATGGTCCTGCAGTACAAGGAGTTGTGGGTTTCCTTTTATAACACCATCTGGTATACCGTTGTGGGTACGCTGCTGAACATTGTGGCCACCTGCCTTGCCGCGTTCCCCTTGTCGAGACAGCAGTTTTTCCTGCGGCGCAAACTGAACTTTTTCATCGCTTTCACCATGTATTTCTCAGGTGGCCTCATTCCGGTCTACATGCTGATTACATCACTGGGGCTGTACAATACCCGCTGGGTGATGGTGCTGCCAGTGCTGGTGATTACGTTTAACGTGATGATCTGCCGCTCGGCTTTTGAAGGCATTCCGAATGAAATTTTTGAAAGCGCCAGCATTGATGGAGCCAATGAGATGACGATGCTGTATCGTCTCGCTGTTCCGATTATCAAGCCAACACTGGCGGTGCTGACGCTGTACTATGCCGTATTCCACTGGAACAACTTCTTCTCGGCCCTGCTGTATTTGGGCAAACAGGATATGCAGACCCCTCCAGATGTTCCTGCGAAGGGTACTGATCATGGCTTCGCCGGAGGTTATGCAGAAGATGGGTGGTACGATGACATCCGGCGCACTGGCGGTTTCAACGCTGCAGGTTCGTTATGTATCTATTGTGGTCAGCATTCTGCCAATTGTGATGATCTACCCGTTTATCCAGCGGTACTTCGTTAAGGGCATTACCCTCGGAGCCGTGAAAGGATAGATTTTGCTGCTGGGCTTTTCTGTCAGAATGAAGTGGAAAACAGGGTTGTTCAAGGATCAAGGGAGTTCAAAAAGGATTCATACCAAGGAGGAATGATGGATGAGATTCAAAGGGGCAGGAAGAAAAAGTGTCATTGCAGCGATACTTGCGATCAGTTTGGCGGGCTGCAGCGGGGGGACAGGGGCAGGAACCGATGCGGGGAAAACACCTGAGAGTACAGAAAAAGCCTTCAATTATACCGGCGCCGGGCCGGTAACAGATCAACCGGATGCGAAGCTGTCTATCCTGGCAACGAACGCATGGACAACCAACGTAGACTTGTCTACCGCAGCCATCGTCAAGAAAATCGAGAGCAATGCAGGTGTGAAGGTAGATTGGGATCTGATCCCTCCTCAGAACTACGCAGATGCTGTGAACCCAAGACTGGCAGCGGGTACGGGGCTTCCGGATATCGTGTACCTGCCGGATCAGGACCAATTAATGAAATACATTAACAGCGGTCTGTTCATGCCGATTAATGATCTGGTAGACAAATACGGAGTCAATCTCAAAAAAATATATGAAAAGTCTCCATCGGTTAAAGCCAGTTTAACGACGCCAGATGGTAAAATGTATTATATTCCGCAGCAGACGCTGACCCGAAACTACATGCCCGTATTCATGGTTAATGAGCGCTGGCTGAAAAAACTGGGATTAAGCGAACCGACCACACTGGATGAGTTCACAGCGATGCTGCGCAAATTCAAAACAGACGACCCGAACGGCAACGGCAAAGCAGATGAAATTCCATTGTCTATGGAATCCAAGTTTGTACCGATGGCCTTTGGCCCAGCCTTTGGACTTGATCTGTCTAACAATTTCTATGCCGATGATCAAGGCAAAGTGCACTTCAGTTATTATGAGCCAGCTTACAAGGAATATCTGACATACTTGAATGGTCTGTATAAGGAAGGTCTGCTTGGAGTGGACTATGCGAGCACGACGAGTGACCAGGTTACCTCACGGATCTCCCAGGATGTAACTGGAGCAACGTTTAACTTCAGCTGGTATATGTCGATGGTGTACAGCCCGCTGTTCAAGGATTACAAGCCGGAAGAGTCTATTATCAAAGGCATTCTGCCATTAAAAGGACCGCACGGAGACCAGTTCTACATCGGACGTACACCGGTTAGCGGCATCTTCGGCATCAGTAAGGACAGCAAAAATCCGGAACTTGCTTTCCGCTTCCTGGATTATGCCGTCAGTGATGAAGCACAGACGTATTACACTTGGGGGATCAAGGATGATACCTATACAGAAGAGAACGGTGTAAAGAAATTCACGGATAAAGGTAAAGACAATGAATATATCCAGAAGCTCGGAATTGGTCCGGTCAATCTGCCCAATATCCAATCCACAGATTCGGCAGATTCCATCGTTGCACCATGGCATGCGAAGCTGGACAAAGAGTTAGAAAAATATGTGCGTGAGCCGTTCCCGTTTGTGTACGCGCTTCCGGATGAAGCAAGCGTTGAAAGCATGTCGATGCCTGACATCACCACCTATGTGGAAGAGATGAACTTCAAGTTTATTAGCGGTGACGCAAGTCTGGATCAGTTCGACAGTTATATCGAGACTCTGAAGAGCATGAATGTTGAACAAGTGATTGCAGGCAGACAGGCTCAATATGATCGCTATAAAGCTGCACAGAAATAGAAACAGGTTTCAGGCATATGAGAGGTGTTGATTCCATTTGATTACCATTAAAGATATAGCCAAACTGGCGGGGGTGAGCTACAGCACAGTATCGAAGGCACTGAATGACGATCCCCGAATTAAACCGGCAACCAAGCAGAAGGTGCTTGCGGTAGCGGAAAAACACCAATACCGGAAAAACATGCTGGCCCGGCAGCTCTCTACCGGCAGGAGCAATATCATTGGTTTTGTGCTGGATGAGCTGAGCAATCCATTGTTCTCCAACATATCAGGCAGCCTGCATACCGAGCTGAAGAAGCGAGGATATCAGATGATTCTGGTTGCAGCCGATGACGGGGTGGATGTGTTCAGCCAGCTGCGGGTGGATGGTTGTATTCTGTGGGACTATGCACTCGACAACCGGGATGCATTTTGGAAAAAATTCGCAACGCTGAACATGCCATGTTTCGTACTCGGTACAGATGAAGCCCCGAATTCGCCTTACATCAAGATTGATCGTAAGGAGGGCCTGTTCAAAGCAGTGGAGCATCTGAAATCATTCGGTCACAGCCGCATCGGATTCATCGGCAACTCACAGCATGTCAAGCTGGAAGGGTATAGGGAAGCGCTGCGAGCGCACGGGTCTGACTTTTAATGAGGACGATGTGCTGCCAGCTTACTCTTCATGGGAAGATGGCTATTTTGCCATCCGAAATTATACGTTTGGCCCTGAGTCTCCAACGGCATTTATCGGCCTGAACAACCTCGTGACACGGGGGGCGCTTCGGGCGCTTCTCGAAGCAGGTTACAGCGTGCCGCGTGACATCTCGATCATTGGCTATGACGATCTGCCTGATATGCAGTATGCCGAAGTCGCGCTGACCACCATCGGTCCGCCGCTGGATGAACTCGCTGTTCAGGCGGCCGAGCTGATTGTATCCCTGATCCGTGACGAGCAGGTGGATGTACCGGTTGTCATCCAGCCGAAGCTGAATTTGCGTAATTCAACAGCAGTGTGCCGGCAGTAATGCCGGATTTCGTAGAAAGAATGAGCAGAATGAGAGCAGTGATTAGTAACAGATCCGATGTACGTCATTATTCGAACCAATACAAAATACTAGGAGGTACCGCGATGCAGGTACAGACACAGTTATCCTGGTCCGAGCGAATTGCAGCTTCGATTATGCAGCAGTGTAACGAGGAAGGCTTTCATGCATTTCCTTCAGGACGATGGGCATATGTGGAGGGCATGACGTTAATGGCTGTGGCACGAACAGGGGAAGAGTATAACAGGCAGGAATATATCGATTTTATGAAAAAACATATGGACCTGTATGTGCAGCCAGATGGCTCCATCGGTACTTACTCCTTGGAAGAATATAATCTGGATCAGATTAATCAAGGGAAAAACCTGTTTGCGTTACTGGAAGGTGCTGAGGATGGGCGCTACGCGGAGGCAGCTCATCTGCTTGCCGCACAGCTTGCGGGCCAGCCCCGAACGTCCGAGGGAGGATTCTGGCACAAAAAAATCTATCCATTCCAGATGTGGCTGGATGGGCTGTACATGTCTTCCCCTTTTCTCTCCCAGTATGCAAAGACGTTCCAGCGTCCGGATTTATGGGATGAGGTGGCCCATCAGATTTTGCTGATTGAACGAAAGACACGCGATCCACGTACCGGACTGCTGTATCACGGGTGGGATGAGTCGAAGGAGCAGATCTGGGCAGATTCCCAGACGGGATGTTCTCCGCACTTCTGGAGCCGAGCGATGGGCTGGTATGCGATGGCAATTGTGGACAGTGTGGAGCATTTTCCACTGAATCATCCCAAACGGGGTACGATTATTGGCATCTTTGAGCGGATGTGTAATGCATTGGTACGTATACAGGAGCAGGAGAGCGGACTCTGGTTCCAGGTGCTGGATCAAGGATTCCGCAAAGGAAACTATTTGGAAGCTTCAGGTTCAAGTATGTTTGTATATGCACTTGCAAAAGGAGTCCGCCTGCGATATCTGGAACCTCACTTTAGAGCAGCTGCAGAGAAAGGCTGGCAGGGGCTTACCTCCAGATTGGTCGAGGAGACGGCTGAAGGTGTGCGGTTAAACGGCATATGTCATGGGGCGGGACTGAGTCTGGATCGTGATGGATCATATGGTTATTATGTCAGCGAGGCAGTTGTAAGCGATTCCTTTATGGGCGTTGCCCCGCTGCTGCTGGCCGCACTGGAAATGGAGCGTTTGCCATGACGGAGCATCGCTTGCCGGAAGTACAGCTGGCAGCGGAGTTGGAAGCGGAGTCAGCGCCCTCTTATATCACTGTTGCTTCTGATGGATCGGGAGATTATTCGAGCATTCAGGCTGCAATCGATGCGCTGCCGGACAATAGTAATGGGTGTGTTGGAGTCAGTGATATGGGCAGTGGTAGCGACCGCGGCAGTCTTCCAATTCGAGTGAAGGCAGGCGTATATTATGAAAAGCTGCACATGGAGAAGCCGGGCATTCATCTGATTGGTGAAGGGGCCGAGCAGACGATCATCACCTACGATGATCATGCGCTCAAGAGATTTGCGGACGGCTCGCAGTACCATACGTTCCATTCCTACACAGCATTTATCGGAGCAGATGATTTTACAGCGGAAGGAATCTCCTTTGTGAACTCGGCCGGACCGGGCAAAGAGGTAGGGCAGGCGCTGGCCGTTTATGTGGATGGGGACCGTGCGGTGTTTCACAGCTGCCGTTTTATCGGTTATCAGGATACAATCTTTACGGGACCGCTGCCCGAGCAGCCTTTGGACCGCAGTTATTTCGGCGGGCCGCGGGACGGTGCGGAGCGGCGTAAGTTAAGACAGTATTTCGAGAATTGTTATATCGAAGGGGATATCGATTTTATTTTTGGCTCGGCTACGGTTGTGTTTAAGGGCTGCGAGATTTTTACGAAGAGCCGTCTGACGGAAGCGGAGGCCGCGGAAGGGCAGGTGAATGGCTGGATTACGGCAGCTTCTACACCAGAGGATGTTCCTTACGGGTATATATTTGTAGACTGTGATCTGACCAGCAATGCTCCTCCACAATCGGTCTATCTGGGCAGGCCATGGCGTAATCATGCCAAAGTCTGTTTCTTGAACTGCTGGCTTGGCGCGCATGTGAAACAAGAGGGCTGGCACAACTGGGACAAGTCTGAAGCGGAAGCGACGGTCCATTATGCAGAATATAAAAGTGCCGGACCCGGAGCAAAAGGTGCGGACGATCGTGTGTCATGGTCCAGAATACTGACGGACGAAGATGCAGCCGAGTATGAGTTATCCCGCGTTCTATCAGGGGATGACGGCTGGAAGCCTTTCATATAAACTGGGACTGGAAATTCACTCAGACCTGGAGCTGAACCGAAGTGTACGTAGAAGGAAGAGCCGGTGTAGAGCTTGAGTTCGAAGCCAGCATCAAGGTAGAGCTGGAGTCAGAGCAGTGCTGGAAGTAGAGGCTGGAATGAAATCTAGGGTGCTGGATTTCTTGGCGAGATCAGGCAGTGATATATTTCGGTGGGTATTGTTTACAAGGCGAGCAGAGGCTGTATCTAAATTTCGGATCGAATTTAGAGCAGCCTCTTTGGTGCTTTACTTTTTAAGAAGATTTGTGATTTGTTTCTCCAATGCTCTGTGCTCTGCCTGAAGTGTTTCAATTTCTTTTTTACCCGGACAGAATAAACATTGAACCGATGGAGATCGAAACAAGTTAGAACCGCTTCATTTTAGCTGAACCCATGCACCTCACCTCTCATTTAGAAGATATATGGAATAGAAGCGCTGGTTTAACACCAAGTTTTGCTCTCGGCTGCAGCTTGGATAAATGCCAGAGGAGCAGAATATAGCGTAGAGTACAGCTTAACAGGTAAGGTCTATTCAATTTGTTTGTTAACTTTCACTTTTGAAGATCAAATGTTAGATGATACTTTTATTATGGTCCCATGATGGATCTTAGCTGATATAGTTATAATAGGTTATTAACCTATTACTTGTATATTTGTGGAGGTGAGCATAATGGAGCGGGCAAATTCAATTCGAGAACAATTGATGCAATACATACAGGATAATCAGATAAAACATTCCCATTTCGCTCATCGCTCTGGCATCAACTCAGGAACCCTCAGTCGTATATTACAAGGTAATAAACCTATATCAATGAATCAACTCGCAGCGATTACTGCCGGAATGGGCTTACCCGAAGACTACTTTTTTAGTGATTATATCGATGAGTGCTTCTCTACTCTAATCACCATCAGGCGTATAAGACCCTTTATATTCCGCTGCGCTGATATAGATCGGATTGATTGTATCCAGCAGGTAACTAACCGTATATTAGAAGACCTTTCTTATGTTCCCGTATTATTTGATATGGCTGAAGAGTTATTTGAGGATAACAAACATGCGGCTGCTGGAATTCTCTATAGAGGTGTGAGTGAAGCAGAGAAATATCAGCATTCTGAGCGTCTTGCGCTCAGCCAATATCGGTTGTTTTTAATTAGTCTCGGAGAAGATATGGAGGAAAATGTACGTGCAGCCGCTCAGTTTGAAATATACGTGAATCGACTGGATGAAGCTGATCAGCTTGATGCGTTAAAACAACTAATGCATGTTTTTGGAATGGCTCATAAATGGGAAAAGGTTGATATATTAGCTAAAGAAATGCAGCGTATCGCAGTAATACAATATGAGATGCAGCATCGTTCTCTACGCCCCACAGAAGAAAGGAAGCGTGCTGAAAGACCGTTTTATTACTATATTTTATATGCCTATCTGTCTCAAGCTACAGCAAGTGAACATTGCGGTGATTACCAGAGAGCATTGGAATTTGTTGCATTGTATAACAGCGGGGAATGCTGGATTCGAGAGCAGGATGAGGAAGCCCGGCAGATTATTGGGCAGTTTTCGGAATGGGCGGTCGCTAATACATATCTGTATCGTTTGATGTCGGGAGAGGTAGGTGTCATCAATGAATATGCGGATTATATAGCAGGCCGTGAAGGAGAGATATTCCTTGCTTTGTGGCACATGATTCAGGCGGCGAATCAGTACCATTTCAACATAGATAAAATCTTGGAGCGGTTCGCAGAGTATATCCCTTATCAATCGGGAAAAGCTGCGTTTGGCGAGTATAAATCGACGATAGTTAAAGAGAGATATGTTCAGTTTTTAGGTGATTTGGCAGTTTACCGATTCAATGAGAATAAGGATATTCATGCTTCCACGGAGCTTATGTTAGAAGGGTTGAATTTATCCATAGCTATGGGGAGTAGTAAAATTATACATTCATGCTTGGCGTTTTTTGAGAAGATCAAAGCTCATTCAGAACTCTTTGAAGCTAAGTTGAAGTGAATCATTCTTTGGCTTTTACGGAAAGAAGAGCATTTTATATTTTCAATGATCTCATTTTGTGCCTTTAAAATTATTTTCTATAACTTGACATCAAATTCTAAAATGATTCAAGAAGGGTCATCGAACAGTCGGAGATTCTGGACAAACTCATTAACCAGTTTAATATGTAAAACCAAATTAAAAACAAAGCCGATTGATGAACAATCGACTTTGTTGACAGCGTATTATTTTGTACAGACGAATGAGAATCAGAAATCAAAGTTGTCCGGGTCTGGACCTACACGCACGTTCTCGTTCAGTGCATTGATGCGCTGCATCTCTTCCGCGGACAGCTCGAAGTCATAAATGGCCGCATTCTCAATAATCCGATGTTCCTTCGTTGATTTCGGGATGGTTACAACACCATTTTGCAGATCCCAGCGCAGGATGACTTGAGCGACAGACTTGCCTTTGGCTGCAGCGATCTCTGTGAGTACAGGATTGTCCAACAGTTCACCCTGCATGAGCGGTGACCAGGCCTCAAGCTGAATGCCATGCTGCTCACAAAAATCCTTTAACTCAACCTGTGTCAGACGTGGGTGGTATTCGACCTGGTTGACCATAGGTTTCACCTGCGCATCCTGTATCAGATCCTGCAGATGGTGGATCTGGAAGTTGCTTACGCCAATTGCGCGGATTCGGCCTGCTGCGTACAATTCCTCCATGGCTTTCCATGCCCCTTTGTATTTGCCGGCTTTGGGCCAGTGAATCAGGTACAGGTCCAGAACATCCAGTCCAAGCTTGTTCATCGTTGTATCAAATGCGGCAAGTGTCTCGGCATATCCGAGGTCCGCATTCCATACTTTGGAGGTAATAAAAAGGTCTTCGCGCTTTAATCCGTTCTCCTGCAGTGCTTCGGCAATCGCCTGGCCTACACCGGACTCGTTACCATAGATGGCAGCTGTATCAATACTGCGATAGCCGTGTTTAACCGCGCTTTTTACCGCTTCAATCAGTTCGGAACCTTCTTCAACCTTGAATACGCCCAGACCAAACCAAGGCATATGAACGCCGTTATGCAGTGTTGTAGTGGATTGCAGATGTTGTGCTGTTGTCATGAGAAATCCTCCTTAAGGTGAGTGAATATTTCCATTTAAAGTGAGATTGCCAAAATTTCATGATACAAAATCAAATCATAGTAGATCAAATTGCATCCAGCGTATATAGTTACGTATATAGTCTGTCGAAATTGGATATGAAACCGGTTCCCGTTTCAGACTTTTTCTCTTCAACCAGAAGATAGCTGACTTAACGGGTTAAACTTTAATGAAGTTAGGCTCCCTTTTATCCAACTTGTCTGAATGCGCTGTGACCTGCTGTTCCAGATGTTTGGCCCATATCGTCAGCATTGCCGCAATGAGCACCATTAATGCACCAACCCAGGTGGTATGAATCAAACCGATGGAGTCATTAACTACGCCGCCCAGATAGGCACCTATAGCAATACCTGCATTAAAAGAGGCAATGTTAAAAGCAGAGGCGACATCCTTAGCCTGCGGTGCAAACCGTTCAGCGAGTGAAACAACAACCATCTGAAGACCAGGCACGTTCATAAAAGCCAGCAGCCCCATGCCCATAATGGTCAGCAGTGCGGTCCATTTGAAGGGGAGGGTAAAGTATAACACACTCAGTATGATGGTCTGTACTATGAACATGTAGAGAAGGGACTTCAGCGGATTACGGTTGGCAGCCCTCCCTCCAATCATATTGCCAATGGCAATAGCGACACCGTACAGCAGCAGAATGAAAGCCGTCGTTTTGTCTGAGTACCCGCTGATGTCATGCAGCAGCGGAGACAGATACGTGAATACAACAAACGTTCCTCCATAACCTACCGCTGTGATGGTAAAGGCAAGCAGGAGCCGTCCGTTCGTTACCAGCCTCACCTGATTTCGAAATGCAGTACGAGTTCCGCGCTGTAACGCAGAAGGGACCAGCAGCAGGTTGGCTGTCCACGCAAGGACCCCGACAGCTGCGATCAGGATAAAGGCAGCACGCCAGCCCAAGTGCTGGCCTATGAACGTACCGAAAGGCACACCGGTTACCGTTGCAATGGTTAGTCCCGAGAACATGGTGGCAATTGCACTTGCTCTGCGGTCAGCAGGCACCAGGTCGGCGGCTATGGTGGAGCCAATCGACATGAATAAGCCATGTGCCAGAGCCGATATTACCCGTGCGATGAGCAGCATGGTAATCCCGGTGGATAGTGAAGCCAGCGTACTGCCTGCTGTGAAAACCAGCATGATGACCAGCAGCAGCGTTTTGCGTGATATGGCTGCTGTCAGTGAAGTAAGGATTGGCGCACCGAACATGACGCCCAAAGCATATATGGTAACGGTCAGACCCGCTGAAGTTACGGAAATATGAAGATCGTCTGCGATCAACGGTAGGAGTCCTACACTGATGAATTCGGCTGTACCGATCGCAAACGCGCTGATTGCCAGTGCCAGCAGCGCCCAAGTGCTGTGTTTTGCCTCATGATGCATGTTCTGTTCAACTCCTAGAATGTAGATTTGCTTACCGGCAAATGCTATTATGAATTATTCGGTATAACATGGCTAGTACGTACTTTTTAGTACCCTACGTACTTTTTGGTGCCCATACATTAGCATAAACGGAACGAGCGAACTTGATTAAGGAGGAAGAAGGTCATCATGGAGCGTAAAAAATACAATATTTCGGTGGAAGCTACGCTGGAAGTCATTGGCGGCAAATGGAAATGTGTCATTCTCTGTCATCTGACTCATGGCAAAAAACGGACAAGTGATCTAAAGCGGATTATGCCGGCCATCACCCAGAAGATGCTGACACAGCAGCTGCGTGAACTGGAGAATGACGGCATTGTAAAACGAATAGTATACAATCAGGTCCCACCCAAGGTAGAGTATGAATTAAGTGAATACGGATGGAGCCTGGAGCCGATTCTGAACGCACTTTGTCATTGGGGAGACCAGCATATTATTAAAGAATACGGCGACAAAGCAGCCGTGCTGGAAGATAACGGCCTCAACGATTTTAAGACTGATCATCACAGGGAGCTGATGAAACCGTGAGATACGAAATTCTATACGATGGTGCATTTGCTATGCTCAAGGTAGAATTGCAGCGTGGCGAGCGTTTCAAGGCTGAAAGTGGAGCCATGGTATCCATGTCACCAACAGTTGAACTTAAAGGATCAGCAGAAGGCGGTATGTTTGCCGGATTTGGACGTATGCTGAGCGGGGAGAAATTTTTCTTTCAGGAATTGGCGGCAGCTGGAGGAAGTTCAGAAGTTTTGTTATCTCCATCAACCATGGGCGGCATAGAGGCCATAGAACTGGATGGGTCATACTCTTTGTATGTACAGAAAGACGGGTTTTTGGCGGGAACGGAAGGCATTCAGGTTAACACCAAAATGCAAAATTTGAAAAAAGGTCTTTTTTCCGGAGAAGGCTTCTTTATTATAGAAATCAGTGGGCGAGGCACTGTGTTCCTATCTTCTTATGGTGCGATCCACCCCATACATCTGGCTGAAGGCGAAGAGGTCATTGTGGACAATGCACATCTGGTGGCATGGCCCCATTATGTCAATTATCGGATCGAAAAAGCATCACAAGGCTGGTTGTCCAGTGTGACGAGTGGTGAAGGTTTGGTCTGCCGTTTCCGCGGAGAAGGCACCATCCTGATCCAGAGCCGAAATCCGCAGGGATTTGGTCAATGGGTGAAGCAGTTTATTCCTACACGATAAATAAAATATAACATTTTTTTTTCATAGATCAGTATCTAAAGCTGCAGCGGATGCGTGTTGTGAAGCGTTAGTATAACAGATTCGTTATACAATGGATGATACACACATCTCTGCAGCACAAGATCGTACATCACGGAGGTATAAGAATGAAAAGTTCACGATACACCAATCCGCAAGATAGTCCAGGGTACCTGTTATGGCAGGTGACGACGATGTGGCAGAAGGAAGTACGCAGGGTGCTGGAACCACTCAATCTGACACAACCTCAATTTATTTTACTGCATACTTGTTTATGGCTTAATGAACGTGACGTGGAAGGTAAGGGAGTTACCCAGGTCCAGATTGCCCAATTTGCCAATGTAGACGTTAATGTTACCTCTCAGGTTCTTCGCGCTCTTGAGAAGAGAGGATACATTACGCGTGCTCGTCATCAGACAGATACACGGGCCAATATTATTACGACGACGCCTGAAGGCACAAAGCTGGCGATTGAAGGGATGAACCTCGTGGAAGAGTCCGACAAAAACTTCTTCGAGCTTCTTGCTGATCGCAGAGAGGGTTACATGGAAATTATGCAGGAATTTATCCGGCATAAAACAGACCATTAATGCTCCATTGTTATTCATCAACAAGTTACGTTTGATTAGGGCGATTCATCATATAGGTTGTGCGAAAAATGACGAAAAATGAAATAAACCTCCCTGACCCTATATGGTCGGAAGGTTTATTTGTCATTAGGCGATCTATTCCAGCCTGTAGGAAGCAAACGGCTTGCCGTGGCGGAATTGCTGGCTGATCTGATCCAGTTCATCCAGCAGTTCAGGTGGAAGCTTTAGATCAAGGCTGGCGAGATTATGCTCCAGCTGTTCAGTCCGGGTAGCTCCTACAATCACGGTCGATACTGCCGGGCGCGTCAGCAGCCAAGCGATCGACAGTACACTTGGAGAGCAGCCATAGGCATCTGCCTTGGCGCTTACCTGCTCGCTCAGCTGCATGTTGTGCTCGAGCAGGAAGCGGCTGAAGGTTGGGTCCGTGTCCGCTCTCGAACCAGAAGGTACGCTGGCCTGTCCGCTGTATTTCCCGGTCAGGATACCGCCAGCCAGCGGGAAATAAGGGATAATGCCTACGCCCTGATCAAGACAAAGCGGAACAAGTTCGTTCTCGGGTGTTCGATCGGCAAGCGAGTAGCTGGTTTGCGTGGAAATATACCGCGCGTATCCTCGCATTTCGCTGATGCCGAGGGCCTTCATCAGCTCCCAGGCGGCGTAGTTGGAGGCGCCAATGTAGCGCACTTTGCCGGACGTAATCATGTCATCCAGCGTGCGCAGTGTTTCATCCAGCGGGGTATGCGGGTCAAAGGTATGGATCTGGTACAGATCGACATAATCCGTCTGCAGACGCCGCAGGCTGTGTTCCAGCTCTTGCTGCAGATGGCAGCGCGAGGAACCGCGTCCATGAGGACCATCATGCCGGGGCAGGCCGGCTTTGGTTGCAAGCACAGCGTTTTCCCGTCGACCGACCAGTGCCTGTCCAATGATTCGTTCCGATTCCGTGCCAGCATAGATGTTGGCCGTGTCAATAAAGTTAATGCCTCGGTCCATTGCAGCATGAAGAATGCGGGTCGAAGCGGACTGATCTGCTCTTTTGCCAAATGCATTCGTGCCCAGCCCAAGTGCCGATACCCGCAGACCGCTGCTGCCTAAATGCCGATACTCCATCTCTCATCGCTCCTTCTATGTCCCTTGTTGTACAGCCGATTATAACGTAATCTATTGAAAACGTGTACTTAATATAGTTAAATGGATGAAGAAACCGCAACTAAAGGAGATATGATGGAAAACAGTGCTGCAAACTTAACTAGACGGAAGCCGAAAAAGTCGAAAAAAAATTGGAAGAAGCCGCTCATCATAACCCTCAGTATACTAATTGTGCTGGGAGGCCTCGGGTTTATTTTTCAAAAGGAACTTGTGAGGTTGGCCTTTAATATGTTCGCCTCAGGTACGGTGAAGGAAGCGCTGGACAAATCGTATAAAGCCGTTGGTAACGAAGAGGCTCCGGTCGTGGAGCATACCGATCCGTTCTCAATACTGCTGCTGGGTATCGATCAGCGCGATAATGAACCAAGCCGTTCAGACACCATTATTTATTCCGTCGTGCGTCCAGAGGACAATAAGGTGCTGCTGCTGTCCATTCCTCGTGACTCCTACACCGAAATTGTCGGTCGTGATGTGAAATCCAAAATCAACTCGGCCTATGCTCACGGCGAAGCCAAGATGGCCATTGACACGGTGGAGAAGCTGCTGGAGAACAAAGTAGATTTCTATGCGGCGATTAACTTTCACGGGTTGAAGGACATCGTAGATGCGGTTGGAGGCGTTGAGCTGCCGATCAAGAAAAACATAGAGAACAAACTTAAGATCCATGAGAAGTTATTCGTAGAGGCTAACAAACCGATCTATAACGGCGAAGAGGCCTTGGCTTATGTGCGCTACCGGGAGGATTCTGATTTTAACCGCACGATGCGTCATCGGATATTCCTGAGTGCATTCATGAATCGTGCGCTGGAGGTCAAAAATCTGACCAAAATCCCAGACGTCATCAAGATTGCCGGATCGAATTTTACAACAAATATGAAATCGGATTTTATCGTAGATTTTGCCGAGGCTTTATATATGAAAGACAGCATTCCAACCATCAGCAACTATATGCTGAAAGGGGACGGGAAGATGCGCAGTGGTACTTGGTATTATGATCTGTCCGAAGATGATCTGACCTATGTACGCGGCATGATTGCCAGCTGGCTGGACCCGAACACAACGCAGTTGATCGAGCCGGACACAAAGGATGAGGCGGACACGGCCGCTGAAACCAACTAGAACAGAAGAATGGTAAGGCAATTAATAGTAGAAGAACAGGAAAGTACACGGAGGTTCACACGCTCCGTGTACTTTTTTTATGGCATAATACGGTCACTTTACAGGCTGTGCCCTGCTGTCTTTCGTTCTCTTTGTAAATGTATGACATCATGTCAGCGATGCAGATAAGGGCAGCCGTGAAGTCAGTTGTCCAAGATCAAACTCCTCCGAGCTGTTATCTACGGTAATGAATTCGATATTTTCCCACACACAGCGATTGGCCTGCATTCCCTGGACAAAGGTATCCCAGTGATCCAGCTTCCATTGGTCTCGCTCCAAGCCCCGACTTTTGAGCCGCTGATGCAGAACCTCCACCTCCACATCAACTCGTATCACAACAGGAACAACCTCTGCCCATGCATATCTAGAGAGCAGCTGATGAATGTAATCGCTTTTATGAAAATAGCCAACAAAAGGCGCATCCAGAATGACCGATCTGCCTAATTGCAGATTGTCATTTGCTACGTTTAACAATGTTTCATACTCCAAATCCATGACGGTGTCGCGATAATAGGTGCCATCGCGGTCATGAGGGGAGAAGCCGTGTGCTTCCAGAAGCTTTCCCGTAAAGGTGTTGCACACCACATCTTTGTCCAGATAACAAAAGTGGTGCTCGGCAGCCAGTTTTTTGCCAATCGTTGATTTGCCCGAACCGGCAGAGCCAATCAGAAAAATCAGGATAGGTTTCATGAGAATTTCCCCCTATAAGTGATCCAGTTCCAGAGATCGTGGATAAGTTTTGTGCATGCGTAGTGAGTTCGAACATTCATCGGTTCGCATATACGAACTAAATTCGTGCTGGTGAACAGTCGCTTCTAGAGTATACTCTTTTTCGTGGAAATACAATCCCTTTTGAGGAAAAAGCATAAACAAAAAAAGTTTTAAGAAAGCGGTTGAAATTTCCCGAGGGGCTGATCTATAATGAGGGCATCGTTCGGTGATGTGAAATAAGTTCACATATACGAACTTCGACGTCGAAGCAGCGAAAAGGAGATAACATGGACAATATTCGCATGAATAAGTCTGCGGAGCGAGTTGCGGATTTACTCGTTTTATTTGCGAGGAGTGGTACTCCGTTAACACTGAATGAGATTTGCAAACATATGAACATGCCAAAGAGCAGTGGTTTCGAACTGGTACAAACCTTGCTGCATAAGGGTTTTGTTGAAATGGATGATGCGCGCCTCAAGACGTATCGTCTAGGCATCGCCGTGTTTGAGACGGGTATGGCTTATTTGTCCAACATGGGCGTTCCTCATATGGCCCGGCCTCTGCTTCAAGAGCTGAATCGTCAGACGGGAAGCACGGCTTTTCTTGGGATCGAGGATAAAGGTCGAATTGTATATCTGGATAAAGCAGAGAGTTATTCGGTCATGCGTCCAACAGCCAAGCTGGGCTCCCGCCGATATATGCATACGACGGGTTTGGGCAAAGCACTGCTTGCAGCCCTTCCGACCAGCAGGGTGATGGAGATTCTGGGAGAAGGCGAGATTCCGTCACGCACTTCCTACTCGAAAGTAACCATTCCTGATATTTTGCAGGATATGCAGGAGATTCGCGAGCGTGGTTACTCCATCGACGACCGGGAAGACCATCTGGAGATGTACTGTATTGGATCTGCTGTCTATGATCAGTGGAACGAGCCTGCAGCTGCAATCAGCGTGGCCAGCATGTACTCCACGATGACTCCGGAACGTGAGGCGAGCATTGTCAAACTGGTTAAGGAAGCGGCATGGAAGCTTTCAAGTCAGCTGGGTTACAGTGGTGATCGGTTATACCCTGGAATACAGGAGTAAACCGAAGCGAACATACCGAATATACAAGGTTTAACAATAGACAGATGGGCTGAGGAGGACATAGATATGTGGCGTAAGCTGGAGAATATGAACATCATTGCGGATACCGGTATTGTACTGATTATTCGATCAGAGAGTGAAGAAGAGGCGTTAGCTGTTGCCGAGGCGGCGATCGCAGGGGGCATTCGGGCGCTCGAGATTACGATGAGTGTGCCGGGTGCACTGGATGTTATTAAAGTTTTGTCCCGAAAATATTCATCCAAAGGGATTCTGATTGGTGCGGGTACCATTCTGGATGGAGAGACGGCGCGAGCTGCCATTTTGGCCGGTGCTGAAATGCTGGTAAGTCCGCAGCTTAATCCTGACATGATCAAAGTGGCCAATCGCTATCAGGCGGTTACGGTCAGTGGTGCATTCACGGCCAAGGAGATCGTGGAGACGCTTGAAGCGGGTGCAGATATTGTGAAGCTGTTCCCGGCAGAATCTGTGGGGCCGCAATATGTCAAAGCGATGTCTGCCCCTCTGCCTCAAGCAGCGATTGCACCTACGGGCGGAGTAACACCGCAAAATGTGCATGAATGGCTGGCAGCAGGTTGTGTTGGAGTTGGTGTGGGCAGCTACATTACCAAAGCCGCGAAGGATTCCGGTGATTATGGGAAAGTAACCAAGGCAGCTGAAGAGTTTCTGCAGGCCGTAAAGGCCGCACGCTGAGCTGCTTCAAATAGACCTATGAAATGAACGTACCGTGAGGTTCACAGCGATCAGGCATATAACCATCATGCCGGGCGTTGTGAACGCACAGGTCCGGAATAGATTTAGCTAATGAATGAAGAGATTCATTATTCAGTTATGAAAGCGTGTACTTCAATGGATTAATGCTTTTTAAAGGAGCAGAAGAGGCTTTCTGCAGTCTTTTATTTCCATATTTATTCATTATATATAATATGAGTAATTTAATATTTATATCTATGGAGGAGAGTGATTTTCATGGCAGTGTTAAAACCATCGCCATCCCCTGCCTCAGTCCCTCAAACCCCAAAAGTGGGTCTGAGATGGGGAATTATTCTGTTATTGCTGCTGGGTGCAGTCGTTAACTATTTGGATCGATCCAATCTAAGTATTGCCAATACAACCATTGCCGCAGAATTCGGGCTGTCTTCAACTCAGATGGGTTTGCTGTTATCAGCCTTTCTATGGCCGTATGCCTTAGCAAACCTGCCTGCCGGGTGGCTGGTAGATAAATTCGGTCCGAAAAAGATGTTTGCATGGGCATCAGGACTTTGGTCCATTGCGACCATACTGAGTGCGTTTACCAATACGTATTCGTTGTTATATGCAATGCGAATGCTTCTGGGTGTCTCCGAGTCCCCTTTTTTCACTTCAGGGCTGAAGGTAACAGAGCGCTGGTTTGCCAAAAGTGAGCGGGGCTTGCCGACCTCCATTATTAACACAGGCTCGCAGATTGCCAACGCAATCGCACCGCCGCTGCTGACCGTTCTGATGTTAACGATGACATGGAGAGGTATGTTCATCTTTGTGGGTGTTATTGGTCTGATTATCATGTTGATCTGGATCAAGGTATATCGTGATCCAACTTTTGCCGAGAAGCGGATGATCAAAGGGCCGGAAGCCGCCCCAGATCAAAGTGCCGACACGGACGAAACATCAGCCGCTGCAGCGCCCAAAGCAAACTGGGGTTCGTTATTCAAACATAAAAGCACCTGGTTTATGATTATCGGAAACTTCGGAATTATGTTTACCATCTGGGTATACCTGACTTGGCTTCCGAGCTACCTGGAGAAGGAGCAGGGCTTTACGCTGAAAGAGACAGGCTGGATTGCATCTATCCCGTTCGTAGCCGGAATTATCGGCGTGCTGCTTGGTGGATTTATTTCGGACTTTTTCATTCGAAAAGGGGTTAACGCGGTTACCTCACGAAAAGTTCCCATTGTCGGCGGAGCTATTCTGGCCGCGGCTTCAGTCGCCCCCATACCATTCATTGACAGTACAGTAGTAAGCATCATCCTGCTATCTGTAGGTTACTTTGCTTCTCAGCTGCCATCGGGTGTGATCTGGACACTGGCTGCAGATATTGCTCCGGGTGAACAAGTCGCTTCCTTGGGAGCCATTCAGAACTTCGGCGGATTTCTGGGAGCAGCACTTGCTCCGATTGTAACCGGATACATTTTGGATACGACAGGCAGTTTTAATAATGTATTTTTACTGGGGGCAGGACTGCTGCTCTTGGGGGCTGTTTCTTATGGTGTATTTTTGAAAAAGCCAATCGCTAAAGCTGCCTAATTAGGGATGTGGGATGATCTGTTCCCTTCGGTTATGCTGCCTTCTATTACAATAGAGATAATTAGATCGTATGATTAAAAAAGACATCAGCATTCTGTAGTATTTGTCAGTGTTATGGCAAATCGAGGCATGCTGATGCTTTTTTATTTGGAATCCACTGTTCATCATCCTGCATGATCTCCATGTCACCGTTTGAAAATCTATAATTATAGTCTCATTTTTTGGCATATCTATAGTAAAATATTGAAAAACATCATATGACAACCAATGGAGGATGTCCATGAACGAATTTAAGGATCGACTTAGGCAGGTTCAGGAGCAGCAGAAGCAGCTCGCCAAGGACTATCAGGCCTTGCTGCAGGAGTATCAATCCGATGACTTGACGGTTCGCAATGAACAACTGCTGGAGCAGACCGAAGCGCAGCAGCTCAAGCTGCATCAGTTGGAACAGCGTGCACGCCAGATGGAAGAGGAAAATGCGCGTCTGCGTATCGCATTGTCCGAACAGATGCTGGATGAAAAGCTGAATCTGATCCGGGTATCAAGGGAGAAGATGGAGACGTATTTTCAAGGCAAAACAGCCGAGCATAATGATCATATCAGCTATTTTGAACATCGAACAAAATCGAATCTGAACGCTCTTTTCAACAAGGCTTCCCAGCATCTGCAGGAGGATGCGGCCGAGATGAAGGAGCGGATTGCCTATCTGGCATCCGAGGTGAATGCAAGGATTGAACTGCACAGGCAGACCGTATGGGAGCGAGCCGAGGCTGTGCGCGGGCAGATGCAGCATGGTTATGAGCAGATGGCCGAGGAAGAGCTGAGCGAGGAAACGATGCAGCGCCGGATTAAGCAGAACCGAATGGAGATGCGCATTGGACTCAGCTGGATTAACAAAGTGGCCATCCTGCTCCTTATACTGGGAGTCGGTGCAGCTTTTCAATATTCATATTCCACATGGTTTAGCGATGAGATGAAGGGTTTAGGCTTCTTCCTGCTCGGCATATTGATGCTTGCAGGCGGTGAGTGGCTGTTTCGCCGTAAGCAGAAAACATTTGCGATGGGACTGCTCGGCGGAGGCATCTCTGTGCTGTTCGGTTCTATTTTCTACAGTTACTTCCTGCTGCATATCATCGGGCTGTATACGGGATTGGGCTTATCTGTACTGATATCGGCCGTCTCCGTATTGTTGTCCTTGAGGTATCAGTCTAAAACGATCTGCTCCTTTGGTCTTGTGGGCGGATATCTGCCTTTCTTTTCTTACATGTTCACCTTTGGATTGGAAGGGACAGCAGTCTATACCGCGATGATCTATCTGCTGCTTCTGAACGGTATTATTGTATTCATATCCTTTGGCCAGCGTTGGCCGGTGGTGCATTACATCAGCTTCCTGCTGCACACGCCGTCCATGCTGATTCTGTTATGGCTGTCACCAAATGAACAGGTGGGGATGCTCTATTCTGTGGTAACGTTTGCATTGTATCTTGGTATTACGCTCGCATATCCGTTTAAGCACCGGGTGAAGTTAACCTGGTGGGATTTTGCTTTGTTAGCGATGAATACGAGCTTAAGCTGTCTCGTCTTATATGTGCTGTTTGATGCAGCGGGCTGGAATAATGCGCAGGGCTTACTCGCCGTTATTTTTGCACTCGTATATGTAGGACTCGCCCGCTTCGTTCAGCGCTTTATGGCGCAGGAGAAACAGACGATCCTGCTTTTTTATCTCACGTCACTTACCTTCACCATCCTGCTCATTCCATTCCAGTTTGGTTCCAGATGGCTGTCGATGGGCTGGTTGATTGAAGGCGTGCTGCTCGTTACATTTGGACATTTCAGAAAATTTAAGGCAGTCGAACGTGCAGGCTGGGGCATTGTGCTCCTGTGTATCATGATCTTTGTACAATATGATCTGCTGTCCTTATTCTTTGTAGGGGAACAGTCGTACTTCATGTTAAAATACTCCAGTCTTACGCTCGGCACCCTGCTTATCACCCTCTATTATGTCTGGGCGCTGCGCGGCAGCTCCTCCGCAGGAACTGGAGCAAAGTTCAGTTATGCCTCGTGGGAGCGTGGTTTTCTGGATGGGTTCAGATATGTGACCCTTGTGAACGTGTGGTTATACGTGCTCTATGAATCGAATGAACTGTATGTAAGGGCAGTTGATGAAACGTTCCTGCTGTACATGTTCTACAAACTGCTTCTGTTTGCGGCACTGACAATTGCACTGGGGTATGGACTAGGTAAAGTGAAGCTGCTCCGTGATCCGTTCCTACGAGGGTACATACTCTTTTTACATGCAGTCGGATGCTGCATCGCGCTGGCAGTGACCTTGACGATGCCTGCACTGCAGCCGGGGGTAGAGCAGCATACGGCGGCCGAAATTGTCGGGCTGCTGGTGTTAATTATTTTCAATGCAGGTGTGTTCTTCGCGGGAAGGGATCTGCTCATAGCGGGTATCCGTGGTCAGTTCAAAAGTGTCGAGTGGTATCCGGTCATTGCGGGAATCTATCTGCTTGGTATCATCACCGTGTTCCTGACGATCCAGTTCCAGTGGGGTGATGTGGGACTTATGTTCAGTCTGATCTATCTGGTGCTGGCGATTCTTTATATTGCCTACGGGTTCCGCCGAAAATATGTCATGATTCGGCGCCTCGGCTTGGGGTTGACGCTGTTCGCCACAGGTAAGATGGTGTTCTACGACGTGAGTCTGCTGACCGCAGGCAGCAAAATCTTCGCCTATTTCAGCTTTGGTGTGCTGCTGCTGGGCATCTCTTACCTGTATCAGAAGGTATCCAGCCGGATGGAGGAGATCCAGTCGAAGGAACGCGCGGCAGCTGCATCATCAGATACATCCCTCGACTCGGATGATGGACAGAATCAGAATTGATGTAAGCATACAGCAAGTATCGAAGTAAATCATTTGGAAAAACGCTGTGCTTATTACGCTGTATACTTCGTTGAACGTTGTAGAAGGACTCTGGAATTGAGAGGATTTCAGAGTCCTTTTTTATTAAAATCATCGTTGTAGATGATTTCCTCCACAACCTGGAACCCTTTCGCGTCCCCATTCAGATAGCCCCGCTCATAAAAGTCGATTCCGTCCAGTGTGATGCTTACGGCGACCATCTCAGGATTGCTCTCTAAGGGCTGTGCATGGAGGTATCCTTTATCCAGCAGATAGGATATCGCTCTGTGCTTTTCAATATGTTCTGTTTGATAAAATTGCTCCTTGGGAGCAAGAAGAGATGGATTCGTAGTAAACCATGCGCTATAAAATTCACCCGTAATATCATATCTCTCCTGAATTCGCTCTTTGATCTGTATCTCAAGTTCATCTAACATGGTATTCACCTCTTATAAAGGATAGGACATTTTCTTAATGATCATCACTATGAGTCGATCCTGTATGTATAACTTACCACAATAAAGAAGGGGAGTGACATTTGAAGGAGTTGGATGTGGATCGTGAACATACCTGAGGACAAACGAGAACCGGAAGCTTTAACCTGCATCACATTGCTCATCAGTGCAGGGTTTATTAGCATTGGTAGATACCTGCAGATGCTGTTTTTATATTTTTTGAGACTGCGCAGTCGAGCTATTCGATTCTATTGTACAGTTCAGTCATCAGATCTGCTAATTCATCCTGCGGCTCGATTCGCTGCTGATTGATATTGGTGGGTGTCATCCAAAAGACAACCTCTTCCTGCCTAAACATCCTCACATGGAACAAAACTCCTGATGTATCTTCCTGGTCTGGATTCGGGATGATGTTTAAGTACCGTACCTTTTCAATCCAGTCATGCATCAGCTTTGGATCGGCAGTCCGTTTGGCAGTACCATCACTGCCGCTCCTGATTTCAATGGAATCCACCTCGGTGATGCTGGCGGGATAGAATGTTTCCAGTTTTTTTGGTGTTTTATTTAACTTCGCTGAATTGGGCAGATCAGAGCTTTGGCAGCTGCTGAGAAGCAAAGCAGCAAAGAGTGCACATGTAATGACGTTAAGCCGGTTTCTTTTCACCGTAATCCCTCCCCATTCGTCTGTAAAACGAAGGATGTTTAGAAATGTTCTGCACTGCATAGATGACATTCGTGAAACGTTTTGCTTCAGAGTCGCGTTTATAATAAATAAGCTGCTGTTTTTAAGGGTGGTTGTTCGTTTGAAGCCATGAAACCTCGGAGGCAGCTGTACCTTGTGGTACTTCACCGCCATTATCACTCACACGAGACAGTATGGTCAGGGTGATGGATAGAGCAAAAGCGAGCAGCATATATATCAACATGTTTTTTTTCTTCATGGGAAATACCTCTCTTGTTGAATAAGCTAAAGCGTTCTTACGTACGGCTGTTATGAGAAAAAAAGCACAACGTCTGGTATAGTAATAGGGTAAGTCATGTATGTTTAAATCTGTGGTGGTCCTGTATATCACTATATGAAATGTCAAACATGCAAACAATGGAACAAATCTGATGAATTTATCAGTATCGAATGAAAAGATAGAGATTGAGTGACATCAAAGGTGGGGAATAACATGCGGGAGACGGCAAAAATCGTCATTCGTACGCCGGGACAGGAGAGCGATGGTTCATTCGCTTTTGTGAGCCAAGGCCGCTCGATTACGGTGGGGCGCTACACAGGTGTTAGTGAACTGGACTTGTCCATCTATAATCAGATGATATCGAAGCAGCACTGCCGCATTCATTATGACACGAAAGAACAGCTCTGGGTCGAGGATCTGGATAGCAAAAATGGAACCGAACTCAACGGGCAGCGTCTCGTTCCATATGAGAAATACCCGTTTGGCGAAGGGGACAGCCTGACACTGGTTAACGGTCTGATCCACCTTCGGGTGGAAGGCGATCTGGGAGAAACGAGAGAATATCGTTTATCCGATCTGCTTGGCGAGGGTGTACGTCTGCAGGACCACCTGCAGACAGTGCAGGTGAACGAGGACGAAATTCCGCTATCCAAAAAAGAGTACCAACTGTTCAAGCTGCTGTACAGTGAACTGGACCATTTTGTAACGAGAGAGCAGATCATTGCTCAGGTGTGGCCGGAACGCAGCATGCTGGAGAGTGAGCCGGTAGGTATCGACGAAATCAACTCGCTGATTTATCGCACGAATCGCAAGCTTGGTATTCATTTTACGATTAAATCCGTGTACAAAAAGGGTGTATACATGAAGTCTCATGTTGGCGAGACGGATTAAAGGGATGATCAGGACGATCACGGTGATTAGAATTAAAAAAAACAGACAAAGGGAAGCTATCGCGCGATCATAGACCGCCGAAGCTTCCCTTTGTTATGATGAGGGCATGATGATTATTCAATATATTCCGTGGCTCATCGCTGTATTGACGCTAATCGCAGTTGTGTGGATTGTCGTGGTAAGCTGGCAGAATGGAATCTCACCCATGCCTACCTCTCGCCCGGTCAGGCAGGTGGTGATTCAGGAGGTCAACCGCATATCAGGTTATGCTGATATTATCGAAGCCGGCTCGGGGTGGGGGACACTTGGTATGGATGTGGTGAAGCATTGTCCGGGCAAAAGATTGACCGGCATCGAAAATTCACTCATTCCCTTGTGGACTTCTCAAGGGCTGACATGGCTCAGTATATGGCTCCGCCGTGCCGGAGGGAGACAGCATTCGTTGAAAGGGCGTCTGCGCTTCATTCGCGGCAGCATCTACACCTGCTCCTATGCGCATGCTGACTGTGTGATTTGTTATCTGTTTCCGGGTGCGATGACTCGGATCGAGGACAAGTTCCAACGTGAGCTGCCGCCGGGTGCGAAGGTGATCAGCGTCTGTTTTGCACTGCCAGGCAAAGAACCGCTGCGTGTAATCACCTGCCGTGATGCCCTGCGAACCAAGGTGTATGTGTATGCCTTTTGAGATGTTTCGTGTAGAGCAGGATTAGAAAACAGAAAACATCCGCACAGCTCAGGTGTTAGTGTAAAAGGGTGTTTTCGGAGAAAATCCTGCTGCGCTGACGGTTGGTTTACCCAGAAAGCGAGCATATAGCTGTGCGCTGGCGGCATGGTTAGACGAATATGTACCATTAGCTTGGAGGGTTCACCCAATTCGGTATATGATGAGCAAAATATTGGCCTATCTTGGTCAGCTCTTTCATCACGGGAGCAATTTTCTTATCATCAAAGAACCAATTGTCTTTGGTAATCCCGCTCTTATCTGTTACAGGTTTCACATAGAAAGAAGTCTCGTTAAAAACAGTCTGATACGTCAGTAAGGCACGGCGTGCATGGTGTGATTTGCAAACTAATATCGCTTTAGCATGTTTAATCCCCATTTGTTGAAGGACATTCTTCGAGAATCTTGAATTTTCAAAGGTGTTTGCAGCCTGATCTTCACGTAAAATGGCTGTTTCGGGTACACCTAATTCTATTCCGGTGTCGCGAAGAAATTCCCATTCTGTTGCTGGAACATTTGGTGTTGAGCCGCCTGAGGGCAGGATGTAAGGTGCAAAACCTGAATGATACAGCTCAGCCGCACTTTCCATCAACTGCGGATGGCTCCCCCCAGGAATCAGGATCACATCAGCGGTTTCTATGTTGGTTTCGAAGAACATAAACTCGGTAATGCAGTCGAATGGATATGACATTTTTATGATCCTCCTATTATAAGTATGACTCTTCCAAACCGGAGAGGAAGCGAACCCCTAGAGAGAATTGACCGTCCTTATATTTGGGGAAGACAGTAGATGATCATGCCTCACGTTCTAATTGTCAGCGATTTTGAATCAATCTCCTGTTAACGATCTCCAGAGAGGTTATCCAGCTGGATATGTCCTTTATTGTTAGGCCACCATTTTTTCGCTACAAAAGCTGTGACTTTCTCGTTTTGATAGATAATATCCTCTCGCTTGGTTCCCTGATTCGGCTGCTCGATTCCCCAAATACTGCAGAATGGACATTCATACCCTTCAGGTTGATGTGTAACAGGGGCTATCATATCTCAATCGAACTCCCTTCATATCTTGAATAAATAAGGTATGCTCACCTGTGCTGCGAGCCGCAGTTAACCGAAAACCAGCCAAAGCTCAATTTATATTATATATCCATATTCGTGTTAGGTTGACAGGTTCCTGTTGTGTGGTCTACTTTCCCCATAAGAAAAACAAGCAAAGTCCGGCTCCAGTTTCACCTTGATTGTGAAGTCAGAGCCGGACTTTTTAAATTTGCGCAGGTCAGGGCAGGTTTGCCCTTGACTCAATCTGCATATTCAGTTACTTTGTCGAATCCGTAGTTCCTGTTGTGCTTGTCGAACCCGTTGTGTCTGTAGATGTACCGGATTGCGAACGATTTCTTCCACCGCCGAATCCGCCTTGTCCACCTCCATTGCCGCCGCCAAAACCACCCATTCCTGAGCGGGCTGTTGTCACGCCCGATTCATTCACCCAAGTTACATTGCTTGTGGACTGGAATGCAGCAAGTTGAGTTCCTCCGCTATAGGTACCGCCAGTATAGAGTCCATCTACTGCTTTGCCTGTCGATGTTCCGCCAGAGAAGATGACGTAAGATCCATCTTTTGCGAGATCAGGCGAGCTGACCACTACAGTTTGATAATCTTTTGCAGGTGCAAATGTCAGAATGTTATTGCTTTTGCTGTCTTGAACATGAACCAGCGTTCCAGCCTTTTTTGTCTCAGGGAAGGTCATCACAATTGTATTTTGCGTTGAAGCATCGGAAGAACCTTGCGCCATGCCAGAACTTCCCGCAGCCACCAGATATCCGCCGCTGATTACAAATGTGCCGTCATAATCCAGCGCACCGTTACCGTTATTCGTTGGTCCATTCACGATAACCGTTCCGCCCGTCATTGTGATGGAGCCATTGGCGTCCAGGCCGTCACCGCCAGCATTTACGGTTAGGGAGCCGCCGTTGATGTGAAGCTCGTTATTGCTGGATGATTTGCCTGCCATACCGCCAGGGCCACGGTTTTGCTGGCTTGCATCTGTTCCTTGTGTCGCCGTGCCGGTTGTTGAAGTGGATTCTGTTGTTCCAGTAGTTGCTTTGCTCGTTGTTGAGGCTTCGGCTGTTGTATTAGCCGTTTCTGTCTCACCGCCAGCGGCGTTCACACCGTCATCTGATGCCGTTACGTCTACATCCCCATCATTCAGGGTAATAATTGCCCCTTCGAGTCCTTCGTAACTCTTCGAAATGGTGATGGTCCCACCGTTAACGGTCAGCAACCGATCGGCATGAATGCCGTCATCTCCGGACTGTATTTTGAAGGTTCCGTTGTTTACTGTCACATTGCTGTTGCTGTGCAGGGAATCATCCATAGAGTCAATCGTGTATGTTCCGCCATTTACCCTGAGATCGGTTCCTGCTTTAAGTGCTTTGGCACTTATGGACGCTTCCTCTGCTTCAGTGCTGGATGCATTCGTACTCGTACCTGCATCTGCTTGTGTACCTGTGTTCGAGCCATTGCTATCTGTCATCGCTGGCATATCAGCAGGCGGTTCACCGTCTGGCGTTGTACCTATATCGGTCGGAGGCGTACCGCCATTCATTGCATCATCACCACCGAAGCCGCCACGGCTTCTGCCAAAGCCAATGCCTCCTCCGGGACCCTGCTCAACCTTGGCTGGTGCATTCGCACTGCCGCCGGCTGTCACGATGTTATACGTACCGCCATCGGTGACCAGTGCGGTTTCTGCCTGAATGCCGTCGCTGCCGCTCTGGATGTTGAAGGTACCGTCTGCGATTGCGACAAATCCTTTGCTGGCATCGGTATCATTGGTTGATTTAATACCGTCTCCTGCTGCCTCGACAGTAATGGTGCCTGCTTGAATGGCAACCATGTCTTTTCCTTTGATGCCGTCATCGGCAGCTTTGACGTTGATTGTACCGCTGATGATTTTTAGATCATCTTTGCTTGTGATTCCTTCATTATAGCTGCCTGTAACGGTCAATTGACCTGCACCGTTAAACGTAAGATCAGCTTTGCTAAAGATGGCCGCATCTGGCTCATCGGTGCTGCTGTCGGTATATACGTATGTTTTACCGTCGGAAACGGCGTTTTTGGTTCCTTTTTCAAGCGTAATCACCGCTTTGCCTGCCTTTTGAATGTAGATTCCTGCACTGTCATTGTCATGAATAGTTGCGCCGTTCAACACGAGATGTACCACGCCTTTATCGGCGACATTGACCACGATTTGGCCGTTGGTTAGCTCACCGCTCAACACATAAGTGCCTGCTTCGGAGATCGTAACTGATCCGTTTGCTGCCTTTGCACCCGAACCGGTTACAGTTGCCATAGTCCCACTCAGCTTGATCATGGTCGAATCCGCTTCAGTCCAGCTGACATTCGTATCATCGGCATCGAGTGATACCAGATCGGCATACTTCACGGACGTAGACTCGCTGACGGATACGATTTTAGTAGTTCCTGTTGTGGAGACGGCTGCATTTGCTGTGCTGCTTGTCGTTGTCGGAGCACTGCATGCTGCGAGCAGACTGGTAATCATGGCGATGGACCACAGTTTGCTGCCTGTCATCATGTTTTTACGTTTCTGAGCATTTTTTTTCATCATATATATCGTTCCTCTCCAAATCAAAATGGGGTCTATCGAACAAGTGAGTAAACCAACGTTCCAAGTTTAATATTCTGTCGTTGGACTCATCGTCAACGAGATGTCCAGATTACCGTTCCGTGTACGAATCGCATCAAGAAATTGCTTCTGATTCACGCTCTCGTGAATCGTGACATTATAGACCAGTTCATAGAGGCTGCCGAGTTCGGTCGTTCTGATTTTTTTCAGATCAAATGGGACATTGAAATGATGGAATACTTCGTTCAGAGCTTCTTCATAGCTCAAATTCTCGGGAATGGTAACCTTGAGCGTCTTCTGCTGACTCTTTTTCCCGCCAAAGTTGAATCGGTTCAGTACAAACATCAGCACACACAGGATAACGGTGAACAGAATGGCGTAACCAAAGGCACCTACACCGCAGGCCAGACCGGCTGCCATCGTGAACAAAACGTAAGCAATGTCTTTCGGATCACCAGGTGCGCTGCGGAAACGGATGATGGAGAAGGCTCCCGCCAAGCTGAATGCTCGGGCAATGTTGCTGCCGATCAGCAGAATGATGATGGCAACGATCACGGGAAGCACAACCATAGTCAGCGTAAAACTCTGTGAATAGGTGGCCTGGTTGGTTTTCATATAGGTAAGGCTGATGATAAGTCCCAGGAGAATGGAAAGTCCGATCGTGATGACAGCACTGCTGAAACTCAAGGTTGAATCGTCTAGGGCGGAGCTGAAAAGGGCATCAAGCATAGAGTGCACGCTCTCTTTCTCTAATTAATTTCTCTTGTGAAGTAACCGGGGCCGCATCGTTAGGATTGAAATCTGTACCCGGCATAAGCTCACGTTCCGTCTGATAATTCAGATTGGTGGTTCTCACCAGATGTCTGTACTCATTGCCGTATTTGGAAAATCCGGTTCGGTACAGCCTGTGCTCCGACAGTAATTGGGACAGCCAGATCGGAACGGTTTTCTCTGCTTTGACTTCCATCAGCCACCGTCCGTCCTTCACCAGCGGTTCACCGTAATCTCCTTGTTCCAACTTCAGATCGTATCTACGGCTGCGAATGTTGGTGTCAAAGGTAATGCGAAGATCGCGGCTGTTCTTGTCAAACAATGCTTTTCGTTCGTAGGCCAGATACACTTTGGGCTCAAGGTCATAGAGCCGGAGAAAATATTTGATCTCTTCCAGCACCTGCGGATTCATGTAGTCGGCCAGCTCGGGCGCTTGTCCCGAGCGAACAAAATCATAGGCTTCATCCAGCTTCAGCGCCGTTCTGCGTTTGTTGACGAGGCCGAACACTTTCTTTTTGATCTCCAGATACACTTTCGCATTCTCTTCAGGTACGCCGTAGGCTCGCAAGCGCAGCTTTTCCTTGTATTTCGGTTTGGATAGACTCGCTCGAATCAGTGAATCCTGCGGTGTATCGAAGTACAGATTGCTGATGGAGTAAAACTCATGTTTTTTGTTGTAGGCATCCAGTTCCATGTAGTGGAGCAGATCGTTGTAGAAATGCTGGTATTGCTCATCGGTCAGCAGGTACTTGCTCTCATATCGGTTGAATACTTCAATTGCCATGATGGTTCAGTCCTTTCGGGTATGGATAAGTTGGTGTATGTTTTGATGATGTTTGGTATGTTGTGTGCTGCTGTCATGTCTGTATCTTAGCGAAGCAACCTTGAATGAATCTTAAATCGTTTTACATGGCGTTAACATTTCTTTCCCTTCATCTATATAGTTGTTAAATGGAGGATTCACACACGGATTCCGACGACGGATTAATCTTCCTGATTGCTGCTGCTCTTAATGAGTTCCAATTAAGGTTGATTCAAGGTTTAGTTGATAGAATAAGAACATACCAACCATCGGGAGCAGAGGATGAATAGATCATGAGAATTTTGATAGCGGAAGATGAAGTTCATTTGGCAGAAGCCGTATCGCAGATTTTGAAAAAAAACAATTATTCCGTGGACATGGTCCACGACGGAAGATCAGGACTGGATTATGCGCAGAGCGGCATCTACGACCTGTTACTGCTGGATATTATGATGCCGGAAATGGATGGCATAACGGTGCTGCAAACGCTGCGCGGTGAAGGGAACCATACGCCAGTTATTCTGCTCACAGCAAAAGGGGAATTGTCGGACAAAGTATCCGGCCTCGATTATGGTGCGGATGATTATATTGCGAAGCCTTTTGCCACGGAAGAATTGCTTGCCCGGATTCGGGCAGCCTTGAGACGTAAAGGGGAATTGATCCCTGAGGATGGATTAAAGTTTGGTGATATCGAACTGAATACCACGCAGTTGAAGCTGAGTGCACAGGGCAAGGAGATCAAATTAAATCTAAAGGAGAACGAGTTGCTGGAACTGCTGATCACCCGCAAACAAGCGATCACCTCCAAAGAGCAGATCATCGAGAAATTATGGGGATTCGACTCGGATGTCGAGTATAACAACGTGGAGGTTTATATTTCTTTCTTACGCAAAAAACTAATCTTCCTGAATTCGGCTGTTCGCATTAATACGATTCGGGGCGTAGGATACGTACTTGAGGTGACGAGCTGATGTTTAACAAACTCCGTAACCGGTTCCTGATTGTCAATCTGGTGTCGATCTCGATTATGATGCTGGTGGCCTTTGTAACGATCTACACCATTACGTACCAGAATGTGCAACGCGAAACGAATATGGAGCTGTACAAGGTGTCCGATTTCTACCATAGCCCCTTTGGTTTGGGTGCTCAACAGTCACGAGGTGAAGGGGAAAGTGAGGGAGCGGGAGCAGGAACAGGAACGGGAACGAACTCGGGGTCGGGAGTAACAACGGATACAGGTTCTACTTCAAGTTCTAGTTCAGGTACTGGCTCCGATGCTGACGAAGGAGCGAATTCAGGATCGGCAACTGTACCCTCTTCTCCGGGTAGGGGCGGGGGCAACAACGGCATGAACGGTGGGAACTTTGGTGGGTATCGAGGACCGGGTGGAGATCCCAGTGCACCTCCTGCCCGGTCGGTTTCTTTTATGATCCAGACCGATAACGAGTGGAAGATAACCGACACCCATTCGCGGTTTGATATGGAGGACTCTTTTTACACACAAGCGCTACAAAAAGTAGACCAGGAGAAAACCGGCCAAGGTGACAGTAATCGGTGGACTGGACAATTCGCACTGAACGGTACGGACTGGGCCTATGTGGTTGATCCTAGCGGGGATGGGCACATGATTGTATTCATGGATGTAACGGCGCAGCAGGGCATCCTGACCAATTTGATTTACACGTTCACGGTGGTGGGGCTGATTATGTTTGTGGTGATTTATTTCCTAAGTCGTTATTTTGCCAATCGCTCGATTGCGCCTGTGCGTGAAGCGTTTGAGAAACAGAAACAATTTATTGCCGATGCTTCTCATGAGCTGAAAACGCCGCTAGCGATCATTAATACGAATACCGATGTCCTGCTGGCGAATCAGGAGGACACGATTGAAAATCAGGCCAAATGGCTGCACTATATCAAGTCGGAAACCGAACGCATGTCTGGACTAACGAATGATCTGCTGTATCTGACTCAGATGGACGACTCACGTTCCACTCTCATGCATACCAAATTTAATATGAGTGATGCAGTAGAAAGTATTATTTTACCGATGGAAGCTGTGATTTTTGAAAAAAATATCGCCCTTGATTACAGCATTGATCCCAATCTGATGGTTCATGGGAATCCGGAGCAGATCAAACAAGTCATTTTAATCCTGCTCGATAACGCCGTGAAATATTCCGGGCCAAAGGGGGCCGTGAACATTACGCTCCAGAAGCAGAACCACGATATCATGCTGACCATCTCCAATACGGGGGAAGGGATCGCACCAGAGTATCTGGAACGGATCTTTGATCGCTTCTATCGCACGGATTCATCCAGAGCGCGTAAACACGGCGGGCATGGTCTGGGTCTGGCGATTGCCAAGTCTATTGTAGAGCAGCATAAGGGAGAGATTTACGCCAAAAGTGTCGTGGGCGAGGGGGCAGCGTTTTACGTACGGTTATCGTAAAAGAGCCAAGGGGGCTCTGTTAAGAAGGCTAAGTCTATGAGGATGTCCGGTGGGAGTATCGGCTAAGCTCATTTTCAGAGGCTTGGGCATAAGTTCTGCCTGCTGTGGGTTAACCTATGCTACAATGACAGCAAGATGGATAACCAAGGAGATGACTAACGTGGCAGACAACAATGCAGTTAATGAGCAGGAAATGATGGAATATATCTCAGGCAAAACCAGGGCAAGTAAAGCAAACATTGAACTTGTATTGAAGCATGAGCAGGCTTACATCAACAAGGCGCATGAGAATGCAAAAGGTAAAGATGTGGATATTGACGGAGACGATCTTGCCGATTACATTTTGAGCCGCAAAGACGTGAAGCTTGACGAACTGACGGTAGAAAGCATTCTGGATGCTGAAATGGATTACTTGATGGACAAGGGTCATGCAGGTTATGTGGATTAGGTAAAGTTTTGGGGTTAGGCAACGAACGTTTTGGATTAAGTAACGAACGATGGAGTAAACTAGAAATAATAGGTCTTTAACCGTGCACCAAAATTCTAACGATCACCAGCGACGCTATTTCGGTGTTTTTCGGATCTCTTTAAACCTAACGATCAGGAGAGACGTTATTTTCGGAGTAGAGGGTCATTTTTGATGAAAATAGGGTGTTTTTTACTGAAATAAGGTTCCTGGTGATCGTTAGATTAGGAAATGTGCTGAAATGGCCGAAATAAGGCCCGTGGTGATCGTTAGCGTATTGAGTCAGCTCCGGATGAGAGTGCAGCTGTTGCATATAAGAAAAAAGACCTCAACTTCACATAAGGGAATTCCTTATCGATATTGTTGAGGTCTTTTAGCTTTATGCATGTAACAGAAGCATGTTTCTGTTACTAATATGCTGTTTACCATTATAATTTTATTATATGCCTGTCCTTATGCTGGCACGGTCGGTAGTATCCTATTACTGACCCATCATGCCGCCGTCTACAGTGTAGAGGGACGCGGTCACGTAAGATGCATCTTCGGATAGCAGGAAGTTCATCACGGCTGCGACTTCTTCCGGTTCACCGTACCGGCCCATTGGAATGGCGGATACCGTAGCGGATTGGTAGTCTTCTACGTTGCCGGAGTTGGCTTCGATCTGACGCATCATACGAGTATTGATGGTGCCTGGCAGTACAGCATTTACCCGAATGTTGAACGGTGCCAGTTCATTGGCAGCGGTACGTGTGAGACCAACAACGGCATGTTTGGACATAATATATGGAGATACAGCCGGGGCACCCATCAGACCCGCAAGGGATGAGGTATTCAGGATTGCACCGGATTTTTGTTTTTTCATGACAGGAATGACGTTTTGCAGCCCGAGGAATACCCCGCGAATGTTGACGTTATATACTGTATCGAGTGCTTCTACACTCAGGTCTTCAATCAGACCGGTTGGGCCTTCAATACCGGCATTATTTGCAAAGTAATCAATACGCCCAAACGCATCGAGCGCTTTTTGCACGTAATTTTTAACATCAGCTTCATCGGATACATTGGCTTTGACTGCAATGACATGTTCTTGATCAAGGTTCAATGCAGCAATCGTTTTTGCAATCGCTTCTTCATTCAAGTCAACGAGGACCAGATTGATTTTTCGTTCAGCCAAGCGGCGTGCAAGCTCCTTACCAATACCTCCGGCAGCACCTGTAATAACGGCAGTTTGTGTATAGGATGTACTCATGATTGAATCGTCTCCTTATTATATATAGTGGGCAGGTAATCTCTAGAAGGTGAAAACCTGTCGTTTTTTCTTCCTGTCTTAATGTTAAGATATACATAAACATGTGACAATAATCATTGACAGCGCAAATGTCAGCTATTGAACATAGATGTAAGCGCTGTTCATTTAGGTTACAATAATGGACAAAGGAGGCGAAAGTGTTGATTAGTGAACACCCTCAGGATCGGAGAGCACGAAGAACGCAGGATGCGATCATCGCTGCGGCGGTGTCCCTAATATTGGAAAAGGGAGCGGATGCCCTGACCATCCGTGATATTACGGAACGGGCAGATTATAATCGGGGAACGTTTTATTTACATTTTCCCGGCAAACCAGAGCTGCTGCAGTTCCTGCTGGATGATTTTCTGCAGGGATTGGGACAGGCATATGCTGGACCTTATGCCAATCTTACCGAGGTGGACATGACGGGATTGCTGCCTTCAACGATGCCTGTTTTTGAATATATTGAGACACATCAGGATCAATTCCGGGCTTTGATGACGATGCATGGGGACATGGCCTTGAGAATCAATAATGTATTCCGTAATTACCTTACCCAAGACTTCATTTTGGTCATTGAAGATAGCGAGCAGGTCATTGATTATGACATTATGTTAAGTTATCTCGTATCTGCAACCGTGGGCGTTATTATGCACTGGGCGGAGTCCGGGTTCAAATATTCCGCACACTATATGGGGGAACAGCTGACAGCTCTGATCAACATCAAACCGACCCGTCTGCTGATTGAACCAGGGCAGAAGGGTCGAACGATGCATGAGCGTATGCTGTTTGATTGAATTTTTGGTGCTTCATTAACAATTGTATAGATACACTACATCTCATGCATGATGCGTAAATGCGTATGAAGCGCACTTTGTTCCAACGTCATAACCCGGCTCAACCTAACCCGTCATTGAAGCACTTGCAGCGCGCTGCATCTGGAGAAGCTGTTCCCGGATGAGCACAGACTCGCCAATTATAATTAGAGCTGGATTACAGATGCGATGCACGGCAGCTAGTGTCTGCAGCTCGGCAAGCGTGCCTGTAACGATTCGTTCTTCACTTGTCGTTCCGCGTTCAATCAATGCGGCTGGAGTATTTCCGGCTTTGCCATGACGAAATAATTCCTGCTGAATCAGCGGCAGCTGACTGATTCCCATATAGATCACAAGCGTATCTACGCTGTGTGCAAGCAGATCCCAGCGAACAGTAGATATACATCCATCACTGCCGGTTCCAGTCACGCAGGCAAAAGAAGAAGCGACCCCGCGATGCGTAAGCGGAATCAGGGATGAAGCAGACGCACCTACAGCCGAGGTGATACCTGGAATGATCTCATAGGGGACACCGGACTCGGCAAGCACCAGAGCCTCTTCCCCGCCGCGGCCGAAGATGAACGGGTCGCCGCCCTTGAGGCGAACGACTCGCTTGCCTTCCGCCGCATGTGACGCAAGCATACGTCCAATCATCTCCTGACTCATGGAGTGAAGACCAGGAGCTTTGCCGCAGTAAATGCGAAGGGCATTAACCCGCACCTCAGCAAGTAATTCATCTGTGACAAGTCGATCGTACATAATAACATCAGCAGCCTGAATCCGTTTCAGGGCTTTAACTGTAATCAGTTCGGGGTCTCCGGGGCCAGCACCAATGATACTTACCATCCCCCGGCTCATGACCGTGTCTCCACTGGTCAGTGTTTGTGTCCGATTCATTTTGGTTTTGTGCTCACCAATGTCAACCATAGATTGCAGTACTTCTGCAGGTTTAACGAAATCCATCGTGCGCCCCTCCTTCTGTCAGGTCGACTATCTGGAGTTAGCCAATAATACCCATTAAGATTTAGGCCAGCATCCAAGACCATCGTCCAAGATTATCATCCGAGGTCCTCATCCAAAACCCACATCCGATAGTATTGTTTTGCTCCCCATTGCTCTGCTAACCTGCAATTGTAATATAGATATCTCCACTGGTTCCATCCACTTCGGTTTTATATGTGTTCAGGCACCCGTCGTCCGGTTCATGCACTCTGCCGCTCCGCAGATCGATCTTCCAGTCATGCAGCGGGCAGTGAACGGCTGTGCCGCAGACCATGCCCTCCGATAGCTTGCCGCCTTTGTGTGGGCAGCGATTCTCCACGGCATGCAGACTGCCGTCACTCAGCTTGAAGACTGCAATTTCGGTATCCTCGACCAGAAAGGTTCGAGCCCCTTTTTCGTCAATATCGGCCAGATGCCCAATTCGTAATTTACTCATCGCTGATCCTCCTCTTCTAGTGAGCTACCGGTTCTGCACCGGACAGTGGGGTGAAGTTTTTACGCAATTTCTCATCTTCAATAATCTCTTTCCAAGGATCCACCGTGTGACCCAGTGTCACTTCCAGACGCTCAACCAGTGCGAGACGTACATCCCGTTCGGCCAGAGCCTGCTTCACGTGATCCAGACCTACCCGTTCAATCCATGCCGCTGTTCTCTCATTCCATCTCGCATTTTCTCTATAGTACTGCAGGTAAGCATACGTCCACTCTTCCACTTCAGCGTCCGTCTTCACCGTGCATAAAAGCTCGGCTGCACGAACTTTAACACCTCCGTTGCCGCCGACATGGAGCTCCCATGCTCCATCAATCGCGACGACACCCAGGTCCTTAATGGTTGCTTCCGCACAGTTCCGCGGGCATCCGGAGACCGCCAGTTTCACTTTGGCTGGAGCCACCATCTTGTCAAGCTTCTTCTCCAGACGAATGCCCATCTCAATCGAATCCTGTGTGCCGAAACGACAGAACGTATTACCTACACATGTTTTTACTGTGCGTAAAGCTTTGCCATAACCAAATCCAGAAGGCATGTCGAGCTCTTCCCAAATCTTCGGTAGGTTCTCCTTCTGCACGCCAAGCAGATCGAGCCGCTGACCGCCTGTAAACTTCACCATAGGCACGTCGTACTTCTCTGCAACTGTTGCGATCTTGATCAGTTCTGCCGGAGAGGTTACACCGCCATAGATGCGCGGAATAACGGAGTAGGTACCGTCCTTCTGGATGTTAGCGTGATAACGCTCATTGGTGAATTTGGACACCCGCTCATCCTCATACTCTGTCGGCCAGATCATGCCAAGGTAGTAGTTGAGGGAAGGGCGGCATTTGGAACAGCCCTCTGGCTCATCCCAGCCGAGCACATTCATGACTTCTTTGACCGTTTTCAGGCCCATCTCCTTGATTTGTGCTACAATCTCATCCCGATCATACGAAGTACACCCGCAGATGCCTTCTTTGGTCTGCTCGCCTACGTTATCTCCCGCATAATACGTCAGCAGTGACTCCACGATTGGTTTACATCCGCCGCAAGAAGCTGAAGCTTTTGTGCAGGATTTGACAGCACCGACCGTATTGCATCCTTTATTGAGAACGGCATCGCCGACAGCTGCTTTCGTTACACCGTTACAACCGCAGATAATCTCATCATCCGGCATGGCAGCCATGCGTTCTGCTGCAGACGGGCCGGAGCCGGAACCACCGGAAGGCATGCCGAGCAGAATTTCTTTTTCACGACCGCTGATATTTTCGCCGCTTTTAATCAAGGAGAACAGGGATGCGCCATCGGTCGTATCACCGAACAACACGGCACCGATGAGCTGACCGTCTTTGATCACCATTTTCTTGTACACACCGTCTACATCATCCTGGATGCGAATGCTGCGTGTATCTGGCGAGTCTTTGAACTGCCCGGCAGAGAATACATCGACTCCCGAAACCTTCAGCTTGGTTGAAGTGACTGATCCTGTGTATCCTTCCGTGGCTGCACCCGCAAGTCGTTTGGCAAGAACCATGCCTTGTTCATATAGCGGAGCTACGAGACCATAAGCGATGCCGCGATGTTCAGCACATTCCCCGACAGCCGAAATCCCCGGAATGCTGGTACGCATATAGTCATCCACGATGACCCCGCGGTTAACGTCGAGGCCGCTGTTTCGAGCGAGTTCAATCTGAGGACGGATACCGACGGCCATCACCACCAAATCTGCCTCAAGCACGGTTTGGTCGGTGAAACGAAGTGCTTTAACACGGCCTTTGCCTGTAATCTCTTCGGTATGTTTGTTCAAAAGGAACTTCATGCCCTGCTCCTCCAGCTCACGCTGAAGCATTAATCCTGCGGGCAGATCGAGATTTCGGTCCATCAGATGTCCGTTAATATGAATGACAGTCACGTCCATGCCCAGGTTCAGCAGTCCACGAGCGGCTTCCAGGCCGAGCAGTCCGCCGCCGATCACAGCCGCCTTACGATACTTTTGGGATGCTGCCATCATCGTTTCACAGTCTTGGATGTCCCGGAACCCGATGACCCCTTCTTTGTTTGCACCTGGAAGAGGGAGAATGAATGCCTGCGAGCCTGTTGCCATAATCAGTTCGTCGTAGGATGCGTGAACGCCATTTTGAGATACAACTTCTCTGCGCACTGTGTCGATGTGCACCACAGGATCACCTGGATAGACATGAATACCGTTATCTTCATACCAGCTCCAGTCGTTAATCACAATATCCTCAATAGATGTTCCACCTGCCAGAACGGAAGACAGCATGATTCGGTTGTAGTTTGGATGCGGCTCTGCGCCAAAGACGGTAATCTCATAGGCATGCGGAGCAAGCTTCAGAATATGCTCCAAGGTACGGATTCCCGCCATACCATTGCCGACCAGCACCAGTTTTTTCGTTGTACTCATTGTAGTTAGCCCCCTCAGATCCATTTCTGTATACTGCTTAAAGCCCAGTCTCGCCTTGAAAAATCGAAAAAGCCTGTTATGCCTCGGAGGACTGCGTACACATACGCATCCCTTTGCTCCGAATTTGCAAAACAGGCTTCATTGCCGTTTCAACCAGCTACGCCGTTGTAACTGTGAGTGGTCCCTTAGTTATAGAGTTCTTATGGCTTAACTATAAAAGAATGAATTATTCATGTCAATATAGTTAACATAAAAAAGTATTTGAAATTTGAAGTTAATTATGTTTACATGAGTTTAAGAATATACAGAATCGGCGACGAGGAATTATTGTTTTTGATTATAAAAAATAATAAAACAAATCCGTTTTATGCTCCATAACGATATACAATGTAGGAAACATGCCATGATAGAACGAATTCACTCCGTTGTTTAATCCACTTTATTCCCTTATGATCAGACCGATGAACGAGCTGCACCACATGATCTTCTTATGAATACTTCTGAACAACCTGAATTTCGAAATTTAGATGTTTATTTCTTAATTTTTGTTAGGTAATATGACATTGTGTTGCTTTTATGTGGTAATGTATTAAAAGTAAACGGAGGGTTCTGTTCTGTATATCAATATAAGGAGGGATTGATCCATCATGCGATCCATATTGGTCATCCGTGTACAGCCAATTACAGTCGGCTCTTCCGAAGCAATCCCTCTGACACCAGAGAAGCTGCTCGGAGCGGTTGGCTACCACGTACAGGTCTCGGACAATGAGGATGAGGTCATGAAGCTGGCCCGTAAGGTTGATGCCTCTATTCTGCATCTGTCTCTTGCGGACGTGGCTCGATGGGTGAACTGCCTGGGAAAGGGAAAGTCAGATACTCCCCTCCTCTGGTGGTGCGCTCCGGATACAGCATCTTCCTCTGCCCATGACTGTGAGGTGGAGACCTCGTTCGACGGTATCGTTACACCGTCCATGTCCGGGCCGGAAATCCACTGGACACTGCACTTTGCCGCACGCCGTTATATGGAACGCAAGCAGTGGGAGCAGGAGCGCAAGCAGCTGCAGTCCAGACTGGAGGATCGCAAATGGATTGACATGGCGAAGGCTATTTTGTGTGATCTGAAGCAGATTTCCGAGGCGGAAGCGTATGATTTGTTACGTAAAAAAGCGATGGATGAACGCAAACGGATGGTTGATGTAGCTACAGCGATTGTGAAGGCTCATCAACTGCTCCAGTCATAATCGAAGGAGGATGCTCTATGGATATGTCTCAGATCCTCAGAGAGGTTGGACGTGGGAAAAGAGGCTCGCGTGACCTGAGCTATGCAGAAGCGCTGGTCGTTGCCGAAAATATATTGAAACAGCAGGTTTCTCCTGCCCAGACGGCCGCCTTCCTCATGGCTGAGCGAATGAAGATGGAGAACGTTGAGGAGATGGAGGCTTTTGTCCATGCCTGCCGGAATAGTGCGGAGCGTTTCGACGTATTTCAGGATGGTTTGGATTGTGCAGGTCCTTATGACGGACGAACCAGGTCATTTTTGGCTACATATCCCGCGGCATTTGTGCTGGCAGCGGCGGGGTTGCCCGTCACGCTGCATGGCAGTGAACCTCTGCCGCCCAAGTGGGGAGTTACTTTGTCGGTTGTACTTAGGGAGGCGGGGATAGATACACGAAAGATGAACCGGGAGGATGCCCGAAGTGCAGCCCTTCACACGGGTGTGATGTATGTTTCCTCGGAAGAATGGTGTGAGCCGCTGCGAAGGCTTCGCCCTTTGAGGGAGGAGCTGGGTTTTCGAACCGTGCTGAATACTGCAGAGAAGTTGATGGATTACAATCACTCCTCCTATCTCGTGTTCGGCGTGTTTCACAATACGTTTCTGGACCGAATTGCAAAGCTGCTTACGCGTTTTGAATATAAGCGGGCATATGTTGTTCAGGGCATGGAAGGTTCAGAAGATTTGTACATTGATCGTCCTACACGTGTATATGCTGTGGAGGATGGGGACACAAGGCTTGAACTGGTGGACCCTTCAACCTACGATCTGGATATGCCGGTGCCCGATATGAACTGGACGGCTGCCAATCAGATTGAAGTGGCGGAGAGTGTGCTGCGCGGAGATGGACATCTTACGTTTGTAAATCAGGTGCTGTTAAACGCAGGGTTTCGCTTATATGCTGCGGGACGTGCCGCTTCCATAGAGCAGGGGATATACACATGCAAGGGGTATTTGGAGAGCGGAGCAGCGTACCGTCTTTATCAGCAGTGGTGTGTCTCCATGGGTGGAGAGCTGCCGGATCGCAGTGCAGTATCCATCTATCCGGCATCATCTGGTTAACCATGCTGTTAACAGGCAGTAACTCTCGTGACAACTTTTTTTCTGGATTTGCATCAACCCTCCGCAGGGAGGAAGAGGACACAGTGCAGCCCGCTGCTTTGGTGACAGCTCCGTGTCCTGTGTACTTCAGGTCAACGTATATTTCTCCGGGACGTGCCTTGAATATCGGCTGAACTGCATCTTGTATCCCCTTTTTGCCCCTGCTGCGTCACTTTCCTATGCCGTGTCCCGGCACGTGTTTGCAGTCAACTTCTTAGCTTGGAACGTAAATTCGGCATCAATGGCTTCCTGCAGTTTCTTCAGACACAGCCTGGTTATTCTTCTTTATTGTTATTCCCAAGGGTAAGTCACGGTTAGGAAGTCGGCGAATTTTTTGCTCTCTTCCCGCCGTTGTTTCCGCATGGCTGCCCGGTCAGGTGCAGTCTCGTACAGTTTCATCTCTTCTTCCGTCTCCGGAATGATTCGGGGAACGATCAGTTTACGGTTGTTCTCATCCAGGGCCACGAAGGTCAGAAAAGCCGTTGCCGCAATTTTTTTCTCCCCTGTCAGCAAATCCTCACGAATCACTTTCACGAAAATTTCCATGGAACTGCGTCCTGTCCACGTGGCGAATGATTCCAGTGTTACCGAATCGGTTGGATTAATCGGATATAGAAAATCGACAGAGTCCGTTGAAGCTGTAACGGTATTAACCCGGCACAGTTTGGATGCAGCGATAGAAGCAATATCATCAATGTAGGACATCAGTTTGCCGCCGAACAGGGTGTTATGGTTATTAACATCTGTCGGAAAAACCCGTGCCGTTTTGAAGCACCGCGTTTCTCGTACATATTTTTTCTCCACTTGTTCTATCTCTGTAGGTTTTGTTGTCTCGTTCATGCTCGTTCCTCCTTGTAATATGGCAGCGATGATGTATCCTTCTAATACGGTACTGCTGATCAGGCCTTTTGCCAGATGCGAAGGTATTCTATCTAGTATAGGTGTCGGTCAGATTCATATTCAAATGCTGTGCTTGAAGGTCCCGAGATATGAAAAAACATAATATGAAAAAAACTGCCAGGCGCGGACCGGCGCGCAGGCAGTGGATCATACATCTGTATATTAAGCCTTAGGTCTGAAGATACCGGACGGTTTGCCGATGGGCAGGAATGTATAACCGAAGTGAGCATTCAGAACGGAAGCACCTGTACCGTACAGGGACACAATACCGATTCCCATCTCAGCATAAGCAGCAATCGTATGGAAGATATGCGGTGCTACGCCGAAAGCGTCAAAGGTCAGACCAAGGAACAGGAAATCAATCAGAATGAAAATGATGAGCAGTACTTTGTTGGCTTCTACAGCACCAATTGTCATGAACAGGGTGAAGACCAGATATCCGGCAAAAGCAAATCCAAGCTGTTTGCCATCGGTTTGTTCAGCGAGAGTAGAGCCGAATACGCCCATTTTAATCATCCAGTTCGCACCCATGGCAAACCAGAAAAAGGCGTATGCCCCAAATGCGGTTGTACCAAATGTATTGCTGCGTTTGGAATCCTGAATACATGCGAACAGCTGGGCAAAAGCACCCAGAAAGATCGCCCACGGAATAGCATAGCTAAGTCCATCGGTAATACCAAGCTTTTGGGATGAAGCAACCAGGGTGACTATCGCCAACCCAAATAATCCCATCGCGCTGGGATCGGCGTTTATGATTTTGACTTTAGTTTGTGACTCGGTTTGCATGGTGTTGATAAGCCTCCAATAATATTATATCTGGATGATGAGCCTGTATAGGCCCTCCTCGAACTTCATGTTGGCATCCGCCGGACCCGGACACACATATCGACCTATTGTAACCGAATGCCCCGGTTATGGAAAGGGATTTTATTACCTGAAACACTGGAAAGACAGCTGCTTAGGTGACGGTGACTTGAACAGAGCCGCGATTATATCGGGTTTGTGGTGAAAATAGACGGATAATTACATGTTATTTCCAGAGAATTAACGTTAGTATCGAGTGGAAATCAAATCTGCAGTTCGGAATTCACCTGCTGTATGCAGCAGGATGAGCTGCGGCCGGAAGGGAGGGTCTCAAGGCGGGACGGAGCGAAGATACGGTCAGCGTTGGATCTTGGAATACTGTTTGCGAATCAGTAAAATGCAAGCGCTTACTTAATTGAGATTCAACAGGGGAATTTGCATGTATTCCATTCATGAAGAAGCGAAAGGATGGGTGTTGATGATTGCGAAACAAACGCGGCAGCTCGGCTTGATTTTGCTTATATCCGTGTTTACGATGTCCAGTTTGGGGTGGGGCTCTTTCTTTGGTACAGGAGCAGTGAGTGCAGCAGAACGGGATTATTCTGCTTCGGGTGCGGCTGTTTATCGATATGATTTTGGTTCAGGTGCAGCTGCGGATGGTTATACCGGTGTGGATGCTGACACGGTGTACACCGCAGAACGGGGATATGGCTTTGCGGATATTTCCAAAGTTGCTGCGCAGGATCGGGGGACCAGTGATCCGATCAAATCTGATTTTATAACGTTTGCTGCCGGCGGGCAGTTCAACGTGGATTTGCCGAACGGGGATTATACGGTCTCGCTTATTGCCGGGGATGCTGGTGGCGCTACGGAGATTGCGATGGATGCCGAAAGCATGAACAAGGTGCAGCTGAACAGCAAGGCTGCAGGTGAGTATTTGGAGATGAGCTTTGATATGGCGCTGGTGGATGGGCAGATGAATCTCGTTTTCTCCGGTGCGGCAGCGAACCTGAACGCACTGGTCATTACGAAGCAGGCCGAGCGCGAGCCCGGAAGCAAACCTGTCCTGTATCTGGCAGGGGATTCTACAATGCAGACTTACAACTCGTACTGGGAGCCGCAAGCGGGCTGGGGGCAGATGCTGCCTTCCTTTTTTAACGACAGCGTGGAGATCAAAAATCATTCGATTGGTGGACGCAGCTCCAAGTCGTTCCTTTTTCAAGGACGATTGGATGAAATTCTGAGAGTGATCCGACCGGGAGACTATCTGTTTGTGCAGTTCGGACATAATGATGCCACAATCAGTGTCCCTGACCGTTACGCGTCGCCAGCCGATTACAAAATCTATCTGAAAACTTACATAGACGGTGTACGGCAGCGGGGAGCCACACCGATTCTGGTGACACCGATGGGACGCAGGGATTTTAATGCAAGCACAGGCAAATTCAATGTTTCGTTCCCTGAATATGTGCAGGCAGCCAAAGAGGTCGCATCCGAAAACAATGTGCTGCTGATCGATCTGAGCAGACTGAGCATCGAATATTATGATTCGATTGGGCCGGAAGCTTCGCTGTCGGTGTTCCTGCATGTTGCACCGGGTATTTATCAGGCATTCCCTAACGGAGCAGCCGATAATACACATTTTCAGGAGTATGGTGCCATTCAGATCGCTAGAATGGTTGCGGGTGCGGTGCGCGAGCTCGATATTCCACTGGCGGATGCCGTGAAAGATGCTGAAGTGCCTGCTGAAGTTCCAGTGAAACCAAGCGGTCTGAAAGCTGGCAGTATCAGCAATGCTGGTGCTGTATTGAAGTGGACGGCAGATGATGCGGCAGATATTTACAAAATCTATCGCAAGCTGTCTTCCGAGCCAGCATCTGCGTATACGCTTGCCGGAACAGCAGCGGTTCCGACCATGACATTATCTGGCCTTACCGAAGGTGAAACCTATACGGTGCGTGTCACAGCCGTGAATGGTCGAGGCGAATCGGAGCCTTCGGACGAGGTGAGTTTCACAACGAAGTCGGCTGCATATCGATACGATTTTGGCCCCGTTGGCGCTCCAGTCGCGGAAGGGTATAACGAAGTGACTCGGAATACCTTATATACGCCGGAGCGTGGTTACGGCCTTACTTCTTCGGCCAATATGGCGGATCGGGATCGTGGTAACGCCACGGATGCGCTGCGTCGTGATTTCGTCATCTATTTTGGCGGGAATTATGAGTTTAAGGTAGATATACCGAATGGCAGCTATTCGGTTAAAGCCTACATTGGGGACTGGATCGGCTCCGCACGAACCAATATCAATATCGAGGGCAAGGACTATGGGACGGTGTCTTCCGGTTCCCAGAATATCGCAGAAAAAGTGATCAACGATGTCCAGGTTCAGGATGGTCAGATGAATCTGGTGTTCAGCGGACAGACCGCACATCTGAACGGTTTGGAGATTACACCAACCTTTATGGCTCCATCCGGGCTTCAACTGGATGAGCTTGATCTGAACAGCGATCCAATCCGTGCAGTATTGTCGTGGGAGGCAGCCGCTGGAGATTCACAGTATAGAGTCTATCGGCAATCAGCTGGAGCAGTTAAACCAGAATTGCTTGCAGCGGTTGATGACCCAACCTACACGGACAACGAGATTGAACTCGGCATGGATTATGTGTACACGGTAACGGCTGTGGATCAAACAGGAACGGAATCCCTTGCTTCCAATACACTGAACGTGTCTACGATCGATCCAAGTGTGACGAAGGCAGAAGTCCCTTCCGGGCTTACGCTCCAGGAAATTCATAAAAACGAGGCTTCCTTTACATGGGATGAAGCTGCGGGTGCGCGTTTTTATCAGATTTATCGCTCCAAACACCAGGATGGAGCTTATGAGATGATAGGTCGTACCAAGGAGACTGCGTATAAGGATACGACCATTCTCAGCACAGTTTCTTACTACTATAAAGTGGCATCAGTGAACGCAGGCGGTGTATCCGAACTGTCCAGTGTGCTTGAAACTCCGGCAGCAGTAACGCTGAATCGGGCAATGGAATATTTGGATCGTGCACCGGTTGCGGTGAAAACGGAGCAAGGCAACTACGTTGGCTGGCGCATGCTGGGGCTGGATACGGATTCGATTGCTTTTAATCTGTATCGTGATGATGTGAAGCTGAACGCAGAGCCGCTGACAGGAAGCACGAACTATACGGATGCCGAAGGTACGGACAGTTCGAAATACCGTGTCACGACGGTAGAAAATGGAGTAGAGAAGCCGGCAACAAAAGAGTTTGGTGTATGGCAGGAGCAATACCTGTCTGTGCCGCTGCAGAAACCTGCCGATGCGTATACCAAAGACGGGCAGCCTTATTCCTACTATGCAGGGGATGCCAGTGTCGGGGATGTCGATGGGGACGGCGAGTACGAAATTGTATTGATGTGGTCGCCCAATAACGGCAAGGATAATTCTCAGGCCGGAATTACCGGCATCGTATACATGGATGCTTACAAGCTGGACGGAACCCGTCTCTGGCGAATTAATATGGGGCCGAATATCCGGGCAGGGGCACATTACTCACCGTTCCTGGTCTATGATTTTGATGGAGATGGCCGAGCTGAGCTGATGATGAAGACTGCAGATGGAACCGTTGATGGACAAGGGAAGGTGATCGGGGATGCGAGTGCGGATCATCGTAACAGCTCCGGATATGTACTGCTGGGTGACGAGTTTCTAACCGTATTTGATGGAGAAACCGGGGCGGCACTGGATACCGTGAGATATGATCCGCCGCGCGGAGATGTCGCTGCATGGGGGGATGGATACGGAAACCGGGTAGACCGCTTCCTCGCAGCTGTAGCCTATCTGGACGGGGAGCATCCGAGTGCGATGTTCAGCCGTGGATACTACACACGTACTGTGCTTGCATCCTATAATTTCCGGGATGGCAGGATCAGTCAGGTGTGGCGTTTTGACTCGAACGATGAGGGCTACGGCGCCTATGCAGGTCAGGGGAATCACAACCTGTCCGTAGGTGATGTAGACGGCGATGGCAAAGATGAAATTACATTCGGAGCGATGGCGATTGATGATGACGGCAAGCCGCTATACAACACAAGACTGGGACATGGAGATGCCATGCATCTGAGCGATCTTGATCCAGCCCGTCCGGGGATGGAGGTATTCGGGGTACATGAGGATCGAAGCTCGAAATACGGCATGGAGATGAGAGATGCAGCCACAGGTGAAGTGCTGTGGGGAGTGTTTACAGGCATAGATACAGGGCGCGGCATGGCGGCTGATATTGATCCAAACTACCCGGGAGCTGAAGTATGGGCTGCCACAATTACGAACGAACAGCATATTCCGATTACCGGGCTGTATAGTGCCAAGGGAGAACTGATCACAACCAAGATTCCTTCCTCGACCAACTTCGGGATCTGGTGGGATGGCGACCTGCTGCGTGAACTTCAGGACGGTATTCGAATCGATAAGTGGGACTACGAGAACCAAACTACGGTGAACCTGCTGACAGCAGCGGGGGCGGCTTCCAACAATGGCACCAAAGCCAATCCAAGCCTGCAGGCCGATTTATTTGGCGACTGGCGCGAAGAAGTCATTTGGCGCAGTCAAGACAGCTCCGAGCTGCGGATCTATACCACAACCGATGAGACCGATGTTCGTCTTCGTACGTTGATGCATGATCCAGTCTATCGTCTTGGCGTAGCATGGCAAAATGTTGCTTATAACCAGCCTCCACACACAAGCTTTTATCTCGGTGCAGGCATGGAACAGCCGAAGGCTCCGAATATTCGCTATGTGGGTGGCCCGCAAGAGCCGGAAGACACCACACCTCCAGTCATTACAGGCATGCCAGCGGAGCAGATGAGCGAGGATGATGTGCTTCAAGTGAAGGTGAAGGCTGAAGACCCTGAATCGGGTATTACACGTCTGGAGATGACTTGGGATGGTGAGGCGGTGCAGCAGGGTGACGAGATTGCACTGACCGGACTGGCGGGCAAACATACATTCACAGCTCGTGCTGTGAACGGCGCAGGACTGGTTAGTGAGGCCTCCGTTGATGTGACTGTAACGGCTGGTGATCAGGTATCCGGTGCACCCGGAACACCCGTGCTGTCAGACGACAACGGCCATGGGAACGGTCTTAGCGATGGGAATTATACGATTACGATGAACATGTGGTGGGGTAATAATGGTACAGAGTATAAACTGTATGAGAACGGAGAGCTGCTGGATAGGCAGAAGCTATCTGCATCTACTCCCTCTGCTCAGACGGCATCCACTTCCATTCAAGGGCGGGCCAATGGGACGTACGTGTATACATGTGAGCTGACGAATGCCAAAGGTAAGACGGAATGTCAGCCGCTGACGGTAACCGTGCGTGATGCTGCACCGGCAAAGCCTGAACTGTCCAATGACAATTGGGATGGGGACGGCACCTACACGATCACAATAAATATGTGGTGGGGCACCAATGCAGCATCGTATCGCTTGTACGAAAATGGTACAGAGATTGACAGCCAGCCGCTAACAGCATCCACTCTGCATGCGCAGACAGTCACGGTGGAGATCAAGGATCGAGCCATCGGAGAGTATGAATATGTTGTGGAATGGATCAATGCAAGTGGAACGACTGTGAGTGAGAAGATGCAGGTGAAAGTCATGAAATAACACCGATTATCCCATCTGTAACATCTAATGTGTAAATTCGGTCAGCATGATATGTGGGTCATGCTCATCAAGCACAAAATAAGAGAAAACAGAGAGCACCTCCCCATTCTCAGAAGGACACCAGTCAGGTGTTCGAGATTGGAGGGGTGCTTTTTGGTGTGCTTTTATAAAATACACAATTACGACACAAACCTTTTTATAGCGGTATGGAGTGAGAGCGAGGTTTCGTACGGATTCGTCTTAAAGTGACAATGCGGCGTTACATCTGGTATTTTCACCCAATCTCTATTAGAATGGAATTAGCCCTTTCAAAAATATGGAGAAGCATACAAAACATCCATGTCTCCTATGCCATATGTTAATCCAACTATAGATTGACAGGAAACACTACAATGGAACACAAATTAAGGAGGTATCAGGGGCCATGGTTATGAGTTTGGAATTGAAGACTAAAATAGAAAAAGCCAGGCATAACCTTCATAAATTAGTAGAGCATAATAAGGGAAGGCTTGGGCATCCTGAAGTCATTCGGCAGTCGATGGCGTTGGACGAATTAATTAATGAGTATAATCGAATATCCCGAAGTCAGACGCGAACGTGAAGCGAATTAATCGGGAGTGGAACTATATACAGCAAGGCATCATCAGATGAACCTATATGACTTTGGCTTGCAGCTAATCGTACAAAACAAGAAAGGGCATGAAGATCGCCGAAAGGGTTTACCCTGCATCATCACGAGGGGACCTTGACGGCCGATCATTCATGCCTGTTTTTGTTCAATGAAGCATTCGTTTGGCTTCCAGATACAGCACCTGTACGAATTTCTTTGTATTGATGCGAGTCTGGGACAAAGAAGGCTCCACATTGTTCTGCAGTTCCAGCATCTTTTTGCGAATCTCGGTAAAGTCAAAAAATTTGGAGGCGTAATTTTCGAACTTAGGATGGGTATAATCGGTCAATCCGAGAGAAACCACATGACTTAATGTTTGAAAAATAGCCCTTCGCACCCGCTGTTCGGATGCTTTTACCTCCTTGGTTACATCCGCAGCCGAGGCATCGTGTCCGAGTTTACGCTGGGCTACATTTTGAAAGATGTCTTTGAGCGATGGGAAGGTGTACGTCGATAGCTTATGTTCTTCGGTCTCCACCTGCTCCAAATATTCGAGCATGTCGAGCAGGTCCCGACTTCCGGCCTCACCGATCATGCCCATCTCGGACAGCAGGAAATGGCCAGCTGTAGCAATGCTTTTGTCCGGAGCCTGTGTCTGCTTGCGTTCACCGGTTTGCAAAATGGACAGTCCCTGCAGTGTACGCTGGATATCAGCAATAGACTGCTGCATGCGCAGCCTTTCCTCAACCAGCCGCAGCACGGATAGAATCTCAAGCCGATTGATCGGTTTCGTAATGTAATACTCAATACCGAGAGAGTAGGCTTCCCCAATCATATTTTTGGACTCAATCTGGGAGATCATCACAATCTTGCCTTTGAATTTTCCTTCCAGCGCACGAACCGTCTGAATCCCATCCTGGTGCGGCATCAGCAGATCAATCAGCAGTACGTCCACCTTATGCAGCTCCAGCAGTTCAGCATAAATATGTGCTCCATCCTCCGCTTCCCCAGCAATTTCCCCCAGCCCTTCATCTTCAATAATGTCCATCAGCATGGAACGCATGCCTGGATCATCATCCACGATAAAATATCGCATATCCGTCATATCCTTTCTAGTTATTGATGGTAAACCCAAGATGGAATGTTATATGGTAACGACGGCTTGCTCCGTCATGCCAATCCTGTTTTATTTTCATAATGTCTATATCAAGCTTTTGAGGTACCCTTCCTTATCATACTGCCCGCTTACCCTTCTGCATAGAAGCTTACATGTAAGGTTAAATGACAATGGCTGGATGAGAGTGGCGCGTTTTTGAAAAAAATGTGCTGTAATCATGTAGGTATTTGTCGTTTTCGGTAGGTGTAATTGTAGTATAAGTCACATGCATCAATCTGAGCCTGTTGTTGTGCGAAATGTTGCAAATGATCGATTATATTCACGGCACAGCACCCGATCAGACATGGGAAGTTAGTCAGGATAACGAACGAATGCATTTGGTCTTTTTTATAATACATCATAATAAGGGGCGTATCGATGGAGCAAACAATACAAGATGTTGTCGTCTTTTTCAATGATTTTCTCTGGTCCAAACTGTTAATTATTTTGCTGGTCGTTTGCGGTGTTTATTTCACAACCAAAACAAGATTCATGCAGTTCCGTATGATTGGTGACATGGTCAAAGTACTGAAAGAGCCAAAGAGCAAGGAGCCGGGCAAAATATCCCCGTTTCAGGCATTCTGTATCAGTATGGCCGCACGCGTTGGTACAGGGAATATTACAGGGATTGCACTGGCTATAGCCTTGGGGGGACCTGGTGCTGTGTTCTGGATGTGGATTATCGCTATTATCGGGTCAGCATCCAGTTTTGTCGAGAGCACACTAGCTCAAATCTACAAAGTTCAAGACAATGGTGGTTTCCGCGGGGGACCGGCGTATTATATGGAGCGAGGGCTTGGAAAACGGTGGATGGGCGTCCTGTTTGCTGTTCTGATTACCCTTTCGTTCGGCTTGGTCTTTAACGCTGTACAGTCAAACACCATTACAGTGGCATTCCAAAATTCGTTTGGAACGGATCGTTTAACGGTAGGTATTATTATGGCTGTCGTTTTTGCAGGTATCATTATGGGCGGAGTTAAACGGATCGCGAAAGCTTCAGAGTATATCGTGGTTGTGCTTGCCGTTCTGTATATTGGTGTGGCTGCGTTTATCGTGCTGGCGAACATTACGGAACTTCCGGCAATGATTGCGTTAATTGTGAAAAATGCCTTCGGTTTCGAACAGATGGCTGGCGGAACACTGGGTGCCGCGTTGATGAACGGAGTGAAGCGGGGGTTGTTCTCGAATGAAGCCGGGATGGGCAGTGCGCCGAATGCTGCAGCGACAGCAGATACGTCTCATCCGGTCAAACAAGGCCTTATTCAGGCATTTGGCGTCCTGACAGATACGCTGGTTATCTGTACAAGTACAGCAATGATTATTTTGTTATCCGGGGTGTATCAAGGCTCCGACCTGGGCGGAATCGAGCTGACTCAGGCTGCGCTCAGTGTACACATCGGCTCATGGGCTTCGGGTTTTCTGGCGGTGATGGTATTCCTGTTTGCCTTCAGCACGTTGATCGGCAATTATTACTACGGGGAAACCAATATTGAATTTATCAAGTCGAACAAGGTATGGCTTTGGATTTATCGGATTGCCGTGATCAGCATGGTGGTATTTGGTGCGGTAGCGAAGGTGCAGCTGGTTTGGGATTTGGCGGATCTGTTCATGGGACTTATGGTAGTTGTTAACCTGATTGCCATTCTGATGCTCTCCAAAGTCACCTTTGAAGCGCTGAAAGACTACAAGCGGCAGAAGGCAGAAGGACGTGATCCTGTCTTCACCCGTGACCGCATTCACATTCCGGGCGAGATCGAATGCTGGGAGTCTGAAAAAGCGGTAATTGGTGCTGAGAAAATGGATGCGACTGGATAAGTCAGGGTTCAACTTGTCAGTTCGAGGGCTTCCGAAAAACTAAAGATGTTGTTGTCGTTTTTAATACAAAAGTGCAAAACAAAAACAGGGCTTGGACTACCATATATGGCATTCCGAGTCCTGTTTATTGCATTCTGCACTTATCTGCGGGGGTTATCAGGATCGGTTCGGCAGGTGCTGAACCGTGTATCAGCACCCCCTTCTGATATTACCTTTGTACGGAGTAGCTGATCAGCTGCTCGGACAGAGATTTCATACGTGCGCCAGTGTCATTGAGTTTCTCAATAACTTCGGTGAAGGAAGCAACCAGTGATGCCTGCTCCTGTGAAGAAGCCGCAATCTGAGACACTTCAACCTCCATCTGCTGGATCACCTGCTGCACATCTTTCAGGCTGGCATCAATATCGGTCGTTGCCTGCTTGGCGTCAACGGAAAGTTTACGTACTTCGGAAGCAACAACGCCAAATCCGGCACCGGCTTCACCTACACGGGCTGCCTCGATTGCGGCATTCAAGCCAAGCAGGTTGGTTTGTTCCGAGATTTCACGAATAAACCCTGCAACCTTGTTGATTTGGGATGAGTTCTGAACGGCTAGCCGTGTGTTCTGCAGAATCTGCTCACTGGTGGCCTGCAGTTCCTCGGCATGAGCCGCTACATGCTGTACCATATCGACCAGGTTGGCATTGATGTTCTGGTTCTCTTCTATAATTTCTTCCAGGTGGTTCTGATTGGACTGGTCATAAGATACACAGAATACGGCTACAACGTTTTGGTGATCATCAAAAATAGGAATGTTCAGCGTGTCCAGCTCAATGCCGTACACTTCTTTGGGCAGCGTAGAAAGTGTAGCTTCTCTTCCATTCTTCAGCACAGCAAAGTTTTGATAGGCGTCAAGAAGCCTCATCCCTTTTTCAAATCCAAGGTCGAACTTATCAGTTGCTAGAACGTCCAGTACCTTTTCGTGATCATAAACGGACAGGCTGGCTGGTTCCCGCAGGATCAAGCTAATATAAGGCATGACTTTTAACAGTGCGTCAACAACGTTTATGGAACTCATGGAACAAAATCATCCTCTCAATATTTTAATGTAAGTAATTTGGAAAGTTTGCAGAACCTCTATTGTTCATCGGACAGAAGTCAGGTATCCTGAATGTTTGCCTGCAATTAAATTGAACTATTTTCAAAATCATTTCAATATTTTTCCCATCTAGAACGGTTTCATGGATATAAGTTCTAATTGTAACTTTTTTTATGTCTATAAGTTAATATGAATCGGCTTGAATTATGGGACACGTGTCCATTTTGTACATAATTGAGTTTACTTTGGAGGTGTGCCCGAATGAAGGAAGTGTTGGACTTTGAGCTTATGCGCCAGTTTGCCAGGGAGCATGGATTGGATCAGGTGCTGGACGAGACAATGCTTGCCGAACTGCGTCTGCTGGAGGCAGACAAAGGTGAGGTGATATGTGAAAAAGGGGAGCGCCCTGAGCGCTTGTATTTTCTCGTGCAGGGCAAGCTCAAAATTATCACAACGCTGCCAAACGGCAAGCCGCTGCTCCTTCGATTCAGCACACCGCTCGCTCTTGTCGGTGACCTGGAGCTGGTCAACGGCAAAGAAGCTAACCATACGGTGCAGTCTGTGAATCAAAGCTTGCTGCTGGCTATCAGCTTCCGTGTGATTCAGAATGGCTATGCCGAGAATGCGAAATTTCTCTATTTTATGCTTGGTCAGGTGACCCACAAGCTGTACATGTTCTCGAATCTGTCCAGTCTGAATATGCTGTACCCTGTTGAAAGCAGGTTCGCCAGTTATTTATTATCCATTACGGGGTTGGATGCAGCGGCCTCGGAAGAGATTCATACCTCTGAACTGACAGAGCTGGCCGATCTGCTGGGCGCCAGCTACAGGCATCTCAATCGAATCATTCAGGATTTGTGCAGACGCGATATTATTCGCAAGGTCAGACGGAAGATCATCATTCAGAACATAGACGAGCTGCGAGAGATTGCGGGAGGCAGTATATACGAGTAAGTGCTGCTGTGATTAAACAAAAGGCACCCTTCAAAAACGTGAAGGGTGCCTTTTCATCCAAATCTTTGCCATTGAAGTGTATGTGTACATTATTTTAGCTAACTTAAGCTTAAGCACAGACCCCAATCAATCAGATGTTTCCCTGCTGCTCGAACAACTGTGCAATCTCTACAATAACCTTTGTGGCTTTTACCATATTATCTACCGATACATATTCAAATTTCCCATGATAATTCTCGCCGCCAGTGAAGATGTTTGGTGTCGGCATGCCCATGTAAGAGAGCTGGGACCCGTCTGTTCCTCCCCGAATCGGACGAATCACCGGGGTAATATCCAGTCGTGTCATGGCTTCATGGGCAATATCAACGATTTGACGGACGGGCTCAATTTTCTCACGCATGTTGTAATATTGGTCGTTCATCTCGACGGAAACACTTTTCTCACCATACTTGGCCTTCAGTTTGTCCGCAATGTTTAAGAGGTTGGTTTTGCGGGCTTCGAACTTTTCCCGGTCAAAATCACGAATGATATAATGCATCTTCGTCAACTCCACATCACCCTCCATCGCAAGCAGGTGGTAGAAGCCTTCATACCCATCTGTAGATTCAGGCGCTTCCTCTACAGGTAAATGTCCGTTCAGCTCCATCGCGATTTTAAGCGAATTCACCATCTTGCCTTTTGCCGTACCAGGATGCACGTTTGTTCCCCGCACTGTAATTTTAGCTGCTGCTGCATTGAAACTCTCATACTCCAGTTCACCAAGCGGTCCGCCATCTACAGTATAGGCATATTTAGCGCCAAACGCGGCGACATCGAATTTGTGCGGCCCACGGCCAATCTCTTCATCTGGAGTAAAAGCAACCCGAATCTTACCATGTTTCACCTCTGGATGTTCGATCAAATAAGCCATCGCGGTCATAATCTCGGCAATGCCTGCTTTATTGTCTGCACCCAGCAGCGTTGTGCCGTCCGTGGTAATCAGAGTGTGGCCATTGTACCCATGAAGTTCCGGAAAGTCTTTGGTAGACATAATAACATCCAGTTCCCGGTTCAATACGATATCTTCACCGTTGTAGTTCTCCACCACCTGTGGTTTCACATTCTTACCCGTAAAGTCGGTGGCCGTGTCGAGGTGAGCTAGAAAACCAATGACAGGTACATCCTTGTCCGTATTAGAAGGAAGCGTCGCCATCACATAACCGTTCTCATCCATCGTCACTTCCTGCAATCCAATGGAGGTGCACTCCTCTACGAGTAGTTTGCCTAGTTCCAGTTGTCCTGGAGTGGAAGGGCAGGTGGCACTATTTTCATCGGATTGGGTATCCATCTGTACGTAAGTACTCAGTCTTTGAATTAATATATCTTTCAAGTGTAATCGCTCCTTTGTGGGTAATATATACGTTACAAGCGGTGTATCAGGCAGTACATGTCCAGCTTTGCTGTCCGTTCCAATCTCGATCAGAATGCTGATCCTTCAGAATGAATGTGTGCACTTCGCCCGGGATCATAAAGCTGCCTGAGTCTGAAGCGTATCTGCTGGATATTTCTTCCGCCGGATCTGTAATAACATCATATCACGTTTTGAACTGATTTCGAGAACGGGATGCATTTGGTGGGTATATACTTCGGTCAGGAAGGATGCCGATGGAAGGGCACTAAAAAGTGCGTACTTTGAATTTCAGAGCCTCAGGTTCATAATAGCTATGAAGAAAGGATGTGTTCAGATCATGCCATTTATTACGGTGAAAATGCTGGAAGGCAAAACAAAAGAGCAGAAACGTCAGTTGATCGAGCGAATGACCGAAGCTGCCTGTGAGACACTGGGTGTGGAAGCGAGCAGGGTTTTTATTTTCATAGAGGATCTGGAGAAAGATAACTACGGCAAAAACGGCAAGATGTTCTCGGATCTGGATGAAAATGGATGAATAGATAGATGGTTAGCTTAACAGTAATTTGATACAGCCTTAGTTACATGTGACCGAACATGATGACCATGCTGCTGATATAGAACAAGAATAGGAGTTGTATGAAACGATGACAGAGCAATTATTTTCACCTTACGAATTCAAAAGTCTGCAGCTGCAAAATCGTGTCGTGATGGCACCGATGTGCCAATATTCAGTTACGGCCAAGGATGGTATCCCGAATGATTGGCATCAGGTTCACTATGTCAGCCGTGCAGTTGGCGGAACAGGACTCATTATTATTGAGATGACAGACGTTGATCCGGATGGACGGATTACAGACAATGATTTGGGTATCTGGTCCGATGAGCATATCCCGGCCTTCACCAAGCTGGTAGACGGAATGCATGCATACGGCTCCAAAGTGGCCATCCAGATCGCACATGCAGGTCGTAAAGCTGAAGATGCACCGCAGCCGGTTGCTCCATCCGTGGTAACGTTCCCCGGAGAAACCTATAAGGAGCCGCGTGCGTTAACCACCGAAGAAGCGGAAGCCATGGTACAGAAGTTTGCGGATGGCGTGCGTCGTGCAGTTCAGGCGGGTGTGGATGCGATCGAGCTTCACGGTGCACACGGATATTTGATCCACCAATTCCATTCCCCCTTGATGAATCATCGCGAGGATGTGTATGGTCAGGATCTGTCTCGTTTCGGTGCAGACGTCATTCGTGCGGTGAAAAAAGAAATGCCTGCAGATATGCCGCTGATCATGCGAATCTCTGCTGTGGAATATGCGGATGGCGGATATGATATCGATCATACCCTTCGGCTTGGACGTGCCTATAAGGAGGCTGGCGTGGACATGTTCCATATCAGCTCCGGCGGTGAAGCACCATCGGGTCAGCATAAGCCGGGGAACTATCCGGGGTATCAGGTTCCATTTGCCCGTCGTTTCCGCGAAGAACTGAACGTACCCGTGATTGCTGTAGGCATGCTGGAGGGTGCGGCGCTGGCACAGGCTGTCATCGGCAATGGGGATGCCGATTTGGTTGCAATAGGTCGGGGCATGCTTCGGGACCCATACTGGGCTAACCATGCAGCACTTGAGCTGGGTGTGAGCAAGGAGCATGCAGCGATTGCTGCGCAGTATTCCCGCGGATACTAAGCCAGAGTGGAGTGAATTGTAAATTATGAAGTGTTTTGAAACGTAAAGGGAGCTTGACCTCAAGGAGTAGTGGGCATCGGAATGCAGCAGATACTTTTGTTGAAGGGATCATTTCATAAATGATCCCTTTCGTTTATGTCATTTGATTGACTTAAAGATCTGAAGTCAATTGAGGCATATAATTAGATGAACCAGTATAGGAGATGCGATTCAAATACAAGTCTGCATCTCAGTCTGTACGGCTGGCCAATAGCAAGCATAAGACTCGCTTAATTATACTTTTCGTGCTGCTTCGAATACGAACTTCTGGCTGGCCTTTGTAGGAGCTTGTCCAGGCTTGAAATCTGCATAGATCTCAATGTTGGCGAACCCGATCTTCTCCAAAATCAGACGAAGCTCCTCCACACCGTACCAACGCAGTGTGAGCTCCTGCAGCTCTGTGCCGACAAGACTGCCCTGATGCCACTGTTCGTAGCGAATCAGACTGGTTTTGTATTGGTGCAGCAGATTGATTTCGGTCGTTTTCACTTCAATGGTTATCGTGTCGCCATCGGGTAAGCGGACAGTTGAAGTTTCAACTGCAGCGGGCTGGGTAATGTCTGGCAAAAACAGATCAAAGATCAGCCTGCCCCCGGGTTCCAGGTGATCGTATAAATTCTGAAGCGCCTTAATTGAAGCGCAGCGGTCCTGAATAAGCATCAGCGAGCCGCCTGGAATAATTATGGCTTCATAATGATAGGGAAGACGTAAGGTCTCAAGATCGGCCTCGAACAGCTCAGGCGTAGGCAGTGCGCGTTCGGCGCATCGGGCAAGGCAGGATTGAATCATCGCTTTGGAATAATCAATTCCGTCCACCTGCAGGCCTGCTTCGAGCAGTGGAATGAGCATTCGTCCTGAACCTGACATTGCTTCAAGTATGCGTCCACTGCACTGCTGCAGCAGATTGCCGTAAAATTCAATATCGCCTCCCAAGGAATGCCCGACAGGCTTGGTTATATCGTATACCTTGGTGCATAAGGGACCGTAGTAACTGAATGACATCGTATATTGTTCCTCCACATAGTCAGATGTTTGAAACGGGAATGTGGAAGGTAAAGCTGAGCGGTGCTATCCCTTCCGGCAGCGGTGTTTGGAAATGGATTTATCAGAGCAGACTATCATAGGAATCACACACCTTATATGTAAGATGAACCCATTATAGGTTAAATTTAAAAATAGTGTCAAGGAGGCGGTAACATGGAATCATCATCAACGGCATTGCCGGATATTCAGGAAGAGCTTGTACTATTGGCGTCTGTGGAAAAGGTATGGAATAAAGTCTCGACAGCGGAAGGCCTGGAATCATGGTTTATGCCCAGTAATCTGGAGCCGGTCGAAGGCCATGAATTTATACTGGAGGCAGGACCATTTGGACAATCTCCCTGCCAAGTGATCGAACTGCGGCCGCAGGAGAAGCTGGCTTTTCGCTGGGGTAAAGACTGGACATTAACATTCAAGCTTGCTGAACAAGCTGAGGGCACCCATTTTACCTTAGTTCACAGCGGCTGGGATGCCGACAAACTGACTGAATTCGGACAGGCGCACGCATTAATTCGCGAACGTATGGCCCAAGGCTGGTCTGGTCTTGTACAGAAGCTTGCCCAAGTCGTTAAATAGAGACGATCTTTTGAAAAAGACCGCAGGAAATAGATTCCTGCACAATCAACTGACCCCGGGTTTCTCCCCAGTTTTATCTGGCGGAGACAGCTCCGGGGCTTTTTCTGCTGCAGCAGATCCATAGTAATGACTGCATCGTCTCCCATTTTGACGAAAAAAAAGGAATCCAAACGGGTCATGAACTATTTCCGTGAGCAGCGGAAACGTGTAACATGGAATCATAGGAATAAATCGACAAAAATTGACGTCTCTCGCTGTTTGAGGATGGAAGGAATACATAGATGAGAAAACACTGGATCATGCTGACGTTAAGCTTTATATGCGTTGTGCTGCTCCCGCTGGGATGGATTGCTCAGACGTGGATCAGCGAGCGAAACAATCCACAAGTTAAAGATGGACGTATAGATCTGCGTCAATGGGATTTCAGCCAAGAGGGAGCAGCGCCGCTGAATGGCGTTTGGGAATTCTATCCTCATAAGCTGCTGGGTCCGGGAGATTTTACACCGGATATGTCGGGGCGAAGGCCGTTGTCCACTCCCTTAAATATTCAGGTTCCGTCCAGATGGAACACATCGCTTGGACAGGCTCATGGATATGGTACCTATCATCTGCAGGTGAGGCTCACTCCCCAGCAGATGAAAAACCGCTTTGGCATCCGGACGCAGAATATACGAATGTCTCATCGCATTTTTATTAACGGAACGCTTATTGGGGGTACGGGCGTGCCTGGCGTATCCAAGGACTCCGACACTCAGATGAATCTGCCCTTCACAGGGTTCACATCCCTTGAGGGAGATACAGCTGACATTGTCATTCAGGTATCCAATTACAGCTATTCTTCCGGAGGTATTGTAGCGCCCGTTCTATTTGGGGATGAGCGCAGTATCTTTCGAAGCCAGCAGCTGGACTGGTTCAAAGACCTGATGACACTATTCGGATTTATTCTGCCGGCCATTTTTTTCCTGATGCTGTTCAGGCTGAGGCGCAGTGAGAAGGAACTTCAATTTCTGGGGTTGTTCAGTCTCTCGGGTGCATTATATGCCGTCACGCATGGAGAGAAGCTGCTCGCCACATTTGTGCCGCTGCTGACACATAATGAGCTGCTTCGTCTGCAGCTTCTAAGCGGAGCCTTCGCCTATTACTTCCTGCTTCGGTACTTGGCTGCGTTAGTGCCGGGTGCTGTCCACGGATGGTTTGTTCGACTGGGTCTGGTGCTGCTTGTCATACAGACCCTTATAGGCGTCATTCTTCCACCAGCGTTGTTCTCAACCCTTGAACTTCCAATGCTGATCATCTCTTTTACTGTGATGATCTATGCGATACGCACCATGATTCATTGGTCGCGTAAACGTACAGAAGACAGCCATTTTGCACTGGTTGGCCTGATGAGCATAATGATGGTGGTCATCCTGCATACCATCGGAGCATTTGTGGCGGTTGACACTGCCTTTCTCGCACTGCTTGAGCTGCTGTTATTTGTATTAATCCAGATGGTTGTCACAGCTATTCGCTTTGCGCAGTCGTTCCGTGATGTGGAAGCTCTGTCAGAGCGCTTGCTGGTGATCGACAGCCTGAAGGATGAATTTATGGCGAATACATCGCATGAGCTGAGGACACCGCTGCATGGCATCATTAACATTGCCGAATCTATGCTGGAGGGAGCTGCAGGTGCAGTGAATCCAAAACAAGCCAAAAATCTGTCCATGATCACGTCAACGGGAAAACGGTTATCGCTGCTGGTCAATGACATTCTGGACTTCTCCAAATTGAAAAATAGGGAGATTGAATTGAAGCGGGTCCCTGTTGATCTGGAGTCGGTCGCGCGAACTGTAGTTGAGGTATCCGGGTTTACGTATGAGGATAAACCCGTCGTATTGGTACAGCAGTGGCCTGATCCACTGCCGCTGGTGGAAGCCGATGAAGATCGACTTCGGCAGATTCTTTATAACCTGCTGGGTAATGCTTACAAATATACAGAACATGGTGAAATTCGGCTGTCTGCTTCTGTTGAAGGAGATACGGTCAGGGTATCTGTTGCCGATACTGGTGTGGGTATCGCACCAGAAAGACTTGAAGATATTTTTCAATCCTACGAGCAGGCGAATGGAACGATGGAAAGGTCTTACGAAGGAACCGGACTGGGACTCAGCATTACGAAAAAACTTGTGGAGCTGGGGGATGGAGAGATTGGGGTTGAATCAGAGCCGGGTGTGGGATCAACGTTTTATTTCACCCTGCCGATCGTGAAGCTCCCGCTGCTGCAGGAACAGACGAATCCCGTTCCGGCACGTTACGTAACGGCGCAGGCGAAGAAGGCAAGTGAGGATATCGCAAATGACCTGGACCCATTGAGTTCATTACAAGAACAGGACGAGAACCAGGAAGGGGAGCATACCATTCTGATTGTGGATGATGACCCTGTGAACCGACATGTACTCTTGAGCCTGCTGTCCACGGAACGATACCGCGTACTTGCAGCAGACAGCGGTTTCAAAGCTGTGGAGCTGTACGAACAGAATCCGTCCATCGGTCTGGTTATTACAGACTGGATGATGCCCAAAATGTCCGGGCTGGAGCTCTGCCGCAAACTGCGGGAGCATCGTTCGTTGTCCGAGCTTCCGATTCTTATGCTGACTGCTCGTGGATTACCCGAAGATATCCGGCATGGTTTTGAAGCGGGAGCGAATGACTTTCTGAGTAAACCGGTAGATGCAGGTGAATTGCGGGCAAGAGTTCGAACCTTGATTGAGCTGCGCACTTCTGTGCAGGATACGATTCGGACCGAAATGGCCTTTCTTCAAGCACAGATCAAACCTCATTTTCTCTATAATGCACTGAATGTAATTATTTCCACATGTGCTGTGGACCCCGACAAGGCAACGGATCTGCTAATTGAATTGAGCCATTACCTGCGAGGGAGCTTTGACTTTCACAACAGAGATCAGCTGGTGCCTCTGTACAAAGAGCTTGAATTGGTAGAGTCCTATGTTCATCTGGAACAAGCCAGATTTGAAGACCGGCTCGTCGTCAAGATTGAAGTACAGCCGGATATTCGGTTATTTCTGCCGCCTCTTACCATTCAGCCGCTTGTAGAGAATGCCATCCGTCATGGAGTTATGGAGAGAGCAGCCGGCGGTACGGTGCGGCTTCATATATATCAGGAAGCCGAAGATGTCATTGTTCGGGTGCAGGATGATGGTGTTGGTATTCCTCCTGAACGTATGGCTCAGGTAAAATCAGGCCGGACCGAAGGTCCAGGAGGGGTTGGATTGCAGAATATCAATCGCCGTCTTGTGTCGCTCTATGGACAGGGACTGGACATTCAAAGTCATGTGGGAAGCGGTACACAAATCCAATTTCGGATTCCGCTGAATCAGGTTCATCATTTTGCATGATAAATTTAGAATGCAGTGTTATCTGGGTAATTGTGGTTAACATACGAATAAGCGGATGCCGATATAGTGTGTGTCCATATTGAATCTCTCATGGCAGGAGGTTGAGAAACGGTGAGAGCCATTGTAATTGATGACGAGAAGCCAGCGCAGCTGCATCTGCAGCGTCTGCTGCAGTCGGACGGAAGAATTACCCCTGTGCAGTGTTTTTCAACAGCGCGCGAAGGACTTCACTATCTGGCAAATGATCGTGTAGATGTTGTGTTTCTGGACATTGGCATGCCAGAGGTTAATGGCCTTGAAGCAGCTGAATATATACAGCAGTTGGACCCGACCATTCGAATCATATTTGTCACAGCGTATGCCGATCATGCGGTAGAGGCATTTGAACTTCATGCTCTGGATTACGTGTTAAAACCGGTCAGTTCGGCCAGACTGAGCAAAACGATTGATCGAATCGCAGGCGCGATGACCTATCATGCTCAGGCTGCTGCTGCGGCCGAAGTGCAGGAACCGGAAGCTGAGGAATTGGAATTCCAGGCGCCCGGACTGCTCACATTCAAACATCTCGATATCTTCAGAAGTCTGGAGCAGAGCGCGGAGAAACATAAATGGCGCACAACCAAATCACAGGAACTATTTGCTTTTCTGTTTCACCACAGGGAAGAGTGGGTAAGCAAGGAGATTCTGCTTGATAAGCTCTGGGCAGATGTATCTCAGGATAAAGGTCTGACACTGCTGCATACATCGGTGTACCAGATTCGCAAGTTATTGAAGGAATGGAGCATGACAGCCAAGCTGGAATACAATATGAACCGCTATCGTCTGTTGACCGGCAATTTGGTAAGCGATATTGAGCAGTTCGAACAGGCCATGTCCTATGAAACCATTACTTCGGATAATGTGAATGATCTGAGGCAGATTGCCCTGCTCTATCGCGGTGATTATCTGGAAGAGCATGATTACGATTGGGCAAGATCCAAGGGCAGGGAGCTCCGGCGCAAGTATATCGGACTTGTCATGGATATTGCCAGATGGGAAATGGCTCACGAGCGGGGCGAACAGGCGATTGAGCTGCTGACTGAATTACAGGAGCGTGAACCGTATTCGGAGGAAATCTGCCGTTTAATGATGGAAGTATATGCTTCCATGGATGATCAGCAGGGTATATTGCGGCTCTATCATTCATTTACACTGGTGCTGAAGGAGGACCTGGGACATCAGCCCGAGCCTGAAACGAGCAAGCTATATCAAAGTCTGACGAAACAATAGATATTCAGGCAGGAAGGGGCAGCGCGTGAAGTTATTCATACATCGTAAAGATCTGCGTACAGATGATCTGCACGCATTTGATTATTTGCGGGAACGGGATGAGAAGAGCCTGCATGTGTTGATCTACGATCCATTCCTGCTGCGGAAGGACCGGGAGAAAGAACACAGCGGTGTGAATTTCCTTCGTCACGCTTCGGCACTGGGCCGAAAATATAAGGAGGCAAAGAGGCAGCTTCATACGGCTTATGGCAAACCTGCGGAAGTGGTCGAATGGATACTGAGCTGCCTTCAGGACGAGATCAGCGAGATCGTGGTTCATCGGGATGTGACCCCTTATGCGCAGGAGCGGGACCGGCAGATTCGTGAGGTGTGCGAATCCTATGGGATTTTATTTACGCAGCTTACTGATCATCTGCTGATGGACCTGCAGGCCTTTGCCCGTTTCACAGGCAAGTCAGAACCCTATAAAGTATTTGCTGCCTTTCACCGGCGCTGGGTGGAGTTTATGAATGAACATCCCAATCCGCCATCGGCGGTAGCGGTTACAGACTTGAACGTAAGCGAACAGATGCTGGATTGGCCTGAGTCTATAAAGGTTCCTGATGCACTGCTTAAGAATGCTGATGAGGCCGTGGATCAGGACCCACATGTGCTGCTGGATCAGTTTCTGTCCGAACGAGCAGCGGATTATGGAGATCACCGGGATGAATTTGAGGCTTATGAACCAAGTCATCTCAGCTCTTATGTGGCTGTCGGAGCAGTATCCATTCGCAAGATGTATGATGCTGCGCAGCGTGTCTCAGAAGCTGGAGAGTGGATCAGACAGCTCTGCTTTCGCGACTTTTACTTGTACAGGGCAGTGTATGAGAAGCATTATTTTGAGTATGAAAAAGTATACGACCTTTCGCTTCTTCAAGATACTTACTTCGAGCGTTGGTGCAGAGCAGAGACGGGCATCCCGATTATTGATGCAGCGATGACAGAACTGAACGAGACCGGACATATGCCGAATCGGCTCCGCATTCTGACAGCCATGTTCCTGACCAAAAACCTGCAGTGCCCATTCACAATGGGTGAAGCCTATTTCAGACGGAAGCTGAAAGATTATGACAACGTTCAGAATCGTGGTAACTGGTTGTGGTGTGCCTCGCTGGGTGAAAATGCTGCGCCGTATTTCCGCGTGAACAACCCGGTTACCCAGTCCGAAAAATATGATGCTCAGGGAGACTATATCCGTAAATGGCTGCCGGAGTTGAAGGATCTGCACAGCAAAGAGATTCATCAGCCAAGGCAGGATGCAATCGTTGACCTGAAGGCGTCCAGGCAGGCAGCTATTGATGTGTACAAACAGATTCTGGCAAGTCGTTAGAAGAACTCCTTTCGTTAAGAAGCGGAATATACATGTCTCTACTGGAAGTATTCTTTGCTTGAACTTCCAGCGCATAAGCGGAAAGATCGGGTATCAATCCGCGAAGCTTTAGCTTCTTAATCATCCATAGAATCGATTCATCCATCTGTACCCGGTCAGCATCTCCGTGATGGGTATATCGGGCATATTCCCGGGCAGCCAACGTTATACCTGTCATGCCTTCGGGCAGCACGTCATAATAGGATACCTCCACCCCCGCGATATAATGATATAAGCGCTGGCGGCTCAGAACCACACCTGTCCTTACCCCTGCCTGTTTCTGGCGGGGGATTTCGTGCTGCCTCCGTTCCAGTTCCGTCCATAACCTGGGGATCATGACCTGTGCCATAAACACTGCCGTGAAGGGTGCCTGAAACTCCAACCCAACTACATAAGTCTGAGGTCGAACAGTCTGCTGAAATGGATCGCTGCGAACTGCCCGTTGGGCTGCTGTCCGGCTATCCAGGCGTTTCGGCTGCAGTAGGAAGTATCCTCCCCTGCGTCCAGGTTCTGCATATAAGGGAACACCCAAACCGCTTAGTTCATGCAGATAACGAAGCATTGTCCGATATGATAAGTCAAACTCCGCGGCCATCTCATCCACGGTAAAGGTTGGTTTTTCATAAACTCGCATCATCAGCTCAATTAAACGTGCCGTTTTGGTCATAATACCCTCCCTTGATTTAAAATAATTATACTGACAGAATTTGTCACTATTTTAGTATAAAATAGAATCATGACAGGAACAACACGACTTGCTCGACTACATTAAAGAGGGAAGGAAGAGTTATATGAAGCGTATTCACCAGACAGAATTGGTTCACAAGGATAATGCGGTGATGATAGGTTTGAAGTGGGAAGGGTCCTTTGCCGATGCAGGTGCTGGAGAAATCCGCAGGGTGCAGACTGAATTTAAGCATCGTTTGCATGAGATAAGGAATGTGCTCCATCCAGAAGAGTTATTAGGGCTGTCATATCATATGACAGACACCGGATTTGTTCATTATGCGGCTGTTGAGGTTGACCACAAGACACTACAGTCTATCCCGGAAGGGATGATTAAATTCGAAGTCCCATCGCATACTTATGCAAAATGCAGTCACGTAAAGGGGCATTTGGTTGAATCGTCCTATAATCGGATATATACATGGATTGAAGAACAGGGATATCACCTTTCAAAAGGGTCACTCACACATTATGAAGTTTATCCGATGGAACAGGACCCGTACGATCCGGAGCCTGAATTCACAATTTTGGTACCAATTAACTTGAAATAATCTGGTCCATTATAAAAAGCTTACAGACCGCGATGCTGCGGTCTTTTTGGTGTGTTAAAGTATGTAAATAATGTGAATTGGACTGAAAAATTAAAAAATATTAAGAGATTAGACTACACATGTTAAGCAATATGGCTTTTAATAGATAGAGAGTTTAATGGACTAAGTCATATTTAACATATCGACGAAAACATGAAGGAGAACCTCTAAACATGACTCAAACACTGAAAAGAGAACGAATCCCGGAACTGAACCTCGTACGGGCGATAGCCATTATCGGTGTGCTTTTTGTGCATTCTACCTCCAGTGCTACGCTGGAAATGACGGATTCCAGGTATTACTGGCTGTACAACTTTATTAATATTTTTATGAAATACGGTACGCCGACCTTTATTTTTTTGAGCAGCTTTGTGCTGTTTTATAACTACTATACCCGTCCGCTGGACAAGAAACTGGTCAGTAATTTCTACAAGAAGCGATTTGTCTATATTTTGCTGCCCTATTTCCTGTTCTCTATCTTGTATTTTGTCGTACTGCATAATATGTACTATCAAGGACGGCCATTTAATGAGTCGCTCATCACTTTTATAGAGAAGTTATTTACAGGTAAAGCTCACACGCATCTGTATTTTGTGTTTATCAACATGCAGTTTTATCTGATCTTTCCACTTGTGCTGTGGCTGCTTAAGAAATATCCTGCTGTGGTAAAGTGGTCTATACCGATCGGGCTTCTTATTCAATGGGCTTTTATCGTAAGTAATAAATATGGATTCCAAGTACCCAATAAGGGGAGCTGGGCATTTTCCTATTTTTCCTACTTTATGTTAGGAGCTTTCATGGGAGTATATTTCCCGAAAATCAAACAATGGTTTGTACTCAGCCGGGAGAATGCATCGAAATGGCGCTTGGCCTCATGGATTTTGCTGTGGGTTGTGTGGATCACGGCGGGGCTGGCCCATGTCAGTATCTATTACTTGCTGCGGTTGAAGATTGCGACGTATAACACATTGTGGTACGAGCTCTTCTGGAATGTACACACGTATGCCTGTGCGTTAGTTATTATTCAAATATCAATTTGGCTTTATCATCATGGTCCTTCAATCGTGGTCAAACCGCTTAATCGGCTTGGCGCATTGTCTTTTGGCGTTTATCTGATTCATCCGTTCTTCCTGCTTTTTTACCGTGAACATCCTCCGCAAACCGGTGTGTCCTGGTTGATTCACCTCTGGTACGCGGGCGGGTTTGGCATCGCACTGATTGCTTCATGGATTGTGGTAGGACTTGCGGCGAGGTTTGTTCCTTATGCATGGGTCCTGTTCGGTAATCTGCCCAAACCCAAACTGCGTCTTGTCCCGCAGCAGCAGTCCGGGCAGATGGATGCCTGATAGACAACAGGCTGCATATGATCTTGGTGTGTCTGAAAACGCTGAAGGAGGCAGGTTTGCCGAATTTTCGGTTCCCAGCCAGAAAATTTACTGCAGACGTGTCGGGCACGTCAGGAAAAGTGGCGTATCAGGATGCGAAAAGGTGAAATAAGAGATGCACTTCAGCAGGTTTCAAGATTTGAATTGATCTAGTTAGCCGTTTCCAGATACAGCCTTAGGGTGACTGGAAACGGTTTTTTTTGGTACTTCCGCTGCATGGTGCTGATGGTTATTCCGTTATTATGTCGTGGGAACGAATGTTTCTTTTTCTGAATGGAAGGGTAATCATAAGGCGGAATGATAATATACAGCAAACTTCGAAGACAGGATCAAGGTGATCAAATATGACTAGATGTGAACAATGCGGGAAACCGATGCAGGATATATTGGAATATGTAGAGCACATTCTTCACGAATGCAGTGAACAAACCCCTGAGTATAAGTCGGAAGATTACAACGCGTATGGCAATGAGGGTGTTCACGAGCAGATGTGATACAATAGAAAGAAACCGGATTCATTCGGAACCGAGGTGACAGCATGGAGACAGGACCAGCCCCTTCTCGCCAAGTAAGGGCAGCTCACGAAACAAGACAAACCAAGACATGTATGTATTGCGGAGAGCAGCGCCCTGCGTCTGATTTTCGGCGCAGAACAGGGAAGCGTGCGGGTCCCGGAGCCAGACGCGGCGCATGCCGTCGTTGTCGTCAGCTTGGTACACGGGACGAACATCATGGGCGGGCAGCAGTGGTACCTGATGCTTCGATGCTTCCCCAGGCCCATGATGAGACGGATAAGAACCTTAGACAGGGCAAGGCTCAGCCTCGGGTGACGAATGAACGTGAACGGAATACGCATGGCTCAGTGAAGCAGCGCGGAGAGAATGCTCGGGAAAATAATCCGGAAAGCCGTGTGCACTCAGATGTAACAATAGAATCAGCACCTTCCGATCATAGTGGTCCGGCTGCGGATCAGATATTGAAGGATGCGGCCATTTCGTCAGCTTCCTCCTCGGGCAGTCAGCGAAAGAAAAGACGAAGACGGCGGAAAAGAAAGCCGTCGGAGATGATAAGCGCTCATACCTCCGGGGAAGTGGAGTCTGAGCGCGAGTCATCCACCGGGCAGGATGCGGTGGATGATTGGAGGCCGGGCGGAGAGTATCCGCCCGGCGAAGCCCATTCGCAGGGCGCTGCCGCTGCGAATGCACAAGGCAGCGCGCAGCGGGCACGCAGACAAGCTGCCGCTGCCGTTCCAGCCGCCGAGCAGGCATCGGCGGTTGGGGCACTGCTGCCTGCTTCGCCGCAAGACCAGGCAGCAGCGCCTTTGCCTGCGGCTGCGGATCCAGCGGCCGCAGCCCGGCCCAAGCGCAAGCGGCGCCGCAAGCGTGCGGCCGCACTCGCGCCCGGCGCAGGGCAGGCCCGCAGCGGAGCTGCCGAGGCCCCTGCGCCGGAGCTAGGCACTGCCCGTGGCGATGCCAGCACGGGCAGTGCACCTGCAGCGGCGAAGGCACAGCCAGCCGCTGCAGGACGCGAGCCATCCCATTCCAGCCGCAGTCACGGGGCTGGAATGGATGGCAGGCCGCGGCGTCATCACACGCCGCCGGCCATTGACCCGGAAGATCCGGCTTCGCTCCGGACCAATCGGCAGGGCATGGTACGCATGCGCGGCAAAACCGACAAGGGAAGACGCTGGCATCAGGAAGTGGATATGGAGCTTGCGGTTACGCTGGTGAAGGAGAAAGCAGCTGTTGTGGTCAATCGGTACACTATTCGCCGATTATTCAGCAACAAGGATTTCAAGCGGTTTATTCTGGACCGGGACAACTATACCTGCTATTTCTGTGGCTCCTATGGAGATACGATTGATCATCTTCTTCCACGGGCAAAAGGCGGTCATACCACTCCGCTCAACTGTGTCTGTGCCTGCAATCTATGCAACCAGTCCAAAGCAGCGATGGATGCGGAAGAATTTATGCATTCGGGCATTCCCGAGTGGAATGCGGCCCATCAGGCGGAACTGCTTGAGCTTGCGATGCAGGAAACGGGATTGGAATGAAAAATTAAGCAAACCAGCCTGCTGTATTGGATTGGATAGGGATACAGAGGTTGTTATATGAGAAGCACACCTAGACGAATAATCGGGTGTGCTTTTTGGTTTGGCTGTCCATCCGAATATTTCTTCAAATTGACAACGATACTGCCTTCCAATGTACGTTATACTTGGAGGGCGGAGATCGAACAGATCAAATAGATTGGATGGATGTGGATGACACCAGCAGCACTTGATATTATGTCATATATCACGGAAGAAAATATTCGGTTTTGGCTGGAGAAATTCCGTTCTCTGGGTCCACTGCCGGGAATTTTACTAACGTTTATGAAGTCTTTTGTACCGCCACTGCCAACGTTATTAATCGTGGGTGTTAACGGGGCAGTGTATGGGCTGTGGGCAGGTTTTTTGTACTCCTGGATCGGTATGGTGCTTGGTTGTACTGTGACATTTCTGATTGTACGGGAGATCGGGAAATCTGCTTTTGTGGAAAGGTGGGCGCGTAAACCGCGTGTGCAGCGCAGCATGGTTTGGATTCGCCGTAATGCATTCAGTTATGTATTCCTGCTCAGTATTTTTCCGGTAGGTCCATTCGTCATCATTAATGTGGCTGCGGGGATCGCCCGAATGCGTCTGTTATCCTTTCTGCTCGCGGTTGGAATAGGTAAAGGTATCATGATTTTTTCTGTAACGTATATCGGTTCGAACGCAGCGCAGTTTCTGGAGCATCCGGTACGCTGGATTGGCGTAATTGTGTTCATTGCAGCTTCTCTATGGGCTAGCCGAAAATTGGAGCGTCACTTTACCCGGCTCAACCCGGATCAGAATGAACAGAAGCCGCTGCACCAGGCATCAGGGAATTCCATATCTTCATAACTTGAGTCAGGCAAATACCATGGGTAGAGCAGTGGCATGCTGCATGTCCATTTGAAATTGAATTTAAATTTTTAACGGCTGCTGTCCGTGAGCATGTCAATCTAATCAAGGGAGGTCTCTGGATGATTAAAAGTGTCTTTGATTTTGATAACGAACTGCATCAGATGAATGAGGAAGAGCTGAGATCGCTGCTGCGCGAGCTTTATCTGCGAACAGATATGGCGCTGCATGACAAGAGCGGAGAAGCGCATTACACGCAGTTTGCAGAGAGACAGCAGCAGTTGTTCAGCCGCCTGCATGAAGAGCGAAAGCTGCAAAAGGCGGGACGCCCACTGCCCGATCTGCAGCATGCACAGGAAATTCATATTGCTATTGGTGAATCGCCTCTGGGAAGTATCAAAGTAGCCTTGGGAAAATTCCCGGGTCGGGAAAGTCGCCGTTTTTTTTCACTGAATGATTATTATGGCATCGGTCCATTGGGAGATTTGACAGACGCATGCGCGCTGCAGCGAAGGCACTTATGGCTGCTGGAACGGCTTCACCTGACAGAGCATGGAAGTTATCTCCTGCAGGGTCTGGAGCAGCTGCGGCATTTAGAATCATTTATGAGTTCAATTGGTGAAGAGATCAAGGTCATGATCTGGTATGCAAACAATGGTCATGAACGAACCGGCCTGCTCTATGCTCTTCATCTGCTGCGTCATCGTCAAAATCCGATTAAACTAATCGATACCACAGCGCTGTACTCCGTTCTGTTTGAAGGTTCTGAACGGCATGTCCTCCACTTGGGTGAGCTGACGTCCGATCAGCTGTCCATGATGTGGGAGCACAGAGGGAATGCCGATCCGTTATCATCAGAGCAGCGGAACCTTCTGGAGCAGGAGTGGTTGGAACTGGCCGCACAGCCCGGAACACTGAGAATGTGGAAAGACGATGCGGTTTGCAGCGTGCCTGAGGACAGTCTTGATGAATTCATTATGGAACAGGTAGCAAAACTTACTGCCGAACGGACAACAGGTGAATTCATCAATACAGCTCGTGTTGTGGGAGAAGTGCTGGGCAGCCTGCCTCAGGCTGTCGGTGATTCCTTTATTGAATATCGGGTGCGTCAGCTTATACTTCAGGGCAAGCTCGACATGGAAGGCAGCCCTCGTGCCATGCGTTTCTATCGTGTCCGAATGACAGGCACAGTCTAGTTCTCGACAAGCATTTGTAACCCTGTTATATACTGCGATGTTTAGACACTATAATTTTGCCACAGCTTCGTTAACGGTCCATCTTTTCCATACACCGGGTCTGTCTCCGGCAGTGGAACCTCTTGAATCTCTCGCAGCACGTTTGGGCGCTCCCCTTCTTCCCCTGTACGTGTGTTGTAACTCATCCCTCCGGGATAGGCGCCGGCGATTCGAAAATCGGAACTGGCCTCCAGACGTTTATGGCCGGTTCCGGCAGGCAGTACAACGACATCTCCGCTCTCCAGATAAACTTTCTTTCCTTGCTCACCGCCAATAATCAACTTCACAAATCCACTCACTACGGCAAGAGCCTCATGGGCATTGCTGTGATAATGATGATAATCAAATACACCGTTGATCCAGCTGTTGCCCCAGCCGTTGCGATTCAAGCGGGATGCAGCATGGGCAGGCTCGATACGCCAAACCCCTTTGTATAAAAGCACAGGCAGAACTGGATGGTTTGGAATAACCCCATCATCTTGAAAATGCATACGTTGAATCTCGTTGTAATTGGGTTTTGGATCACTCATCTTGATTCACCTCTTTCCATTCATTAACCTGTCATTACAGGAGCAAACAAAAAAATATTGTAAAATGATACAAAATGTATCATTTTAAGTTTATACTGATGTCATAGACTCTCTTCACAGTGCCCGATGTATAAATGTATAGGGGGAAAGTGTGTGAACATTGTGGTAACCGGAGCTTCTGGATTCGTTGGATTTCATCTTTCGCAGTATTTGGCACAAAAGGGGCATCAGATCACCCTGCTGGATCAGGACGACTATTGTCAGAGACTTGTTCACCTCTCACCACTGCATGACATGCCTTATATCCAGTGCAACCTTGCTGAGGACAGCCTCCATCTGCCCCACAACACGGATTACATCATTCATCTTGCTGCTATGCCTCACGTCGACTATTCATATCATCATCCCGCAGAGGTGTTCCGCAATAATACACTCAGCACACAAGCGGTCCTGCAGTATGCTGCAGACCGTAACATTCCTCTTTTACTAGCTTCATCCGTTGAGGTGTATGGCGGTGAATGGGGCAGGGTTTACAGCGAGTCTGATCCTTATGCGCCTGTCTCCCCATATTCAGCTTCGAAAGCAGCCTGCGAGATGTTGGCACATTCTTATGCTCAATGTTATCAGCTTCCAGTGAACATATTTCGTTTAACCAACCTGTATGGGCCATGGCAGCTGCCTGACCGTATTATTCCGCGCAACTTTGGACGGATGCTGGATGGACTGCCGCTCGATATTCAAGGGTCAGCTGTTCGGGACTTTCTGTATATTGATGATGCTGTGCGCGCAATAGAGCAGATTATGATCCGCAGTCAAGACGGACAGACCTATAACATTTCTACCGGAATCGGAACAACGATGCAGGAGATTGGCATGCTGCTGGAGCCGCTGGATCAATCTGCTGCTGCAAAAGTGATACGGGAACAGGAGCCCACGCAATCCAGAGGTTCAAGCCTCGTTGTTCATTCAGGCAAGCTGCGTGCAGCGTTTGGCTGGTATCCAAAGACTACACTGGAGCAGGGACTGGAGAAAACGTTCCGGTGGTATCAGGAGCATGCCGACTGGGTCAGGCTGTTCAGCAGGGAATATCACACAACGCGTGAAAGCCGCAGCTTTATTATTGATATGGCGCGTTACTCGGTACCTGCGATGTAAATCAAACGAAAAAAGCCAGGGAAGGGTGGTTGTTTCAACACCTTCCTTGGCTTTTTTGTGCCTCCGTCACCTATATCAAATGCTCAGAACCGAATCTAAACATGGACAGTCAGGCTGGTTTACCATGCTCCAGCCGTCTTCATGCAGGATACGCACAGACCAGCTGAGTATGCAAACCCGACTGCATTATTCGTGATGTTTTTTCACATCGGCCACTTTATCTTGAACGGCCCCTTTGGCCTTATCCATTTTACCCTCAGCCTGAAGGGACTTATTGTTCGTTGCGTTACCGACTTGATCCTTCACTTCGCCTTTGGCTTTGTTAATGCCTGCTTTAATTTTATCGCCAGTTGAATTACTCATATCGAACATCTCCTTCGTTGTCTGGTGTAGTCCTTATTAACCGGGCTGAAGAATATTTAAACGTTCACGTTCAGAAGACATTTAAAATTTGTTCTGCAGTTTTGTCAGATTTCATCTCTTTGTGAAGTCATCTAAGTAGAGGCATTTTTCAAGGATGCCGCACCAGATCAAGAGGAGATGTTATGATTATGAGTAACTATATCGGGAATGCTGCGTACTGTTATGCCAACTCTGCTGCAATGTTATTATCGTCTATTGGAGAGCGTATTGAACCGGGATTGGTGGAAGTGCTGGGTGGATTTTCGTTGGGGGCATTTCTGGCACCGAATGAGATCCTTTACTTTGATAACTGCAGCCAGAGCCCAGACTATGCTGTAACCAAAGCATTGAATATTCTAGGTTTCACGGTGAAGGAAAAGGCGTATGAACGCGGCTGCGACATGCCATTGGATGAGCTTAGGGTGTCTTTAAGCGAAGGTCCGGTCATGGTTGGACCGCTGAACATGGGGAAGCTCAATTACAATCCCAATTACAGAGCACTTGAAGGTTCTGATCATTATGTGTTGTTATTACGCCTGGAAGGCAATGAGGTGCTGCTGCATGATCCGGCGGGATTCCCTCATGTGTACTTGGGACTGGAGCAGCTTGAAGAGGCATGGAGATATGAGTTTCCTTGGAGTGCAGAGGTGTATCGCAGCTGGTGGCGTCCTGAGCGTATAGAGCATCCGGACAGAGCAGAGGTAAATCGGCGGGCTTGTGTCTGGTTCCAGACAAGTATAGTCGAGCAGAACAGGGATAAGGTGTACACAGGCAGGACGGGAGCTTCAGCGATCCTTCGCAAGGCAGAGCAGATCCGCTTGGGCGATCTGAGCGATAATGAATGGGCACATTATGTCTATTTTACACTACCGGTAGGTGCACGGCGGGCGGAGGATTACCGTCTCTTTTTTGAAAAGATAAACCCCGCATTATCTGCTCTGAAGCATACCCAGTCCCTGCAGATGGGAGCATGTCAGAGCCGCCTCGTATCCCGCAGCTGGGGGGAAGCTGGTGAATGGATGAAGAAGCTGGCTGATACAGAAACGAGAATAGAGGCAGAGATGATGAGGATGGAGCTTAATGAAGCTCGATGAATCTTGATTGGATCAGCAGAAGGGACAGATCCGGTTTATGACTGTATAGAGAGGAGACAGGGATATGCATGAAGTACCGACTGGCAAACAATATAAGGACATTACAGCTCAAAGGTCTGACCATCACTCATGGATCTCTGGTGATTACTCCGGGATGCCGGATCGTATCATTGTGCAGCACATCCAGCAGGGAGACAGTCAGGCATTTGAAGAAATGGTGCGTCGATATCGTTCACAGCTGCATCGCTTCGTACGAGGCATCATACAGGATGAAGGCCTTGCAGATGATGTGGTACAGGAAGGTCTTATTCGTGCCTTCATGCATATGGATCAACTGCTGGATGCTGATCGTCTGCTCGCCTGGCTGCAGCGAATTGTGAAAAATCAGGCATATTCTCAAGTACAGCGAAGAATCCGTTTGAAAGAACAATATTTTTCGTCTTTTGCAGTCAAAAGGGACCATTCATCCGTCGGGGCTTTCTGGAGTGAACAGGATTCCTTGGACCAGCATCTGAACCAATGGATCGGTCCCACCCAGCTGCATGCACAAGAACAGTTTCGCGACCCTTTTTACGCAGCCGCTGCCCAGGACCTGAATCAGTATATTTATCAACTGCTGGCTGGACTTCATGAGAAGGAACGGCTTGTTTGTTATCATCACTGGATTGAACATATGTCACCCCAGGAAATTGCAATTCATACCAATCTATCTACAGCTAATGTGTATCAGATCCTGTCCCGTTCCCGCAAAAAGGTAACCAGGCATCATATTCAGCAAGCTGTGAATGAAATGCTGACAGAGAACATCCCTTCCCTACTCCAGTGTGTGGTGCTGAGGGAACCGCAGACATTCCGATCTCCTCAGACATGTAGCTCTGCAGCAGCAGCCATTCATGAGATGTTAAGCTATATAGGTCCGTCGGTATCTCTACCCATGGTTATGGGCTGCAGCGGGCTGGCCTTTCGGATCACCATATATCCAGCCGATATCCATATTGCGGGACCCACGGCTTATAATTTTAAAGAAGTGCTGGGCAGAGGACTGCGGCACATGGGTTATCTTCCTTCTGCTGTTGAGGCAGCTTCCAGTGAAGCCGGACTGAATGCTAATCTGGTTGATCCCGCATGGCTGCAGGATGCTGCGAAGGACAAGCGCATACTGAACCCCAGACTGGTTCGGGCACTTTCAATGATTCGCTACTCGGTATCCAGGGGCCTTCCAGCGGTCGTGTGGGATTTGAACATTCCTGAGTTCGGATTGATCTATGGCTATGATGATCAGATTCGTAAACTGCATGGTGTGGATTATATTCAGGCAGCTGCAGTTCCATATGACCATCTGGGGAGGGGTGTGAATGAGGAAATCTTTGTGCTGACGGTGGAACCGGAGCGTATGCGGGAGGAGATTCATGTTCAAGCCGTGCTTCAGGTTATTCTGGCACACTATAAGGGGTATGACCCTTATGCAATGCCAGGTACGATCTGCGGCTTGGGTGCGTATGCCGCTTGGCGGGAGGCTTTGAGGGAGGGGAAAGTCGAGCCTAATGGACATGCTTATAATATTGCTGTGCTGCGCGATGCAAGGCATTATGCCCGTGAGTTCTTCAGGGAATTATCGCAGCTGTGGACAGAGTCAGCTGATCAACAGACCAAAGTACGTCTGAATGATGTTCAGGATGTACGGATGAGAATGGATGTGAACCGCCTGATTGCTTTAAGCCAATTGGCAGAGGAGCAGTATCGTTTAATCGCAGACAGATTATATAGGTTAGTGCAGTATTTTCCCTTCCCCGATGGCGGGAAGCCGAATCATAAAGTTCATGCAGACAAGGCCATCTCTGTGCTGCATGATGTGGAGCAGATGGAGTATTCTGCTGTAACCATTCTCGAAGAGATGCTGGCTGCGCTGGAGAACATGGAGCGGAATCTGCAAGATACAGATTAGGCACATGGCATGTAAGTCTGCTGTGTGTTTTTGCATTCTCGTGCGAAGATGTTCATACTTGAGTGGGAAAGATGTTTGAACTGCAAGAATAAGGGCGGGGCTATCGCTGCATAATAACCAAAGTGACCAAATTCGTTGCATGAACGGTAAATTTTTGGGAATCCACTCCTGAAAAAACGTTCATCATGCACTTTCATATGTGCTTTTCGTACATATGGTTTGTTGTGATCATGTCTTAATACCACATATGGTAGCTTACGGGGTTTGGTAAAGAATAAAGGCCATTCCTGACGAGTCCGCACACCTTGACAAAAAGATCGATTTTGTTACAATGTTCACAATATCTTCACAAGTGTAAAAAATTTCTTTTTCATGTTCATGTGTAAGAGGTGTAATATAAGGGTATAGAGTTCGGTTTCGGCCTGCTTGTCGTTTTGTGCGTCAACATGTGTTGTGCGCAATAGACCCAACATACCATGCATACGTGAGAGTGGTCTCTGGCTGCGCTTATCCTAATGTGTGAAATTTGGTACATTTAGTGTATTGATGTATTTGTGGTTCGGCTCAGCTTGACAGGCATCATGAAAGTTGCGGACTTCTATCCCAAAGTAAAGGAGGACTTTCTCTTATGTCACAATCGCCTACTCAACAAGAGGTGCCGGTAACAGAAGGCGCCGAGCGCCAGTCCCTGGACGTACTGGATCAACTGATGAAGCCTGAGGTACAGGAGTCTTTAACTGTCTTGGTGGAGAACCTGCCTAAATTGGCTGAAATGGTTACTGCAATGACGAAAGCTTACGACTTCGCACAAGGTATCGCTACAGACAAAGTTCTGATCAGCGACACGATGAGTGCAATGGGTGAGTTCGCTAAACCTGTTGTAGACAAAGCTAAAGGTGTAGCTTCTGCTGCCATCGAGGCAAATGACCGTGCGCAAACGGAGCAAACTTCGGTTGGCCTGTTCGCTATGCTCAAAATGCTTAAAGATCCAAACGTACAGCAATCGCTTCGTTTTGCTCAATCTTTCCTGAGCATCTTGAACGAGCGTCAACAATCGAAACGTTAAGACTTAGAAAGAACGGAGGATGGATATGTCGAAGCAAATTTTGATCTTGGGTGGAGGTTACGGCGGTCTGTTGACTGCGCTGACTGCGCGTCAGTACTTGACTCCGGAAGAAGCGACAATTACAGTCGTGAACCGTTATCCTACGCACCAAATTATTACGGAACTGCACCGTCTTGCTGCAGGAAGCATTGCTGAGCAAGCTGTTGCTCTCCCGCTTGAAAAATTGCTGCGTGGTAAAGATGTGAACCTGAAAATCGATACGGTGGATACAATCAAACCGGACGAGAAGAAAGTTCTCATGACCAGCGGCTCCACATACTCTTACGATGCACTCGTCGTTGCTCTGGGCAGCGAAACAGCATTCTTCGGAATTCCGGGACTGCAGGAGTACAGCTTCACGCTCAAATCGGTTAGCGATGCAAACCGTATTCGTGCACATGTTGAAGCACGTTTGGATGCATACAAACAATCCGGCAACAAAGCAGACGCTACGTTTGTTATTGGCGGCGGCGGTTTGACAGGTATCGAACTGGTTGGTGAATTCGCTGACCTTCTGCCAGGCGTATGCCAACAGAAAGGTATCGATTTCAATGATATCTCCCTCTATACAGTAGAAGCAGGTCCTTCCATTCTGGCTGGTTTCCCGCCAGAGCTGGTGGATCGCGCGAAATCCAGTCTCGAAAAACGCGGCGTGAACTTCATCGTTGGCGTAGCGATTACCGAGATGAAAGAAAACGAAGTATTGCTGAAAGACGGCAGCTCGATCCCTACGAACACACTCGTATGGACAGGCGGCGTACAAGGTAATGCGGTTGTTGCAAACAGTGGAATTGAAGTGGATCGCGGCCGTGCAAAAGTAACGGAAGTGCTGCAATCTACATCTCACAAAGACGTGTTTGTTGCTGGTGACAGCGCAGTGGTCTTCCCTAGCGAAGGCGCTCGTCCGTACCCTCCAACAGCACAATTGGCTTGGCAAATGGGCGAAACCATTGGTCACAACCTGGGCGTAATGTTCAAAGGTGGCGCAATGGAATCCTTCTCGCCAATCTTCTCCGGTACACTGGGAAGTCTGGGTCGTAAAGACGCTGTCGGCATGATCGGTGGCAACCAGACTCGCCTGAAAGGTCTGCCTGCAACCATGATGAAAGAAGCAAGTAACATCCGTTACCTGTCCCACATCCATGGCTTGTTCGCACTGGCTTATTAATCTATAACACCAACGTTAAAGGGCGCCTATCAGGTGCCCTTTTTTTGTGTTTCTATAAAATGAAATTCTTCAGATCAAGGTACGGAACACATATAGGTATGAACATGGATCGTTATACAGATATTAATGGAATGATAGAAACGGATCGAAACCAGACGGAAACGAAAAGGGAAAGAAACAAGAACGGTGCATAGAAGTGGTGCACCGGCAGTCTGCGCTTAGAAGCGCCGGCTTTCGTTTAAAAGATAAGATGGGGATGCGTCATATTATAGTCAGAGAGCGACGGTGCTCTTTGCGCATTTGAGAGGAGAATGAACGATGAATGTATTGGTGATTGGAGCAAACGGACAGATTGGTAAACACTTGGTGGAGCAGTTGGCCCAGGAAGGTAAACATCAGGTCACGGCCATGATTCGCAAGCCGGAGCAGGCAGACGCACTGAAGGAACTTGGTGCCCAGGTGGTCATGGGTGATCTGGAGGGCACAGTTGATGAGCTTGCCGAAGTGATGAAGGATCAGAATGCCATTATCTTTACAGCAGGTTCCGGCGGTTCAACAGGCGCGGACAAAACACTGCTCATCGACCTGGACGGTGCGGTGAAAACGATGGAGGCTGCAGAGAAACAAGGTATTTCCAGATATATTCTGGTCAGCGCCTATGGTGCCGATCAGCGCAGCAAATGGCCGGAGGAGATCAAGCCGTATTATGTGGCGAAGCATTTTGCAGATCGGGCGCTGTTTGCCAGTGAGCTGAACTATACCATTATTCGTCCCGGAGGTTTGAAAAATGAACCGGGCACTGGCAAGGTGAGCGTAGGTGCGGACCTGAAACCGGGCAGCATTGCGCGTGAGGATGTGGCGCGTGTAATTGCAGCTTCTCTGCAGGAAGAGAAAACCTACCGAATGGCCTTTGATCTGGTAGCTGGAAATGACGCCGTACCGGATGCTTTGGGCAAACTGTGAACAGATGTTGTAGAATAACGGGAGATTGATATGACGGATTGAGGGGGAGTCAGCATGAATGAGGCTGTGCTGGTCATTGAGGATGAGCCCAAGATTGCACGACTGCTTGAACTGGAGCTGCAGTATGAGGGATATCAGGTCACCAAGGCAGGGAGTGGGACGGAAGGGCTGGAAAAGTACATGGAAGGGAAATGGGACTTGGTCCTGTTGGACATCATGCTTCCTGGCCTGAGCGGCATTGAGGTTCTAAGGCGGATCCGAGCCAGAGATGCAGCGGTCCCAGTCCTCATGCTGACAGCCAAGGATTCGGTGGAAGACAAAGTGTCCGGGTTAGATCTAGGTGCCAATGACTATATTACCAAGCCGTTTCAGATCGAAGAACTGCTGGCAAGAGTTCGTGCAGCCCTGCGGCTTGCTGCAGCTGCTTCAGCAAGAGCGATGTCTAACGCAGCTGGACACGAGCCGGAACAGGGAACGGCGAATCAGCTGTATGAAGGGCAGGAAGAATGGTTAACTGCCGCGGATTTGAAGCTGAACGAGGGAACACGTGAGGTGTTTCGAAACGGACAAGCGATTGAGCTTACCCCGCGTGAGTTCGATCTGCTGGTATATCTGCTGCGCAATCAGCGTCAGGTACTCAGCCGGGATCAGATTGTGCAATCCGTGTGGGGATACGATTATTATGGCGATACCAATGTGGTGGATGTGTATATCCGTTATGTGCGCAAGAAGGTGGATAACGGATTCACACCACCCTTAATACATACCGTAAGGGGCGTAGGATACGTCCTGAAGGAGCAATCATGAGCCTGCGCAGTAAAATCTACGGATATTCGTCGGTTTTATTTGCCGTGCTGTTAACCGCAGTGAATCTGTCTGTATATCTCGTATTTGAGCGAGTATCCATTAATAATGAGATCAGACGGGTGGAAGCCGAGGCAGAATCTATCGTCACAGGGGTACGGCAGTCAGCCGGCTCCATTCCGCCAGATGATCTGCTCCGGGCTTATGCGCCCGTGAATGGCATGCTGCGTATTGTACATGAGGATGGAAGCAGTTCTCCGGTAACTACAACCGCTGCGTCCGAGCAGCTCAGCAAGCTCTCTTATCAATATGAGAATGAGAAAAAAGCAGAGTACATCCAGGTGGATCAGGTCGGATACGTGTGGGTTTCCATGCCATTAATCTGGCCGGATGGTGAAGTAGTCAACCTGCAGGTTACCCAGAGTGTGGCCGAAACAGAGGGCGGGCTTACGACCCTTCGCACCGTATTAGTGATCGTCACCATTATTGCGCTGATTCCTGCCGTGATTTCCAGCCGGATTTTAGCCAACCGCATGACAAGACCGATTCAGCAAATGACACGTACAATGAGTGATATTCAAGCCAGTGGGCATTTCAAGCGGCTTCCGGTGGAGGAGAAATCCAAGGATGAATTAACAACGATGGGCCAGACGTTCAATCGCATGATGGAGCTTCTGGAATCAAACTTTGAACGGCAGGAACGTTTCGTTTCGGATGCATCGCATGAGCTGAAAACCCCGCTCACCATTATTGAGAGCTACGCCAGTCTGCTCCAGCGTCGGGGCAAGGAGCGGCCTGAAGTGTTCGATGAAGCTGTGGAAGCGATTCTGTCTGAATCGGCCCGGATGCGTGAGATGACCGAGCAGCTGCTGCTGCTGGCCAAGCAGCCGGAGCAGTGGAATGTGCAGCTGGTACGCGTAGATATCGCCAAACTTGCTGCGGATTCCACCCGTGCCTTCCGTGAAGCGTACCATCGCAAAGTTTATTGTGAAGCTCAAGGTCCAGTCTGGGCGATAAGTGACGAGAGCAAGCTGAAGCAGATGGTGTTTATTTTGCTGGATAACGCACGGAAATATAGTGAAGATGCCATTAAAGTTCAAGTGGAGACACAGGGGGAGAAGCTGCCTAATCCGTATTGTCGATACAGGGATTGGTATGTCGGAGGAGAACCTTGAGAAGGTATTTGACCGTTTCTACCAGGTGGATATCTCCAGAACTCGAAGCATCACCGCCCGTGGGTCCGGGCTTGGACTTTCCCTTGCCAGAGAGCTGGCAGGTGCTGTCGGAGCAGAGATCAAACTCTTCAGTACCGAGGGTGTTGGTACGGAGGCTTGTATTATTTTGCCGCAATCCAGATTGGAAAGCTCAGCCCGTTCACTCAGCCCACTCTCATGAAATTCTCATACTTCCCCTCTATACTGGATAGTGATTTAATCTGAACTAAGCATATTCTCATAGAACAATTCAGTGACAGTATACATTGGGTGTGCTGTGATCCCCGGATTTTTTGAATATTTCCTTGTTATGGACAAATCTGGCGGCACAGGTGAAGGTGTGGGAGAGAATGAGGAGGAAGTGCATATGGCAGAGCAGGAACAACGGCCTGAAATGACACGAAGTGAGCATGAACATGAGTCTGGACGTAGGACTAAAAATACAGATAGAAGTAACGCGGGATACGGATCAGGTAAGATGCTTTGGGGGGGAGTCGGGATATTGGCTGTGGTACTTTTTGCGGCTGTGGTGTGGTGGAGACCGTGGGAACCTGCAGGTGAGCAGCTTTCTGCCGATGCAGCAGCACAATCCGTACTTGATCAATATCCGGGGGAGATTATTCATTCCACGCTGAAGGACGGCACGTATATGATGCAGCTTCGTTCGGAGACAGGTCTCTACGATGTGCAGGTCGATGCGTTTACGGCAGCGGTTCAATCGATTAAACGGCTGGAATCGAGTCCGCAGGTACAGGAGAAGACACTATGGAGTCGTGAGCAGATGAAGTCTGAGCTGCTGAAGCAAAGAGCCGGTGAGCAGCTTGTATCGCTGGAGCTGGTTGAACAGCAGGGCAGCCCTGTGTACACCGCAGTGGTGGAAGACCAAGACAACGGCCGTCATGAACTGACGATTGATCCATATACGGGCGAGATTCTTTCCTCCAAAGCGATCAAGTCACCTCCTGCATCACAAACCGGAGAAATGGATAAAGAACCGCAGTTTCTAAGTGAAAAGCAGGCCAAACAGAAGGCACTTGCGAGAATTCCCGGTGAAGTCGATGATGTGGAGCTGCGCGGCACGAACAGCGGCAATCCATATTACCTGGTCGAGATTGATCTGGAAGACGGACGGGAGGCTACGGTGCAGGTGAATGCGATCTCCGGTGCCATCCGTTCGGTGACTTGGGATAAGGACGATGATTAATTGATGTTGAAATGAGTGATGAAATATGATCGGCCGTAGGGTACTCGTGAAGATCTTTGGCTTTAATTATGTGATTCGCTGTAAAGGGTAAGCAGGCTCTCCTCATTTTCTCATCAAATTCTAATCTTTCTCTCGCTAATCTCTCATTCGTTCAGGTTATTCTATAACTGTAGACGAGAACGAGAACAACAGTGAGGAGATGAATGATGATGAATAAACATAAACTATGGATCGGCAGCCTGTCCGCAGCGGTGCTGCTTGGTGGATCAGCCGTCGCAGCCAGCGGCAGTATGAACGGACAACAGGCTCCGAAAGTACAATCTGAAATAACACAGTCCGCTCCAGCCTCAGCGGCTCAATCTACGAGTTCAAGTCAGAACAACTCAGGTAAGCTGCTGACAGCATCACAAGCCAAATCTATAGCGCTAAAGGCAGTGGAAGGCAAAGTTGACGATGTGGATCTGGAGCGCAGAAATGGCCAGACGTTCTACGAAGTCGAAATCGACAGAAAAGGCAGCCCGGATGCATCGGTTCGGCTGGATGCGTACACGGGCAAGATTTTGGCTGTGATCAATGACGATGATGACGATGACGATGATTATCGTGATAATGGAACAGCTGAAACTTCGAGTGCGTCTGCTTCCAATCAAGTGAAATTGACAGCTGTACAAGCATCGAACATTGCGCTGAAACAAGTGACTGGTGGAAAAGTGACCAAGGTTGAACTGGATCGTGACAACGGCCGTTATGTCTATGAGATTGAGCTGAGAACGACACAGGGCGAGGCTGATGTTGATATTGATGCCAACACGGGCAAGGTGCTGTCGGTTGATCAGGATTTTGACGACGAGGATTAATCGTTAACTCACTGAATATAGTATGTCTAAGATAAAAGCTTATGTGCGGTGTAATGATAGAATGGTAGGAAGGCGCTTCGAATGAAGCGTCTTTTTTGCTGTGCATATCCAGCGATTAGTTGGGAGAAACTGCGTGACACTGCCTGCTTAAGGTCTGTCCAAGGTTCGCCTGCTGCCCCATGCCCGTGGAAGGAATAGATTAGAGCGTTCATAGGTCATTGAATCCAAACTGTGGTAAACTAGTAGAATTGTAGAAAATGATATAGATAAGGAGCTGGATAACGAAGTGGCTGGAGAACAAATGCTATCAGGAATAGGCGTAGAACATGTGCTGTCAATTGAAGGCTTGCGTATGAGGTATAACGGACGTTATGTATTGAATGGCATCGATCTTGAAGTGAAACGCGGGGAGATGATTGGATATATCGGTCCGAATGGAGCGGGCAAGAGTACAACGGTCAAAATTTTGCTGGGATTGGTAGAAGGATATGTGGGAACCGTTCGTATTTTTGGACAGGATATCGCAGATGGCGATGTGGAGTATAAACGCAGAATCGGTTATGTGCCGGAAGTGGCAGAACTGTACGAACAATTAACTCCGGCGGAATATTTGACGTTTACGGGAGAATTGTACGGCTTGTCCTATGAAGATGCGGATTATAAAGCAAAGCTGCTGATGGATTGTTTCGGACTGGAGAAATCCTATCACTCGCGCATTGCCTCCTTCTCCAAAGGGATGCGTCAGAAAGTGCTGCTGATCTCGGCGCTGCTGCATGACCCTGATCTGCTTTTTCTGGATGAACCGCTTAGCGGACTGGATGCCAACAGTGTGATGGTGGTGAAGGAGATTCTGTCTCAGTTATCAGCCAAAGGTACAACCATCTTCTATTCATCACACATTATGGATGTGGTGGAGAAGATCAGCAGCCGGATTGTATTGATTGCCGAGGGTCGTGTCGTGGCAGATGGTACGTTCAAGCAGCTTCAGCAGCAATCCATGGAAGGGTCGCTGGAGGAAGTGTTTAATCAACTGACAGGCTTTAATGAACATAAGGCGATTGCTGAGCGCTTTGTGTCGATCGTGCAGGAGGTGAACTAATATGGCGGAATCCTCCGATTTCCGTACGCTCAAAATTCTGGATCGTTTTCGGCCGATGATCACCAAGACAGGTGCTGATTATGATGTGCTTCGCCTTATTTTGCGGGTGAAGTTCCAGATGGATCAGCGCAGAGTGCCAACGATTATGGCCGGAAGGCAAAAGAGTAAGGAGAACAAAGAAGGTAACCAGTATGTACGCTCTCTCTGGCTGTATGCCCTGATGGGTGCAATCATGGTCCCCTTTGTGGTCTGGAATACAGGACAATTCATGCTTCAGATGGGCATTCTGTTTGGCGTGCTTATGTTTATGATTATGACATCGATGATTTCGGATTTTTCATCCGTGCTTCTCGACATCCGGGATAGAAACATTATTTTGACCAAACCCGTCGATGCACGAACGGTGGGGATGGCCCGAGCTATTCACGCAGGGGTCTATCTGGTGCTGCTGACAGGGTCAGTGACGGCTGCGCCGCTGATTGCCGGGCTTGTTAAGCACGGGATTGGTTTCTTTTTACTCTTTCTGGTACAGATTATTCTGATCAGCACCCTGATCATGGTGACCACATCTCTCATCTATCTGTTCATGATGAGGTTTCTGGACGGGGAGAAGCTGAAAGACATGATTAATATGGTGCAGATTCTGCTTTCGGTTGGGATTGCGATTGGATATCAGTTTGTCATCCGCTCGTTTGATTTGATTGATTTCAGTGCGGTGTTCACTCCGGCATGGTGGCAGCTCCTGTTACCTCCGCTGTGGTATGCCGCCGCATATGATTGGTTTTTCTCCGGTGGCGGCGGAGTATGGATCTACACACTCACAGCGCTTGCTGTGGTTGTTCCGGTGATCGGTTTGATGATTTACGTGAAGCTTATGCCATCTTTTGAGCTGTATTTAGAAAAAATGGCTCATTCCGGCCAGACCTCAGAGCGCCGCCGGGGAAAGTGGGATCGCCTGGCTGCCAAGCTGTTCAGTCGCTCTAAAGAAGAGCAAGCCTGCTTCCGTCTGGCGTCCAGCATGATGCGCAATGAACGGGAGTTCAAGTTGAAAGTTTACCCATCGTTAGGGTTATCGTTAGTTATGCCTTATATTTTCTGGTATACAGCTTTACAATCATCGACCTGGTCAGAATTCAGGCAAAGTTCATTTGTGTATACCTTGTACATTATGCTCGTTCTTCTGATCAGCATCGTCATCATGCTGAAATATTCCGGCCAGTACAAGGCATCATGGATTTTTCGTGCAGCGCCGATGGTTAATGAGAATGTATTATATCGAGGAGCCTTGAAGGCATTCCTGAGCAATATAATCATACCTGTATTTCTGTTGAATGGCATTGTGTTCACCTGGACATTCGGACTTCGAGTTTTGCCAGATGTTTCCATTATACTGCTCACAGCTGCGGCACTGATTCCGGTATCAGGCAAGTTTATGCTGCAAAGGCCGCCGTTCTCCCAATCGTTCAGTATAGCGCAGCAAAGTGATGGTTGGTATATCTTTGCTGCTATACCGGTGTTTGCTTTACTGTGGGGTGTCCATGTCCTTTTCCGCTCCTTCTCCGGAGGGGTATGGATTTACGGAGTTATTTTGATCTTGGCGAATGCACTGCTGTGGACACTGCTGTATCGAGTGAAGAAACCAGGGGTGGACAAGTCCTCGTTGGTACAAAGTTAGATTCAAGTAATGGTTTGATTTCTTATCTTTGAGTCAACAAGTTGAAGAAGCGAAGAGCAAGTCGGATCGGTTTAGATGGCATAATCATTGTTGATACTGGGCGAAAGGTAAAAGAGAAGTAGGGTGGAGTGAAGTGAAAGGGAGCAGCGTGTTTAACGGTGCGTTGAAGGAGAATAAAGTGAAATGCGGTAAACTGCGGTGAAGTTCTGTAAAGTCCTGTAGAGTTAAGTTGACAGAGCGAATTGCGGTGCAGTAAAGGGCGGTGTAGTAAATTGCCGTAAAGGACAGTAAATTGAGGTGCGGTAAACTGCAGTGAAGTTCTGTGCTGTAGAGTACTGTGAAGTATAGTGAAGTGCTGTAGGATAATTAAGTAAAGTAAAGTAAGTAGGGAGTAAGATGAGTGACGCTCCTTGGAGACGCTAACGATCTCAGATGTGCTTATTTGAGCGATAAAAAGCCCTCAGGAATTCTAACGATCTCCAGTAACCTTATTTCTGCAAAAGAGGGTGTTTTAGCTCGATAAAGAGCTGGTTTTTGCAAAATAGCGTCTCTGGAGATCGTTAGTTTGAATAAACAAGGAAAATTGGTCTAATAACGTCTCCTGAGATCGTTAGAGTGTATCGCAAAGTAATGAAGTGTAGAAGTATTATTTGGAAATAATTGATATAATGTAGGCGGCTCCGTATCCGTAGTGCGGCTTTAATAATCAATACGATTGATTTATTATTCACTTCATCGACACGCATATTGGTTGTTACTTACATGTCGATATTTATTATCCAATGTACATTCTCCGTATATTCTTTCATACGAATTGTGCCTGAGGGTGGAAGTGACTTCCAAAACAGGTCAGAAGCCAGCCGGCTGCAAAGTTAACGAAATGCTGCTGCTGCCACAGCTGATACACTCCTTAGGGTTCATTAGCATTTTACTTGGTCCGGCCGGATTTCAGGATGGCTTCGGCCAGACGATCGGCTGCATCTGCAGTGGAGACCCCAGATTGCGCAGCTTCTGTGTATACTTTGCTGAGCGTGCCTGCAATCCCCGCCACTTTCTGGCGGATCTGGTCAGGCCCTGCGCCCTGCAGCTCGCAGGCGGTGCTGATGATGCCGCCTGCGCTCAGCACGTAGTCAGGCGCGTACAGGATGCCGCGCGCCTGCATGCGGCGACAATAGAGCAGCGAAGCTCCTCCACGGTCGCCGGGGTTAACACGCCCCCTAGGGCACAGGGGGCGAACACCGTGCAGTCAGCGGCGTGAATACGGGCCGGATCGGCCGAGATGGCGCCGCTGAACTGCACAAGGGCACGTTGTACACGTTCCGGTACAACGTCTGCCACGATCAGCCGTGCCCCGGCTGCATGCAGGTAACGGCACAGGGCATACCCGACCTTGCCCAGTCCCTGGACAGCAACAGGTAAGCCCTGCAGATCGGCTCCGCCCTGATGGCGCAGGGAGGTGACAATGCCGGTGTATACGCCATAGGCAGTCATGTCGGCAGTGAAGTCATCCTGTGCGCCGAGTGACCCTGTGGTATCCGTCACATATGCCGTCTCCAACCGGATCTGATCCATGTCTGACGCCGTAGTGCCCAGATCGAGCCCTGTCACGAATCGGCCTTTTAGCCGCTCCAAACACCGTCCCAGCGCTCGAAAGCGCAGGGCACGCAGCACTTCGCCCTTCGCAGGGTCCATCATCCTTCCGCCGAGCGTATCGCCTTTCCCGGAGTCTGCCAGCTTTTCGCCAACTGGCTCCCCTGCCAGTGTCTGGTCTGAAGCGTCAGTCTCATTCCAGACAACAGCCTTGCCGCCGCCATAAGGGAGACCTGCCATGGCATTTTTGTAGGTCATGCCTTTGGCCAGCTTTACCGCATCATGGATGGCTTCTTCTTCGGATGCATAGGTCCAGCAGCGGCATCCCCCTAGAGCCGGGCCCAAGGCGGTATTATGAATTGCAATGACTGCTTTAAGCCCGCTGGAGGGGTCGTGGCAAAAAACCAGCTCTTCCATGCCTCCACGTGCCATTTCCCGCCAGATCTGCATGACATACTCCTCCTTCAAAGTTATTCCTTCCTGTATCCGCCAAAGGCGTCTCCATTCCCTAAAAGCCTGCATCAAGTCGATCAACCAAAGCTGTATATTGCTGCGTATGGATATGGACACTGCCTATTCCAATGGTTCATACAGCATATTCAAGCTTTGGCTTTAACGCCCCTGATACCTTGCCGGGTTGAACATCGGTACAAAGGGTTTTATAATGGCAGTTCCGGTACACATGGACAAGACAGACGCCTGAAAATTTAGTTCAAGCCGTTTAGGAAGATGGCATAACGTCCAATGATGGAGATAGAGGAACGTGATGAGCTGTATGGAGCGGGTGCTGTTAAAAGGTTTCGCCGCGCTGGATTCAAATTTTCGCCATGCAGCATGTAATAAAGGCTGATTGACGGAAAAAGGCCAAGAAAGAGGGATGTCATTGCTTAAAATACTGTTATTTATCTTTTTGATCCAGATTGTATATGTATCAGCGTATACGCTTCGCATGATCCTAACGCTCAAAGGCCAGAAATATATCGCCGCCTTGATCAGCATGGGTGAGATTGTGATCTATGTGCTGGGCTTGAACCTTGTGCTTAACTATTTGAAGCAGCCAGAGGCGCTGATTGTGTATGCAGTGGGGTATGGACTTGGAGTACTGCTCGGTGCGTGGATTGAGGAAAAGATTGCACTAGGATATGTGACGGTTAAGGTGATTTGCAATCAGATGGACGGAGGTCTGGCAAATGCTCTGCGGGATAAAGGATATGGTGTAACCTCATGGGTTGGCAGCGGACGAGATGGAGATCGACTTGTCATGGAGATCCTCGCCAAACGCAAAAATCAGAAGCTGCTCTATCAAACCATCCTGGCTCTTGATCCCAAAGCGTTTGTCATTACGGTGGAGCCCAAACAGTTCCATGGCGGCTTCTGGACACGTTCTATTAAAAAGTAAAATCGGGCAGGTCTGCATTGGATGCAGTCCTGTCTTTTTTATTTCCATTTTCCGAGGATATGTTAATCCCTTCACAATCACTCCTTTCCTTCCGCAAATCCTGATTCAGAAGTTAACTTCATACGATACCAGGTTGCTTCGGGCACAGATCTCCTCCGTTCCGCCATTCCTCCTTTAGATGTGAGTTCAGGATTATTGTTGTAATCAATCCCACCATTTACATTGTGAATATGTCACTTGCGACATGGCATGCCGCAGAGGGACAGGCAGGACAGCTCCATATCAACCTTTCGGGAGGAATCAATTCGATGAAAAAAACAGTAAAAAGCTTATGCAGCACGGCTCTGGCTCTCACGCTGGGGTTCGCCTTATTATCCGGACCTGCGAGTGTGCAGGCAGCGGGTAATGCAGATTATAATTTGACTGGTTTCTCCCCAAGCAATACAGGCGGCGGGATCATCAGTGAGTCGAACACGTCCACGTACAAAAAAGTGTACAATGCTGCTGATCTGGCGCTGGCGCTAAAAAAGAACTCTGGTGTCAAAGTTGTCGAAATTATGAATGACCTTGAACTAGGATGGAACGAGATTCCAAGCGCGGCGCAGACGTCGCCTTTTGCCAAGCATAACGACGCTCTTACACATCCTGTATTGAAGCAGACCGGCGTCAGCAAAATTACGGTTGACGGCTTCAACGGCCTGACCATTTTCTCCGCCAACGGGTCCAAGATCAAGCATGCTGCCCTTACCATCAAACGAAGCACCAACGTTATGATTCGCAACCTGGAATTCGATGAGCTGTGGGAGTGGGATGAGTCCACCAAGGGCGACTACGACAAAAACGATTGGGATTACATTACGCTGGAAGACAGCAGCGGCGTATGGATCGATCACTGCACGTTTAACAAAGCCTATGACGGACTCGTCGATTCCAAAAAAGGAACCAGTGGCGTGACCATTTCCTGGTCTACCTTCAAAGGGGACGACGGCAGCGCAAACAGCTGGGTTACCCGCCAGATTAATGAGATGGAAGCAAACAAGGCTTCCTATCCAATGTACAACTACCTGCGCAGCAGCGCGGTTGGTTTAAGTAAAGAAGATATCATTGCCATCTCCGGTCCACAGAAAAAAGGTCATCTTGTCGGTGCAACCAGTCTGGAGCCGGCTAATGCCAATCTATCCATCACGCTGCATCACAATCTGTATAAGGACATTCAGGATCGCATGCCTCGTCTGCGCGGCGGTAATGCACATGCGTATAACATCATCATGGATGCCGCGAATGCCCGTGCTGCCCAATCGCGTATTTCGACCGCTATGGCAGCAGCTATCGCTTCTAAAGGTTACAAATTCGGTATTACCAGCAATGGCGCCATCTCCACCGAAAGCGGCGCTGTGCTGGTTGAAAAATCAGTGATCAAGGATGTGCAGTACCCTGTACGCAACAATCAGACGGACCCGGCTAATGCGGTGTACACAGGTAAAATCCGCATGGTAGATACGATCTACTCTCTGGATGGAAGCTCGTTCCGCGGCAGCAGTGATACAGCAGGCAGCCCGCTGGCTCCGATCCCGGCCGTAATCAAGCCGTTCTCATGGAATGGCTTCTCATCCCTTCCATACACGTATACTATGGACGATCCGTCTGCGCTGGATGCACGCCTTGCAGGTTCCAATGGTGCGGGTGCAGGCAAGCTGTCCTGGCCCAAGGATAACTGGCTGAAGACGAACTATTGATTTTTTAGAAGAACATATGAATCTAGAAATAAGCTGTTCTGCGAGTAAGAAGCGGAACAGCTTCTCGTTTTTTATAAGGTCATATTCGGGCTGGAGATATGATATCCGTGAAGCTTTTTGGATGAGCAGAGATGGCTTTCTTTAATTATTTAATATGGATGCAGACTATGTCGATTTTTGTTGACAAAAGGGAGGCTACTTCATATTCTTAATGAATATGAGAATCATTATCACGATAATGATCAGGTGAAGAATGAGAGAAGAGAGAAAAGGGGTTTATATCTATGTTAGGACAACAACACAAACGTTCTACTACCCTTATGATGGTGACAACACTGTTGTTGCTGTTATTTATCGTGGGTTGCAGTAATAAAGAGAGCAGTTCGGCGTCTTCTTCTGCTTCGGGAGATCAGGCGTCTTCGGCGAAGTCGATTACGATGTCTTGGCCGCGTGATATCGGTACAATGAATCCGCATACGTATAATCCGTCCCAATTGTTTGCCCAATCCATGATCTATGAGCCGCTGATCAGTTACCAGAAGGATGGTAAACTGGAGCCGGCACTTGCGGAGTCCTGGACCATCTCTGATGATGGCAAAGTATATACATTCAAGCTGCGCCAAGGGGTGAAATTCTCCGATGGCACGCCTTTTAATGCGGAAATTGTGAAGAAGAATTTTGATTCCATCATGAAAAATAAAAAAACACACAGCTGGTTGGGTATTATTGGCGTGCTGGACAAAATCGAGGTCGTGGATGACCGTACGTTCCGCATGACACTTACCGAGCCGTATTATCCTGTACTTCAGGATTTGTCCGTTGTACGTCCGTTCCGCTTCCTCGGTGCGGCTGGATTCCCGGATGACGGGGATACATCCAAAGGCATCAAAGAGCCAGTTGGTACGGGGCCATGGATGCTGGCTGATTATAAACAAGATGAGTACGCGGTCTTCAAACGTAACCCGAATTACTGGGGAACTGCACCCGCATTTGATCAGATTACTGTGAAAATCATCCCCGATGCAGAGACACGTGTGCTTGCTTTTGAAAAAGGCGATCTGGATCTGATTTACGGTGAAGGTGTGATCAGTCTGGATGCGTTCCAACAGCTTCGCGAGAACGATAAATATGTAAGCGAACTGTCTGACCCTGTAGGTACTCGTGACCTGCTGCTGAACTCTTCGAATCCGAAGTTGTCCGATGTGAGAGTGCGGAAGGCACTGCAGCAGGGCTTCAACAAGAAAGCAATGGTGGAAGGCGTTACGTCGGGTCTGGAAGAACCGGCTGATACGGCACTGTCCAAAAACTATCCGTATACCGATGTGGACCTGAAACCGATTGAATATAACGTGGAGCAATCCAAAGCACTGCTGGACGAAGCAGGCTGGAAGATGCCGGCTGGTGGAACGGTGCGTGAGAAAGACGGACAGAAGCTGGAATTCGAATTGATTTTTGATAAAACCGATCCGATTCAAAAAGCGATGGGCGAAACCATTCAGGCGGAATGGAGCGAGCTGGGGGTCAAAGTAAACCTTACCGGACTTGAACTAACGGTACAGATTAAACGTCTGAAAGCCAATGATTTCGATCTGTACTTCTGGTACAATTACGGGGCACCATACGATCCGCATTCCTTCATTAACGTCGTAGCAAGCCCGGGATTCGGAATCTCCGAGACACTTACTGCTTTGCCGATGAAGAAGGAACTGGACGAGCAGGTGCACGCAGCACTGTCCTCTACAGACGAGAAGAAACGTCAGGAACTGTATACATCCATCCTGACGACACTGCAGGAGCAATCGGCCATTGTACCGATCTCTTATGTGAAGAAAACAGCTGTATATCAGAAGAAAATTGCTAAGTTTGTCTTCCCGGCGAACCGCGATGAGAATCCGTTTGTGGGAATGCAGCTGAGCAATCCGTAATCATAAAGAAAATTCAGAAAAGAGATAACACATCAGGCAACAAGAGCTTGTGTGGCAGGGTAAAAGGGGAGGAAAGTTTGGTGATCGGCTATATAGGTAAACGAATGATCGCGATCATTCCTATCGTTTTTATCGCTACACTTGTCACTTTTGGGCTGATCCATATTTCACCGGTTGATCCGGCCGAAGCGTATCTCACAGCAGCACATATCTATCCAACACCAGAATTGTTGGCAGAGAAGCGGCATGAATTCGGTCTGGATCGCCCTTTATTCACTCAGTATGTTGATACGTTGAAGAGAATAGCTCAGCTGGATTTCGGCACCTCGTATCTCACCAACAAACCGGTGATCGATGAGGTGATGGATAAATTCCCAGCCACGGCAGAACTGGCCTTGTGGAGCATTATATTCTCTGCACTGGTGAGCATTCCTTTGGGGATTTTGGCGGCGGTATACAAAAACAGCTGGATTGATATGGTCAGCCGGGCCATATCTTATTTTGGAGCTTCTATTCCGCAGTTTTGGCTGGGTTATCTGCTTATTTTCTTTTTTGCAGTCAAACTGGACTGGCTTCCCGTCGAAGGGCGCGGCTCCTGGGAGAACCTGGTGCTGCCTACGCTTACGCTTTCCATGGTGATGATTGCGTTATACACCCGTATGCTGCGCACCAGTGTATTGGAGCAGCTGCAGGAATCGTATGTGCAGTACGCCAGAACCCGCGGCATACGTGAACGGGTTATCATGCTGAAACATGTGCTCAAGATTGCCATCACTCCGTTTATTACAGGAATGGGTATGACTATGGGCAGGCTGTTAACCGGAACGATTATCGTAGAACAAGTCTTCTCGTGGCCGGGCTTTGGACGTTACTTTGTGGAAGCGATCTTTAACCGGGATATTCCGGTGATCCAATGTTATGTCTTTATCTCGGCTTGTCTGTTCATCGTATGTAATCTGATCGTTGATCTGGTGCAGCTGTATATGGACCCGCGGATTTCAGCGAAAGGACGGGCAGAGCATTGATGAACCGATGGCGAACGATGTTTCGAGGGAAAAAAATAATTTGGATTTGCTCTGCTATGATCATTCTATTCTTCATCCTGGCACTGCTGGCTCCATGGATTGCACAACATGATCCTGTGAAGGTTAATCTGCTGCAGAAGCTGAAGGATCCATCTGCCGAGCACTGGCTTGGCACAGATCATCTGGGAAGGGATAACCTCTCCAGACTTCTCTATGGAGCGCGGATTTCGATTGGATTTGCCACGATGATCTTCCTGTCGTCTTTGATTATCGGACTGATCGTTGGTTCCGTCTCCGGTTATCTGGGCGGCTGGATCGACAATGTGCTGATGCGTTTATGTGAAGGTATACTGGCATTTCCGCAGTTGGTATTGGTGCTGGGCATTGTAGGAATATTCGGTCCAGGTCTAATGCAGATTCTGCTGGCGCTCATGATGGTACAGTGGGTACATTATGCACGGATTTGCCGGAATATGGTTGTCAGCTTAAAGGAACGAAATTTTATTGCAGCCGCTCGAATCAGCGGATCTTCCACCTGGACGATCATCCGCAAACATATCATTCCCAATGTGCAGCGTCCTATCGTTGTTATGGGGACACTGGAGATGGGCTGGGCGATCATGGATATCTCGGCCCTGTCCTTCCTGGGACTTGGCATTCAGCCGCCTAATGCGGAGTGGGGAGCCATGATTCATGAAGGCACAGGGTATATTCGCAGTCATCCAGAGCTGATGATCTATCCGGGTGCAGCTATTCTGCTGGTTGTAATGACGTTTAACATTTTGGGAGAGGCATTATCCGAGCGTTATGGTATTTCCAAAAAGTAATCGTGAAACTAACTGAACAAGGGGGAGTGTGACGATGGACGAGGCAGAGATTGTACTTGCAGTGCGTGATCTAGAGGTTAAGCTCAAGACAGCGGAGGGAGCCGTCCCGTTACTGGAACCTGTTCAGTTTAATTTGAAAAGAGGTCAGGTATTTGGCTTGGTTGGGGAGAGTGGCTGCGGCAAAACCGTGACGTGTAACGCGCTGCTGCGCCTGCTTCATCCCCGCAGAATGGAATCGTCGGGCAACATTCGTCTGAACGGGAGAGAACTCAGCTCTTTATCGGAAGAAGAAATGCGGCGGATCCGGGGCAAAGATATCGGATTCATTATGCAGAATCCAATGAATGCTTTCACCCCCGTGTATACGATCGGCTCTCAATTCATTGAAACGCTGCGAACCCATGCAAAGATGTCCAAAGCAGAGGCGCGGGATCAAGCCATTGCTGCGCTGGCTGATATGAACCTGCCTGATCCGGCAAAGCTGATGAGACGTTATCCTTTCCAGCTCAGCGGAGGTCAGCTGCAGCGTGTCATGATTGCCGTTTCGATGTGTCTGAGGCCTGCTCTTGTTATTGCCGACGAGCCAACGACAGCGCTGGATGTGGTGAACCAGTTAAATGTGCTGCGAGAACTGGATCGGCTCCGCAAGGAGCACGGCACATCAATCCTGCTCATCTCCCACGATCTCGGCGTCATCTCTCAGATGGCAGACGAAGTCGCCGTTATGCAGAAGGGGCGGATCATCGAACAGGCAGATGTATACCAATTGTTCGATCATCCACAGCATGAGTATACGCGGATGCTGCTCCATGCTCGGCCGAAGTTGTCTCTGGGACACTAGAAGTTGTCTTTGGCTGCTGAAGGAGTAGACCGGGGCATGCTGTCACGGGCTTCAGGGGTCAATATGTCCTAATCGTGCGGGGACTTGTTAGAGCCGAGCCGAGGACAGGATGGGTGTAGAGTTTTACGGAGCGCTCTGGGTGAATGGGTCTGAACAAGGAAGGAGGGTGACCAACCGGATGTTAAAAGTAAATGAAGTAAGTCATCGTTATGGCAAGCGGAGCTGGCTGGAACGTTCGGGATCACGCCCTCCTGTTCTGACCGATGTTTCTCTTACGATTGAGCAAGGTGTATGTCTAGGTCTTCTGGGAACGAGTGGGGCAGGTAAAAGCACCTTGGGCAAAATCATTCTGGGGCTGGAAAGACCAAGTCAGGGTCAGGTGTTTTTCCAGGGCCAGGACATCTACCGAGCGGATAAAACAGTGCTTAAAGGGCTGCGTCGTGACCTGCAGGTTGTTTTCCAGGATTGCTACTCGGCTGTGAATCCGATGATGACAGCAGCACAGATCATTGGAGAGCCGCTGGATAATTACGAGCGATTGTCAGCTAAGGAGCAGCAGCGCATCGTTGAACAGCTGCTTGTTCAGGTCGGGCTCACCCCGCAGGATGCGGGCAAACTTCCACATCAGTTCAGCGGCGGGCAGCTGCAGCGGGTGAACATTGCCAGAGCTATTGCACTTAAGCCAAAGTTGATCGTGCTCGATGAATCGATCAGCAGTCTGGATATGGTGCACCAGACACAGATTCTGTCCCTGCTGGCAGAGCTGCGAGCATCGTACGGGCTGTCCTATCTGTTTATCACACATGACATCCGTGCCGCGCTGACCATCTGTGACAGCATCGCAGTGATGGATCAGGGAAGGCTGGTCTATACGGGGGATGCCACGGATTCCATCTTGGAGTCGGATCAGCCTGCTGTCCGGCAGCTGGTGTCCTCCATTCTGCCCGAGCATCCGTCAGGCCGAATTGTGTTTGAGTGAATGATGAAGCATACCAAGCAAACCAAAATAATCAGAGCAGTCTGCATTGGTTATACATGGATGAAAAAGGGAATGACCAAAAGGACCAGTCGAATTTTATCGGACTGGTCCTTTTGGTTATGACTGGAATCGGGATTAGAATCCAGTCATAACCTGAATGCCTTATTCTTAGCATTCACCCTTATTCTTCACTTCAATTAGATAAGATGAAGCGATAACCTCTACATAACTGTCATACCCGGCGACAAGGTAATGCTTCAGATCAAGGCGATTACGGGGATCGAATAGCGTTTTTTTTTCGTCTAGAATGGGTGAATCCACGACCTGATAAAAGCCGGGATCGGGGTGATAGCCGTTTGACTCCCAAAAGTGAAGTACATCCTCAGTGTGAGGAATTCCTTCTACCTGACCTGCATACAGCTCGAAGAAATTGAGCGTAACGCATCGCAGTTCAGCAGCGGTGCTGAAAGTAAATTCTGCTTCTCGGTATTGATCGAGAGGCATATCCTCACGCGTCTGTACATCTACACGTAAAGTTACACCGCCAGACTCCGTATAGGTGGCATGCAGATCGGTTGTGGAGATGCGAAAATCTACTTTTTCAGGCATTAGTACAATGCTCATAGTTGTTCCTCCTATGTAAAGGTGTACCCTTGGAATCGGCTATTCCATTATATCATTGTGCACAGAGAGATCGGAAAGGAATGAGCTGCACGGGTACAAACATGGCGGCCATTTAGCGGTGATAGGATAAACGATCTCGTAATATGTCTCTGTTTTCCAGTAAGAAGGACCACTTGCAGGCCGTTCGCCTGCAACGTATGATGAATAGAAATCCTGTACGGAACAGTTAGACAGAGAGGAGGAGAAGTTTATGAAGCATGCGGAGAGCTCCCAAGACATGCAGGCCATGCAGCGTACACAGAACGTAAATTATATGGAGAGCAAGCAGCATCCGGAGCGCTGGGTGACATCCGAAGGAACATTAGACGAGCAGCAGATCGCAGGCCGGCAGCTGCTCTATCAGGGCATGAACGGCAGACATGTGGAACGATTTACTGCTCGGTCGGGTCAGACTTATATTTTCAAACCGCTGACGAATCCTGCGCAGCATGGACGGGAACGCTGGATGTACAAGCATGTGATGCCGGAGTTACCTCCGGTGTATCCGCAGCTCATCGCGGCTTCGGATCAGGCGGCGGCTCCGGAGCGGAGCTGGATGATCTACGAAGACATGGGACAGCTGCAGCATCAATCATGTGAATCGGCCATGCTTCGTGCAGCGGCTCATATGGCAGAGTGGCATGCACTTCCCTTCGCTGCCGCTTGGCATGAACTGCCGCGAGTCGGTCATAAACCGCCCATCCGGGATATGCTGGATGAACTGCAACAGCATCAGTCAGCAACGGATGAACTTCTAAGCAAACTGCATCTGACGTTGTCTGCAGCGGACTGGGACAGACTCACCATGCTAATCCTTACGGCAGAGGACGAGTTGCCGCTGGTACTATGTCATGGTGATCTACATCCCGGCAATGTGGCTGAGGCGGTGGACAGATTGATCATCCTGGACTGGGAGCATGCTCACTTGAATACGCCGCTGTGGGATGTTTATCATCTGCTGGATTTGTCGCATCCACTCTTTCCTCGACCGATGACGCCGGGGCTGCGGGCGCGCGTGATGAAGGTGTATCTGGACAAACTGGAGAGCCTTGGCGTACAGGTTGAACGGGGTTCTTTTGCAAAGTGGTACGATGCTTATGCGATTGTATTCTCGCTCTGGATGCTGCATCTGATCGACGGTGATCTAAAGAATCCGGACTGTGTGTGGCCGCAGGGACAGCTGCGCAATCAATGGCATGAGACGGCCGCGGCGCTGGAACAGTGCATGAAACATTTGAACGGGCATTAGAAATAAAACGGTTGAAGTGAAAAATGAAACAAGGGGTGAAAAGTATGCGTAAAGTCGGATTGGTTATGCGTAAAATTCAATTCACGGAGGCTCAGGGACCGCGGGTGTTCGCGGATCGACTGAAGCAGATCGGGCTGGAGCTGGGCGTGGACATTGTGTTCATCTCACCGGAGCGTCATGTGAGCGGGTATGACTGGCTGCCTGGATACGAGCATGAGAAGGGTGACCTGGTGAACTATGATATCGTGCTCGATCAGATCCACAGCCAAAATATTGAGCATGTGATCTATACGGTATCGGGATTTACATTTTTAAAGATGTTTTTGCCGAAAAGTGTACTGTTTCCACACAGTTTCCCTGACCCGGCACTGACGGGGTATGAGATGATGAAGCCGTTCTACACGATGGTGGATAAAGCGATTGTACAGACCGAGTTTTTGAAAAGAGAGCTTGGGCGCAATTTCGGTGTTCATGACGTGAGCGTCATTCCGATTGGCTTCAACGAAGAGCTGGCGCACCGCCATTATGACCCGAGTCAGGTCGTTCACAATCGCGTGCTCTGGATCGGGCGGGATGAGGCGAATCGCCGTCCCGACCTTGTGCTGGAATATGCCCGTCAGAACCCGGACAAGGAAGTGTACATGGTATTTGGCGGTGTGCGCTACCAGGAGAGCATGAAGAAATACGATATCCCAAGTAACGTGAAGCTGAAGTTTGCACTTACCCAGGATGAGATATTTACGCTGATGAACTCAGCCAAGGTGTACTGGAGCTGTTCAGCGTTTGATACGTTTGCGATGCCGCTGACGGAAGCGATGGCGATGGGGAAAATGGTCGTGAAGCCCGAGCATGCCTGCTACGGGCATATAAGGTCCACGCATGCCTTTGCCGGAAATGAGGATAACTGGTTTGAGCTGGTGAACATGGCAGCAGCTGCACCGCGCAGTGTATCGGAGGATAACCGGGAATATGCATTTGGTGCCTTTTCAAGGACCATTATGAAGGAAGGGTATCGGAACTTTTTCGCAGACTGGCTGAAGTAAGAGCGCCACGGTATGAATATGTATGGATAAAAAGCGATCATTCTAGTTCATGCTCTATGGAGAGGTTACACCGTAATGCAGCTCCGCAGCGGTCGATATGAATATCCAATCATAAGGAGAGGATTTTGTGGATATCGTTATTTTGTGGACGCTTGGGATGTGGGTGGTACAGCTGTTGATCGAATGGGTGGTATATCGGGTACAGGGACGCCGCATGACGTGGATTCAATCCATTTTGCCGTGTCTGACGCTGCTTGGCGGAGCGGTTGTCATTATGATTAGCATCGATATAGGGGGTTGGAACGGTATCGGGTATGCGCTCCTTGGTGCGGCATTAGGTACATCAGGACTGCTGACGCTGATTACGGTTGCGATTGCGGCTCTGGTGATTCGGCGTCGTGGCAGGCATTAATCCGGAATATACAGGCATGCTGTTTCAGGGTCTGATGTAACCCCATGCTGCATGCTGGAAGCCATGCGGTGTAAGATAAGGTTGCTTTTATATAAGGAAAGGAACATGCGATGAATAGCTTAATCATGGAACATTGGTCTGCTGAACAGCGAGAACTGCCGGGCATGAACTGCATTGCTTTTGCGGATGGAACGGTCATCATTTTAGATATTCTGAAGATTCACGACCCTAACAACAATGAACGAACCATGCATGTTTCTCCGCTCTGTGATACAACGATTGATAGTATGGTGAAGTATAATCCAGATTGCTGGACGATGATAGATGCATGGACAAGTATCGACTATCAAGATGGGACAATCGTTGGCGGGGACGGGGCCATGGGAAATGAGGGCTTTATTGCTTATACGGATGCAGAAGACCGTTTGGTGTGGGCCATTTTTTTCGAAAATACCAATCCAATCAAAAAATTAAGTGTGAACGGAAGCACATTAAATGCGATCAATGAACATGACGAACTGCGCATTGAGATTCATTTGAACCATTTAGTAGATATCCAGATGACTTATCTGGGGTAATTCGCCTTCTGGATAGAAGAGTGGTAGAACAATCGGAAGAAGAGCGTAGGAGGTCAGCACGAGTCGTTACAGTATGAAGTATGCTGATGAAGAATGGCTGAATGAAAACCGTGGACACAGGCATATGACAGGGATGTTGGGCGCTGAGGTGGTTGCAGAGGTGCAGCCGTCTGTGATATATTGACATTACTTATGACAAAGGGAGGTGAAGACAGGTGAATCACGAGATGCTTAACAACCGTATTAGCCAGCTGCCGATTGCTATGGCTGGCATTGTTCACACTTTTTCGAACAACGGGAGAAGTCTGTCCAATTTTATATATACGGAAGTTAACATGTACGAGAAGAAGCCTGCCTTGACCTCATTCGGACGATAAGTGTATTTGCCTTATTGATTTCTGAAAGAGCCGCGGAGCTAACCTCCTGCGGCTCTTTTTGTGTTGCAGTCAGGCTCTTCCACACCTTAGGAGGAACCTTATTATGATGATCATTAGCGCGCAGCAGTTAAAACAATATCATGGAGCACATCTGGTGCTGGACGGCATTACATTTGAGATTATGGAAGGTGACAAGGTTGCGCTGATCGGGCGCAACGGAAGCGGGAAAACCACACTGATGCGTTTGATGGCCAGGTTAAGCCAGCCGGACGAAGGCCAATTGATGCTGAAAAAGGATACACGAATCGGTTACGTGGCTCAGGTGCCCGAAGGACTGGGTGACCACACCGTGCTGGATGTGCTGGGTCTCGGGTTTCAAGAGCTGATTACCTGCCGCAACCGGATGAAGGAGCTGGAGCAGCAGATGTCCGATCCGGCTTGTGCAGCAGACCCGAAGCAGCTGGAGCGTCTGCTGCAGCGGTATGCAGCCCTGCAGGAGCAGTTCGAACGCGAAGGCGGATACGAGATGGATGCACGCATAGATCAGGTCGCAGACGGGCTGGATATAGCCAAGGAACATTACAGCTGGCGGTTCGGCTCTCTCTCTGGCGGGGAGCAGACTCGGGTGGTCCTGGCTTCACAGCTGATCGTCGGTCCTGATCTGCTGTTACTAGATGAGCCAACGAACCACCTTGATCTGGAGCGCGTGGAGTGGCTGGAAGGTTTTTTAAGAGAGTACAGCGGAACCGTTGTTCTGATCTCGCACGACCGCTATTTCCTGGATCGGGTGGTGACACGCACGCTGGAACTGGAGGATGGTGAGGCACAGACCGCTGCGGGTGGTTACACCGAGTATATGAAGGTGAAGGAACAGCGGCTGCTGCAGCAGTTTGAGGAGTTTAAAGAGCAGCAGAAGGTTATGAAAAAAATGAAGGAGACGATTCGTCAGCTCGAAGAATGGGGCCGTGTCGGCGGCAACGAGAAGTTTTTCCGCCGCGCAGCCTCCATGCGCAAAGCACTGGAGCGGATGGAGCAGGTGAAGCGGCCTGTTTTGGAGCGCCGAAGTGCGGATTTTGATGTACGTCCTACGGATCGGACAGGTAAACGTGTGGCTGTGTTGGAAGACGTGAAGAAACGATACGGGGACCGGGACATTTTAAACGGCGTGTCCGCTCTGCTCGAATACGGAGACAAAGCGGCCTTGATTGGCCGCAACGGCTCCGGTAAAACTACACTGTTCAAGCTGCTTTTGGGTGAAGAACAGCCGGATGCAGGCAGGCTGGAGTGGGGTTCGCGTGTAGATGTGGGTTACCTGGCACAGCAGGAAGAAGCGGTGAATCCGAAGCTGAACGTACTGGAGCATTTCCGCTTGGAAGCAGGAGTGGAAGAGGGAGAGGCCCGCGGCATTCTGGCGAGGTATTTGTTCTATGGAGCAGATGTTTTTCGTTCCGTTGGGCAGCTGTCCGGAGGGGAGTGGACTCGTCTGAGGCTGGCCCTGCTGGTGCAGCGTAAACCGAATGTACTTTTGCTGGATGAGCCGACCAACCATCTGGACATCGCATCACGAGAGGCGCTGGAGGATTCACTTGCTGACTTTGAAGGGACCGTGCTTGCGATCTCTCATGACCGATATTTTGTGAATCGTCTGGCTTCCCGTGTATGGGAACTCGAGGATGGGCAGCTGACGACATATCTTGGGGATTACGAAGCGTACCGGGAAAAGAAGCTTGATTTGCAGGCTCGCACGGCGAATGAGGCGCGGCTGGAAGAGGGAGCAGCAGGAACGGGAACAAGAACGGGATCGGGATCGCGGATCAGCAGGAAGTCAGGGGAACGGGGAGCAGGCAAAAGTATCGGCACGTTGGAAGTAAGCAGCAAGACAGGAGAAGTGGGAGGAAACAGCAGGACACGGGATCATGAATCGGTCGAGAAGTTGGAGCAGGCGATGGCCCGGATGGAAGTCCAGATGCAGGAACTCGATCAGCAGCTTGAAGCATTGGAAAATGATCCGGAAGCTCTGGAGCAGACATGGAACGAGCGGGAACGGTTATCCGCAGCGTACGATGAACTGCTGGCTCAATGGGCAGAGATGTGAGAGTAGAAGATTAGAACTATAGGTTGAGTCGCAGAACGATAGCTAGTGCAGTACTAACTGCAGTGCACAAGATCGGATTAGGGTAACCTGAACGAGCGTGAACAGGCAGGCCAGGAATCAGCATAAAAAGGATTGTCTCTCAGTGGATATGCATTTGGCATGCAGCGGCTGACATGAGGCAGTCCTTTTTGTGCAGTACTGCTTCAGAAGTACATATGGGAAGAAGGGGCTGGAGTACATTAGATGGAGAAATTACTTGTTTCTTTTTACATGTCTCGGCGAATAGTGTAACTTTTTTCCTTCTGATGCGTTTAATACGTTTGTGTGTATGGAAACGGCTCATCTAAGAGCTCGCAAAAGGGGAGGGAACAGCAATCTATTATTCATTGACGTATCGCAGCTGGTCGGAGGATAAACAGGCAGAAACGGGTGTGCTGGAGCAGACCTCGGTTACGCGGGATGAACTGTTCATGCGTAAACTGGTGGATGCTGCCCTGATGAAAAACAAACTATGGGCCCACCTGTCCAATGAGTGTCAGGACCGGCGTGATCATGCCATTTATGTAACGGCGTATGATCAGCAGATGCCGGAAGGGTATGGTGCTGCTATTGCGGATGCAGCGCTGGGGATGTGTAAGATGTCTTCCACGTCAATGTACAGCCCGGAGTATATGCTGTGGAATGGACGTTCCTTCCAGGAGCTGGAGCTTGCGGAGTCTTCCAGCTATACGATGGAGCTGGCCGAGCAGCTGCTGGATCACTATATGGTCCGTGCAGACTCAACATACGAGATTTTGTACTCTGTACTGGATACGGATCGGAAGAAAGTGTTGTTTTTCATGAAAGAGGTGGATCTGTAATGAGGGAAGAGGAAGTACGAAAACCGTTAAACTCGCAGGAGTCTGGAGAAATCATGGGGAATACGCCCGCGCCAACGTATGAATCCATACCAGAGTTAAAATCTACGTCAGCGTTTGAAGCCGTATCGGGATTAAATCCCGCATTAGAATTGAGCCCAGCTTCGAGCATATCAGAAGCCGGTGTAGGGCGTAACATCAGACAGACGTCAGGGTCTAAACCGGGCTCCAAAGCAAAACTGGTGGCGTTTTCTCTGATGCTGGCGGTGCCTGCAGTACTCTCGGGATGCGGCAGCAGCGATGAATGTGACCCTGAGTATGATACCGGCTGTGAGTATGATTCCAGCAGCGGTCATTACTATTACGGAGGGTACGGCGGCTCATCCTATCGCAGCAGCAAAGACGGCAGCAGCTCCTATAAAAGCTCATCCAAATCCAAATCGAGCGGCTTCGGCAGCTTTTTCCGAAGTTCGGGAGGTTGATTGCATCATGAAGCAGGCAGCTGTTCTCAGCGTCAACCGGGGGAGGTCGGCAGGATGAGGGAAGTGTACCGGATGCCGTACAGTCACGAAGAGATTTTCTCGGGTGAGGCTGGAGAGAAGATTCCGTATCACCGCATGTACGGCAAGCAGTACTGTGTGCCTGCACTGACGGTTTATACCACGGAAGAAGTGCAGGAGCTGCGTGCTGCGGCAGAAGCGGTGGATGCCATTTACAGTAAAGTGATGCGTTTTATCCAGCGATATATGCCCGATTCGTTTCTGATGCACCCACTGGGCATTCATCCGGGGCTGATTCCAGCAGCTCGTATGGAGGCTGTTACGGGCGGAATCACTCGTCAGGACTGGATTATTGGTGAAGCTGGTCTGAAATGTATAGAAAATAATACCGATACGCCTACAGGTATCCCTGAATCGGCTGCACTCGAGCGCATTCTGATCGGATGCACAGCTGATCCGATGTGGACTGCACCGTCTGCAGATATGGATGCACGGCTTCGGGAGTGTTTCCGATCCTGGCTGTCGTTTTACGCTGAGCAGGGGCTGGAAGGGCCGGTTACATTTACTTCCTATGGCGAACACGTCGAGGATCGAACCAACACTGCTTATCTGATGGAACGCTGCTGTGAAGCGGGATATGAGGTGCTGTATGCTCCGTTGGAAGAGCTTGAGATTGTGCCGGGAGAAGCGCTGTATCATCAGGGACGCGAGATCAGGCTGCTGTATCGGCTGTATCCGCTGGAATATCTGATTGGCGATCGGGACGAAACGACCGATGTAGATATTGGGGCTGCGTTGATTGAGCTGGTGCGGGAAGGTCGGCTTGGCCTGATGAATCCTGTACAGCATGTGCTGATGCAGAGCAAAGGTTTTATGGCAGCCATCTGGTCACTGTACGAGCGGAATGAGCAGACGCCGGAATACTGCGGATTTACACTTTTTGATGAAGCCGAGATGGATGTCATTTCCCGTTATCTGCTGCCAACCTACTTTACCGCGGAGCCGTTTGAGCAGAGCGATGTTCCTTACGCAGCCAAAAGCTACTGGGGGCGCGAGGGTCGTGGGACACTTTTGCTGGATGGAAACGAAATTGAAGAGACGGTGGGCGTGAACATGGAAACCAATAAAGATGCTGAAGAAGACGAAGAGACAGCCGCCTACTACGAAAATCAACCCAAGGTATACCAGCAGCTTGTGCCGATGGAACAGGCTGTAATTGAGACAGAGGATGGCGAGTACAGTGGTTATCTGCTGACAGGTGTATTTGTAATCGGTGGACGTTTTGCCGGAATGCTGCCCCGAGTTGGGGAGAAAGTAACCGGAGATATGGCGTATTACTGTGCTGCTGCAGTGCGTGAACCGATGAATGATGAGGAGGAAAAGGAATGGAAAAGCTGGGAGTAAACCTCGTGAATGTGGGATTAGGGATCGGCATTCTGCTGGTGGTATTGATTGTTGGATATTTTGTGTTTAGTAAATTAACCCGTTATAACGACAGCGAGGAAATTGCAAAAGGCAATGAGGCGGCAGGCATGTATATGGGCAGCAAGCTGCTCGGGTTGTGTATTATTGTGGGAATGGTGTCTTTCTCGACGCATGCATGGCTGGATATGCTGCTGTGGTCAGGAATAGGTATCATCATTCTGTGTCTGGTCTATATTATATTTGATTTCCTGACGCCTAAAATCCGGGTATGTGATGAGATTGCGCGCGGTAATATGGCGGTAGCACAGCTGCTGCGCTCGGTGATCATCGGTGTGTCCATCGTCATCGGTACGTTTTTGATGTAAAATAGACCCTGACGTGTAATTAGGTGATTTCAACTTATATAGAACGAATATTATACAGAAGAAGGGGCGCGGCAGCATGAGAAGAGTCATCATTGATACGGATACAGCAGGAGACGATACGATTGCGATCCTGACGGCACTGCATCATTTTCAGGTGGAGGGCATTACGATCACTGGAGGCAATGTGCAGTTCGACCAGGAGGTTGAAAATGCGCTGTACACGGTGCAGGCCGCCGGACACGGCGGTAAAGTTCCGGTATATAAAGGCTGCGAGCGCCCACTAATGTCCTATGGTCAGGCGCAGCACCGGACAGTAGAAGACGTACATGGGGATGACGGCATGGGAGGTGCACATTTTCCCAAGGCAGAGCAGCGTCCCGAAAGCGGGCATGCAGTTGATTTTATCATTGAGAAGGTGCATGCACATCCGGGTGAAATCGAACTGCTGGCTATCGCACCGCTAACGAATATTGCAATGGCGATTCAGAAGGACCCGACGATTGTTCCCGAGATTGCTCACCTGTACATTATGGGCGGAACGAATAATGCTCTGGGTAATATTACACCGGCGGCAGAGTATAATTTCTACGTGGACCCGGAAGCAGCCAAAATTGTCCTGCATGCAGGTATCCCGATTACGATGGTTGGCTGGGAGATGTGTACGCAATACTCGGTTATGGATGATGACGACCATGCCGAGATTGCAGCGCTGGGCACTTCGGGTGCAGATTTCTTCACGGCGATTAACAAGGTGGTCATGCAGTTCAACAAGTCGGTACATAAATTGAATGGAACAACGCATCCCGATACCTTGTTAATGGCTGCAGCGGCAGATGAGTCACTTATGACGAAGTCCGGTCATTATTATGTCGATGTGGAAGCGGCGGGCGAACTGACGCGCGGGTACAGCGTGGTGGATATTAACGGACGCTTGGGCAAAGCGCCAAATGTACGTGTATGTGAGGCGATTGACCGTCCGAAATTCAAATCCATGCTGCTGGATGTGCTGTCTTCGATTCAGTAAACGTTTCGCGCAAATGCAGGGCGGAGAACAGCTCTGTACATTGGCTCGGTGAATCTAACAACAGACATCATTATACCAAACGATATACTTATCAAATCCGTACCTTTATCCAGGTGCGGATTTTTATTTTATTTCGTTGCACACAAACTACTTCATCTGTCGTAGTAAATGTGCTATACTCAAACTACTACGACAGATGAAGTACTGAGGGGGAATATGTTTTGTGATCAGCAGTGATGTAATACGCGGTTATAATGATACGCTGATCCTCTACATGCTGCTTGAAGGGGAATCGTATGGATACGAGATTTCCAAGAACATTCGGCAGTTGACAGACGAAAAGTATGTCATGAAGGAAACTACACTTTATTCGGCATTCACCCGTTTGGAGAAAAACGGTTATATCGAATCCTTTTATCAGAATGAAAGTCTTGGCAAGCGCCGCACCTATTACCGGATCACGCCAGCTGGCCTGGGCTATTACAGGGAAAAGTGTGAGGAATGGAAGGTTACGCAAGAGGTTGTTAATCTTTTTATCAGGGAGCTGTGACGGAATATGGAGACAATTATGGTGTATCTGGAAAATATGTTTGCGGGTTTGCCGAGAACTCCTGAGGTAGAGCGTATGAAGCAGGAGCTTCTTTCGGGTATGGAGGATAAGTATCTGGAGTTAAAACAGGAAGGCAGATCGGAGAACGAGGCAGTTGGCATTGTCATCTCCGAGTTTGGCAGCATCGAGGAGTTGATGACGGAGCTTGGCATTCAGCCCAATGAAGCTCAGGAAACCCTCCCTATACTGGAGGAAGAAGAGATCCATGGTTATATGGCAGCCAAACGAAGTGCGGGATTCTGGACAGGGCTCGGAGTATGGTTGTGTGCATTTGGCGTGGCCTTCCTGATCTTTATGGATACGCTGTTTGAGAGCAGCATCCAGTTGGGAAGTAACAGCCCTGTGGAAACAGGGGCGGTAATCGGTCTGATTGGCATGTTTTTACTGGTCGCACCTGCTGTAGGTATGTTCATCTACAGCGGTACAAAGCTGGGACGGTTCGAGCATATGGAGAATGAGTTTCAGCTTCCTCGTGCGTTTCTGATGAGTCTGCAGCAGAGTAAGGCAGGCTTTGCGCTAACCTATCGTGTTGCTCTTATTACGGGGGTATGTCTGTGCGTTCTGTCTCCTGTGTTCATATTCGCTGGGAACTATATGAATGATATTTATGCGGCTTATGGTGTGTCGGCTTTTCTGATTACGGCAGGTGTTGGCGTGTTTCTCTTTATTTATTACGGTAATATTCAGGGAGCGTATACAAAACTGCTGGAGGATCAGCATCTGGATGCATCGAAGAGAGAGGAAGCAAGAGCGGTTCGTGCAATAGAAGCCGTGGTGTGGCCGCTGGCGATCGCAATCTTTCTCTTCACCGGTTTTGTGTATCAGCGCTGGGATATCAACTGGGCGATCTTCCCGATTGTGGGTGTCCTCTCCGGCAGCTTCAGCCATGTGTATCACATTATGAAAGATAGAAAATCTTTCTGATTCTTTAATTGAACAGTGAATTGAAGAAGTTTAAAATGCTGTACCCGCCTTATTCATTCCATGAAGGCGGGTTTTTGCACCCCAAAGAGAAGCTGTAAGTTCACGTTAATGCTCTAGAAATGAACGAATTCCTGAGGTAACGAGGTCGTGGTCCTCCTCATCAGGCAGACCGGATATCGTGATAGTGCCTACCTGCCCTTCCCCTTTTAAAATCAACGGAAATGCTCCGCCAGCGAGTACATAATCAGATTCAGACAGATCAAAATCCTTCTCCAGTGTCTTGTTCTCGCTTCTTAACCGCAGAGCGGTATGCCAGGAGCTGGAGCCGAAGTAGTTCACGACATTATTCTTACGGCGAATCCAGTTTTCGTTATCAGGGTGTGTGCCTTCCATCGAATGGAGAAAGAGACGATGCCCCCTCAGCGTAATCTCAATGGTCACTGCCTGTGAGCGGTGATCAGCTTCCTGAGTCAGATGCAGGCCGAGCTGCAGTGCTGTTTCGGAATTAAACGTATCCCATACCAGTTCCTGTTCTTCCTGCTGCATCAGTTCTAATCTGGCTGTAATTTCAGGATCGATAGAATTCAATGAAAGACATCTCCTTCGTATGTGTGATGAAGCTCTACATTCGACGCAGGACATAGCTGTACCTGCCCAGAGTGAAACACGGATTTCAATAGATGTTACAGGAGGGGAGAGGCGGTATCATTTGGAGACGGGATAACCACTGTGGTAAAGTAAGAGGAACATGATGACGATGTTCTTGATGTGAATTAGGATGTTCTTCTTGGGATAAAGAGCAGCATAAGCAGACAGGAGGGAAAGGGCAATGCTGTTTTATTTTGTCGCGCTGCTGGTCACGCTGGTAGATCAAGGAACTAAAATAGCGGTGCGGATGTATATGGAGATTGGCGAAGTCATGCGGCTGGGTGACTCGGGGATGCAGCTGCAGCATTATGAAAATAGCGGTATGGCGGGAAGTATGTTCCAAGGCAATGCGCGTCTGTTCGGAGTGATTGCGGTGCTCTTTATCGCAGGCATACTGTATTATCGATACAAAGGTGAGATACGTGGTTTCTGGATGCAGGCAGGAGCAGGGTTCATGGTGGGCGGGGCGCTTGGTAACGCAATTGACCGTTTTATCTATGCCCGGGTGACGGATTTCCTCGTGTTCCCCTCCGGACGCGGTATATTAAATATCGCCGATGTAGCAATCAATATCGGTGTGATCATGATCATCATCGGCATGCTGATTCGTGCATATCAGCGATATCGGGAGAAGCGTCTGCGTAATGCACTGCCTAAATCGTAGCGTTTTGGCATAATGGATCTGTGCTCAGAGGTCTGGATTCTTTATAGCGGTGCAGTTCCTTGATGCAGATGCAGCAAATGTCAGGCTGCTGCGTGCAGGGACTGCACCCGTATATTGGAGAGAATAAGGTGATTTATCCATTGCTTAACGGCCAAAACTGTGATATTTTGAATTCGATAGTTTAATCGGTAAACAAAGTGAGGTTGAATAGAGGAAAAGAGGCGAGAAGGAAACCTCCTTTTGCAAGCGCTTTAATGGCAACACGGCAGAATAACATAGGCGAATCCGGCATCGAGTGTATCCCGTTAAATCCAGCTGCGGGCGTGAGATGGTGGGTTCTTTTACATGCAGACAGAGGAGGAGTTTGGGACATTGCAGCGTAAAAATAGACATTTTAACTCGCTCCGCAATCAGATTTTTGTCGGTTTTGTGATGGTTATGCTCGTTGTGCTGCTGCTCGCAGGCATTACAGCCTATGACCGTGTAGCCTCTCTGCTGAAAAGCAATGCCGAGAAGCATATCCATCAAACAGCTGTGCAGGCCAGCGGCAGACTGGACGCATTGATTGCTCAGGTGAATTCGTTGACGGCTCAGGTGGCGGATGATGCTTATGTGCAGCGTCTGTTGAACGGGGAGAAACACGGAGAGAAGGCAACCTTTAATCAGCGTCAGGCGCTGCTGCAGATCGCGGGCAGTTACCAGTCCTTTATTAATGGCGCTCAGAGCATGGAGATCTATACTACAGAATACAGCCGTATCTTCCCAATGGATGATCGGTCCTTGAATCACAGGCTGGAGCGAAGCTGGATTGTCAGAGCCGATGAGGGAAAGGGCCGACTGGTATGGGCAGGCTCTGATCCAGATGATCCGAGCATTCTTCTGGCAATTCGGCGGATCAGCCTGCTGGATCGTTCCTTCGAGCATGGAGGATACGTGGTTGTGCGTATGCAGCGAAGTTTTTTTCAACTGAATGATTCGGACGGGACAGACGGTTCACAGGATTCAATCATGCTTCTGGATGGCGGGGGTGAAGTGGTGACCTCCAATCTGGATGTCCATCTGGACCCGCAGGCCGTAATGAACAGTGAATCTATCGTTCAGAACGGGAAGGAGTCCTATATCGTGGTGAAGCAGCGTTCGGAGTTAACCGGATGGACACTGGCTGTGCTGACACCGCTGCGGGAAACGACTGAGGGAGTATCGATCCTGAGAACAGCTCTGCTTGTTTCGGGAATCATCGGTGTCGTTCTGTTTCTTGTGATGTCGTTTTTTCTATCGACAATGATCACTCGTCCCCTGATTCGGCTGATGCGGGCGATGCGAGGAGCGCAGCCAGGAGCGATGAGGCCCAATCTCATGGTCAGCTCTACTATGGAGATCAATGAACTGAACGAGGTGTATAACCAGATGGTCTACAGGCAGAATGAATTGGCACAGGTAGTGCATGAGAAAGAGGTTATGCAGTCCCGGGCTGAACTAAAGGCGCTGCAATCCCAGATTAACCCTCATTTCCTGTTCAATACATTAGAAGCCTTCTACTGGTCGCTGGAGGATAAAGGAGAGGAGGAGATGGCCCGAATGGTGATCGCCATGTCGCGGTTATTTCGCTATATCATTTCCAGCCCGGATCAGGATGAATGGGTTACGATGGCGGATGAACTGGAGCATGTAGAGCGCTATTTGAACATTATGCAGATGCGTCTGGGTGACCGAATGCAGTGGGAGATCAGACTGAGCGAGGAACTGCGCGGAGTAAGGATTCCTAAGCTGCTGATCCAGCCTCTGGTGGAAAATGCAGTGCTGCATGGCATCGAAAGCACCTTGAAACCGGGGAAGATAGAGATTAGTGTGCAGTCGTCGATGACAGCAGGTCTGCTGCATGTGCAGGTGCAGGATGATGGACCTGGTATGGATCAAGAGCGTCTACAGGCTGTTCTGCATGCATTGGATGGTGGTCCGGCTGCTCCCGGCAAAGGAACAGGTGTAGGGCTGATCAACGTGCAGCGCCGCCTTCAGCTGTACTTTGGCAGTCAGCTTGGCCAAGCTGTCAAACTGGAGGTTGAGAGCAAAGCAGGAGGAGGAACCGTCATTTGTTTGGAAATTCCGAGGGGAACGGGAATGGAGGCTGTACATGATTCATGAAAAAACGATTCTGATTGTGGACGATGAGCCGCGCACAAGAGAAGGCATACGCAAAACACTTGAAGCATGGTCTGTCGGGAAGAACCGGATTCAGACGGCAGCGAGCGGTGTGGAGGCTAGGGAGTGGCTTGCCAGCCAGACAGCAGATCTGCTCATTACCGATGTACGCATGCCGGAGTTCTCCGGCTTATCTCTGGTGGAAGCCATTCAGCATTCTCCAAGCAAACCTGCGGTTCTCATTATGTCGGGGTACGCGGATTTCAACTATGCTCAGCAGGCAATTAAGCTGGGTGTGGTGGATTATTTGCTTAAGCCAATCGAGAAGGAGCAGCTGCTGCAAACGGTACAGAAGGCACTGCATATTCATGAGCAGCAGCGGCGTATTCAAGCGATGCAGGACATTGTTGATCCGAAGCTGGTTGATATTCAGGAGCGAAGAGATCCGCAGGATAACAGTCCGATTGGAGAAGCTATGGCTTATATCCAGGCACATCTGGGTGAACCGATAACGATGCGTGAGCTTGCCGATTCCCTGCACCTGAACTCCAGTTATTTCAGTGTGCTGTTCAAAGAACAGGTTGGACTGAATTTCAGTGAGTATCTTATGCGCAAACGGGTACAGCGGGCAAAGGAATTGCTGGTGCAGACCGTACTGCCGATTTCGGAGATTGCCGAGAGAGTCGGTTACCAGACGGACAAATATTTTATCAAAGTATTCAAAAGTTTGGAGGGCATCAGCCCGAGCAAATATCGTCACACGGTAAATGAAAAGAGCTAACACATTATAAAAAGTATTTTCTAAAAACCTCTCAAAATAGTGGAGTTTTACCAAATCATTCTACCCTTATAGCCTGATGGTGCCCGTGCTACAATTTTTTTGAAGCGGTTACAAAAACCGAAATTCCACTATTGGGGGTTGGAAATATGAAAAAAAAGACACTGGCTATGCTCCTGTCATGGACGCTGATTCTGGCTGTCATTCTCACGGGATGTAACAATGCAGGCTCCGGTGGGGGCAGTGACTCCGGTAGTAACGCGGGTGGTGGGGACAGCGGTACAGATGGTAAGGTTACCCTGAAATTCATGCATCTCTGGCCAGCCGGAAGTTCGGCCCAACAGAACAAACTGGTCAATGATATTATCCAGCAGTATCAGACGGATAACCCAAATGTGACGATCAAGCAGGAAGTGCTGGAAAATGAACAGTACAAGAACAAACTGAAAATTTTATCTGCTTCCAATGAACTTCCGGATGTCGGCGTAACGTGGGCTGCGGGCTTCCTGGAGCCTTATGTTAAGGGCAGCTTGTTCGCACCGCTTGATGAGCTGTTGAACGGCTCTTTGGGCGAGAAGTTCATTGCCGGTACGACGGAAGCTTATGCGGTAGACGGCAAGACATATGCGCTGCCAATCGAGCTGAACATTTCCCCCATTTATTACAACAAAGCGATTTTTGACAAATATAATTTGCAGCCGCCAGCCACTTATGATGAATTCCTGAATGTGGTGAAGACGCTGAATGATCATGGTGAAGTGCCGATTGCACTGGGCAACAAAGACCGATGGACCGGCTCCCTCTGGTATATGTACTTGGCGAACCGGGTAGGCGGGGATGCGCTGGAGAAAGCCATTAATGGTTCCGGTAAATTCGATGATCCAGCGCTGACGCAGGCTGCGGCGGAAGTACAGAAGCTGGTGGATATGAACGCATTCAACAAAGGATTTAACGGTTTGTCCAACGATGAGGGCAAATCCGAATTTATGAATGAGAAAGCTGCGATGTATCTGATGGGAACGTGGGAACTGCCAAATTTCACAACGAACCCGGATATTCCGCAGGAATTCAAAGATAAGGTTGGATTTTTCAAATTTCCGACGATTGACGGCGGCAAAGGTGATATTAACAGCTGGGTAGGCGGACCAGGTGTAGGTTTGTTCGCGGCCCAGAACTCGAAGGTGAAGGACGAAGCACAGAAATTCATTCAATACTTTGTGGAAAAATGGGGCGAAAGCTCTGTGACTGAAGCAGGTGTCATTCCAGCGACCAAAGTGGATACAGCTGCCGTGCAGCTGCCGCAGCTTTACATTGATCTGCTGAACGAGCTGAACCAGGCGAGCAGTCTGACTCTCTTTGCAGATGTGCAGATGAAACCGGCTGCTGCTCAGGCGCATCTTGATATGATTCAAGCGTTGTTTGGCAAAGCAGTCACACCGGAGGACTTTGTGAAGAACCATCAGGCTGCGATCGACAAAGGCAACTGATGTACACCTCGCCTACACTTACACCACTTGGATGGTTAAACGTTTGAAGGGAGGAACCCATCTTGGACAAAGTCATGTCGAACCGTCTGGTGGCCGCGCTGTATGTACTTCCTGCGCTGCTTCTGCTGCTGGTTCTGGTTTACATTCCGATCGTGCTCACCGGATATTATGGTTTGATGCAGTGGGATGGGATCGGGGCAATGACGTTTATTGGTTTGGATAACTACACCAGATTGATCCAGGACAGCACATTCTGGCAGAGTGCAAATCATACCTTTTTGCTGGCCTTATTCTCTGCGCTGAGCCTCATCGGTTATCTAATGATTGCCCTGGTGCTGTCGGGCAAGATCAAGGGCGCGAATCTGTTCCGCAAAATATATCTCATTCCAATGCTGCTTTCTTCCGTTGCCATCGCTCAGTTATGGCTAAAAATCTATCACCCCAGTAACGGAGTGCTGAACAGTTTTCTGGAGGCAATCGGATTTAGCAATCCGCCAGCTTGGCTGGCGGAGCCATCACTGGTGCTGTATGCACTGTTCGTGCCGATTCTGTGGCAGTATGCAGGTTTTTATATTTTGATCTATTATGCGGCACTCAAAAATATCCCGGAATCGCTCATTGAGGCTGCGCGGATTGACGGCGCGAACCCGTGGCAGATTGCTTTTCGTATCAAGCTGCCGCTCATTACAGAAGTCATCAAAGTCACTGTAGTGCTGGCCGTGGTCGGCTCGCTTAAATATTTTGATCTCATCTATGTGATGACGGATGGCGGCCCGAATGGTGCGAGTGAAGTGATGGCCTCCTACATGTATCGTCAGGCGTTCCGCAGTTTTGACTTTGGATACGGCAGTGCGGTAGGTTTCTTCCTGCTTCTGATCTGTCTGGTCGTGACTTGGCTGCTTCGCAAAGCAACGGCATCCAAAGATACAATTCAGTATTCCTGACGTAATCGTAAAATGAAAGGGGGTTTATTCGGTGAAGACGGATACAGCTGTTCGGCTGCCAGTAGGCCCGGAGACAGGTCACAGCCCTGCATGGACGAGAAGGCTTGGATATGTCCTGCTCTATGTACTTCTGTCACTGGTGGCTTTGCTTCAAATCCTGCCTTTAATCTGGCTGATGTTATTCTCACTCAAAAATAACCAGGAAGTATTCGACATGGCTCCTTTTGCGCTTCCGGCACAGCCGCGCTGGGAGAACTATGTTAAGGTATGGACAGAAGGCAATATCAGTTTATATTTCTTCAACAGTGTATGGATTACGGTTGTTTCTGTCGTGTTTACGGTGCTGTTTGCCAGTCTCGTCACCTTTGCGATTACACGTATGCGCTGGAAGGGACGTTCGCTGGTGCTAGGGCTGTTCATGGTGGGACTGATGATTCCGGTGCATTCCACACTGATTCCTCTGTTCAGCCTGTTCCTGAAACTGCACCTCACAGACCATCCCTTATCGGTCATTCTGTCTTACATTGCATTTAATATGCCGATCACCATTATGATTCTGCTCGGCTTCTATTATGCACTTCCGAGGGAGGTCGAGGAGGCAGCGGTGATGGACGGATGCTCGGTGAACCGCATTTTCTTCCGCATTGTGCTGCCGATGACGGCCTCCGTCATTGCCACGACGGCGATCATTAACATGATCTATGACTGGAACGAGTTTATTTTCGTGAATACCTTCATCAGTTCGGATACGTATAAAACGCTGACCGTTGGAGTGCAGAACTTTATCGGGCAGTATACAACGGATTGGGGTGCCATTGGTGCTACGCTGATGATCAGCATCCTGCCGATTCTGATTGCGTTCCTTGTGCTGAGTGAACGAATTGTTGAAGGGATCGCGGCAGGTTCAGTCAAAGGATGATTCGAGGATATACTTTTCCAAATAGAGGCCCTTCCATTACTCACTTGTCCGTGAGTTGGAAGGGTTTTTAGTGTGAAGGGAGAAATAGGTGAAATAACACATTGCAAAGGAGCTGTCATAATGAAGCTGAACAAACGAATATCGTTATTAATGGCTGGAGCTGTATTGGGGGCAATATTATTTGCATCCACTACGACGGCAGAAAGACCTGCAGCCCAAACTCCGCTGGAAGCCGCAGCTGGCTATTATGACGCTTATATGGATCGGGATGCAGCCGGAATGATGTTTTATTCAGAAGACACCAATTATCTGGATGAGAAAAGTCGTAAAGAAGGTTACCTCAAAGATTTTATAACGAACCCTACTACCGATTACCAGATCGTAGGCAGCAAAAAAATGAACAACTATGAATTTCAGTTCTATATTGTACAAGAGTATGCGGGGCAAAATTATGATCAATCACCTCCACTACCCCATAAGGTATTCAAAACTGAAAATGGATGGAAGGTTCTGGTGGAACCTCTGGAAATCAACACAGTAACTGGTGAGGTCACGAAAGGCACGCCAATTCATGCTTTGAAGCATACGGAAGAATAAGCTGTTGTAACGGTTTGTTTGCTCATGTATGCTGCACCATACTTTTGAAAGTGCTAAAATACCTATTACTGGAATTTTCAAAATATTTTCAATTATTTTCGCAAAACTACTGCATTTTCAAACCACCTGTGCTAACATACCCTATGAATTAAAGCAAACGTTGGAAAGGTGAGAAAATGACAGCAATATCCTCGACCAAAGAGTCCCTCCGTTCAGACGCCCAGGACCTGAAGCTGATCCGGCTGACTTGGCCTATTTTCCTAGAACTCTTCTTGTTTATGTTGATGGGGAGCGTGGATACGCTCATGCTTAGCTCGGTATCGGATAATGCCGTTTCCGGGGTGGGCGCAGCCAACCAAATTATCTCGATTGCGATTCTTGTACTTGAAGTCATTGGACATGGTGCTGCAATTGTTGTGGCCCAATATATCGGTTCGAAAAAGCTGACAGAAGCAGCGCAGGTTACAGGTAATGCCATTACGCTAAACCTAGCGGTCGGATTGATCCTTAGTGTGATCTTCCTGGTGTTTGGTGGACATTTGCTGTCACTTTTAAACATACAAGGTGAAATTTACGATTATGCTCGATCCTATATCAGTATTGTAGGGGGCGGGATTTTCCTGCAGGCCCTCATTAATGCACTTGCTGCAACGATCCGGACACACGGTTATACGAAGGAAACGATGTATGTCTCCGTGTTTATGAACGTCATTCACGTGATTGGTAACTATGCGCTGATTTTTGGACATTTCGGCCTGCCGAAGCTGGGGGTGGAAGGGGCAGCGATCTCGACGGTGGGCAGCCGTTTCATCTGCCTGCTGGTCTTCTTCTGGCTGCTGTATCGTGTAAGCGAGGTACGTGTTGATTTTGAATACTACATTAAATTGTCCAAACATTTTATTGGTAAAATTCTGCGAATCGGCATTCCATCTGCGATGGAGTCCATGGTATATCACTCCTGCCAACTGGTATTCACGCTGTACGTGACTTATCTGGGGGCAGAAGCTATGGCAACGAAGCAGTACGCAGGCAATATCTCTAGTTATATTTATCTGTTCAGTATGGCGATCGGTATGGGAACGTCCATCATTGTGGGCCGGCTTGTGGGCGCAAGGCGCAAGGATGATGCATACAAACGTGTATTTGACAGTGTGAAATGGGCGCTTCTGGCCACGATTGTCATTGACGTGATTATCATCATTTTCCGTGTGCCGCTGATGGGTATCTTTACGGAAAATCCGGAGATCATCCGACTAGGTGCTCAAGTCCTGCTGCTAAGTTTAGTACTTGAAACCGGGCGAACCTGCAATATCGTCATTATTGGTTCCCTGCGTGCAGCGGGGGATGCGAAGTTCCCGGTATACATGGGGCTGATCTCCATGGTGTGCATGAGTCTGCCTCTTGGATATCTGCTGGTATTCCAGCTTAACATGGGGCTTGCAGGTGTGTGGCTTGCCATTGCCGCAGACGAATGGACACGGGCGGTTATTATGTACTTCCGCTGGAAGAGCCGTGCGTGGGAGAAACATGAGCTGGTGGAGCACGAGGAAGATGAGGTTAGCGGACAGCCGGTTCCGGCAGTTTAAGGGAGTTATTGCTTGTGAGATTGTTAAGAGTCAGACGAGGACATGGTTGTCCCGGTCTGGCTCTTCTTTTTTAATTTCGCAAAAATGATCAAAACGGCTGCTGCGCGAACACGTATAGTATGGATATGGAAGGGGGGCCATCCTTAATTGAGCCGTTATCAGGAGATGATTCAGGACAGTTTGTTCTATATTGAGAGCCATCTGCATGAAGAGATTGGACTGGAAGACGTGGCTGCCAAGGCGTTGTTATCGCCTTATCATTATCACCGGGTATTCCGGGATGAGGTGGGTATGACGGTCGTTGATTACATTCGCCATCGGCGGATGAGCCTGGCATCTACGGCACTGCGTTCGACGAAAGCAGGCATCCTGGACATTTCGCTGGCATGTGGATTTGAAAGTCAGGAAGCGTTTACTCGTGCTTTTCGCAAAATGTATGGCATGCCGCCCGGACGTTTTCGTAAACTATTTAATCTGAAACTATTCACTGGAAAAACTAGAGGAGGAGAATTACAAATGAATGCTGAAACTGCAATCAAAGGCTGGATGTTGACCGGGAGTCACCCGCAAAATTATGAGATGGGTATTGATCCTGCAGAGGTACATCAAGGGAAGGCCTCAGGGTATTTGAAGGCAGTCACACCGATGACACCTAATGAATTTGCTACCATGATGCAGCAGTTTAAGGCGGATAAATATTTGGGCAAACGGATGAAACTGTCTGGCTTTGTCAAAACCGATCGTGTGGAAGCATTTTGCGGACTATGGATGAGTGTAGCTAACCAGGCTCAAGATGTACTGCAGTTTGATAATATGCATGACAGGCCGATCACGGGTACACAGTCCTGGAATCAATACAGTATTGTGCTGGATGTCCCGGCAGCGAGTGAAACGATCTCGTTCGGGGTACTCCTGAACGGTAAAGGTAAGGTCTGGGTCGACAGTTTCCGCTTTGAGGAAGTGGACCCGAGCACTCCTGTGACCCATATGGAGACAGAATATGAGATGGCGGACGAGCCTTTAAATTTATCGTTTGAGGAGTGAAAAATTAAAAGTTGTTGGTGTAACATAAACAAGTTTTACTCATTCTATCTGAATTTTGTGCGAAGTTAGAGCCATCCCATCTGGTGGAATGGCTCTTTTTGCTGCCTTTAGGGTATAAAAATAGAAGAGCGGCCAGCATGCCGTCCGTTTGGTACCTCTCCTGCTGGGAATGATCAAACTTTTCATGGCGTATTTAGACAATACCTTGCTAACATAGACGCATAAACATTATGACTCAGATAAAAAGGATGAATCCGATGAATAGAAAAGTGCTTGTTGTGGATGATGAATCCAGCATTGTCAGTGCCATTGCGTACGCATTGCGGCGTGAAGGATATGAGGTGGAGACAGCGAGTGATGGTGAAGAAGCACTGATGAAAGTGGCTGCGTTCAACCCGCAGGTCATGATCCTGGATGTGATGATGCCCAAGCTGGATGGATACGGTGTTTGCCGCAGGCTGGAAGACCGCGAGGATATCGGCATTATTTTACTTACTGTGAAGAACGAACTTGTGGATAAGATTGTCGGTCTTGAGATGGGTGCGGATGATTATATGACGAAACCGTTTGAAATCCGTGAACTGCTGGCCCGCGTGAAGGCACTGATGCGCCGGGTAGAAAAGACCGCTTCAACCCCACTGGACGATACCAAGGGTCAGGCTGTTGTGAACGGGGCAGTTCGCATTCATGCCGCCCACCGCACGGTAACGGTAAATGAAGAGAAGCTGGATTTAACGCCGAAGGAGTTCGACCTGCTGATGATTCTAATGTCAAACCCGGAGCGAGTGTACACACGAGATGATTTACTTGACCGGGTGTGGGGCATGGAATACGCAGGGGGCACTCGGACGGTAGATATTCATATGCAGCGTTTGCGTAAAAAAATCGGGGACACCGACCAGCAAATGCTGCAGACTGTATACGGAATTGGGTACAAGGCTGCAGCTCCTGAAGCAGGCGGGGCAGTATGAGAGTCAGCATCAAGCTGAAATTCAGTGTGTTTCTGGCGGCACTGCTCATTCTCACCGTAGTTGTCTTGAGTTCACTGGTACTGCGAGGTATTGAACTGAATCAGCAGTCACAGGTTGAAAGTATTCTGGCCCAGCAGACAAGGCTGGTCAATCTGAATGTACGCCAAGCGTATTATACCGAAGCTGTTCGCCAGGAGCCGGGAATGTTTCTGCAGCAGAATGGGCGAAGGTTGGTGCAGGCTCTGTCTAATTCAACAGGCCTGCCGATTGCGCTGTATGATATGAGCGGGAAACAAGTGGGTGCTTCTTTTCCCCAAAATGAAAGTGAACTGGTTCAGGAGACGTTGAATTACGCCTTACAAAATAAAATAGCTTATCATGAGCAGGGGGAGACACTGCTTTATGCTGCGCCGCTGGACGGTCCCGAGGGACAAATCGGTGCGGTATGGATTCAGTATCCGGTCCAGAGTTATCATGATTTTTACGCGCGGATTCGGCAGCTGTTCCTGTGGGCAGGCATCGTAGTAGTTGCACTGAGCTTCATTCTCGGATATCTGTTCTACAACCGTTTTGCCGCAGCCATTACCCGGTTGAAGAAGTCGGCAGCCTCCATTCAGGAAGGGAACTATATTACCGAGTCTCCGGTTAAACGCAAGGACGAACTGGGTGAGCTGGGACAAGGGATATACTATATGAGCACATCTATTCAACAAAATATAGCAGCCATGCATACCGAGCAGCAGAAGCTTCAGCTGGCGATTGAGAAATTACAGGCACTGGAACAGCAGCAGAAACAGTATATCGGCAATATCAGTCATGAGTTCAAGACACCGTTAACGTCCATTAAGGCCTATGTGGAGCTGCTGAACATGTACAAGGATGATCCACAGCTGCTGGACGATGCGATCAGTAACATCGGTAAAGAAACCGAGCGATTATATGAAATGGTAGAGAAGGTGCTGCATCTGTCTGCGCTGGAGAAGTATGATTTTGAGAATCTGGCCGAGGATGTAGAGATTCGCGCGTTGCTGGAGGATGCCTGCGGACGAATGCGAGGCAAAGTGGAGAAGTTTGCATTGAAAATGGAACTGCATCTTGAACCTGCCATTATTCACAGTGACCGCGAGAGCTTGATGCACATTTTCATTAATCTGCTGGATAATGCGATTAAATATAATATTCCGGGAGGTACCATCCGGGTAGAGAATGAGCGGCGAATGCAGGGACAGCCCCGAGTCATGATTCGTATCCATAACTCAGGAACGCCGATCCCGGATGAGGCAAGAGAGAAGATATTTGAACCTTTTTACACTGTCAATAAGGATAGAGCTCGAAAAACAGGCGGAACCGGGCTTGGCCTGTCGCTTGTAAAGCAGTTTGTGGAAAAGCAGGACGGAACCATTACACTGCTGCCTGGCGATGAACAGAATCAAGAAGGCGTAACATTCCAACTCGTATTCCCACTCGTAGATACAGATATAGATACAAGTTTACAAGTTGGAAACAAGTCTGAATAACTTTGGAAGTATCCCGGCTTTAGAATGGGTCTTATACAAGAGAAATCAAGGGGGACCATGAAAATGATGAATTGGATGAAAGCGGCATTTGGAGCGCTGGGTGCAGTCGCTTTGCTAACAACAGCTGCCTGTGGAAGTACAGCAGAGCCGGGGGGCAGTGAAGCAGGGGGCAAAACAGCCACCGATATTACCGTGAAAGATAATACCAATACTTCCGTCTACCAGAGCCTTAAGCTGGAGAAAATAGATAAACTGCCTAATATGCGGGGAATCACTTGGTTAAGTAAGGGCTCCGTCGTCACAGATAAAGAAAACACCTCCATGAAACCCGTTAGTGTAGAGGGAGAAGAACGGTATCCGCATAACCTGTATAAGTATGATCTCGCGAAGGGCACAGATACAGCGCTCAAAGAAAGTGAAGTTAATTTGGGAGCACCGCAGGTGTCACCGGATGGACAGCATCTGTTCTACTGGGAGACGGAGGAAACAACGGGCTGGCCCTTCATTTTAAACCTGCAGAGCGGAGAAGCCGTGGCAGCGGGTAAAGAGGATGGATTTATTCAGGAGGGTGCATGGCTGGACAATGAACATGTCGTTTTCTCGAATATGAAAGGAGATCTGATCTCGGCTGCACTGGACGGCACCACGAAGGTACTGGTTGAGACAGGTACTTTTAACGTAAAGAGCATCAAGGTGGCAAACAGCGTGGTCTATTATATTACCGGAGAAGATGGACAGTTGAATGCGTATGATGCAAAGACGGGCGAAGTAAGACAAGTGCTTAAAAGCGCAGAGTGGGTTATTCCTTCGAACGACGGGACAAGACTTGCCATTGTGAAAAAAACAGCAGATACGAAACGGGCGCTGGTGCTCACCGATCTGGAAGGAAATGAGAAGGCCACACTTGCCAGAGGCACACAGATTTTTGGCACAAGCTGGTCGGGTGATGACTCCAAGATTGCGTACACGATTAATTCCGATAATGATAACGAAAAAGGGTTATTTGTTTCCAACACCGAATCGGCAGAGCAGTTTCAAATTTCTGCGGATATGGACAATGTGTCCGATCCGGTAGCCTGGAGCCCCGAAGGGGACAAAATGCTGCTGTCACAATCCGTGATGGAGAATGAAAAATATCATTTCGTGACATCGATCATTACGATATCAGAATAGGCTTCACATAAGGGGCCTGTTCCATATCTTTCATGCCTTTCTATACATTTATATTGACTAAGTTAATCTGCTTCCGATAAACTAGTATGCAGGAATATATAGTCGAATGGTAGACAGCAGTTCGAGACCATGTTTCGGGCGGCTGTTTCTTTTCTTTTTCTTCAAGTAAGGGTGCAGCGTAGGAGGCTCGCCGGAGGAACCGGCCAACAACATGGAAGAGGAACAGGTGATATACATGTGTAACAGCGCGTACCGCGTGCTTTTATATTATAAGTTCGTGAAGATTGAAGACCCCGAGACGTTTACGCAGGAGCATCTGCAGTACTGTAAAGACCTAGGGGTGAAAGGCCGTATTCTGATTGCTTCCGAAGGAATCAACGGTACCGTATCGGGAACGCCGGAGCAGACGGAGCAGTACATGAAGGACATGCATGCAAACCCGTTGTTCAAAGACATGGTGTTCAAGATTGATGATGTGGAAGAGCATGCGTTCAAAAAAATCTTTGTACGTCACAAAGCAGAACTGGTGACGTTCCGCGTAGATGAAGAGCTTGATCCGAACGAGATCAGCGGCAAGCGCCTTTCGCCGAAGGAGTTCCACGAACATCTGCAGCGTGAGGATGTGATCGTCATCGATGGTCGTAATGACTATGAGTATGAAATCGGTCATTTCCGCGGGGCGATTCGTCCCGATGTCGAATCGTTCCGCGAGTTCCCGGAATGGATTCGGGAGAATCTTGGCGATATGAAAGATAAAACCATCATTACGTACTGCACGGGCGGTATTCGCTGCGAGAAGCTGACAGGGTTCATGATCAAAGAAGGCTTCCAGGATGTTGCCCAGCTTGAAGGTGGTATTGTCACGTACGGTAAAGACCCTGAGGTGCAGGGACGTCTGTTTGACGGTAAATGTTATGTATTTGATGAGCGAATCTCAGTGCCGATTAACCGCACCGATGAAGATATTGTCATCGCCAGCTGTTATCACTGCGGAACGACACATGACCGATATATTAATTGTCCAACCTGCAACCTGCAGCATGTGTGCTGTGAGGATTGCGAAGAGACGCATAACCGCTTTTGCTCGGATGCTTGCCGGGAGGCAGCGCCCGTACACGCATAAGCAGGAGAGCAGGTGCTGAACGTGAAGCGTGAAGAAGAACGTACAACGCGTGAACGGATTTTGTTCATGCTGAAACAGCAGGGAACGATGACTGCACGGGAAATCACTGCAAAGCTTGGACTGACCGGTATGGCGATTCGCCGCCATCTGACAGCACTGGAGCAGGACGGCTGGATTGAAGTACGCGAGGCTCGGGCAACAGCGGGACGACCATCGTCGGTATACCATCTGACGGATCGTGGAGATAGTTATTTTCCGAAGTCTTACTCTTCCCTGACACTGGAGCTGCTTGAAGAATTGTCAGACACCGCAGGTGGTAGTGTCGTGGATGCCCTTTTCGAAGGCCGCCGTGACAAGCTGCTTCGCAGCGGCTTGCCGCAGATGGAGGGGCATGACCTCGCGGGACGCGTGGAGGAACTGGCACGAATCCAGAATGCCAACGGGTATATGGCGGATGCGTCCAGAGAAGAGGATGGCACGTATGTCATCACTGAGCTGAACTGTCCGATCGTACAAGTCGCGAGTGTGTACAAGCAGGCCTGCCGCTGTGAACTGGAGCTGTTCCGCTCGCTGCTGCAAGCAGAGGTGGAGCGCACTGAATGTTACGCTGACGGCGGCAAGAAGTGCAGGTATCAGATTCGTGAAGCGTCGGGAAATTAAGTGAGAACGAGAATGATCTGAGCAGAATAATTTGTATAAAGAGATGGTCTTGGTATATCGAGGCTGTCTCTTTTTTTGATAAAAAATCACGTTTTTACGAATTAAATTACGTATTTACGTGTCAAAATGGAGATAAACCTGCTATAATGGAGTTCACATCTTGTGCATGCTGCATCTTTATATCTGTAGGCATAGAGCGGATATATATTGTTAAATTTGCGCATAGGAGCGAATAGTGATGAATGAACTTCTTGATCCCAAGAACGATTATGTGTTCAAGCGTATTTTTGGAAGTGAAGATAACAAGGATGTACTTTTGGCTTTTCTTAATCAGACATTCAAGAATGCAGGAGAATCTCTTTTAACAGAGATTGTTTTACTAAATCCATACACGGACAAGAATACGCCGAGAGAGAAGCAGTCCATATTAGATATTCATGCAAAAACAGATAAGGGCAAACTCATTAATGTAGAAATGCAGTTGTTTAACCAGTATGATCTAGAAAAAAGAACGTTGTTTTATTGGGGGAAGCAATTTTCTGGACAATTACTCGAAGGGCAGCGTTATAATGAACTTAAGAAATGTGTAACCATCAATATTATAAATTTCAGTATGCTTCCTAATGATCAGTATCACAACATATTTCATTTAAGAGAGGATCATACCAATATACCGTTAACCGATGATTTAGAAATTCATTTTATGGAAATCCCTAAGTTAAATGATAACAACATCAAGATGGATGACGGATTAGTGCGTTGGCTGTTATTTTTGAGGGGGATAACCAAATCCAGCTGGGAGGCGTTTATGATGCATGAATTGGAACCTGCTTTGAAAAAGGCCATGAGTGTACTCGAGTTCCTAAGCCAAGATGAACAGGCGCGCCAGGAATACGAAGCACGGCAAAAGTTTCTGCGAGACGAAGCCTCGATGATTGAGGGAGCGAGGGAAGAGGGATTAAAAAAAGGTCTTGAGGAAGGAATCAAAGAAGGTATTAAAGAAGGTATTAAAGAAGGTGAAGCTGTGAGTAAACGCAAAATTGCGCAAAATATGCTGGCTCTTGGTCTTGATGAAGAGATTATCATTAAAGCGACAGGACTAAGCTCTTCTGAATTGGAAAGCATCCAACAAAATAAATGACCTTAATATGTCAGTTTCCTAATAAATCAGCAAGGCAATTCGTATATTCTACGGATTGCCTTTTTTTGATAACATGTAAAGAAACCTACCATATTTATTCTCCGAAATGAAATTGGAAGCGGTTCAACCATTGACGGAAGCCGGGATGCACTTTAATATTAGGAAAACAATAAAAGAGCAGCACGGTATGGACTTCAGTCGCATGCCCAAAGTCTAGATTTGTCTGCTTTTGTCGATCAAAGCAACAATGCGTTGAAGCGTTCGTTTTATCCCGCCTTATCGTATCGACGGAAGGTTGACGGAGCAGCGGTGTGGGGGATCACATTTTAACAAATGGAGAGGGGTTCTTACAGATGAAAAAGAAGTTTTGGATGTCACTGATGATGGCTGCTTCGATGATCGTGGCAGCAGGTTGCGGAAATAACAGCGGTTCAGGCTCGGAGTCCAAAGGATCAGACAGCACAACAGGCGGAGGCAGCGCTGAAAAGTCCTATCAGATTGCTATCTCCCAGATTGTTGAACATCCATCACTGGATGCAACACGTGAAGGTTTCATCGCGGCCCTGAAAGACGCAGGCATTGAAGAGAACAAAAACCTCAAGATCGATTACAACAATGCACAGGGGGATTCAACGAATAACCTGTCTATTGCACAGAAAATTGCGGGTGATTCCAAAAACGACCTCGTACTCGGAATTGCTACTCCATCTGCACTGGCCCTCGCGCAGCAGGTGAAGGACAAGCCGCTCCTGTTTGCTGCTGTAACCGATCCACTGGGTGCCAAGCTCGTGAGTGACATGGACAAGCCGGGCGGCAATGTGACCGGAGCATCGGACACGAACCCGGAAGCCATCGTGCAGCTGGCTGACTTTATCGCGAAAAATATGCCAAACGTGAAGACAGTGGGATTGGTGATCAACGAAGGTGAACCGAATGCCGTTGTCATGGCTAACAATGCAGAGAAGGCTCTGGCAGCACATAACATCAAGCTGGTTAAAGCACCAGTAACCAATACATCGGAAGTAAAACAAGCGACAGACTCGCTGGTTGGCAAAGTTGACGCGTTCTACATTACACTCGACAACTCCGTCGTGAGTGCAGTAGATACGATTATCCAGACAGCAAACAGCAATAAAATTCCATTCTTCTCCAGTGACCGCGATACGGTGGAGAAAGGCGCATTTGCGACCGTAGGCTTCAAATATTATGACCACGGCTACCAAGTTGGTGAGATGGCTGCGGACATTCTGAAAAATGGAACAAAACCAGGCGACATGAAAGTTACCGTACCGGATAAGCTCGATCTGATTCTGAACCTGAAGGCGGCTGAAGCCCAGGGGATTACGGTAACGGATGAGATGAAGGCCGAAGTGAAAGATCAGGATAACAACATTATCAAATAATGAGCCAATGAACAAAACGGCCGGTTTCATTTATGGTGCAGCTGGCCGTATGACAATACTTCGACAGACGGATTCGAGGCGAACGTACAGAGGGTTCGCCTCATTTTTTTCGATAGAGATAGACAGGGAGGAAGCAGTGTGAGTATAAGTTGGAATTCCATTGAAGGGGCAATCGAGCTGGGACTGTTATATGCGCTGATGGCACTGGGTGTATACATTACGTTCCGCATTCTGGATTTCCCCGATCTTACCGTAGACGGAAGTTTTACTACAGGGGGCGCAATTGCGGCGGTCATGATCTCCAATGAGTACTCTCCTTGGCTGGCCTGCTTGGCTGCAATGGCTGGCGGAATGATCGCTGGAGCCCTCACGGGTCTGCTGCATACCAAAGGCAAAATTAACGGACTGCTGTCCGGGATTTTGATGATGATTGCCCTATATTCAATCAACATGCGCATTCTTGGCGCACCAAATAAATCGATTATGGGCGTAGAAACGCCGTTCTCAGGTGAACATGTCATGATTCTGATCATCATCGTTGTGCTGGTATTCAAAATCATGCTCGATCTGTTCATGAAAACAGATATCGGTCTCGCACTTCGTGCCACAGGAGATAACAAACGAATGATTCGCAGCTTCGGTGCGAACACAGATGTGACTACCATTATTGGTGTAAGCCTGTCCAATGGACTCGTGGCCTTGTCTGGTGCATTTATTGCCCAGCAATCCGGGTTTGCAGATATTACGATGGGCATCGGGATGATTGTCATTGGTCTGGCTTCCGTCATTATTGGCGAAGCGATCCTCGGAGCCAGAACGGTATTCTGGGCAACGCTGGCGGCTGTAGTCGGCTCAATTATTTACCGTATTGTGGTTGCACTGGCCCTGCAGGTGGAATGGTTTGATACGTCCGATCTCAAGCTGATCACGGCTGTTATCGTTATTATCGCACTCGTCTTCCCGACGATGCAGCGTTCAATGAAACAGCGCAGTCTCGCTCGCAAACGAACCGAAGAGCTGATGCGCTCCGGCGGCCAACAGGCAAAGGGGGGCATGTAGCATGTTAGAGATTACACAAGTTACGAAGCTCTTTAATCCAGGCACAACCGACGAGAAAACGGCGCTGGTTGGAGTAAACCTGACAATGAATCCAGGCGATTTCGTAACGGTCATTGGCAGTAATGGAGCCGGAAAATCAACCCTGATGAATATTATTTCGGGAGTCATGAAACCGGATATGGGCGACGTACTGATCAATGATCGATCGATTAAAAATTTGCCGGAGCATAAACGCAGCAGCTGGATCGGTCGTGTCTTTCAGGACCCGATGGCTGGAACGGCACCGCATATGTCTATTGAAGAGAATATGGCAATGGCGTACAAACGCGGCAAGGGACGCGGACTTGGCTTTGGTGTGACCCGTGCCAGACGTGAAATCTTTAACGCGCAGCTGGAGAAACTGGGAATCGGGCTGGAGAAACGCCCGAATGCCAAGGTGGGTCTTCTGTCGGGCGGCGAGCGTCAGGCGCTGAGTCTGCTGATGGCAACGTTCACTCAGCCGCAGATTCTGCTGCTGGATGAACATACGGCTGCACTTGATCCATCTCGTGCAGAGCTGATTACCGAGCTGACAGAGACACTTGTTCGCGAGATGAGGCTCACTACGCTCATGGTGACTCACAACATGGAGCAGGCTATCCGTCTTGGCAATCGTCTCATCATGATGGATAAGGGACGAATCATTCTCGATGTCAGTGAGGAGCGTAAGCGCACACTCACGGTGCCTGAGCTCCTCGGCGAATTCGAGCAGATTAGCGGCAAGAAGATGGCAGATGACCGCGTTGTGCTGGGATGAAATTTAGAGCACAGGGGGTTCCTTTGAGGGATTCTTGTTAGATTAGATCCACATTTAATATATTAACAGGGCTCTTTGCGTTATCGCAAAGAGCTTTTTTTATGGTATGTTGAAGAGGCCCGAGATCGGGATAGAAACCAGAAATAAGAGTCCGCAGAACAGCTGGATAGAAAAGAAGAGAGACATGATAGGTACTTGAGAGATACGTAAGCAGGAAGAGATAAAGAAGATCGCTGACCTCTCCTATTTTACATAGAAGCACACAAGGGGGAAACGAGGAATGTCTTTGCAATTTGATGAGAGCACTTATACAGTATCCCAGCGTATGGACTCCATCCGTCTGTTGGCGAAGGAGTTCGCACTCTTCCATTTTCTGTATAAAAATAAGGATAAAGCCTTCACACGCAGTCAACTGTTGGATCGGGTGTGGCCGATGGAATACCCGGTGGAACGCACCGTAGATGATCACATCTATCGTCTGCGTAAGAAGCTGAAGTGCTGGGATGAAGTCAGTTTGGATACAGTACGCGGCTATGGTTACCGATTAGCTATACGGGAGAATAGAGCCATGCTGCCTTCCAAGCCTTCGATCCATGATCCCGAGATGCAGGAAGTTGTTCATGGACTGCTCCGTAAATATCATCTGTTCGGCCAGGGTAATTCAATCCAAATGCTGGTACGTCAGCAGGAGGCACTTGGCGTGCAGATCGAACCGTACTACCAATTGTACCTGCATTTTATACAGGGAGATCTGGATTGGCTGCTGAACACAGTGGAGTTCCCTTTGGAAGAGCGTCTGTATTGGCTGCTGATTTATGTGCATGCTTTCGTTGAACCGGCGGAAAGTCTGCTTTTATACAAACAAGCGATTCATTCATCTGTACTGCCTGCAGTGCACCGTCAGGAACTGAGAATCCTAAATATTATTGATATCTATGCCGAAACAGGCAGGTATCAGGAAGCCAAGGAGCAGCTCGAAGAAACGTATCGCGTGATGGAAGCAAAACAGTTAATCTATTTCAAGCTGCCCGTGAGTATCGCCGCATTGTCTGTGGAGCTGTGGGGTGGAAGCGGCGAGGCCGTTGAGGAACAGATGAATGTTGTGCGTGCACAATTAAAAGACGCCCCCTATCTGAGAGAGATTGGCCGTTTTCAGGTGCTGGAGGGCTGCTGGCTGCTGCGGCAGGGGCGGATAAGAGAAGCGGAACTGCGAATGGACGACGGTCTGGAAGTGTTGAAAATGTCACTCCATGCACCGCTGGTTCTGAATTCAGCGTATCAAATTCTTCTATTTATGAATCACCATCGCACCGAGGGGAGACTTCGCAATAAATATCAACAAATCTATGCGGAGATTAGTAAATCGTACGGCGCATCCATCTACGGGCAGCAGATCGTGAAGACGATCCGCGATTTTTTATCTTCAGATTCCTCATCCTCTGATCTTCCTCTGACATAACACCTCTAAGATTACAGTCAAGGAACATTTAGCTTACAAGCTGGCTGTAATCAAGGGAGGAAAACCAAAGATGACCAACAAAAAAACGATGATGGGTGAGTCGAACTTGTCCAATGCAGCAGATCCACCCAATTCAACTAACCCAAATAACCCATCTGGTGAATCTACTGTCCAAGCCCCCAGAAGCCTTTGGGCTAACCTTAGGTTTGTGCGTCTGTTTATGGCTTACGCGCTCGCCACTTTTGGTGATTGGTTCGATGCACTGGCCATCCAGGTAATGGTGGCTTATCGCTGGGGTGCTGACCCGTTAATTATTGCGCTAATCCCCGTCTGTATGGCGGTGCCGGGTATCCTGTTTGGCTCGGTCGCCGGTGCACTGGCGGATCGGCTGCATAAAGTCAGAATCATGCTTCTCTGTGATGGTATTACCATCGCCCTAACGGTGGGGATTTTATTCGCCCCAAGCCCGGCATGGCTGCTTCCGCTTCTGGCGCTGCGTGCGATGATGAGTGTATTTCATGTTCCTGCCCAGCAGGCGCTGACCCGCCAGATCGTGGCAGAAGAACAGTTATTCAAGGCTTCATCCCTGAACGGATTTGTGAATCAGTGTGCGAAGATAGCCGGCCCTCTTCTGGGTGCAGTCGTACTGGCCTTTTTCTCTCCGCAAATCTGCATTCTGATCAATGCATGTGCCCGCCTGCTATCAGGTGCTGTACTGTGGCCTTTGCGGCGTTTGGTGGAGAAGCAGGAGTTTGCTGTATCCAGCGATCCTGCTGGTCATGATGTAAAGGAGTCTAGAAGTTTGTTCATTCAGTGGCAGCAGGGGTGGAAATATTTGCGTCGTAACCACACCGTAAGGAATACCATCGTGTTTGGGTGTTTAGGCCTGATGTCTATTTTAATGATTGAATATCAATTTACGACCCTATTCCGGGAGATTAAGCCAGGTAATGAATCCCTGCTCGGCTGGCTCGGTTCATCCGTTGGCGCTGGAGCGGTTTTGATCATTCTGCTGTTAGATCGTTTGCCGAGAATAGGGTATGGATGGGGTCTTGGCGGTGGGTACTTCCTTATTGGTACCGGAATTGCGGCACTAGGCTGGGTTGGTCCGGATACTTCGACAGCATGGATTGTTGTCATGGGGCTCTGTACGGGTCTGGGGAATGGACTGTTTATGGTTACGATGAATTATTTGCTGCAAAAAGAGACCTCTCCTGACTATGTAGGACGTGTATTCGGCATTCAAAATTCATTATTCAGCGTTGTGCTGGTTGCTGCCCCGCTGGCAGGCGGTGCGCTCATTCATTTGGCAGGGCCAAGTCCCACCTTTCAGATGATCGGTATGGTTACGCTTGCGATTGGGCTTGGCGGTATCTTGTTACAGCATATGTTATGGACAGTTCCGAGCTCTTCCGCTTCGAAAGCAAATCCGGAGTCTGCTGCATAAGGAATTTCGTGAAATGTTTGTCTTTCAATAACAAATAGCCGCCTTCGGTACTTATCCGAATGTGGCTGTTTTTGTTTTCTGCATCGGAAGGCTTAAAGACATCCGCTCAACTTTCCCACCAGGTGAGATACGTTGTGGAGGCCAGCAGGCCGGCAACAGAGAGTGATCCGGTTACAGTCAGATTGATGGCCTGACCTGGCGGAATCACATATTTACCAAACTCATTGGACTGAAACGGCCCAACTTGCAAAGGCATAGATACCAATGTTGTCGCTCCCGTCGGAGCAGATGTGGAGAAGCGCACTGCAGCAATACTTGTATTGGTGCTGGAGAAATTGCTGTTTACTGCAGGAAGTGTGCTGGGAGAAGAAAGGGTGCCGTTAGCACTCAGAGTCATGGTACCGCTGAAGGAAGACAGCAGATTGAGTGCAACCGTTATGCCGCCGGATAAACGCGAGACATACAGCGTTCTGCCGCTTAAGGCCGGATTCGCGAGCTGCAGCGCTGCTGTGACACTCCCTCCAAGCAAACCGAGTGTAGTGGAGTTGGTAGATCCTCCGTTATAGAGATTGCCTGTGCTGCCCGCACTGTTCTCAGGTGGGGCAGCAATGCCTGGCGAGATATAGGTGTTTGTATTGAACGTATAGACGGGTCGATTTAATGGATTAAACACATTGTTATTCGGCACGATATACACCACCTTGGCTCAAAAGTTAAGCTAGAATTCCCACCAAAACAGATTAATGGCTCCAGTCTGGTTGCCAATTCCCAAACTAATGGAAAGTGATTGTCCGGGCGGTACAACAATCGAGCCATTCAAGTCCAGAGCATACATGCCCGCGGTGAGCGGTATACTGAGCAGACTTGTGAAGGTCCCCCCTAGCGTCCCTGTATTCTGCCTTGTTGTCACGATGCTGGTATTGGCATTGCCCAGTAATGTATTCACAGGCACGGGTGTGCTGCCGACGGTTACGGTTCCGCCTGAGTAGAGCACAAGCGTGGCTGCCGCGGTTGTACCTCCCGAGAGACTCGCGATCCGTATCGTTCTGCCGCTCCCGGCTGCATTCAGAATTTGCAGCAGCAGGTTCTGGTTGGATGGAATTAACGTATTGTTCGTGGTCAGGGCGAAAAAGCTGCCTGCTGCTGCCGCACCAGTATCCGGTGCGGCCCCGATTCCCGGAGCTGTAAACGTGTTGGTTAGTTGTGTAAATATAGGTCCATTGGACTGATTAAACACATTCGTATTGGTCATGCCGATTGACCTCCTACGGACGGATAGAATAGAGGAGAAGTAACGCGCGGCTTCCCTTTTTCGCATGTCCTCATTACCAGCAATATATGTAAAAGGGAGATGGAGCGTTTGGGAACCCGGGTACGAATTCCCGAATAGCGGCGAATGCCGTGCCCGTATTTCCATTCCGGGCATACGATGCGTAAGCACATTTTTTAAGGGGAAATCGAGATGAGTCGATCAGCAAAGCGAAGCAGGAAGAGAACAAAATTCTCAATCAACCAGACATTAAGACAGAAAACTAAATATGTCAGCCGCCGCCCATCCCGTTGTTCTCGCCAAGCCAAACTGCTGAAGCCCCCTTGTTCCCGGATCACTCGTCCCCGGTTCAAACAGGGTGCTTTCTCACGCACGAAACTCCCTGGTGCTGCTCACTGTTTTACAGAGCATACCTATTCTGGAGCAGAGACAGGTCAAGGTGAGAATGCACTTCCGCCGCAGGACACCTCATCTCTAAGCATGTACAGTTATGGCGTGGTAAATCGCGGAGCCCATCCGGCGATCGTCCAGATTCAGATCAGCCCGAATGCTGTGGATTACGCGGTAGATAGCCAGGAAGTGATCGAAGCAGGTCAGACCAAGGCACTTGTGCCCGTACGATTTCTGCATTATACCCGGCTGGTCATCCTGCCTGTGAACCCGGGCCAATCCACCCGGCTTGATGTTTACTTCCAGGCTCAGCGTATGCTCGTAAGGTAGTTTTATTACACAGAATGTCCAGGGAGGAGGACGAGGCTCATGCCTAACTTTACAACGTTTAATACGAATCCGGATAACTTGAGAACGCTGATTTTTGGTCAGGATAGTACGGGTACGGCCCAGCCCGTCAGAACGGATACAAGCGGAAATGTAGTAGGTATCATTCTGGACGGAACGATTAGCAATATTTCGGGTCTTACCACGGTGACGATTAACGCAGGTACAATTACTAATTTGCTGAACGGTACAATCACGAGCGTACTCGGTGCAACAATTACGGCAGGAACCATTACGAGTGTCTTGGGTGCAACGGTAACAGCGGGAACACTGACGAACTTGCTGAACGGTACAATCACGAGCGTACTCGGTGCAACGATTACGGCAGGAACGATTACGAGTGTCTTGGGCGCAACGGTAACAGCGGGAACCCTGACGAACTTGCTGAATGGTACGATCACGAGCATACTCGGTGCAACGATTACGGCAGGAACGATTACGAGTGTCTTGGGCGCAACGGTAACAGCGGGAACCCTGACGAACTTGCTGAACGGTACGATCACGAGCGTACTCGGTGCAACGATTACGGCAGGAACGATTACGAGTGTCTTGGGTGCAACGGTAACAGCGGGAACGCTGACGAACTTGCTGAACGGTACGCTCACCAGTGTGCTCGGAGCCACAATAACCGCCGGAACGCTGACGAATCTGTTGAACGGAACCATTACAAATGTACTCGGTGCGACAATCACAGCGGGTACGATCACGAGCGTACTTGGGACAACGATTACAGCAGGAACGATCACCAGCGTACTTGGGGCCACAGTCACAGCAGGAACATTGACCAATCTGCTGAATGGTACCATTACGAGTGTTCTGGGCGCGACAGTCACTGCCGGAACATTGACGAATCTGCTAAACGGAACCATTACCAGCGTCCTTGGTGCAACGATTACTGCCGGGACATTGAGCAGTGTAACATCCATTTCACAGAAAAGTTTTCAGGAGAATCAGCTAATCGGCACGCCGACGGCTAACACGTTCACACCCCTACCTGCTGTGACAACCAGTGTGTTTGGCACATATTCTTTCTTCGTATATAACAGGGGACCCGGACTGAACAGGGTGGATGCTCAGGTAGAGATCAGTGCCAACGGAACCAACTGGTATACAGATGTGACTACGGTAACTGGTATTTTGTCGGGTTCTGTAGATGTTCTGGTACCGCAGCGATTTCTGAAATACACCCGGCTCTCCTATCGTTCAAGCCTGATTGGTGCCCCCAGCACGATTGACGTGTTCTTTAATGGACAAGGCACATAACCAGTTCTGCCGTCATATAGGTACATGGAGTTCACTTTGGTGGGCTTCGTGTACTTTTTTGTATTGGAGGTGGATGTGGATGCAGAACCGATTGCTTGGCATTCATATGATTGTGCAAAATGAAGAACGGCACCTGTCCCGCTGTCTGAACAGCTTGAAACAAGCAGGATTAGAAATGTTTATTACAGATACCGGCTCATCCGACCGTACACCTGATATCGCCAGAAATTATGGTGCGACCGTACTGCACGCCAGTTGGGAAGATGATTTTGCCAAAGCTCGAAATATTAGTCTGCCTTTGGCAGCCTCGGAATGGATTCTCTGCCTGGATGCTGATGAGTATGTCATTGAAGGCCTGGAAGAGTTAATGCATGTTCTGCCAAATGTCCATAAAAGCGTTACGAGATTACGCATAACGATAGAAAATCAGCTCGGTGATGGACCGGAGAACAAGGTTCTATCCTATCCGGTACGCTTGTTCCGTGCACATCATGGTTATCGGTACACAGGGCGTATTCATGAGCAGTTGGTAAGGCAGCGCCATGAAGGGTGTCGCGGGGACGATACCCCTGCAGTGAATGAGTCTGGAAGGCGAACCGATGCACGTTCAGATTCACCAGAAGCCAGGACAGCGGATGAAGAAGCAGTTCTAGAACCGCTGATGCCTTTACGTATACATCATGATGGTTATCTGGCATCGGTCATCACTGCAGGTGATAAACCCAAGCGGAATCTGCGTCTGATTGAGCTGGAACTGGCGGATCAACCGGCACACCCCTTCCATCTGTACAATCTGGGAGTAACCCATTGTCAGCTGGGTAGTCTGGAGCAGGCGGCGGATGCATTCACTGAATCGCTGCGGCTTGCTGCACTGCAGGCCCCTTACCGTCCTACTCTGGTGAAAGATTTAACCAAAGTGCTTACAGCACTGAAGCGTTACGAAGAGGCACATATGCTGCTTGCCGCCGAATGTCATCGTTACCCTGCATATGCAGATCTGCATTTGATATATGGCGAGATTCTGGAGTGCCAGGGTTTGCAGGAACGGGCGTATGGGGCCTATGCACGGGCGAGCACCTGTCACTCCAGACAGGATAATCAAGAAAGGGCTGGCTCGGATGAAGCAGTAACCGAGCCTGTTTACGTAACTGAAGCGGGCTCAGGTAGTTACCGGGCATATACATCCATGGCCCGGCTCGCACAGAAGCGGGGATTCGTGCAGGAAGCTGTTGGTCTATACGAGCTGGCGCTGAAGCATCTGTCCACCTATGAGCCTGCATGGACGGGGCTGGCAGATGCGCTGCAGCAGCAGGGGATTTCGGATGAACAGATTGCAGATCGGCTGCTGAACTTGTCTGATCTATTGAATCAGAGAGATTCGACCGATCAAGCAGATCAGTCGGATAGCCCCCACTGCTCTTGGGATAGAGGGACCGAGCTTATCCAAATCGTCTATGCCCTTGCTGAATGTGGAGCATACAAGCAGGCACTGCAATTACTAGGCAGTGAAGCGTCCGACCTCTGTATCCCTGCGGGTGATCGCATTCATTGGCTGCTGTGTGCAGGCCAAGTCACAGATGCATGGCATCTCGCTGAGGATCGTTGGGGAGAACCAAGCAGAAAGAACAGGAAGCAGGTCGACAGCGGATTAGTCAATGCTGCCGAGGTTCAGGGAGTTACGACTGGAGCCCTTCGAGCAGTGGAGAAAAGTGACTGGGCTCTGGCCTGCTGGGCGATCGGAAAGAGGTTAACTCCCTCTTTTCTCGCGACATCAGCACCACCGGAGAGGGACATGTGGAAGGTAGCAGACCGACTGCTGTATGAGTACAGATATCAACCATCTACTAGCTATTCCTCAATAGATGTGACGGAAGCTCAGCTTCTGCAGTGGAGCGAAGCCGCACAGCTTGCGGCAAAACAAGTCGTAACCCGGGCGGTTCAGAGCGGCCAGCTGTTGATTGCGCAGGAGCTGCAGGAGCAGTTTTCCAGGATTATGCCGGGACATGAGAGGAACAAGTCAGCAATTCGGCGGAGTTTTGCAGGTCTGCTCTATCGATATGGATATACGATGATTGCTGCCGAGATGCTGATTCAGTGTATGACCGAGGGTGAGCTGGATGCGGAAGGGCTTTTTTGGCTTGGGGAGACGCTGTATGCGAAAGGGCACTCGGAACAGGCGTTGTCATTGTTTGAACAGGCACTGGAACGTAGATCAGATCTCAGTCCAGCTCGTGCCGGAGCAGCCGTCTGTTATCTGCGGATGGCTGTTGAGATAATCCGTCAGGAACAGATTCGTTCCCCTGAAAATGCAGCGCTTGGGGCTCAACGGATGGCTTTGGAACTGCAGCTGCGGACTGCCGAGGGCATCCCTTGGCGGACCGTGTATTGTGCAAAGGAGAGGAGGAATCACCATGCAGGCACAGCAGCACCAGATTCATCAGGGTCAGGCGCAGCGAATCTCCCTGTGCATGATCGTGAGGGATGAGGAAGACGTGCTGCCGCGCTGTCTCGAAAGTGTACGCGGTGCAGTTGACGAGGTCATCGTAGTGGACACCGGCTCGTCAGATCGGAGTGCGGCGATTGCACGGAAGTATGGCGCGAAGGTCGTTGAGTTTGCGTGGTGCGATGACTTTGCCGCAGCACGGAATGCTGGCCTGGAGCAGGCTTCCGGCGACTGGATTCTGTTTCTTGATGCGGACGAGGCACTGGAGCAGGCAGCACGGGAGCAGCTCAGAAGCTGGACGGCAGTCAGCGGATGTGACGGATTGTTTTTAAACATTCATAACTATACGGGTTCGGGTCAGCAGGGCGTAACGGTTAATCCGGTGCTGCGTCTGTTTCGCAATGCTCCTGGGCACCGGTTCAAGGGGCGAATTCATGAGCAGATTGCCGCAGCGATCTGTGAGCGAAATCCGGAGGCTGCGTTTCATGTGACAGACATGGTCATTCACCATTACGGGTATCAGACGGAGATTGTGGAGCGTAAAGATAAGGTGAATCGCAACGTGCGTCTGCTGCAGCAGGCTGTGGCAGAGGAGCCGGGCCAGCCGTTTCATCACTATAATCTGGGCGTGGAGTATTTGCGTGTAGGTGAAGCGGAGCAGGCACTCGAATCGTTTGGCAGAGCTCGCAAGATGATTGATCCGACGACAACCAGTTATGCTCATCTGCTGTTGAAATACGAAGTTCGCTGTCTGGAGCATCTGCAGCGCTGGCAGGAGGCTCTGGATTGCGTGGATGGGGCGCTGGAGTTGTTCCCGGAGTACACGGATCTGATGCACCACCGTGCCATCTGTGCGGATGCCATAGGGGACACGGCAGCAGCGGAGAAATCGCTTCGTGAAGCCATTCTGCAGGGACCGCCGCCGGCGATATATCACACCGAAGAAGGGATGGGCACATACCAGACATGGTACACCTTGGGCCGCCTGCTGGAAGGGAAGGCTGATCTGGAGGGAGCTGTGGATGCTTATGTGGAAGCCGTGCGTGCGAAATCCAGTCTGCTGCCGCCGCTGTATCGTATATTTCGAATTATGCGGGTATCCGGTCAGGAACAGCAGATTCCAGCGATGGCTGCGTCACGTTTTGCGATAAATTCGGAGGAGGCTTTGGCTAAAGTACTGGGTATTCTGGAGCAGTGCCGCTGCTGCGATGCAGCTCTTGAACTGCTTGGAGAGATGTCACCTGTACCTTCCGGGGAACAGCGGGAGAAACGATCTGCTGCGGAGGCATTACTTCATATCCAGCGGGGAGATTGGGGCAAAGCGCGTTTGAAATTTGAAACCGTGAAGCGAAAAAAGGGCTCAATGGCATCTCTGGCTGGCCGCTGGCTTGAACGAATGCAGTGGTTGGAGGGAAAGGAAGCAAGTCCAGGTGATTCCCTTACACTCTGGCTGATGAAAGGCGCACAAGAAACCAATAGATCTGAACTTCAAAACAAACCTGACAGTAAGAACATCACGAACACAGTTCGTGAAGGGATGTATGATGGCTGGCAGGCAATCGGACTGATGATGGAAGGGTGCGTCCGGTCTGGAAGATGGCAGGCGCTGCATGGATTAATCCAAAGAGGACGTCAGCTGCTGGAGGAAGTGGATCGTATAGCGGGGCAGGGATTGAATCAGAAACAGAGTACTGGCAGTGAACCGGAGCGCTGTGGGACTGAAAGAGAACGCCGGGAGAGCGATACGAAGGGAAAACGGAGTGAGCAACCTTTCCCGGGAGCGTCAGATACTTTGAGCGGCACAAGCTGGCTCGTTAAAGGACTGATTAGTGCGGCCGATCATCATCTGGCACAGCTTGTACCTGGCAGCGAACAGATGGAGCAAGAGAGGCAGCGTCATGCGTACTGGCCTGTCATTCAGCATATAAGGCTGGAATTGCCGGGAGCAGATGGATTTGAGAGCTGAGCTGAGAGACAGAAGTCGTGAGCAGTAAAAGTGAACGTTAAAAGTGAACGTTAGAAGTGATAAATCAGAGCGGGGTAGACTTCTTTGGTAAAAACGCAAAGGTGAGTAGTGAAAAGAGACATGTGCAGTAACGGCACAGGCAGAGAGGCACAGAAAGGAAATATGAAAGGAGAAACTTGAGAAGAAAATCTAGAAAGGAGGGGTGACCTAAACAGTCCTGATTGTTGTGATAGTGCAGCCTTTGTTGAAGGGAGGGATGGTGCGGGTGAGGGGTGGGATCAGCTTATGTATGATTGTGAAGGATGAAGGCGGGTTTCTGGATCGTTGTTTGAATTCGGTGAGCAGTATGGTAGATGAGATTATAGTTGTAGATACAGGATCGACGGATGATTCAGCAGCGATAGCCCAGCGCTACGATGCAGTGGTCATTGATATGGAGTGGAGTGGTGATTTCAGTCAGGCACGTAATCTGTCGCTGGCCGCAGCGAATTATTCATGGATTCTGATCTTGGACGCAGATGAAGAATGGATGCAGCCTTTTCAGACGAAATCGGAGCTGATGGAATGGCTGGAAGCCGGAAGTGAAGAGGTCTGGGGGTATTGGATTAAGGTAACGAGCCTGCTGGGCACATCAGGCGAGGAACGTGTAACGGATGAAGTCTGCCGTCTGTTTCGTAATGATCCCCGGATTGCCTTTCGCGGAAGGATTCATGAGGAAGCAGCTTCTTCCATTCTGGCTGTTATGCCGTACGGGATTCGACACTCGGTAATAGAGATTATTCATTATGGCTATTTGGATAAAATCATTGCCGCCAAGCGTAAAGATGTCCGGAATATGCAGCTCATCCGGCTGGCTCTACAGCATACACCGGATCAGCCAGAACTGCTCTATGCGCTGGCCGCCGAGTGGTTTCAGCAGGCCAAGTATGATGAAGCACTTCGATTATTGATGCCGCTGCTCGCACGGCTTGAACCGGAGTGTGGTTATCATTCTGATGTGGTGCTGAAAACAGCTTATGCCTGGAGAGAGCTCGGCCAAACTGAGCGGGCGCGATCCGTGGTGGAGACGTGGGCTTCGGTATACGGGGATTTTCCGGATTTGCTGGAGCTGGGCGCCGTACTGGAATTGGATCAGGGGCGGGTTGACCTTGCCCTGAAGTGGTTAAAGCGAGCGAAGTCAGGTGCATCGTCAGCAGGTCGGTATACTTCTGTGTCGGGTGCGGGAACCTACCGCAGCCTGACACTGGAAGGAATGGCTCATGAGCAGGCTGGCCGCTGGCAGGAAGCGGAAGCCGCCTACATGGCGGTGCTGAGCATGCAGCCGGGCAATCGGGCAGCTTGGCAGCGACTGCTGCTGCTTGGCGCAGCCACGGGACGGCCGCAGGCCATTGCCAGTGCGGCCGAGGGAATGAGCCTGCCGCCAGCAGCGCAGCAGGCAATGGTTTCGGCCGCGCTGGCTGCGCATCGGCCGGAATGGCTGCTGCGCCATGCGGCTGCGCTGGGCCCGGCAGTGCGGATGCAGCCGCTTGCTGCCGGGCTTGTGCTGGCGCAGCTGGGTGAGCATGCATCCGCCAGTGCGGCAATACGGCCTTGGCAGGCGCATGCGCAGCACGGGCCGGAGGCTGCTCTTGCGCTGTGGGCGCTGGGACACAAGTATCGGAGCACAGGTGGGCGTAGAGCAGCATGCCGGCAGGCAGTCGTACCCGAAGCGGCGTTTGCTGCCGAGAGGCTGCTGCAAAGCGGGAATGCATCCGCCAGCGGTGATGTATACAGCCAGAGGCTGCAGACAGATGCACAGATTCGGACACAAGCGGATTCGCAAAAACAGGCGAATGCAGTGATGCAGGTGCAGGGCGGGGGAGAGTCCCGATCGAAGACGCGGATAAATGCACAGATAAACGCACAGGAAGGAGCGGATGCAAAGACCGAGGCACATGATCGTGCACCTCGGCCCAGCAGCCTTGTGCTGCCAGCAGCAGCTCCGCAGCCCAGCCCCGTGCCTGCGCTGCTCGCGCCCGCACAGGCGCTCGCCGCCGTAGGGGCGTGGCCCGCATGGCTTCGCCTGCTGCAGGCACTCCCGCCGGGCGGCGCGCTGGCGCTGCTCACAGCGCTCCCGCCTGCGGCTCGCTGCGGGCTGCTGCGCGCACCCGCACGCGTCCGCGAAGGCCTGCTTGCGCTGTGCGGCACGCCCGGCAGCGCGCAGCAGCCCCTCGCGGACGAAGTGCCCGCCCCTGCTCGCGCAGCGCATGCGCTCTTGGCGGGCACGCTCGCGCTGCTCGCCGGGCGGCAGGGCCTGGCACGTGATTGGGCCGAACATTCGGCCCGGATCACGGCACAGCAGGCTGCCGCCCAAGGCCGCCCGGCGCAGGTCCAGCCGCCGGGCCTGCAGACCCTGCTGCGCCTGACGGCTCCCGGCGCAGCCACCGCCCCTACTTTCCAGCAGCAGTGCAGCATGCTGCTGGTGTACCTGTAATCCGGCTGTGCCCCTGCCGGACAGCACAAGGATGCCCCTTCTTTAACAGAGCAAAAAGTCGGGGCATCCGGCAGACGCTGTACCCAGCCTTATTTTTCATCAATATCCTGTCCGTATTTGAAACTTCCGAACCCTTCCTGACTAATTAAATGGAGCTGTATCCAAATGCCCCGGTTTCCAAAAGAACGGCCTAATGCATTTCAGAAAAAGCCTAATACACAGTTCTAAGGACACTGCTGTAGTAGTTCATCCGGTAATCCCACATTCTCACATTCCATGTACATTTCACAGTGTGTTCCCCATGCATACAGTGTGTCTCTCACGGACGGTATCCTTTATCCGTCTTACAGATCACAGCCCGGAAGCAGCGGATGGGGGCGCCGTACATATCCGAGGAAATGGCGTCATCCGGTTCTTCTACATTCAGCTTATCTTCAATGGTCAGCCCGGTGACAGCCATGATCGTTTCCAGCAAATCCGGACGCATCTCGGGTACATCAAAGGTGGCGATTAATTGTCCATCCCGCTTTAATACCCTTGCAAATTCACGGAAAGCTCGCAGCATTGTGCCGGTATCCAGATGTTCCAGCACAGAGATGCAGAATACGCGGTCAAACTGTTCGGCAGCATACGGCAGCTGAGCCAGGTTGGCCTGTGTGCGGTTGAGCCGTGTCAGGTAGAATTCCGGCAGCTTCCGGGCTGCCTGTTCACCGAAATCAGCTGCGATATCCAGCCGAATCGCCTCTTCGGACAAAATGCGTTCATCCCAGTCGCATGCGTGAACCTCACGGCAGTGTTCAGTGAGCCAAAATTTGAACGGGTGAGATATGCCGCAGGCCGCATCCAGCACGACATCATCCGGGCGCGCGAACTGGCGAGCCCACTCATACTCATAAGGACGACTCCACCATGCGGGGTGAAGTGGAAAGACCAGCGTATCTGTCTTCGGATCGTTCTGCCGAATGTACCGTGATTCCATGATCTCCGCGGCGCCGGGTGTATCCATCATGTGTGAATTCCCTCCTTCAATCCTGTTTCCGCTAAAAAAGATTCCAGCACCCTGCTCCACCGGCTGCGCCATATGGACAGATCATAGGACAGCGCAGTTTCACGCGCGTAGATGCCAAGCCGCTCCCGTTCGGCGCGGTCCTGCACGAGACGAACAAGTGCGGCGGACAGTGCTTGCTCCCCTGGAGGAATGAGCAGTCCGTTGAAGCCGTCCTGGATCAGATCATTGAGCCCCCCGACGTTGGAAGCAATAACCGGAAGACCGCAGCTCATCGCTTCCAGACAAGCGTAGGAGGTGCCTTCGGAAAATAACGTAGGGATGACAACGATATCCGCCTGGTGGTAGGCGCTGCGAATATCTTTGAAATCGTACGTATGCTGCCGAATTCGTGCTGTATGTGGATGTGTGCGCTGCCAATAACGAAAGGCTCTGCCAACGGTACTGCCTTCCACCAGTTCCCCCGCAAATTCAACCTCCACATCCGGGAAAGCTCCCAGGAGCTTATCTGCAGCGAGCATCATCGGAATAATGCCGCGTTCGCTGCTGATACGGCGTGGATATAAAATACGAACAGGGCGGGGAGGAGACAGAGGCTTATCGTCCTCAGTCTGGTCCTGTGCCCTTTGATGAGGAAGAGCTTCGGTAGTTCCGTATTCTACAGAGATCGTATCTGGGCTGCCTAACGGATCTGCATAAAGACTCTTCGTTCTGACCTTTTCTTCGTTACTACTACTACTGTATGCATCAGTACTATCATGATCTGCATCCTCATGAATCGATGTATCATCTCCCGACTCTGGAGCCATCATGTGTGCATGTTCAGCAGGCACTGCTGTTTCCCTTTTCCAAGCCTCCATCCATTCTTCCTCATGACGCTGCGTGAGTGTTCTGCTTGGCGGAGCAGGGGTGAAGTAAGCAGTATCCACTGCATTAGGAATCAGCACAATTTGTTCCGGATCGCTATACATACAGGCTGCCCGGCAAAAGGTCTGGAAATGGGAGTCCACCGAGACGATGCGAACGAGTCCATCCAGTGCCAGCTGGATATGTTCGGCAACCTGACGTTTGGTGTCCAGCGGCAGACCAGGGCGATCCCAGTTAATGCCATGACATATTCCGAGACTGCCTGGCTTGTAGTTGATGGGCTGCCATAGGCAGCTTGCATAGATAATGGGTCCACGGGCTGCTGCAGCCATCCGTTCAAATGCCTCCGGTACATTCTCCATGTCATAATCGTAGCCATAGACGTCAATCTGCTCCGTTCGGGTCTGGAACGCTTCGAAATAGGACAGCTGATGGACTTCGGGAATATGACCAAGACGGCGAATGACACTGCATAGATCTAGAATGTAGCGCTCCAGCCCGCCGCCGAATACACGGCCGTATTCCCGGTTGTACCCATCGGTAAAACTATGGGTAAGTATGCTGACCACACTCATATTACAGCTCCTCCTTCCAAGGGAGCAGCCGCGGTTCGGGGTCCAGAATGGACTCATACTGGGCGGTACTGCCCCACTCCCCGTGCGGATCAATGCGCTTGTATCGTAAATATTTACGAACCCGATCTTCCAGACTGCCGGCCCAGCCAAGATGCTGTACTTTCAGTTCTGTGTGTACCCCCGGCAGTACTGTACAGGATACAGGAAGACGGGGAACATGGTGATTCTGCTGCGGGTAGAAATAGGGATATCCGGGCATGTAACGAACAAGGGATGCCGTATGGCGCTTGTGCATGGACCAGAGCTCATCCTCCCGGTAATGGGTTCGCCCACCCCACATATCAAAGAACCGGAAGGCAAACCAGTCTGCATAGTCCTGATTGATAAGCTTCCGTATGGCCTTTTTGGCTTCGGTGCTGTACAGTTCATCGGCATCAACAGAGAGAAGCCAGTCTGGATCTGTACTGACTGCTGCCTGCCACAGTGTGCTGCGAAGACGCCATTCCTCGGCAAACAGCGGTTTCTCCAGCACCTCCAGACGCACTACCTTTGGAAAAGCACCGCATATATCGGGTGTTCTATCTGTACTGGCATCATCGACAATGACAATCTCGTCCACGAATCCGCTCAGATCATGCAGCACTTCCTCGAGATAACGCCCTTGTTCGTTTCGTACTTGAAGCATGGCTGTCAGTTTGTTGTTTTTACTTTTGCGTACCCGTCTTACAGTGAAGGGCTGTGTAAAAGCATCCATTCCGGTATCCCGTATCGGAGGAGAGCCCGGGTCCTCTTCAATTCGTGAATTAAAGACGCGATGAACCTGGCTCTGCGCGCTTTGGGATTGGAAACCAGAAGACACCGCCTGAAGGCTCTGAGGAGGAGTGTTATCTCGTTTATCGGTCGTCTGCGTTTGAAGCAAATCATGCATGATGGGCCTGCTTCCAGGAGTTCTACGCTTTTTCGGGTCCATCCTTAAGGCACCTCCCCAAGCAGCTGCTGTACGGCATGATCCAGCAGCTCCATTTCCATAATCCGAGCCAGCGCATCTTCATCCTCTAGGGCCGTCTCCAGAAACAGCCTCACTGCACCGTGACGCTCTCCTCGGAGAGCTAAGGCTGTCCCGGATAACTGCCGGTACTGCATAAGGCTGGCTCCGTCCAGAATATCGATGGCATGAACCAGAGCGAGTGCGGACTCTACCCGCTCTGTTTCCTGGTAGATACGAAACTTCCAGTGTCTCGCTGTTTCCCCGCCCAGATCATCCAGAATACGCAGTGCAGTATCGTAGTCGTCATTGATGCGCAGCAGTTCCGCTTGAACCAGCTGATTCTCCCCTGCTTCCAACCAGCGGCATAACTGCTCGTAATGATGGCGTTCTTGTTCAGTGGCTGCGCTGATGCCGAACACCTGTAAAGCTTCTTCGACCTGACCTGACTTCGCATGAATGGCCGACAGGAAGCGATAATGAGACACCACACAATCCTGCCGCCCGTTGAAGACCGCATGAGTGAAGGCTTCCTGAAGCGAAGCGGCAGCATGAGAATCGTGCAGCAAATACTCATAAGCCGAGAGCAGAAAGGAGATCGTTTCATGAGGCCCCGCTTTGGATCGAAGCTGTCTGTAATAGTCCGCTCGCACACGACACTGAAGGGGTGTAATGCTGTCCGGTATACCTGACAGAACCTGCCGCAGTGCATGCAGGAAAAACAATTCATAGTCCCTCAGTGCAATCCGTGTGCTGCCTTGGTGTACATAACCGACAGGGGAGGGGTCCTCACCTCCCAGCCAGACGGATCGAATGCCTTGAAAGAGCAGTTTCATGTACCGGGTTTCCGAAGATGTGCCTACCAGATCGGCAATGCCGACAAGTCTGGAGATGCTGCTCTCCCACAGCGGAGATGCGGCTTCATCTCCTGCGGGTTCAGGCAGCAGTGCAATGCATACTTCCGGCTTTAATGAGGCCACAGCCATAAGCCAATAGGGATGTGCAACAACTGCAGCTGTGTTCGGCTCCTGTAATCGGTTCTCCGCTTCCGAAAGGGAGATCACTTGAATCGCTTCTGGCAGTTCTTCCTCCGCAGCCGTACGGCTGCTGACATAATAGAGGTTTCCTTGTTCTGCCGCCAATAGAGCCGCGATATCTGGATATGGAAAGGAAGGCCATCCTCCTTTCCGCGGAAAAAGTACGTATTGGACGGCTTCGTTTGCAGAAGGTGTGGACATAGACAGTTCTGGTGCTGCCTTTTTTGAGTCATCTGTATGTTCCGGGTTCAGCTTGGGATCTGCATCCGTTAACGGTTCGAATGGTTCCATCTGTACTCACCTCACTTAGAAAGGGGAATTTCTCTTATGTAAAAAGTCATTGCCGTCCTGTGTATCATCTGTCTGAAACTAACATATGGGCATTTGTCTCCAAACATGAACAACTTCCATGAATAGATGCAGGAGTCGAGACAAATCAGCTGCGGGCAAGCCGGATAAATAGGCTTAATTTTATCTATTGTGTGACCGAGGTCACTTTTTTTGTCGGGAAGAGGCGGGATTGTGATAATTCTCACATGTGAAAATTAGGTAATCTGGCACAATACGTTCAATAACGTATTTGGAGAACAGACAGCGAAGGTACCTGCTTCAATGCCATTTACGTATCTGCTAAAGCGAACAGAAAGAAGGGGTAAACGTATGGATCCGATTATGCTATCGCGTATCCAGTATGCACTTACAACGATTTTTCACTTTTTCTTTGTACCGCTGTCCATCGGCCTTGTGCTGCTGGTTGCGATCATGGAGACGTTGTATGTTGCGAAGGGAAAAGAAATCTACAAAACAATGGCCAAGTTCTGGGGCAAGCTGTTCCTGATCAACTTTGCCGTCGGAGTAGTAACAGGTATTTTGCAAGAATTTCAGTTTGGCATGAACTGGTCGGAGTATTCCCGGTTTGTCGGTGACGTCTTCGGTGCGCCGCTGGCAATCGAAGCCCTGCTGGCATTTTTTATGGAATCGACATTTATCGGTCTATGGATCTTCGGCTGGGACCGTTTGTCCAAAAAAGTGCATCTGGCTTGTATTTGGCTTGTCTTTATCGGCACTTTCCTGTCCGCGCTTTGGATTTTGGCGGCCAATTCCTTTATGCAGCATCCGGTCGGATTCGCCATGAATAATGGCCGGGCAGAGATGAATGATTTCTTTGCACTGATTACAAATGGGCAGCTCCTCGTTGAATTTCCGCATACGATTTTTGGTGCGTTGATGACAGGTGCTTTTGTAGTAACGGGTATCAGTGCCTATAAGCTCATGAAAAAGAAGGACGTCGAAGTATTCCGCAGATCCTTCAACATCGCAGTTATTGTCGGTCTTGTATCCTCGCTAGGTGTAGCTTTTTCAGGACACTTCCAGGCTCAATATCTGGTGGAAACACAGCCGATGAAAATGGCTGCAAGTGAAGGGACATGGACGACAACAGAAGATCCGGCACCTTGGACGGTCATTGCCTCCATTGATCCGGAGAAGCAGGAGAACTCCGGCGAGATCAAAATCCCCGGACTGCTCAGTTACCTGTCTTACAGTAAATTCTCAGGCAGCGTCAAAGGGATGAAAGAGCTGAATGCGGAGTACCAGCAGACGTACGGCCCTGGAGACTATATTCCGCCTGTACGAACTACGTTCTGGAGCTTCCGTGTCATGATCGCTGCGGGTGGTTTGATGATTCTGCTGGCGATGTATGGTACATATCTGGCTTGGCGCAAGAAGCTCGAAGCGGCCAAACCTTGGTTTATGCGTCTGATGGTTTTTGCGATCTCCCTGCCTTTTATTGCGAATACAGCAGGCTGGATTATGACCGAGGTTGGCAGACAGCCGTGGACCGTATTCGGTTACATGACGACTGAAGCAGGTGTATCACCTAATGTATCAGCAGGTATGATTTTGTTCTCTACGATAGCCTTTACTGCGGCTTACACGGTTTTGGGTATCGTGATGGTGTATTTGTTTGTACGTAAAATCAAAGCAGGACCATACGCTGTTGACAAGTCGGAAGAAGAGGATGAGTCGGCTGATCCGTTTGGCATGGATGGGGGGTATTCCGTTGTTACTAAATGAACTGTGGTTTGTACTGATTGCCGTATTGTTCATCGGTTTTTTCTTTCTTGAAGGTTTCGACTTTGGTGTAGGCATGTCTACAGGTCTGATTGCCAAAACGGATCGTGAGCGTCGTACATTGATTAACTCGATTGGTCCGTTCTGGGATGGAAACGAAGTCTGGCTGCTGACCGCGGGCGGTGCCATGTTTGCGGCTTTCCCGCATTGGTACGCAACGCTGTTCAGCGGATTCTACCTGCCGCTTGTCGTTGTACTGCTGTTATTGATCGGACGGGGAGTTGCCTTTGAGTTCCGCAGTAAAATGAAACAGCAGCGCTGGCGCAAAACATGGGACGTCATCATTCTGGTGGCCAGTGCACTGCTGCCATTCCTGTTTGGGGTTGTTTTTGCCACACTGATGAAAGGTCTGCCTATTGATGATCAGATGCAGATGCATGCCGGTTTCCTGGATATTGTGAATCCATACACCGTTGTAGGCGGCTTGAGTGTAACCCTGCTGTGTCTTGTACATGGGCTGTTATTTGCTTCTCTGCGTACCGTAGGTGAATTGAGGGAACGTGCACTTCAGATGGCCCAAAAATTAATGGTGCCGCTTGCTGTAGTTCTGGTCTTGTATGCTGTATTGACCTATCTGATGACAGATGTATTCGCTGTTCGCGGCTGGGCGCTCTGGATTATGGCGGCGCTTGGTGCAGCTGCATTTGCCCTTGCAGCGTATTTCATTCGTCAGAAGCGTGAAGGCTGGGCTTTTGGGATGACAGGGGCCGTCATTGCGATCGCTTTTGCATCCGTATTTATCGGGTTGTTCCCAAGAGTCATGGTAAGTTCACTCGGTTCAACATTTGACTTGACGGTATATAACGCGTCATCGGGCCCGTATTCCCTAAAAGTGATGACCATTGTTGCCTGCACGCTGCTGCCATTTGTGCTTGGCTATCAGATTTGGAGTTATTATATTTTCCGCAAACGTCTGAACGAACAGCATCACCTGGAGTACTGACATGGGACGCGGGCTGATGAAGCTGCCGGGCATCCGCCCGGTACTCGTACTGGCATCTGCGCTGGTGCTGCTGCAGGCGATGACGATTATTATGCAGGCCAAATGGCTCGCGCAGGCTGTTACTGCACTTTTTGAAGGTGCTGCCGTCGCGTCACAAGCTGCAGTACTGCTGCTGTTCCTGGCTGCTTTTGCCGCCCGCTACGCCCTGTCATTCTGCCTGCAGCTTGTTACCACGACGTATGCGGAGAAAACGGGAACCGATCTGCGGAGACAGATGACGGAACAGTGGTTTCGACTTGGGCCGCGTTACGCCAAGACAGAAGGTACAGGACATCTGGTAACGCTGGCACGTGAAGGCATTTCCCAGTATAAAACGTATCTCGAACTGTTTATTCCACGTATGCTCGGTATGGGATTTACGCCTGTTGTCATTTTGTTCTATGTGTTCAAACTGGATACAATGTCCGGTGTCATATTAATGCTGACACTGCCTATTCTGATTGTGTTCATGATTCTGATTGGTCTGGCAACCCAGCGAAAAATAGACGGACAATTCAAATCTTACAAAGCGCTGGCAAATCATTTTGTGGATACACTGCGCGGGCTGGAAACGTTGAAAACGCTGGGGCAGAGCAAATCACACGAAGGCTCGATTATGCGCGTGAGCCAGCGATATCGAAAAGCAACGATGTCGACGCTCCGCATGGCCTTTTTATCCTCCTTTGCTCTTGATTTCTTCACCATGCTGTCTGTTGCTTCGGTTGCAGTAGGACTTGGACTCCGGCTGACAGAAGGGCACATGCTGCTTGGTCCTGCCCTGACAGTACTTATTCTGGCACCGGAATATTTTCTGCCAGTACGGATGTTGGGCGCAGATTACCATGCGACTCTGGACGGCAAAGAAGCCGGGGAAGCCATTAATAAAGTCATTGAACGAGGCAAAGCTGCAGAGCAGCGTCAGAACGAAGTGTATGCAGGCATGATGGACCGGGCAGAAGGGCTGCATGGATGTAAGAGTGGAAATGAAGGAGACGTAGGTGAGGATGAGTCTGCACAAACCCCACCCGAGATACAGAACGCTCTAGATACCCGGAAGCTTTCTCCACTCCATACCTCTGTTTCCGCTTCACAGCTTCGAGTGGTGTTTAATCGGGATCTACATGCAGCGCAGCGGGCGAAAGCCTCATTTCCCACTTCGGCAGCAGCCGTGCATGCTGAATCCTTGGCCCTCGGCTCTGCCAATTCCTCGGTTTTACCGTTTATGTGGGGGGAGTGCAGTCGATTAGCGTTAACTGATATTCAGGTCCAGCATGAGGCGGAGGGGCCTTATTCTCTTCGGGATGTGACGTTCCAGCTGACCGGTCTTGGTAAGATTGGAATTATTGGTGCCAGTGGAGCTGGAAAATCAACGCTGATCGATATACTGGCGGGGTTCCAAACCCCGACGGCCGGACAAGTGCTGGTCAATGGACAGCATCTGAATCCGGATCTGCTTGAGTCTTGGCGTAGTCAGACGGCGGCAATCCCGCAGCATCCGTATATTTTCAGCGGTTCGATTGCGGATAACATTCGTTTCTATATGCCTGATACATCCGATGCCGTAGTGGCACAAGCTGCACAGGCTGCGGGGTTAACGAAGCTGCTTTCGTCTTTACCAAATGGACTGCATGAACAGATTGGTGCAGGAGGAAGACAGCTCAGCGGGGGGCAGGAACAGCGTGTGGCGCTGGCAAGAGCTCTGCTCAGTGAACGCCGCATTCTGCTGCTCGATGAACCTACAGCGCATCTGGACGTAGAGACTGAATATGAGTTGAAGCAGACGATGCTGCCGCTGTTCGAGGGCAGGCTTGTTTTTCTGGCCACGCATCGTCTGCACTGGATGCAGCATATGGACCGAATTATCGTTATGGAAGGCGGCACGGTGGCAGAGATCGGAACACATCAGGAGCTGCTTGCAAGACAAGGAGCATACTATCAAATGATTCAGGCGCAGATGGAGGCGATATGAGATGAGATCAGGACATCCTAGGGAGGAGACAGAACACAGCAAACATCTTAAAAACAGCTGGATTGCTCCATATGCAGCACAGTACCGCTGGCGGTTTATCGGTGCGATTGCGCTGGGTACGTGTGCGGCTCTCTGTGCGGTCATGCTTCTTTTTACCTCCGGATATCTGATCTCCAAGTCTGCGCTGCGTCCTGAGAACATTTTAATGGTGTACGTTCCGATTGTTGGCGTACGTGCCTTTGGTATCTTTCGCGCTGTATTTCGATATGCAGAGCGCCTGGCAGGACATGATGCTGTTCTGCGTGTGCTGGCAGATCAGCGGGTGAAGCTGTATCGTATTTTAGAGCCGCAGGCCCTGTTTTTGCGTTCGCGTATGCAGACCGGAGATGTACTTGGCGCGCTTGCCGATGATGTCGAACGTCTGCAGGATATCTATCTGCGCACCGTATTCCCGGCGGTTACTGCGCTTGTGATCTATGGCGCGGCCGTGCTGGCTTTTGGCAGTATTGATCCGATGTTTGCGATGTGGATGGCGCTGTACATGTTATTTATTGCTGCGGTCCTTCCGGCAATTTCTTTGAAATTAACCTGGGCATGGCGTATACAGCTCAAAAAAGAAAACAGCAGCTTGTATACCCGTCTGACCGACGGGGTGCTTGGGCTTGGGGACTGGATTGCCAGCGGCAGAGCGGCAGCTTTTGTGCAGTGGCAGGAAGAGGATGAGGAACAAGCAGACCGGATTCGCCGCAGATTAAGGCGCTGGAGCCGCTGGCGGGATTTCATCGCCCAATGTGTCATTGGGCTGATGGTTGTTTCGGTAACCATCTGGGCAGGACAAGCGGCATCTGCTGCCCAGCTGCCTGCGGTGATGATTGCGGCGTTTGTGCTGGTTCTGTTCCCGCTAACAGAATCACTGCTGCCTGTAAATGACGCACTCGGGCATGTGCCGGACTACCGTGAATCCTTGGATCGGCTGAACCGACTGGAAGGGCCGGAGGAGATGGCGAAATCCAACTCCAAGGAAACAGCATCCTCACTGACAAACAGCATGGATAGAAGCAAGGGTGAGAACAAGGACGGGGACGACCATTGGGGAGGATTGAAGAAGTCTCAGAGAACTGCTCTTCATTCTGAACAGCGAGCTGATTCGGTTGGTGGACAGCGGAATGATGAGACAGCTGCAGCGCATGGACGGATTCGGCTGCGAATTCCGCCGAAGCTGCGTGCAGATATAGTAATCGAGCAGGTGAGCTATCGTTATGAAGCAGAGGGAGAGTATGCCATTCGGGATATCTCGCTGCATCTGCCTCAAGGTAAGCGCGTGGCCATCCTCGGGCGCAGCGGCGGTGGCAAATCCACGCTGTTGAAGCTCATACAGGGTGCGCTGTCTCCTTCATCCGGTAAGGTGCTGATTAATGAGCTGCCGGTGGAAATGCTTGGCGAGAGTGTAACTGAAGTGGTTGCGGTGCTTAATCAGAGCCCGCATCTCTTCGATACCACGGTTGCGGGGAATCTGCGCATTGGCCGTCCAGATGCGACGGATGAGGAGATTCAGCAGGCAGCTGCGCAGGTCGGTCTCGCTGATCTGATCGAATCTTTACCGCAGGGGTATCATACCCCGATGCTGGAGACGGGATTGCGCTTCTCTGGCGGAGAACGTCAACGGATTGCACTAGCACGTGTGCTGCTGCGGAAGACCCCTGTTGTCATTTTTGACGAGCCGACGGTAGGGCTTGATCCCGTAACAGAACGCGCACTGATGCGCACCATGCTGGACAGCCTGCAGGGCAAAACATTGATCTGGGTCACCCATCACCTGATTGGTGCGGAGAAGATGGACGAAATTGTGTTTGTGGAAAACGGAAACATCGTCATGCAGGGTTCTCACGAACAGCTGCTGGCTCGGGAAGAGCGATACCGTAGGCTCCTTGAACTGGATCGGCCCGGATGGCTGGATCGGCAGCGAAATGCACCGCTGCCGCCCGCCGCTTCGAAATAGTCGGCGGCTCCGAAGGGGCCTGCCTATCCGTAAGGCGACCCGGTGCGCTTATTAGAGCTGACAAAAAAATCCCGAAGTTAACCGCTAATCATATATGATTTATGGGCAAAAAGACGAAGCAGTCCTGCTTCGTCTTTTTGGTATTCGCGGCAGCTTTTCGCAGCTCGCTAAAACTCTCTATCTGCCCATGCAGCGCTCATCAAGTGGTGACGGTCATGCACTTCTCACCCATATACCGAAAATTATGCACTACCTGTCTAAGTACTGACTAGTGTCAATGGACAGGGTACTTGCTTTCGTTAGGAGTATGAAGGATAGACAAATACAGTCTATCGACCTGTATGGTCGGCTGAGCATCGTTACCTTGAATAAATCTGGGCTAACGATCTCAGATGACGCTATTTGGTGCATTTTAGCCCTTTTCAAAACCTAACGATTCTGAGAAACGTTATTTTGCACGTTTTAATCCGAAAAAGACCTTAAATCAGCCTTTTTGGTTCAAATAACGTTCCTGGTAATCGTTAGAATATTTAATAAGCCGGAATCCGCTAAATAAGGCTTCCGGGAATCGTTAGACTACCTAGAGAGCGTTAGACTGCCTGGAGAGCATTTGATTACTGGTAATCGTTAGCTGTGAGGAAGAGGAAGGAGACGGGGCAGTTGGCGCCAATCCGCCCTTCCCTTCCCCGCTTACTAACTCATCCTCTTCTTCCTCCGTAGAACTGCCTCACTTACTGATACGCCAGCAAAGTGCCGCAGGATCGGCGCAGCACCAGCTCCGGCTCTACTTTGATACAGCGGTTGTCCATCTGTTTATTCATCAGGTCAAACAAAATCATGGCAGCAAGACGCCCGATTTTGTCGGTGTCCTGCTTCACAGTGGTCAGCGGCGGGTCGCTGTAGCGGCAGGCTTCGATGTCGTCGCATCCTGCAACAGCGATATCCTCCGGAACACGCAGTCCAGCCTCTTTAAAGGCACGTACTGCTCCAAATGCAAGCAAATCCGTAGCAGCGAATACAGCACGCGGCAGAACATCTGCTGTCAGCAGCTGTTTGGCTGCTTCGTACCCGTCAGCAGCAGCATAATCTTTACTGTATACCATCCATTCAGGTCTCTCTTCGAGACTAAACTGCTTTAGTGATTGCTGGAAAGCCTTCTCCCGCTGCTGCATTACGAGAGAGGCACGCTGGAGCCCGATAAACCCGAGTTCCCGATATCCGTTCATGTAAAACTGTTCTACCACTTTGGTCGAAATTTTTTCGTTATCAGACATAATGTAACAGGAGTTCTGTCCTGTCAGCTCGATATCTATCCCTATGCACGGGATGGGACTGGAATCAAGATCGGATACACTGCTCTCCACCTCATCACCCGCGATAATAATACAGCCATCTACTTGAAAATATTTGGACCGTGCCAGGTAATCTTCCCCCTGATCAAGGAACTTCTCGTTGGAAAAGAAGAGCAGATCATAGCCTAACAGGCCAATCTGTTTTTTGAAGGCATTAATGACCTCTACAAAGAAAGGGTGGCTGAAATCTACATTCAGTTTTCCCGCAAATACAACACCAACCAGATTGGATTTTTTGGTCGCGAGCGTTTTGGCTGAAGAGGAAGGGCGATAACCAGTCTCCTCCATAATTTTAAGCACGCGTTGGCGTGTCTCTTCACCGATGTCAGGGTAGTTGTTAATGATTTTGGACACCGTTGCAACAGACACGCCGGCTAAACGAGCTATCGTTTTGATATTCATATATATACATCCCTCAAGTTCTAAACTAGTTTCGTAGATTTCGGCTCTGTCTTTTTTACGCTTTCCTGCCAACATTCTATGTCACAACTACCAGAGAGTCAATAACGGAAGGGGGGATAATCAAGGTGATTATGATATGTATAGATATATTTCAATCTTTTAATCTGCAATACTACGAAAATGATAAGCTATTTTAGTGAAATTACACCATTTTTACGAGAATTTCAAGTGTGGTTTGATAGGGAAATAGAATAAGCAAACATGGAAAATTACAGCTGCTGGTTATTTGGTTTCGTAAATTGCACTTGAATTCTTCTTCAGTATACCTTCAAATTTCCTTTTGTGATGCGGTTTTCGCCTAATAAATTGTAAAAATTCAAATAAACTATTTACAAATTTATCAGGTGAAGTCATAATGAGGGTGTGATTAACGAAACTGATTTCGTAAATTGACAAATCAATCTGGAATGGTTGGGGGAAAGCGATATGAAGAGAAAGATTTTATCTATTACACTTGTAACCGCTTTACTGTTTGTGCTTGCAGCCTGCGGCAGTGCTTCCAAAGACTCGGATGGGAAAGCATCTACAGATGGAAGCAAAAAAGTGACGTTGAAGATCATTCATTGGCAGCAGGAGAATATCAACAACTACATCAAAGAATTCAATACAAAATTTGAAGCAAAGTACCCGGATGTGAAGGTTGAGTACACGACAGTTCCAGCGGATGCAACTTACGATCAATTGATGCAGACGCGCATGAATGCGGGTACTACAGGCGATGTAGATATCATCCCGCTCAAGTCCAGCTTTGTTGGTGCTCCTCAGGACTGGTCTAAGGGCGCGGCTGATCCGATGTGGAAGCAGTGGATTGATGCAGGGCTGATCAGTGATCTGTCAGGCCAGGCCTTTATCAAAAATTATAATGAAGTTGATGTGCAGAACGCGATGACGTACAACGACAAAGTGTACGGTGTCAATATGGGTAAAGTGGCATTTACGGGCCTGTTCTATAATAAAGACCTTTTCGCCAAATATAATCTGCAGGTACCTGCAACGTGGGATGAACTGCAGAATGTGATCAAAGTATTTAAAGACAACGGCGTAGAAGCACTCGGCTTTGCAGGTAAAGATGTTTGGCCGATCGGCCTTGCGGTGCAGGGACTTCAAGCCTCGATTCATGACGACCAGCTGAGCTACATCAAAGGTCTGTGGACAGGACAAACCAAGCTGACTGATCCGGTACAGATTGAAGTACTGCAGAAAGCTCAAACGCTGATGAACAGTGCAATGCCTGGTTTCATGGGAATTGATTATGGAACACTGCCAAGTCTGTTTGCCACAGGTAAGGTGGCGATGATTGCTGACGGTACGTGGGATGCAACGACGATTCAAGCGGCTAACCCTGAACTGAAATTTGGTTATTTCCCGATTCCGGGCAGCAATGATGCGGCAAAGAACAAGGATTTAGCTGGTAAATACGATATGACCTGGATGGTTGTAGATAAGTCACCGAACAAGGATTATGCAATGAAATGGCTTGAAATGCTGTCAGAGAAAGATAACTACACGGATTTTGTCAATGCAGCCGGATTCCTTCCGACACAGCCTGATGTCGAGATCAAGAGCGAATTCATCAAGGACATTCAGCCATATCTCGAGAACTTTAAGCTTTCATGGGATCAGCTGTTCATTAACCGTCAGAACGTAGGACAGTACATTGCAGAGTCCAGCGTTCATGCTGAGATGCTCAAACCAGCCGGACCAATTGCAGCACCGGAGGAACTTGCGAGCAAATCACAAGCAGACTGGGATGCAGCTGCTCCGAAATAACAAGGAAGTCCTGCTTCTTGATGCAGCTGTAACATGAACCGGAATAGCGCTTGGGGTCGGAGCCTTCAGGCCAGCCCATATCAAGTAAAGCTGTTATTCCGGTTTTTTGTTTTACCCGATGAAAGGTGTGAGGACGATGTATCCGTTTGGAAAAGGGAAGGCACGGCTGATTCCTTATCTGTATTTGAGCATACCGCTGCTGCTTTATGTCGTGTTTGGCTTTGGCCCATCACTCGTGACTGTGTTGTTTTCGTTCACAGATGCAACAGGTGTGCGTGGACAGGAATGGAGCTTTGTTGGCTTCGAAAATTATAAAACTTTTTTTGGCGCATCCAATGCGGGGGATCGATTGGATGCAATTGGCCGATCTTTATATTTTGCGTTTGCTGTGGTCATCATCCAGAACGCAGTCGGCCTGTTCATGGCCATTCTGATTAACAAAAAGCTTCGCGGCGACAAGCTGTACCGTGCGGTATTCTTTTTGCCTGTTGTACTTGGTGTAACAGTCTCTGGACTGATCTGGCAGCTCGTAGCCAATCCGCTCGGCGGGCCGGCACAGTCCATTCTGAATTTCTTCGGCACCAGTTCCAACTTTTTCGGAGATTACAATATTGCCTTTGAGTTAATTATTTTCGTGCAGATCTGGATGTATATGGGGTACTCCATGACCATCTTCCTGGCAGGACTGCAGACCATTCCGAATGATTTGTACGAAGCGGGATATATGGATGGTGCATCGGGCTGGAAAGCTTTTACGAACATTACGTTCCCGATGATCGCTCCTTCTTTTACCGTGAACATGCTGCTGTCCATCATTGGCGCACTGCAGACCTTTGACATTATTTACGTCCTCACTGGCGGTAAATTTAATACAACAACACTGGCGTTTGATGTTTATGCAACAGCGTTTGGCACGGGTACAGCGGATTATGGTCTGGCTTCTGCGGTAGCGATGATTCAATTCCTGTTTGTATTTACGATTTCCATGGTTGCCTTGTTCTATCTTCGCAAAAGAGAGGTGGAGGTATAATGAAGCAGAGCAGAACGTCAAGAACGATCAGCTATATCATAGTGATGCTGATGCTTGCCCTGTACGTCTTCCCTCTGTTCTACCTGTTTAATGTGTCGATGAAAACACAGACGGAGTATTTGCTGAATCCCGTCGCGCTCACGGAAGGCATAAGGCTGGAGAACTTTGCCGAAGCATGGACGAAGGGCAGCTTCTCGCAGTACATGTGGAACAGTGTGCTTTATACCGGGATGTCTACACTGCTGACCTTGATTTTGTCCATATTTGCAGCTTTCCCGCTTGCTCGCAGGTACGTAAAATTCAGCACGCTGATCTATATTTTCTTTTTGATCTCGATGTATTTGCCGAATCCTCTGATTCCGCAGTTCTCTTTAATTAATCAACTGGGTCTGTATAATACCCAAACGGGTTACATTTTGCTGAAAACGACGGGCACGGGCATTGCGTTTCTGATGTTTGTCGGTTATATCAAGTCGGTATCCCGTGAACTGGATGAGGCGGCTGCCATGGATGGGTGCGGGTACACCCGGTATTTGTTTACCATCCTTGTTCCTTTGATGAAGCCGATCCTGGCAACAGGCATTATTCTCACAGCCATCGGGGTATGGAATGATATCATCGGTCCGACGATTTACTTATCTGATCCGAATTATCAGCCGGTGACCAAAGGGTTGTTTACCTTCTATGGGCAGTACATGAATAACTGGCCGCTGCTGGCCTGCGGTATTCTGATTGTGACGCTGCCGCTGGTTGTGCTGTACGTTGCACTGCAGCGTTTCATTGTCGGCGGAGCAATGGCAGGTGCCGTTAAATCCTAAGGTTTTGCACTTGGGAAAACGACCGACTCTGATTCGAGAGATATCCAACAATAAAGCCACCCTCATTAGAAGACATGAAGGTGGCTTTATTGCGTTTCTATTGCAGTAATCCGCGTACGTTCTGGTAAGTGATGCTTGATGAAGCTTGTTTTTCTACATATCCACTAACAACAAAATAATAGAGGAGAGACACAGACAGGTGCTGACCAGATAGAGCACGCCGACCACTTGTTTATGGTTTAAGCCTGCACGCAGAAGGCGATAATGAGCCTGACTTGCATCAGCCTGATAGATTGCTTTTCCCTGCAGGAAACGTTTGATCACGACAAAAATATTGTCGAAAATCGGTACGCCCAGCGCCAGAATCGGAATGAAAATGGACAGCATCGTTGCTTGTTTGAATGCACCGTCGAGTGCAATTACTGCCAGAATGAAACCAAGGAACGTAGCGCCTGCATCGCCCATAAATACTTTCGCCGGAGCCTTGTTGTATTTCAGATAACCGAGCGTGACCCCCACCAGTGTGATGGACATGAGCGCAGAATCGCTCTGGCCCTTCGTGATGGCTACGATAAACAAGGTAATCGCCGAGATTGCAGATAAACCGCCAGCCAGTCCATCCATGCCGTCCGAGAAGTTAATCACGGTGGTTACGCCGAAAATCCAGAGGATCGTCAGAATGAACTGCAGCCAGATGGGCAGCATTACGTATTCTGCATTAAACGGATTTACAAAGCCGGTAAATGCAATGCCGGACGCAAAAACGAGCACCGCAGCCGAGACCTGAATGATCATTTTAGGCAGGGCGGGGAAATCTTTACCTTTGGTTTTGTACCAGTCATCAATCGTACCAATCGTCAGGAGCAGCATACCACCAGCAATTAGCGCAGCTGTTTCCCAAGTCAATTCTTTTGTCAGGGCAATGTATGTCAGGAAAAATCCAGTAAATATCGCGTAGCTCGCCGTCAGTGGAATCGGCTGTCTGTGCAGCTTACGCTCCACATCTTCGCGAGGCTTGTCCACAAAATCCAGCCGGTGTGCCAGTCGGCCCAGCGGCGGAATCAGCAGAACCACGACAGCAAAAGACAATATGAAAGCCAGTATGTAGATCATAAACTCGCTTGGTTCACTCCCATCATCCCATTTCCTCTTATTATACGAGTTTTACCCGAAATCTGTCGATGTCATTATTGTAACCTGGTGCACCGATCGTGATGCGTCAGACAACGTCTATTTACTCGTTTGAGGTAGGTAAGGGCTGAAATAATCAATCGCGTTCTCAGCATGATAGCCATCATCGCCCTGCCATGCTGCTGCAAAGACAAAGTCACCGGAACCGCCCTTGCGTTTCCTAGGCGTATCCCTTTCAACCAGTATGCCGGCTGCTGCCCAAATTTCCAATAGAGCATCTCGTTCCTGTTTACTGGAAGGCAGGCATTCTTTCCACCTTTTCTCCAGAGAGCGTGCGCTGTCATTCGGGTCTCCCGTCTGTGCGGATTCCAGCAGTTTGGCTAGGATCATTTGATCTTCCGCAGTTACTTCATATGGGCTAATATTACTGGCATCAGTGCTGCTGTTATCATTTTCATCCTGAAGCAGTAATTCCAGGTCCATCAGGCAGTAAAGCAGCCAGTTATGGCGGACGCCGCCCCACTTCATCCGTTCAAAATTCAATACATTCATATCGGCATGAACATAGTGCTCATCCGATTGTAAACGAAGGAAATTACAGTCCCCGCAGGCGCTTGTATTGGCATGCAGAGCTGGGCGTTCACCATAGGTATGCAGAGGCAATTTTCGTGTCAAAGCCCAGCTGGATAATGCGCTGCGCAGATAAACTTTTTTGGTAGATAGACTGTGTAGAAAGGCGGTAATGACTCGTTCTTTAAGTGCAGGGTTCTGATGCATCCTGTGCAGGCGCTGTACGACCTCGTCATGCGTAATGGTGAGTGGGTCAAACATGACTCCCTTACTTTTGGCGTATTCAAAATCATCACCCGAAAAAGGAGCATGGGGTGATTTCCAGCCGCCCCCTCCCCAGAATGTGTTTAATAGAATTTTGACTGCTTTTTTATCCATTAATCCGAGCCTCCTGTCTTATCTGATTCTGATTATTCATCGAGCAGCAATGCCGTGGAGTGGATGCAGCTGTTCTGGAAAGTTTTAGTAAGTTAGTAACGCAGCGGATGCCTTAAACGGTTGTGTCCAGAATCATCGCGACAAGGCCGGGAAAGCGTGCGTTCAGATCATCCTTTCGAAGTGAATAAAAGTGGTGTTTGCCTTCAATGCGCGGCTGGATTATACCGGCTTCGCGCAGCAATTTGATATGGTGGGACAACGTCGATTTGGAGATGTGGTCTACTTCGAAAGCCGAGCAGTTCTTTTCGCCCGAGCTGGCCAGACAATGTGCAATTTTCATGCGTATCGGGTCACCAAGTGCATTGCAGACCCTAGTCAGGTTCATCTCCGAAGCTGTGGGTATCGGTAAAGTTCTCATAATATAGACGTTAGCATATTCAACATCTCCTTTCAATGTTTGAAATATTTCGAAATGTATCTTGCAGTGCAGCGTGGAAGTGTGATAAAGTTCTTTTTGCATTAAATTGTTCGAAATAATTCGAATTGATAGAAACTCAATGCATAATATATATATTTTGAGACAGCACGAGAACTATAGGAGGTCATGAGATGACGAATACAGCAGCAGGAATTCACAACAGTAATAATAGTAATAACCAAGGTACAGAGTTGAGTCATCCAGACGTTCATTCAAATGGCAGCAGTGATGCCAATGGATTAAACACCAGCAGCACCAGTGCTGTAAATACGGCAGCAAGCATCACGATGTTAAATAACTATTTCCGTTTATTTGATGCTTCACGTACAGACAAGCGGGCTATGCAGGACTTGTTATCCTTGTTTACCCCGGATGCCGAGATTGTGTTAAATGGTACCAGTCATACTGGGTTTGAGGGCTTTATGAAGGCCTTTTATGATTACAACCAAGATATTAAACATATGTGGGATGCGTGGGTGCTTCAGCCAGATGGCAGTTACCAGACGAACTGGGCAGTGTGTGGACAAGCGGCAGATGGCACGGTGTATGCAAAGTCAGGCATAGATATTGCACGTGTGAATGAAGCGGGGCAGATCGTGTATCTGGAGAACGTGCAGACGGACGAGAATGCATTCAGCAAATATAATTCATAAGACTGAACCAATTAGCAGGACTGACTGAACAACTTCGTAAGACTTGCAAATTAACATGAATTAACGAATTCATAAGAGCAATCTTGCATGAGCAATATAATGGAGTGATGATTTGTCGCTCATCCCCGTTGTGTTACAAACTCCACAGCTTTAGGCTGTGGGGTTTATTTGTATCTTTGGAGAGAACGGACTGCGTATAACGGACATATTTTCTGAAAAAAAATGGAATGAAATAGGCTCTTCCCATCTCTAGGTTTGGGAAGAGCCTTCATTGAGGAGTGACATATGCATGCTGCGCTAACCAATGCTGCTTCATTTCATATTCCAGTGCAGCTGACCTTTACATGGTGGGAGGTTTCGAAGGGTTGGGGCGGCGCCTAACTTCTCAATCTTCTCGTTCCTGCATCAATCGGCTCTGGAATGCAGCAATATCGGCGTATTCTTCTTCAAATTTACGTGAGATGCGGATGAAAATAGGCAGCAGTTCGCGATACACGCGCACACTGTCCGGCTGCGGCTGATGGCGGTGTGTTGATCCAATCATGCCAGAGACGGCATGAAGGGAATCGATACGGCCAGTGGCATACAGGCCGAGCACGGCAGCGCCAAGACAGGAGCTTTCGATGCTTTCGGGGATGATCACATCCTGATCAAAGATGTCAGCCATCATCTGCCGCCACAGTTCGGAGCGGGCGAAGCCGCCGGTAGCTTGGATTTTTTTCGGACGGCCAATCTTCTCTTCAATCGCGAGCATCACTGTATACAGATTAAACAGTACACCTTCCAGTGCAGCGCGAATCATATGTTCCTTCTTATGATGCAGCGTCAGTCCAAAGAATGAGCCCCGTGCATTCGGGTTCCATAGCGGGGCACGCTCTCCTGTCATATACGGGTGAAACAGCAGTCCCTCCGAACCCGGCGGTACATTTTCGGCGACACGTGTGAGGACTTCATAGGGGTCAATGCCAAGACGTTTGGCCGTCTCCACCTCAGAGGCAGCAAACTCATCGCGAATCCAGCGAAAGATCACTCCGCCATTGTTCACCGGGCCGCCGATTACCCATTGGTCTTCGGTAAGCGCATAGCAGAAGAAACGCCCTTTGGGATCAGTCACCGGTTTATCTACGACCGTACGGATGGCGCCGCTGGTGCCGATGGTCACGGCAACGATCCCTGGATCAATGGCGTTCACGCCCAGATTAGAGAGCACGCCATCACTTGCACCAATGACAAACGGAGTTGACTCGGCAATGCCCATCGCTTTGGCATACTCGGGGTGGAGTCCCTCTTTTAAGACATGAGTCGTCGGCACAAGGGTGGACAGATGTTCTGGCGTAATGCCTGCGGCATGCAGTGCCTCTGCATCCCAGTCGAGCTTTTCCAGATTCATAAGCCCGGTAGCCGAAGCCATGGAATGGTCAATAACGAACGTAGAGAACAGCTTGTAGAATACATACTCCTTCATGGAGATGAATTTATGTGTTTGCCGAAACATGTCCGGCTCTTCCCGGGTGAGCCACATGATTTTGGTTAAGGGAGACATCGGATGAATCGGTGTGCCGGTTCGCAGGTAGATTTCATGTCCGTTCATCTCTGATTTGAGCGCTTCCGTCCATTCGGCGCTGCGATTATCTGCCCATGTCATCGCTCGCATCAGCGGTGTGCCATGAGCGTCTACAGGCAGGATGCTGTGCATCGCGGAACTGAATGAGACAAATAGGATGTCGTCCGGCTTCACCCCGGCTTTGGAAGTGGCCTGCTGTACAGATGCGATGACTGCCTGAAAAATATCCTCCGCATCCTGCTCTGCAATCGCAGGCGTTGGGGTATAGAGCGGATAGTCTGCACTGCCTTGCGCCACGATACTGCCGTCCTGCTTGAACAGTACAGCCTTGGTGGAGGTTGTACCGATATCTACACCGATCATATAAGGTGAAGCTGCCATGGTGATCATCCCTCTTTCTTGAAAATAAACCTTACGAAAGCTAATAGATGTGAACAGTGGAAGACAAAGGGTGCAGAAGATTTCCCCGGAAAGGCGTGCTGGAACCTGTTCTGAATCGCAGTGCGGGGTTCGGCTTCCTTACTTCGTTCTGTCTCCTTCGTGCACATTATGCTGCTCATTCAGGTTTATTTAACGTCTGGTTTTTCGTCTATAGATTAGAATATCAGACTTAAGGGATGGATCAAAATGAGAGCAGGTTAACAAGGCCAAGCAGCGCTCTGCTATCCTTAGTCCTTGACCGCACCTGCAGCAATGTCCGAGATAAATTGGCGGCTGATAAACAGGAACATGATGATCAGTGGAAGGACGGCGAGCAGTGTGCCTGCAATGACCATCGCATAGTCCGTATTATACAGTCCGTTTAATTGAGACAGCGCGATTTGGAGTGTGTATTTGCGTGCGTCCGTCAGTACGATTAAAGGCCACAGATAGTCGTTCCAGACTCCGATAAAAGTGAATGCACCAAGGAAAGCGAACGCAGGCCGCAGAATGGGCAGTGCTACGTTCCAATATAAGCGAAAGAAATTACAGCCGTCGATGCGCCCCGCATCCAGCAGATCGTTCGGAATGGATTCCGTCGCGTACTGCCTAATCCAGAAGATGCCGAAGGCGTTGACCATGCCCGGAATAATGAGGGCTTTGAAGGAACCCACCCAGCCGAACGCGGCCATCAGTACGAAGGAAGGGACCAGCGACAGCTGGGAAGGCACCATCATGGTGGCGAGCAGCAGGACGAAGAGCCATTTTTTACCGGGAAACTCAAACTTCGCAAACGCAAAACCTGCCAGTGAATCAAAGAACAACACGAGAATGGTCACTACACCTGACACAAAAAGAGTATTTAGAAAAGCTCCCCAGAAATCAATCTGCTGCAGTACTCGCGTAATATTGTTCCACAGCTCACCGCCGAACCAGAGCTGGGGTGGAAACTTGTAGATATCGGACGTGGTTCGTGTAGACATAACAATCAGCCAATAGAACGGGAACATGGATATGAGCATGCCACCGATCAGGCCGGTATACAGCACCAGCGACTTGAGATGTTTGGACGCCATGAGCTCTCCCCCCTTGTCACATCAGGATGATTTGCCTTGAACAAGCTTCCAGTTCACGATGGAGAACAGCGCGATGATCAGGAACATGCCCCAGCCAACGGCAGCGCCGTATCCGAAATAATTGTTAATGAAGGACTCGCGGTACAGATACAGCACAATCGTCATACCTGCCGCTCCCGATCCACCATCATTCCCCACCAGTACCTGAGGTTCGGTGAACAGCTGCATGCCGCCAATCGTAGATGTAATCACTGTGAACAGAATGACTGGACGCAGCATCGGAATCGTAATGCGGAAGAAGGACTGGACAGCAGATGCACCATCGATTTTGGCTGCTTCGTACAGTGTCTGCGGGATGCTCTGAAGTCCAGCCAGATAGATAATGGCGTTATATCCCGTCCATCGCCACACAACCATGGAGGAAATGGCCACTTTGATGCCCCATGGTGCATTCAGCCATTCGACCACCGGAAGACCGATCGACTGCAGCAAATAGTTAAGGAAGCCGTAATTGTTTGCAAAAAGTGCACCGAAGATGATCGCTACGGCCACAATGGACGTAACGTTAGGCAGAAAGTAACCAACCCGGAACAGGGTGCGGAACTTGACGAAGGGAGCATGCAGCAGGAACGCAATAATGAGTGCAAAGAAGAGCATCGGAATCGTCGAATAGATCCAGATCATAAACGTGTTACCGACTGCCTGCCAGAATTCAGCATCTGTAAGCATGTATTTGAAATTGTTCAAACCGTTATAGGTCATGACACCGATGCCATCCCATTTGTGGAAGGCCAGATAGAGCGAGAAGGCGATCGGGAACAGTCCGAACACGGCAAACAGAATGTAAAAAGGCGAGATGGCAGCATAGAGTGCACGATGCTCCCATATGCGGGCCCAGAGCGATTTTTGCCGATCCAGATCGGGATGGAACGGTCCGGAATCAGGCGACATGCGAGTTTCGGTGACAGCCATATGAATCCCTCCTTTACGGATAACGAAGCCACATCAGACGATAGCCAGTGAAGCTGACCAATAGAAGTGATAACCGTTGGAATCAAATTCAAGCCTTAACGCTCGCAGCTTCCCGCTCGACGCGGTGTACCGTATCCGACCAGACCTGCTGCGGATCGGCATTCTGTTTGGCTATATCGTTCAGCCGCCGCGTGATGATGTTGTGGACCGAGGGATATCGTTCGCCAAAAAAAGCATCCGGCACATGCTGTGCCGATTCGGCAAATACCGTCCCTGTCGCCTGCCCGCCGAAGAAAGTTTCCTTCTCCTTCAGAGCGGGTTTATCAAACACACCTGGAGCTGACGGGAACAGGTTGAGTGTCTGGTACTGCTCCAGTTGGTTCTCGGGACTTTGCAGCCAGCGAATCAATTCGAAAGCTTCCTTCGGATGCTTGCTCGATTTCAGAATAGAGAGAAAGGAGCCGCCGTTATTGCCGTCTCCTCCGGGAGCGCGGGTAACACGCCATTGGCCTGAAGTGTCCGGTGCGGCCTCCTGAAGAACCTGCTTCATCCAGACTGCTCCGACGAAGGAGGCGATCTCCCCGTTATTCATTGCTGCATTCCAGGCGGGTGTCCAGCCGTCAGCGTTAGCGAGCAGCCCTTTTTGCTTAAAAGCAACCGCTGTATCCCAGCTTGTGCGTACAGCAGGAGAATCCATGCCGATAAATGACCCATCCGGGCGGAAGTATCGTTCTGATGCTTGGGACAACACTTGACTGTAAACGCTTCCAATATTGTCGGTCAGAAAGACCTTTCCATCGAATTTCTCCTTGATTTTCTCTCCGGCAGCAGCATAAGCATCCCAGTTATCGATCTGGCGTGCAACTTCTTCAGGTTCGGATGGCAGGCCAGCCTCTTTGAAGAGGTCTGCACGATAGAAAAGAGCTGTCGGACCCGTGTCCATCGGGAATCCGATCATCTGTCCGTTTGGCGTCACGCCCTGCTTCCATTTCCACGGCAGATACTGATCCTCGACCTCTCCTGCGCCCAGATCGTACAGGTTATAGAAGCGATCCTCGCTCGGGAACAATTCCATGATCCAATCGTTGAGCGCCACAATATCAGGTTCGCCTGAACGTGCAGCAAGGGTGGTTTTGAGCTTCGCTTTGAAATCACCGCCAATCTTCTGGGCAGTCAATTCAATATTCGGGAACTTCTCCTTGGCCCTGGCAATGAGTTTGTCATCGATCGATCGGTTCCAATACCAGAGTGTGAGCGCTACCTTTTTGCTGGATGCTGCATCATCCTGTCCCGGCCAGACGGAGCATCCGCTGATAAGCAGGACACAGGCCATGATCATGGCTGTCCAGCAGGTTCTTTTCCGGCGGATCATGTGCATAACCCCCTCATCATTAAGTTTGAGGCAAGAAGTATCAAGGACTGCGGGTGGGCTTCATGGACTACACCAATAGTGTATGAGCAGTTTCTAAACTCATACCCAATATTCCTCGAATGAAACACAAGGAATGTGTCCATTGCGTAACATAAATTTAGTAGTTACTTTAAAAATAAAAGTTACTTGACACAATATATTTTTTATTCTAAACTAACTTACATTAAGTAACTAATTATAGTGAGGATTATATAGATACGTAATATTTTGCCGTATATCTGTGTTAATGGTTGCTGTATTGCTTGAACAAGTGATCCAAAATCGAAGCGGATGCGAATGCATTATATTATGACAAGTGATGACAATAAGATGGCTTAACAGGAGGAACGAACGATGATCAATTCACATATTATTCAACTGCTTGCCCCCAAAATCCAGACTTTTCCGAGTGGAAAAGAATTCATACACCTGGTAGGCCCGATTAAGCTGCCGGTCAATCTGGATGGCGAAACCAGAACATTCCAGTGGTACAGCTGGCTGAAGACGGACAAAGCGATGGACAGCGGGGAGCTGATCGCGTCTCTAGCAGATGCTGAACTGGCAGAACGCCAGCAATCCAGCGTGCTGGTGTATGGTGATTTTGCCGAGGCGCAGGAGGCTCTTATTCGTATGCACAGCATCTGCCACACGGGTGATATTTTTGGCAGCAAACGCTGTGACTGCGGCTTCCAACTGGAACAGTCCATGAAGATGATCGCAGCTCACGGCGCAGGTGCATTGTTCTATCTTGCAAATCACGAAGGACGAGGCATTGGCCTGTTCAGCAAAGCAATGGCTTACATTTTGCAGGAAGAAGGCCTGGATACGGTGGATGCGAACCTGCAGCTTGGGTTCACGGATGATGCGCGTAATTATGACGATGCCATTGCTGTACTGCGTGCACTTCGCTCGGCTCCGGTTACACTGATTACAAACAATCCGCGCAAGCTGGCAGCGCTGCAGGAAGCAGGGCTCAATGTGGGCGGACGTGTTCCGCTGTGGGGAGACCGTTCGGCTTATAACGAGAAGTATTTGCAGACGAAAGTGAATCGTTCCGGTCATTTGGCAGCAGGTGATGGCTGGGTACAGGATGAGGCACGAATCCCACACGCTCAGGCTTGAAGTAGGGTTCACAAGCGCTCACAGTCTTGATCTAGGGTTCGCAGGCTTTCGCAGGATGCAGTGATAAAGAGCAGTGCGTAGTGGTGTTGTGATCCTGCGCAGTACGCAGTATAGACCGGCTGTTACCGTACTTTGAATGAAAAGTGCAGTAGCAGTCTTTTTTATTTAAAGTGAGCAGGGTTCGCTCAATTCAGCCTCTTCCACCCGATTCGCCCGAGTCACCTGATTTGCTGCCAAATAACTTGCCGTTGATGTGTGACGAATTATACAATATAGTCATCTGAAGAGTGCAGGAGGAACGATAGTGGTATTTGAGGCACAGCGTATTTTGCCAGCTGCGAAGAGCATGAAGCAGTTTGAAGCGATAATCGAAGGCCCTTATACATACGGGGTCATGCTGGAGACGCATATTGCACAGCTGCAGAGCATGATGGAGCAGGCGAGGCGGTATGGGAAAAAGATTCTGCTGCATGCCGATTTGGTACAGGGTCTGAAAAATGATGAGTTTGCCGCAGAGTATCTGTGTCAGCATATCCGTCCGGCAGGACTGATTTCCACACGGGCCAGCGTGATCCAGAAAGCAAAACAAAAAGGCATCACAGCAATTCAGCGGGTGTTTCTGCTGGACACACACGCGCTTGAAAAGAGTTACCTGCTGCTGGCCAAAACACAGCCTGACTACATCGAGGTATTGCCGGGCGTCATTCCGCATATTATTGCGGAGGTATCGGAACGCACGGGCATTCCAATCATTGCAGGTGGACTGATTCGCACACCCGAAGAAGTGGAGCTTGCACTTGGGGTAGGAGCGGCGGCAGTGACGACGTCGAATGATGATTTGATTAAACATTTCAAGAAATCGCTTACAACATAACCCTACGCAGGAGGCATCCATATGGAAAAATTCATTTTGGCTCTGGATCAGGGCACAACAAGCTCCCGGGCTATTCTTTTTAACCACAGTGGAGAGATTGTACATACTGCACAGCAGGAGTTCCCGCAGTACTTTCCCAAGCCGGGCTGGGTTGAGCAGAATGCCAATGAAATCTGGAGTTCTATTCTGGCTGTGATGGCCTCATGTTTGGCGGAGAGCGGCATCAAACCCGCACAGATTGCGGGTATCGGCATCACGAATCAACGTGAAACTGCGGTGGTATGGGATAAACAAACCGGCAGACCGATCTATAACGCGGTGGTGTGGCAGTCGAGACAGACGGCATCCATCTGTGAGGCGTTGAAAACGCAGGGGCTGGACGACCTGTTTCATCAGAAAACAGGTTTGCTGATCGATCCATATTTTTCGGGCACGAAAGTAAAATGGATTCTGGATCATGTCCCTGGTGCCCGTGAACGGGCGGAGAAAGGGGAGCTGCTGTTTGGCACCATCGACAGCTGGTTGATCTGGAAACTCAGTGGCGGCACACATGTCACAGATGTATCCAACGCTTCGCGCACATTGATGTATAACATCTATGAACTGCAGTGGGATGATGAGCTGCTGGATATTCTGGATATCCCTAAGGCGATGCTGCCCGAAGTGCGGGGGTCATCGGAAATTTATGCACATACGACGGATTATCACTTCTTTGGTCACCGTGTCCCCATTGCCGGAGCGGCAGGGGATCAGCAGGCTGCTCTGTTTGGTCAACGATGTTACACTCAGGGCAGTATGAAAAATACATATGGTACCGGATGTTTCATGCTTATGAACACTGGTGAGAAACCGGTACACTCGGACCATGGGCTGATTACAACGATTGCCTGGGGGGTGGATGGGAAAGTTCAATATGCGCTGGAAGGCAGTATTTTTGTGGCAGGGTCTGCGGTACAGTGGCTGCGAGACGGCCTGCGCATGCTCCGCTCGTCCAAAGACAGTGAGGATTATGCGAAGCGGGTGCCCTCGACGGAGGGAGTTTATATGGTGCCCGCCTTTGTGGGACTCGGCAGTCCATATTGGGACAGTGATGTGAAGGGAGCAGTATTTGGCTTGACCCGAGGTACAACCAAGGAACATTTCATTCGGGCCACGCTAGAAGCACTGGCTTACCAGACCAAGGATGTCCTGGAGGCGATGGTAACCGACTCAGGATATCCCGTAGATACGCTGCGTGTAGATGGCGGCGCTGCAGCGAACGATTTTCTGATGCAGTTCCAGAGTGACATGCTGGGCATACCCGTGGAGCGCCCATCGGTTAATGAAACGACGGCCCTCGGAGCAGCCTATCTGGCAGGATTAGCCGTCGGATTCTGGTCAGGTGTAGACGAATTGAATCAGCATGATCATACCGAACGAGTCTTTGAATCTGTGATGGCTGAACAGGAGCGGGAGCAGTTGTATTCTGGCTGGCAGCGTGCGATTAAGGCAGCGATGGCCTTTTAAATCGAGTAACCAGAATCTTCACTGTTTCAGCACATGGTCATTTGTACTTTTTCGTTAAACATATGTTATAAATGATAATTACTGGTGGAAAATCATTCATAATTTACAGGGATTATATTCCTTGGACTGTTAAACCGACTGCCCACAATAAGGAAAATTAAAAAGTTAGTGGGTCACTTTGGAATTCCATCCTTGTGCCAAAAAAAAAATTAAGAATTTTTTTGAATAATGTGTGAATTCAGGCCTTCACGCCGCAGAAAATCTGTGATAGGATTAGGTTACAAGTTAAAAAATGATGTCTGGAGATCGGGAGGGACCACGTGCGTTCAGCAATTGCTGAACGAATGACGTGGTCCTTTTTTTGTTGTTTTTTAGAGAGAAAATAGGTAAAAAATGGAGGGTATTGTCATGGCAGCAGCGTTCTCGGCAGCACAGCGAAATGAAACGATGGAACGAATGGCGAATGCACATTTTGACGTATTGATTATTGGCGGCGGTATCACGGGTGCGGGAATCGCACTGGATGCTGTATCCCGCGGATTAAAAACAGCACTCGTCGAAATGCAGGATTTTGCGGCAGGTACATCCAGTCGATCCACAAAACTGGTTCATGGCGGGCTGCGTTACTTGAAGCAGTTTGAAGTGAAGATGGTAGCTGAGGTTGGACGGGAGCGGGCGGTTGTTTATGAGAATGGTCCGCATGTGACAACACCTGAACCGATGCTGCTTCCGATTTACACGGACGGCACGTTTGGCCGATTCAGTACATCGATCGGTTTGATGGTGTACGACCGACTTGCTGGTGTGAAGCGCAGCGAACGGCGGCAGATGCTGAATGCCAGCAATACATCGGCAAGTGAACCTCTGCTGCGGACACAGGGGCTGCTGGGCGGCGGACGGTATGTGGAGTATCGGACAGATGATGCCAGACTAACCATCGAAGTCATGAAGGAAGCGGTCAAACGAGGAGCGGAAGCCATTAACTATGTGAGGGCAACCTCCTTCCTGAAGGAGGATGGCGTCATTACGGGAATCCATGCCGTGGATCAGTTGAGCGGAAACGACTGCACGCTTCGAGCTAAAAAAGTAATCAATGCTTCAGGCCCCTGGGTGGATACCCTTCGTGAAGTGGATGGCTCACGCCAAGGCAAAACGCTGCAGATGACCAAAGGTATCCATCTGGTATTTGACAGCGCACGTTTTCCACTGCGGCAGGCGGTTTATTTTGATACACCGGATGGACGCATGGTATTTGCCGTACCGCGGGATGGCAAAGCGTATGTGGGTACAACCGATACGGTGTACCGTGATGACCCGGCGCATCCCCAGATTACAGAGGCTGACCGAGATTACGTCATCGATGCGATCAACTTTATGTTCCCGGATGTTCACATTGGCCGGGATGATGTGGAGTCCGGTTGGGCAGGCGTCCGTCCGCTGATCCATGAGGAGGGCAAAGGTCCATCCGAGATTTCACGCAAGGATGAAGTTTGGGTATCCGATTCCGGTCTGATTACGATTGCCGGAGGTAAACTTACGGGATATCGCAAAATGGCCGAGATGGTAGTTGATCTGGCTGCACGTCAGCTGCAGCAGGAATTTGGGTACACTTCCGGACCGTGTGTGACCAAACAGATGCCGATCTCTGGAGGAGATGTGGGCGGTTCGGCCGGATACGTGTCATATACTGAACGGAAGATCAAGGACGGCGTTGCGCTTGGTCTGGATCGAACCGCGGCGGAGCGAATTGCTCGTACGTATGGCTCCAATGCAGATGCGCTGTATGAACGCATGCCTGATCCTCGTACCAAGGCCGAGCTTCACGGCATGCCGCAGGAGCTGTTGCTGATGCTGCGTTATGCGATGGAGGAAGAGATGGCGGTTACACCAGCCGACTTCTGGGTACGCAGAACGGGAGATTTATTTTTCCGTATCGATGAGGTTCGCCGTTATAAATCTGCAGTCAGCACGTATATGGCAGATCGGCTTGGCTGGTCAGAGCAGCAGACCGCAGCTTATGCGAAGGAACTGGATCAGCTGCTGCTGGAAGCATCCGGAAGGAACTAGTGCGGCAGGATTTAGCGGATCTGGGTCGAATGGAACATGTAAGCGCGTAACAGAGAGGGGATTACATCCATGACATTACAGATCGGAATTATAGGAACAGGTTGGTTCAGTAAAGTGCACGCAGATATTCTTACACGTATGGAAGGTGTCCGTGTCTCGGGTGTATGTGGAACAACAATGGAAAAGGCAGAGGCGATGGCCTCCGTGTATGATGCTGCCGGTTACGATCAGCTTGAACATATGCTGGATGGGGAAAAGTTGGATGCCGTATACATCTGCGTGCCTCCTATGTCCCACGGGTCTATTGAGACAGAGCTGATCAAGCGAGGCATCCCTTTTCTGGTGGAAAAACCGCTGAGTACTGGAATGGACATACCGAGCCGCATACTGGAGCAGGTACAGCAGTCTTCATTGTTAACTTCCATTGGATATCATTTCCGTTATCAAGAGGCTGCACAGCTCATGAAACAAGCGATGCAGGAGCAGCGGGTAGGCATGGCTCTGGGACGCTGGATGGGAGGTATGCCTGGAGTCAGCTGGTGGCGCCGTCAGGAAGGCTCCGGAGGTCAGTTTGTGGAACAAACGACTCATATTGTGGATTTGCTTCGTTTCTGTGCAGGCGAGGTGACAGAGGTCTATGCTGCTGCAGCACAGCGAAGCATGCATGAGAAGCATGAGGACGTGACGGTGGCAGATGTGGCAAGCGTGACACTGAAGCTTAAAAGTGGCGCAATAGCAAGTATTTCCAATACATGTTTACTGCCTGACGGTGAGGGCGGAGCCGGACTGCAATTCTATACAGACGCAGGTGTATGGGACTGGACGCCAGAGCGTCTGCTGCTGCCGAGCGCGGCTTCACATCCGATGGCCGGGCTGGAGGTGTCCGCGGGGCATAATCCATATGAACGTGAGAATGAAGCATTTATTCATGCGCTTCGCACGGGTGACCGCTCCCGTATTATGTCCGATTACGCAGATGCCTGCCGGACACAGGAGATCACAACCGCCGCACAGGCATCGGTGGATTCGGGTATGCCTGTGAAGCTCGATTGAAAATTCAACTCCACCTGAAACTTAAATACGCCTGCACCGGAACCATTCTCTCCGTGGTCCGGTGCAGGCGTATTTGTTATGTTTCACAACCGCAGCAATGCATGTTCGCTTGGGATCAGCAGCAGTACGGTTGATCTTAAGTTGTTTTCCTGCTCTTGCAACGATGCAGCTCTCGAGCTGTTTATTTCACCTGCTGCTGTTGTTGTAACCAGTCCGAGGACCAGCTGTAGATTTGATTGATGACAGGTTCAATGGCTCTGCCCTTAGGAGTAAGCTCATATTCTACACGGGGAGGTATTTCGGGATACATATGCCGGGTTACGATGCCCTCCGTCTCCATCTCTTTCAGACGCTCCGACAGCAGCCGTCCGCTGATGGCCATCTCGGCCTCCAGTTCCGTGAACCGTTTCGGTCCGGACAGCAGCTGATACATAATCAGCAGCACCCACTTTTTCCCGATAATATCCATCGCCTGTGTAATCAAACAGGGACTTGGAGATTTGACTTTTCTCAGCTTCAACGTGTTTCACCTCGATTCATGGCAAAAGTGCAGGATAACGCTATATTAAAGGACAAAACGCTGCCGTTCTAAAAAATATAAAACGTTCATGCAGGGTGGTTACTACAAAATACACTGTAACATACCTTTTGTATGTATTATACATCATTTCAAGAAAAATTACTTGAAGAAATTATCTTATTATTATATACTCGCTTCATAAAAGTAAGTTTGTGAATAATAATGCGTATTATACACATACATATGATTTCTCAAATGAGCAGCTGGCTAAGAAGCTGAAAAATCGTCCTGCAGGGACATTGATATAGATAAGTTCTACATAAATAAATGATTCTATTTACTGAACTTCATGAACAGTCAGCTGGATCAGGAAATACTTTTGTAAATAACATTTGATGATTAGGAGATGAAGGGCATGAAGAAAGTGCTGGGATATGTTTTTCTGGTGGTGTTGGCGGGTGTATTTGTAATGACGGGGGTTAGTAAAGTTACAGGAACAGAGATGATGATGGAAACATTCGATAGTTTCTCCTACCCAACATGGACGATGTATCTGATCGGCGGGCTGGAACTGCTGAGTGCAGTCGGGCTTCTCATCCCGCTTACGCGTATTCTGGCTTCGGGTATACTGACGTTTATTATGATTGGGGCAGTAGGCAGTCATCTAATCTATGCGCAGTATGCAGCTGTGCCGTTCCCGGCTGTATTGCTGGTGGCTAATATCGTTGTCCTGCTGGTCAGTCTGAACAAACTGGAAGAAGAGGAAGGTAGTATGGACATGGTGCAGGCCTGACAAATGCAAACAACCTTCAGCCAGGCTGTGGCAGGTTTATCTCATGCCTGGCTGCACGTACATCCTCGACATCATTACATACTTCGTTGACCGCGCTTCACAATTCGCTGTGTATGTTTGGTGTCCGATTGCTCGAGCCAAAGAGCACATACTTCACGCACCCAATCCGGGTTCGTTTTACCTGCATCGTTCAGCCAGTTACTCACGGAATCCTGCACATAGGGGTGAGCATCTGATTTTACGGCAGACAGCAGGGGGAGAGCGATTGCCGGATCTTCCTTTAGTGGCTGGATGTGTTTTGCCCACACCCCGCGAGGTCGAGTCGATTCGATGGCAAAGCGCCGAATCATCGGATCGGGATCGGTACTCCAGGGTGTTAACCACTGGAGCGCTGCAGATAAATCTGCACGAATGGAGTCCCGTACCGCCATCCACGCGATCTCTCTCACGCCAAAGTGAGCATCCGCTGCAAACGGACGGATCTGTTCCAGCTTTTCTGTCACCTGTAGTTCGGGATTTAGTCCGATGATATAAGCTGCCCAGCAGCGAATACTGTCTGAACGGTGTTTTGCCAAGAATGTGAAGAGGTCTGCTTTTTCCTGTACGGGTATGCTCTTCATATACTCCAGCCACTGTATGCCAATTGCGGGGATGACCTTCATAATACGCTGTTGATCCTTCGGTTCCAGCCTTGAGGCGATACCCTGGCTGGAGATCGGTATATCAAGTTCATGGGTGATCTGCTCCAAAAGAACAAGATGATCCACAGCAAGCCATTCCGTCAGATTCACGGATTCAATCGTCCCGCTTTGCAGCAGGTGGCGGATGTGTTCTGGAATTTCGGCCGCTTTACGCGCACCTTTGCGAGAAAGAATATCTTCAGAAATGATGAAGTCCGAATTTGCCTCCATGGTTTGGCCTCCTTAACTTGTCTGTACTCATTAGGCATACCATACAATGGGACAGGCGTGCTTGGATGTAAGGCAGCTTACAAGTTACGGATTTTGTAGCGAAGGAGCCAGTTTACGAAAGGACTTGATCTCAACAGGATGAAGGGCAGCTGATTTGAATGCGGTACGAATTCGTCCTGTTTGCGAGAGTTCTTTCATAGCTGCTGTGACCGATTCTCTGGAGGCACCAGCCATCCAGGCAATTTCCTGATGTGTAATCGTACACTGGATAAGGCAGTATCCATCCTTTTCCGTCCAACCCACCTGCTCGGCCAACCGACACAGATTATGCATGATTTTGTCATGTAAATTCCCCAGTGCAAGTGTCTGCGTCAGCTCGCTCATTCGTTTAATTCGTTCACTCAGCACGTTCATCATTCTCATCATGAATGCCGGATGATCGATTAGAAACTGCTCAAATCGGCCGCGATCCATGAGGCAGATATCGCATATGTCCATCGTCTCAATATATAAATCACGTGTGCCAAGAGAAAGACCGTTCATCTCTCCAAAAACGTTACCCTCGCTCAGAATATCCAAGGTAAACTGCTTTCCTTCAGGGTTCAACGTGTACAAGCGTACTCTGCCCCGTTTCACAAAATAGAAACCTTCCTTAAATGTATCGGGTGTCTGAATGGCTGTATGTGCAGGGAACGAAGTGATGGAGGTCATGCTGTCCATCTCAACGAGGTCTGACTCTGATAAGGAGGACATGAGGTCGAATTGAGACAGATACAGAATTTTATCCATAATGATCTTCTCCTTACCCATATTGTGTACAAAAAAAAGAAGAACCCAATAAAACAGCGGGTTCCTTGGCAGCGTACCTCTGTATTGAAAGGTGCTGTCTATTTATGATCATATGCCATTCTAATTACAGCAGCTTTTTTAATTGAGAGACACGTCCTTGGCTGATGCCAAGTTTCTCTGCAATTTGCTGTTGAGCAAGGCCTGGATGCTGTTCAATAATTTCTTTCATTTGCTGCAGCATGCGTGCCGTCTTCGGCCGCAGGTCGGGGTAGTCCTGGCTTGCCGCAATGTCTCCTTCATTCCATGAAGAAGCCGCGGGTTTCGCAACAGGGCGCTCTGTTGGTGCAGAAGCCTGTTTGTTCTCAGGGATGAACCAGTTGGGAGTGTCATCTGGGTGTTTTAGTTGAATCGCACAAGTCCGGCAGATGAATTGCTCTTTGAAATACATTTCCGTATCCACGTCACCGCAAAAAATACACAATGTTGATTTGTACTTTCTTAAAATCAACTCTTTCCCTTCAATGAAAAATTCAAGCGGATCGCCGATATGGATTTCCATTGTATCCCGCATTTCTTTGGGAAGGACAATTCGTCCGAGACGGTCCAGAGATCTCTTCATTCCGGTTCTTTTCATCGCATCTCCCCCGCAATATTAACATTAAAACCTGTCCTTATTGTAAGGAAGAAAGGGCTTTAATACAACAATAATATTTCAAAAAAAAGGGATTATTCCAACTATTATGGGAAAATAAGTTTAGAAAGCGCGGGAGCAACGGCCAATGTGAAGAGTGCAGCCAAAACCATGGAGATACTGGAAATGGTACCTGTGAGCGAACTTAGTTCGAAGGCTTTCGAAGTACCCGTCCCGTGAGCACCGGTTCCGAGCAGTGCACCTCGTGCAATTTCACCATCAATACGAAGCATTTTGACGATAGAAGGCCCCATAATCGCTCCAAGCAACCCTGTCATGATCACAAATACGGCTGTGACAGCCGGGATTCCTCCGATGGAAGCCGACACATTCATGGCAATCGGTGTTGTGATGGAGCGCGGGATCAGACTGTGAATCAAACCGGAGTCCAAACGCAGCCACTTCGCCAGCATAGCCGAGGAGAGTACGGCAACGACCGAGCCGGCCATCACACTGACCACGATCTCGGAAATGTGTTTTTTGAGCACATGAAAAAAGGTATAGAGGGGTACTGCAAAAGCTACTGTAGCAGGCTGAAGGAGCAAACTGAGCCATTTGCCTCCGCTGCTGTACGCGGCATAATCCGTCCCCGTCATCAGCAGTATGCCTACAACGAGCAGTGGTGTAATAAGCAGAGGTGACAGATACACTTTAGGCAGGCTGCGATACATCCGTTTGGCAACCCAATAGATTCCGACCGTTAACAGCAAACATAAAAATCCAATCATCCGGTGTGACGCTCCTTTCGTTTGGCAATACGTGCAGCAACCAGGCCGGTGCAGGCCATAACCAGAAACGTGCTCAGCAGCACGATAAATACAATTTGCAGTCCGTCATGTTCCAGCATAGGCATGTAGTTCATGATGCCAACGGCCGACGGGATAAAAAATAGCAGCAGCTCACCAAGCAGCCAGGCTGCTCCGACCTCAATCCAGCGCAGCTTCACAACACCGGTCTGCAGCAGGATGAACAAGACTGCCATTCCTAGAATCGAGCCGGGTACAGGCAGGTGGAGAGTACGGGCCAGCAGGTCCATGAGTAGTGAAAAAATCATTAACAGCGCAACCTGCGCTGCGCCGATGCCCCATTTTTTCACGTAAAATCCCTCCTTGTATATGCGCATTTATTTGATGTATTTGAATGCAATATTTTTGAAAAAAGAATGGAAATGCTGCTTCGTATCACAAATTTTACAACGCATTCTTTCATGAGTAAAATGCATATTAAGAATGTTTTCTATTCCATTTGTCTATGGAGAGAAGATATAGTTGATGAGGATAGCGATAAGAAAGGAGGAGGGACCACATAATGGATATACGTCATCTGCAGTATTTCCTTGAAGTCGCGCGGCAGCAGAGCTTCACCAAGGCTGCCGAGGTGCTGTACATCACCCAGCCTACGATCAGTAAAACCGTCAAAAGCTTGGAAGATGAGTTAGGCGTAATCTTACTGGATCGGTACGGTAAACAGGTGAAGTTGACGGACGCAGGGCATGTTTTTTTTCGGCAGGCGCTGGAGATTGAAAAATCGTTCCGCAGTCTTTCGTCCGAGCTGGACGATCTGATGAATCTGAAGAAGGGGCATCTGCGCATCGGCTTGCCACCGATGGTGGGATCGAGCTTTTTTCCGATGATTATCGGTGAGTTCCACAAAGCTTATCCTCAAGTGAGTATTCAACTGTTCGAGGACGGGGCGAAAAAAGTTGAGGCCGATGTGATCAGTGGTGCCTTGGATATTGGTGTGGCAGTCCTGCCGACTGTGGATGAGCTGCTGGATCATTTTGTGTTTGTCCAGGAAAAGCTGAACCTGCTGGTGCATCCTTCCCATCCGCTTGCCGGAAAAGAATCGGTTGCAATGCATGAACTGGAGCAGGATGCTTTTGTCCTGTTTCGGGAGGACTTTGCACTCCATGACCGCATTATTGCGGCCTGCCAGCAGGCCGGTTTCCAGCCGCGAGTTGTCTATGAGAGCTCACAGTGGGATCTGCTGAGTGCGATGGTTGCCGCGAATCTGGGGGTTGCCCTGCTGCCAGAGACGATCTGCCGTGAGGTGGATCACATGCGTGTGCGAATTATTCCGGTCGTCGAACCTGTCATTCCATGGCAGCTGGGCATGATCTGGCGAAAGGATCGATATCTTTCTTTTGCTACCCGGGAGTGGATTGCATTTACCCAGTCGATGCTGGGGAATAGATGAAATGAAGTCACGTTTAATATCAATAATCGAGCCTATCTGTAATGAGTAGTGGATTGCAGGATGGGGACATTGCTGTCCCTACCGAAACAGCTAAATATGGCTTGATCAGATGACGTTACACTGCCTCAGCATCATAGATATATCACGGGATCATTGTTACAATGGAGACACAATACTGATGGAGGTGTGGGACATATGAAACTGCGGGTATCCGCTGTACAGTACCAACTGCAAACGATTCAAACTTTTGAACAATTTGCCGCTCAGGCTGAACATTACATACGGACAGCTGACGAATTTGGAACGGAATTTGTGCTGTTCCCAGAATTTTTTACAACTCAGTTGATGTCCATTGGAGACGCACAGGGAAATGCATTGACGATTGAAGATCTGCCTGACTTCACGGAGCAGTATGAGCAGCTGTTTATCTCTCTTGCTGCCAAATACAACATGCATCTGATCGGAGGCACTCATGTCATTCGCAAGGAAGGCAAGCTGTATAACACGGCGCATATGTTCTACCCGGATGGGCGGATTGCACGTCAGGCGAAGATTCATATTACCCCGACCGAAGTGACGGAGTGGAATATGGCAGCAGGTGACGGGCTCGAAGTGTTTGATACGGATAAAGGACGCATTGCAATGCTGACCTGTTACGATATTGAATTCCCAGAGATCGTGCGTATGGCTAAAGCCAAAGGAGCCGATGTCATTTTCTGTCCGTCCTGCACGGATGATCGCCACGGTTTTTATCGGGTACGGTATACAAGCCATGCCCGCGCAGTGGAAAATCAGGTTTATGTTGTATTAACCGGAACGGTGGGGCATCTGCCGACAGTGGATTTCATGCGTGCCAATTATGGACAAGCGGCGATTATTACGCCGAATGATGTGCCATTCCCCCCACGCGGCATTTTGGCGGAAGGTGAAATTAACAACGATATGATCGTCACAGCCGACCTTGATCTGGACTTGCTCTATGAGGTGCGTGAACGCGGCTCCGTAACAACCTGGCGTGACCGGCGTACGGATCTGTACACAGACTGGGAGTAAAGCGAAGAAAGGCTTTGTTCTGTTTTTCGCCGCGGCGCTTTATGTACGGGAGATTGTGCAGGGCAGCCGTTTCATATTTTGTGTTTCGTCATTTGATCTTGGGAAGGAGGGATGAGCGGGATGTACGTTAAAGAAATGCTGATCACTGTGCCTAATACATGCGGAGAGAAAGGTAGAGCTAGAGCGGTCATACGCAATTATGCGGCCCCTGACTTTGAAGAATTGATTCGCATTCAAGCGGAGAGCTTCCCTCCGCCATACCCGGAAGAACTGCTCTGGAACCAAGAGCAGCTCAGCAGCCATGTGCAGCATTATCCTGAAGGAGCAATCTGCATCGAGGTGGATGGGGAACTGGCTGGATCTATGACTTCACTGCGAATGCAGTGGGACCCTGCGCATCCATCCAGTCATACATGGGCGGAGGTCACAGATGACGGATATATCCGCAACCACCAGCCGGAGGGTAACACGCTGTACATTGTTGATCTCTGTATTCGCCCGAAATATCGGAAGTGGGGGCTGGCTCAGCTCATGATGCAGGCTATGTACCATCTTGTGATAGCACAAGGGGTGGATCGTCTGCTGGGGGCAGGACGGATGCCGGGTTATCATCTTGTTTGCGAGCAGCTGTCAGCACTGCAGTATCTGGATCAGGTTGCGGCCGGGGAGAGACATGACCCGGTCATTTCCTTCCTGCTTCGGTGTGGACGTATGCCTGTCGGTGTAGCGGCAGATTATCTGGATGACGAGGAATCCTGTAACTATGCGGCTCTGATGGAGTGGCGTAATCCATTCAGAAGATGATCCTGTTTTTGATCTGCACGTCTTCTGGCTTGATCTTATGTATTCTACAGCACGCAGCACCCGGTACATGGCAGTCTGCTTTGTAACAGGTATGGCAGACACATGCAGTAATTTCGGGTATTGAAGTTTCTGCTGCGGCTCTTGGTGTTCCGTTTACAGCACCGAATATACACCTAATATAGGGAGGTTTTTTATCTATGGAATTTACACGTATCACATCCATTCAGGACCCACTGTTCGCTCAAATGCACAAGCTGTTGCAGGAGATTTTCCCACCAGAGGAAGTACTGGACTTCCCGTTATGGGCTGAACCGCTGGAAGATCCGGGCATCCGGGTATTTGTGGCTGTGCATGAAGGTCAAGTTGTCGGTGCAACGGAGTATCGCTACTATGAGGACTGGAATGTGGCAATGACCGATTTTACCATTATTGGTCGTGAAGGTTTGGGAATCGGTGCCTTTCTGGCAAATCAACGCAAACGTGATCTGGAGCAGCTTGCAGCTGCGAATGGTAAAGAATTGTTCGGCATGTTTGCCGAAATCTATAATCCATATCTGAGTCAGGACCATGCATTTGGCGGCATCAAACCAATGGACCCGTACGTGCGCCGCGAAGTGCTGTCACATCTGGGGTATCAGCGTCTCGACTTCCCATATGTGCATCCATCTTGGCAGGGAGACGGCGAAGCTGTAGGCGGACTTGATCTTTGCTTTATGCCTGGGGAAGAATCGGTGACGGAGCTGCCTGCCAGTCTGGTGGCCGATTTCCTGAATCGGTACTATGCTGTGCTGCCAAACAAACCACAAGAGTGGCTCGCCATGGTAGAGCAATTGAATGTCCGTGAAACCGTGGCATTGCGTCCGTTGTAAAAGAAGGCAGCAGCTTGCAGCACCAGAGCAGCTGTAGAAGGATTATGCTGCTGGGAAATTCTTGATTCGAGTATTGGAGTTATGGCTGATGCTCCCGCTCCACGAATGGGGTGGTGATAGCGGGGGCGCTAACGATCTCAGAAAGCCTTATTTAGGCGTTCGAAGTCACTTTCAAGTCCTAACGATTCGGAGAGACCTTATTTCAGCGAAAAGAGCCTATTTCAAAAGAAAAGTGTGAATTTGGCTCAAATAGCGTCCCCTGAGATCGTTAGATTTCCAAAAGGACAGAAGTGGCCTGAATAAGGTCTCCTGGAATCCTTAGAATTACAATACCAGGATGGTGAACCATGATCCCAGGCTTATACGACAGCACCACGCCCCGTAACTCCGTACCCTGTACCTCCGTACCCCGTAACTCTGTACCTCCGTACCCCGTAACTCTGTAACCCCGAACCCTGTAACTCCGCATCCCGTAACCTCGCTACTGCATGTTTCTGTCCTTCATAAATCCTGCAGCTGTTTAACTCGGTAGCCTACCTAGGGTTAATATTCAAATTATCCAATATCAATCTAAGAAGATAACAAAAAAACCTCTCCCTATTGCAGGTAGAGGCAGCTGTATCGTACACGAAATCGTCTGTTACCAGTTAAACTCACTAACCAATGCATGAGACCTACTAAGACTCAAATCAGCTCGGCTTAAATCAGTTATGCTCAGGCTCATCTCAAATAAATCCAATCAAATTTACTCAATCGTATACGTTGTCACAAAGGAAGGCCTAGGGAACATGGTTGGTTTCTGCGCGGTCAAACCTTCACTTGTGCTGCGGTTGCGGTGGGCATGATTGTAGGCTTGGGACTGCTGCCAGCCCTTGAAATGTTCTTCCGATTGCCAGAGCGTAAGCACGACATAGGTGTCGCCTTTAAGTGGACGGAGTACACGAATACCGATAAACCCGGGTTCGTCTTCTACTTTGCGGGCGCGGTTTGTAAAACGTTCCTCAAAATCATTCCGTCCATCTTCAGTCACAGGAATGTTGTTCAGCACAGCAAATCCGCCGCCAGTCCATGATCCGGCTTCGTCAAAAGCCTCGTAAGCAGCCACCTGCTCATCCGACTCGATATGCAGCAGCCGATCCGTAGTTTCAATAGCGAGAAGCACCTGATCTTCTGCACCTCTCAATCTCAGATGCGGATAAGCCGCAAGTGCATCCGGTAAGGGAGATGGAACCAAATAAATGTACATAGGATTTCGGCCTCCTTTTATAGTAGGTTAATATCTTATCTGCATCACTATGAAGTACGATCTATCTTGTTGTAGAGCTGATTTAGTCCTCCAGCCGCTGGATTTAATTCTCAACAGATATTTCTAACATAGCATACGGCAAGGGGCGAGTCCAACAGGTTCACATTTTGCCTATAGGGGACTAATTTCGAGCGGAGTAGTAGAAGTTTGCTGCCAGAGAAGACAAACAGTGAATGACAAACAGAGCAGTAATCATGAAAAATGAAAGTGAAATCCCATCCAGCATCACTGCGATAATCCATGCCAGAGCAAGACTGACAGTTGTTGCATTCCACGAGAAGGCTTTTGCTTTGGTCAGGCAGTACAAATAACGCTCATCCAACCCATGCTGTCTCCTGCTTATTCCTCTTGCAAGGAACATAATAACAACTGCGAGCAGCAGTCCAACGATAATTCCGCCAATGCCAGTCAAGCGATTCAGCAGCTCAGGATTCAATATTCTCATCTCCTTCAAAAATAAATAAATCTTCAATCCTACAGTCGAATAGTTGGGCGAGCTTGTGAGCAAGCACAAGTGAAGGTTTATACTTTCCAGATTCCAACGATATGATGGTTTGTCTGGAAACCTTGAGCCTTTGAGACAGTTCTTCTTGTGTGATGTTCATATGTATACGTTTGTCTCGAATTAGATTTTGCAATGTATCCTCCTTAAAGTAAAGCATGCTTTACGTAAAGTTTACTTTACATGTGTGGAGAGAGAAAGTCAATGATGCTTATTTTGTTTCCATTTATACCCATATTATATTTTCATATACACTCTAAAAAAGGAAAAAATCACATGATCATTTGATGTAAAAAATGGATTATATTTCATTTTCCGCGTTCCTATCAATGCTAAAATATAGGAACTCATGTTCTTTATTTTGGGAATTGGTTGTAAAAAATGAGTCTCATTTCTCTTTATAAAGTAGGAATGATCTCATTAAAAAGAACGGGGGGCTTATATTGAAAACGAATGATGACTTGAATCGTCGTTTTATCACGTATATGGCCAATCTTATATACTACAATTCTATTAATTATGACAAAAAGAGAAGAATGAAGGACAGCCGCTTCCAGCTAACTTTAGACACCGATCAAAACATAGATTCTGCCTTACTTTCAGTGTATGACTCCGAATCTGTGCCACCAAATTTAAAAGATCACATTGCGGATCACTCACTTTATCAAGCGTATGAATCTCTTTCAGCACAACAACAACAGATTTTATCTTTTGCTTACGTACAAGGATTAAATGACAAGGAAATAGCCAGAATATTGGGAGTATCCCAGCAAAATGTCTCAAAACACCGATTAAAAGCTCTTACTAAATTGCGCAATTTGATAACGGAAGGGGATGATTATAATGGAGGGTGACATTGCTGCTTTTATTGCTAATTTAGGCTTCCCGATTGCAATTACTTTGTATCTACTTATTCGATTTGAAAAAAAAATATCTGATCTAAGCGATGCCATTAATGGCTTAAAGAATGAAATACAAAAAAATGTAAAGAGGTGATTTTATGTTGGCCGAACTTTTAGTACAAGCACAGCAGCATCATGATCAGGAAGCGACATTACACATTCTAGAATCTTTCACACCAAAGATTAAAGCTTCCTTACGACAAGTGCCTAGCGATCATCGAGAGGATCTAAAACAGGAACTCTATGTCAAAATGATTGAGGTCATACAAACTTTTAATATTAGATAAAATTTGCAGAGTGGTTGTAAAAGAAGTAACCCAGTTCTCTTTATATAGATGTGAAGGCCAATACGGCATTGCAGAAAACTTGGGAATGGTGTTCTGGCTATGATTCCTCCTATTGTTCTTCTACCAAAACTAATTCAAGGAGTGATTATTATGGCATCTTTAGGTTCTAGTGGTGCAGCTCTTATTAAATCGCATGAGGGATTTTCTTTAAAATTCTATGGAGACCCCAAGGGGTATCCAACAGTTGGATGGGGACATCTTATAACATCGAGCAAAACATATAAGAAAAACACAACAGGTAATCCCAATGATTCTCTTCTAACCCAAGCAGAAGCTAATGCTCTATCAACTTCTTTGGGACTAAATTATACTTCTCCAATTTCTCAGACTCAGGCAAATACATTTTTTAACAACGATACCGCAGAGGCTGTAGGAAGAGTAAATCGGTTGACACTTCCTGCTGGTATGTCTTTGTCACAAGCTCAGTTTGATGCACTTGTTTCGCTGACTTTTAATGGAGGTCCTAAAGTGCTTGAAACCACTGATGTAAAAAATCTGCTTGCATACAAGTTGATATATTCGTCCTTTCAAGGCCCTCGTTCAGAGGTAGAAAAAGATAATTGTTCGAGACTGGTCAGCAAAGCATTTTCATATGACACAAGCTTAACGAGACGAAGAAATGAAGAAGCAACTTTGTTTTGTAAAGGACAGCCTTATACTCACAAATATCCAGTATATTCACTTTAGTCAATTATGTTGTAACATAACAAGAAGGTCAGCCTTTAGGCTGACCTTCTTTCATTTTCAGAATTTTATAGGATTCCTCAGCGCAGCGCAGAACCAATACATAACCTTAATTTATTGTATTCGAGAGCTTCTTAAGCTCAAAAATAGTTGCCTCTGATATCAAAATAAGTCTCTCGTTATTAACAACAAAAAAACCTAAACTTACAGGTATACTCATTTTTGTAGAAGGGTTACTTACATCTATTGCTTTTACCACATCATTTTCATTTAAGTCTGGAATATCTATTTTAAATGATCTATAAAAAGAATCTTTATTATTGCAAGTCGCTGTAATCTCATATAATGGGTTTCTTAGTTCAGTTTGATATTGACTGTAGTTTTTAATTCCTTTTGATGAAAACAAGTCTTTTTTGATGATTAGTTCATCTCCGATAAACTTCTGCCCTGTTGGATATTCAGAAGCATCATTATATGAATTTGCAAATCCCAAAAGCTTCTCAACTTTCCAAGTTCCATAGAAATAATTTTCAGTCTCACTATCCAAACTTGTACTCTCTGTAGTACAGTAATCACTATTTTGCTGTGTTGTTACTTGTTTACTGGGAGACTCACCCGAACCTTGCGTAGCGGTTGCGGGCTTACCTGATCCAACACATCCTGAAAGCAAGAGGAAACTCAACACCATCAATACACCGACTGCTTTTTTCAATCCTAAAATCTCCTTTCGTCTACCTAGCAGAAATTATATCAGAGCAAATGAACCTAAGAATGACATAAAAATAACATTATTTACGATTAAAGTTAATTTTATGTTATATGATCACAATCAATAAATTGCTCAAACAGCGCAGCGTGATGCAGCTATGCCGCGCTCTTCCCCGGTTTAGGCGCTCTGATCGGGCCAAGTAACCCCGTAGCGGTGCGTACAGGCTCTTAGGGGCCCACTCTTGCCGCCTTAGAGCCTGTAACATTGCCCGATCTAGCTCTTCAGCTCCTTTTCCTTCCGGAACAATATATGCTTCAGCCGCACAAAAAAACGTCCAAATGGATGCCCCCACCTGAACGTTTTTGAATTACTGACCTAAGAGATGCTTGATACCAATAAGAACTAATTGAATCAATGTCTGACGTCCCTCTTTAGATTTCAGATATTCCCAAACATGCCGACCGGCAGATTTCATGCTTGTCCACATTTTCGAAAAAATCGGTTTGATTCTCTTCATCTCAACCCCTCCCTTCCTTCCTGCATTCAGCATAAGAAAGCCAGCCATGGATTTATCAGGTGAGCGTAACCAGCTTGCCTAGCGAATCGGATACAACATGATAAGCAAAACGGCGCGTAATATAATTAATAGCGTGTCGTATACCTGTTAGGCTGGTTACACTCCGGCTGCTCACTCTCGTATAAATTGGCAGAAGAAGATTTCAGGGTTTTTAATTTCAAGCTGAAGAAACTAAAAAAGGGATTTTTCTATGTATTTTCATCATAAGCTGTTCATTCTTAAATATAACTGTTTAGCAAATCGATCTCTTTAATCCCACCATTGGTTGCACCCATTCATGTTGCCACTTATGCAATGTTCGGATTTAAACCAAAAAAAGACCAGCTGTAGTAGCTGGCCGAAGATCCAAATTGTATTAAAAGACAAACATTAAGAAGCCCATTCTAAAAGCATATTCACGCGGTCTGAAGCTATTCCTATCCTGGTTCAGTAATGCAACAATAGCCGCATCATCCCCGGGCAACAAAGACTTGAATGGCAGAATTGCTAATGAAAGCCCAGCTCTACAAAATGATCAAGATGCTGCGTTTTACCCCAAAAATAAATTCGTCACTACGTCAAGTTCCTCCTGATTACCGAGAGGATTTAAGGCAAAACCTTATTTAAAGATGATAGAGGTTATACATCAATTCAATCTTAATTAAAAAAATTTGTATTGTGGTTGTAAATATTGAAGTTCATTTCTCTTTATATAGTGTAACCTGATTCAAATCAAACGAGGTTGTAGGGGCAACTTAGTTTGATCTCCCCTTACTAAAATCTAATTATGGAGGTATTTCTATGGCTGATTATGATGAGTACACAGGTAGAGTAAGTGTAACTTTGAGTGAACTATCTCAAATGGTAAAAGTCCAAAAACTGATGCGTGAGGGCGCAGAAAAAGTACATTCTCAGTCCAAATTGAAAGAACATCTTGAATCGCTTGGCATCACAACAGGAACATTCATTGCCATGTTTGGGAAAATCCCTGCTCTAAAAGGTCTTGCTGGCGCTGCTGCTATTGCATATTCTATCTACTCATGGGTTGATAATTTTGTGAAACCATTTCGATTGGAAAAACTACTCAGAGCTGCTGAAGCGAATCTTAATGACCATCTCGTTTGGTTCTCGAAGAATGCTTCAAAGTATAAACGGATTGAATTTGAAGCTGCGTACCTAGAGTATTTCTTCGGAAGTGCTACCGGTACTCGTGAATCTATCCGTTATATGCAACAAGCAGCTAAAATTGATCGAATTCAATTAAATGATGGTACTTGGATGAGCGCTTCTTAAAAAAATAACCCTAGGATCATTTTGATTCTAGGGTTATTTTAGTTCTACCAGCATGGGAGCTATCCAAGTACCGGCTACTCGATCAGGCTAGGCTAAACAAAGTTAATTCAAAGATAAATCTACAAAATGCAAAGTAATAGTAAAAAAGTAGTAAATAATAATGATATAACAGTTACAGTATTTAAAACTAAATAGCGACTTGTTTCCCTAATGTATTTCAATTCCATAAAAGCTCGAAAATAAAAACATAATATTAATAATGGGAATTGCAAAGATAATTGAGCCGCTTTAGTTCCCACTAAAGCCAAGCTCTCTTTCGTACTCTTTAATAATCTTGCAAAATGTATTTTTTTTCAAGTCTAGTTGTCCCATCAACTCTACGGCCGTTAGCACCCCACCCTTCCACTCACCATACCCTTTATTGTGTTGGCTAACTGATAACGTATTCAAATTTATCTGCGGCCGCCCCAGGTGCTTCCCTTTTTTCTTAGGACTGCAGAACCTTATTTTGATAGAGAGGGAGCAGATCTTCTAGCAATGAGGAGTGTCAATGATAGTGCAAAGTTCATCAGGGTTCAATCAAAAGGGCGAACAGTAATTAAAACTATGTATAACTTCAACTAAAGTACCGCAATCATATGTAACTACTGATTTTGTTGTCTTTCTGTATATTCAATTCGAGTCTGAGATAGATGAAGAGATAGAGACCTACCTATACTGTTTTTCAAAGAGGATATTAATACTTATTTGCTAAAGGATGCTACTCAGGTACTTGATCGCTGACCCGCACAATGATTTTTTCATTAACAAAGATGTATCACTCCCTCATTGATGTATTTTACCAAATATAAACATTTAATTCATAATTACCTTTTTTAAAAAGATATTTTCATTTACCAATTGACCTATAGTTAATTTTTGTATATATTTGTAATAATATGGGGAAAAAATAGCCGGGTCTCATCACTCTTTGACTCCATGAATATGGTAGATATGGAGGGATTACATTGCAAGAAAATGAAGAAGTTTTCTTACTATCAGATCAAAATCATGTTCTGGATAAAGCCTTTGAATTATTTCGCATATGTTACAAGCAGAACGATTGGAATGAAGCCAAAAAAATCATAAGACACATGCATAAAGTCTCAGAAAATCTATACAAAACTCAACAAAAATATGGTGATATTTCACCATTGCAGCTACCTATGAAAAGACCGCTGATATTTTACATAGGTTATAGCTACCTTGCTGAATCTATCGTGTACCAGAAGCAAGGACTTTATGAAGAAGCGCGCTCATGCATATCACATTATGAAAACCTGGATCAGTACAACCTTTCAGATCCGGAAAGCCAGGAAGAAGTTAACAGGTTCAAAATTTTTGCTAAGGCTAACTCTTACGCTGCTGATCTGTTAGCCGGTAACTTTGAAATTTTACTAGAGTACCATAACTTTATTAAATCAGATGATGAAGAGGTATTGCCAGGTTTAATTACCATATTGGAAGCAGCTAACCTTAACAACTGGAACGTTGATCATATTTTAAACGATCATCTTCCTCACGATCTTGAGGCATTTGCAAGCTATGAGGATATTGGGAATCGCGTGTATTACATCAAACTACTATTTCAACTCGCCCTCTATACTTTCAATAAAAAATCTTACCACGATACAATAAATTACATTCTTGAATATCTGGCAATAGCAGTTAATATGGATGTGTATAGGGAATTTATTACAAATGCGGCCATGTACGAAAAAGTCAGAAAATTAGCATCAACAGAGCAGCAACTAAGGTATGAAATTATAATCAAAGGAGTCCTGACAAATGAAAAAAACATTAATAGCCATGTTCTTAACGGTAACGCTTTGTAGTGTCATTGTTGTTGTTCCACCCCCACCACCTAATGCACCACCAGTTGCACCGTTTAATCATGGGGTTAATGGCTAAATACTTTTCTAAGACCATCTTTTTAAGGTGGTCTTTTTTCTTGCGCCAATTTAATTGCTGAATTCCCCTCTCTTTTTTTGCACATAATAATGAGCATAAATGGATGAAGGATGTGTTCTAGTGCCGATTGAACCTATATGTATATGTACATGGATATCAGAAAAATTAATGGGAGATCAGCCGATTTACAATGTAGCAACATTAGATGAAAAAAGAGCTTCTTCGTATTGGGGCGTGAAATTTTCTTCTCCTAGTCATATTCGACTGCTTGAAAATCAAGATCAATTTATATACCGAAGTGAAGACATCGTTCCTGCGGCAGAAATTAATAGCCCCCAAGGAGCTAAATTAAAACGTTTATTTGACCATGTAATTAAAGCTGAAGTATGCAGGGTAGATTCAAGAAGGCTTTTACATGTGTTTTATTTCAATATAACTAAAATTGGAGATTCCTCAACAGGAAGAACCTACTTTTACAATAATCATCTGTATATTGTTCTAACAACCAAGGATCATGCAGGGATAAATTTATTCTCACACGAACTCGGACATGCGCTATACTTCTCTAATCCTGAACTAAAGGGAAATGACCCGGTAACAGGAAAGAGCCATCATAATATAGAAGGTAACTTGATGTATCCAAGTGTTGATCTTAATAAAGTTTTACAATTGGAACAAAAACAATTGGATGCAGTGAATAACAGTTATTTAGTTAAACCCGATACACTATCTGCATTCCCGCTAACTAATGCCAATACAGATATAGAATAGGAAACTGAAGAGTATGGAAATGCTCCCCGATCTCGTTTGGATCGCAGCCGCACGCCTGGCGTGCGCCTTCAGCTCGGGCGCTCCTGTACGTGCGTAGCTGTTCGATCTTCCGGAGACGTGCAAAAGGACGGCCATAGCCGTCCGGAATTTCTATTCTCTTTTTATCGTTCTAGATCTGATGCCTTGATTTTTTCTGTTTGTTTACCTTCACGTTCAGGTGTACTTTCATTCGTATGTGTATGCTCCTGTACTTTCTCCGCTTCTCTTAAAAAAGTGGTTTTAACCCACTGCGGTATGTCTTTAGATATTGTTTGAACCTTTCCTTTGTCTATCTTCATTACTAACCTAAACTTTGAAGTGTTATCAACAATAAAAGAACGATCAGCTAATTTTATTGCATCAGGTAAATGACCGATTGAACGGTCATATCGTCTTCGAATATCTTCCTCTGGAATATGATGCCCACCATTTTTAACTCGCATTTCTACCCGCTCGATATGATATTCTACATTTTTAAGTCCTACATAATAAAGATTTATTTCAAATCCTGCTTCTTTGGCTTGTTCCATTTGCCGTATGGCGTGTTTACCAGCAAGAGTCGTTTCAATGGAAAAGCTTTTACCGTTCTGTATGCATTCTCGAACGCGTTTAATGGCTTCTCTTCCTGCTGATGGAGAAACCGATTCAGGGTTATGAGGATTGATAGTTTTCGCAATGGCATCAGGATCAATAATTTCTCCTAACTGATCATTAAAATTCCTGGTTAATGTGCTCTTTCCTGCTCCATTTGTGCCAGCGAAAACAGTCATGACAGGTTTGCTCATGGATATTCAATTTCCCTTTTGATTCCATTTTCATAGATGATTTCGGTTTTTCTCCCATCCGGATATTCCTTAATCATTTTTTCATTTTCCTCATACACAATGGGGACACCGTTCGTTTTGGCCTCTTGTCTGGCTGAGAATGTAGCTTTTACTAATATTTCATTCAATTCAGATATTGATATACGTTTCACGCGAAGACCACCCTTTCTAATAATAATATTCTTCCACTTAACACATGCATCTATGATAGAACATAGGCCACGAAATACAAAGTTTTATTCTATATCTGCTGTTCTTTAGTTCTTATTCTCATGGCTTTACGGTTTATTTTTTCAGCTTTTGCAACTAATTTATGCAAATAGTCATTTGTGATTTTATCAGGGTAGACTCCGGTGCGATCCCTTAGAATATTTTCTAATACCCAGGCTTTTCGCGTCCAATACTCATAGTCCTTGCCTGTTAACTCAGCATGTTCCTTAAATTCACCCTCGGCCTTGTTAAAAACCCTTAAATAGTTATAAAAATCTGTAGCCTTCTGACGAACTAGACGCAGCAGAACGATTAACTCATTGGTCGGTCTTTGCATGAGCTGTATAGTGTTCTCGTCTGCATTTGAAATGGCCACATTGTTTAGCAGAAAAGGAATATGCTTTCGTTGGCCATTCTCCTGTGTATCTTCTTCTGGAATATCCATTTCACAAAAATCACAGTAATATGCATAGCTTATACTCTTCAGAACACTGCCACAATAAGGGCATGTACATGTATCCATTCTTGCGCCATCCTCTCTTTCCGTGGCTTTAATCCTGCTGTATACCCTCCATGATGTATGATAAAATAGGAAGGGTGAGCGACCCGGCAAAGTTACTCACCCTAAGTCGATTGCTTATGCAGTCGGCTTTTTATTTTTCATTTCATTATACTGGTTCAAATTGCATCAAGCTCCTGGGACTTTTCCAAGGTTCGAGGATCATGTAAACCATAATCTGCGACCAGCTCATTTTTGGAGAGGCCATTGTGACTGAAAGCATGTTTCATGATAAAGTAGAACCACTACAAGCAGAACGGGTGATCGCATGAAAACAACAATTCGGATATCAGTCCGACCGCTGGTTGAGTACGTGTATCGCAGCGGCAGCATACGTCCGGGGTTCCGTACCAATGCGTCGATGCAGGAGGGGACACGGATTCATCAGCGGGTACAGAAGGCCTATACGGAAGAGGATTTGAAGGAGATTGTGCTGGAAGCCGAGCTTCAGCATGGGGATCTGACGTACGTCATCGAAGGACGATGTGACGGCCTGATCCGCTTAGAGGGTCAATTGACGGTGGATGAGATCAAGTCCACAGCAGGCAATCTGGACGAGCTGGATGATGGACTCGACGTACACTGGGCGCAGGCAAAGATGTATGCCTATATGTATGCCGTCCAGCATGATGAGCCGCGAATGCAGGTGCAGTTGACGTATGTGCATTCGGTGACGGGTGAAGAGCGTCGGTTTCGTCGCATGGCGGAGCGACAGGAGCTGGAGCAGTTTGCAGCGGAGGTCATTGCCGGATATGCACCGTATGCCGAGATGATTGCTGCTTATGAAGCGGAACGGGACGTTAGTGTGCGCGAGCTGCCATTTCCTTTTCGCAAATACCGGGAGGGGCAGCGCAAGCTGGCAGGTGCAGTGTACAAAACGATTCGTGAAGGGCAGGGGCTTATGGCAAAAGCACCCACAGGCATCGGCAAAACGATGTCCGTGCTCTTCCCTACGGTGAAAGCCATCGGTGAAGGTGAGGCCAGTCGTTTGTTCTACCTGACTGCGAGAACGACAACGAGAGTGGCGGCTGAAGAAGCTTTTGCCCGGATGCAGGCGGAAGGGTTGAAGATGCATGTCATCAGTCTGACGGCGAAGGACAAAATCTGCTTCAAGGACGAGGAAGCCTGTGATACAGGCCAGTGCGGTATGTGTGATGGGTATTATGACCGGATTAACGGTGCTGTGCTGGACATGCTCGAACACGAGACGCTGATGACTCGCCCCGTTATTGAGCAGTATGCCCGTAAGCATCGGGTGTGTCCGTTTGAGTTTTCATTGGATGCAGCGTATGCAGCCGATGCAGTAATTTGCGATTACAACTACATTTTTGATCCGCGTATATCGCTGAAGCGTATGCTGGAGGAACAGAAGCGCAGGACGGTGCTGCTGGTGGATGAGGCACATAATCTGGTGGATCGTGGGCGAATGATGTTCTCGGCTGAGCTGGAAAAGGCGGTGTTTCTCGATGTCAAAAGAGAATTCCAGACGCTGGGCAGCGATGTACCCGCCGCGAAAGCGATAGTGGACTACACCGGAGCAATCGACAAGTATCTGATCACCCTTCGTAAGAATGGCGGAGAAGAGGGTAAGATCATTCAGCAGGAGGCGCCAGAGGAACTGATCGAACGACTGGAGCCTTTTATTATGGTGGCAGAGCAGTGTCTTGTCGAAGGGGGATCAAAGAATGCCGAGACGGACCAGCCTGCTGGATGCCTATTTTACGGCCCAGAATTTTGTGCGGATTGCCAAGCTGTACGATGAGCGTTTTATCACATATGCGGAATGTGTGCGGAGCGAGGTGCGGGTGAAGCTGTTCTGTCTGGACCCTTCGCTGCTGCTGCGTCAGACTGCGAAAGGATTCCGTTCGACGATTCATTTTTCGGCAACCTTGTCACCGCTTCGTTATTATCGGGATATGCTGGGGGCAGAGGAGGAGGACTACACGCTCCAGATTCCGTCACCGTTCAATCGGGAACAGCTGGATGTGCGTCTAATGCCATTGTCTGTTCGTTATAAAGACCGAGAGCGTTCCAAGCGGCCAATTGCCGAGATGTTACAGCAGCTTGTATCCGAGTGGCCGCGCAGCAATCTGCTCGTCTTTTTCCCTTCTTATCCGTACATGCGGGAGGTGTATGAGGCGTACGCGCAGCTTCCGAGCGATGCAGATACGGTGATGCAGGAACAAGGCATGAACGAGCAGGAGCGGGAGCAGTTTCTGGCGGCATTTCAGCCGCATCCCGAGCGTACACGTCTTGTTTTTGCCGTGATGGGCGGCGTGTTCTCGGAGGGAGTTGATCTTCCGGGAGACCGCTTGAATGGAGTTGTCGTTGTCGGTGCGGGGCTGCCGCAGATTGGTCTGGAGAACAACGTGCTGAAGGATTACTTTGACAAATCGGGACGTAACGGTTTTAACTACGCTTATGTATTCCCGGGCATGAACAAAGTACTTCAGGCTGGGGGCAGACTCATTCGAACGGAAGAGGATAAGGGTGTATTGGTGCTGGTGGATGATCGCTTCACGCAGGAACCGTATCGTTCCTTATTACCGGAAGAGTGGCTGGATTATAAGCGAATTTGACGGATATTCCACATTTTTAGTTCTGTTTTTCAAAATTTTACGTAAAATATTCGTTGTTTTCTTAACATTCTTTCATTTTCATGATTGAAACATAGGGTAAACGGGTTATAACTTGGTTAGCACGAACGAACAACGGCGATACCCTATCCGTTCCGCGGTCCGATTCGAATGCAAATCAAGGAGGTCGGTTTGTGATGAAGAAAAATCATACGATGATGCAGTTTTTTGAATGGCATTTGGCTGCAGACGGCAATCATTGGAAACGACTGGCTGACATGGCCCCGGAACTGAAAGCAAAAGGCATAGACTCCGTATGGGTGCCTCCCGTAACCAAAGCGGTGTCTGCAGACGATACAGGTTATGGTGTATATGATCTGTATGATCTGGGCGAATTTGATCAAAAGGGTACGGTGCGCACCAAATATGGCACTAAGCAGGAGTTGGTGGAAGCCATCGCCGAGTGTCAGAAAAGCGGCATTGCTGTTTATGTGGATCTTGTGATGAATCATAAGGCCGGGGCAGACGAGAAGGAAGTATTTAAGGTCATTGAGGTTGATCCCAATGACCGGACCAAGGAAATTTCCGAACCGTTTGAGATCGAAGGGTGGACCAAATTCACATTTCCCGGACGCGGTGATCAATATTCGTCCTTTAAATGGACGTCCGAGCACTTCAACGGTACCGATTTTGATGCCAGAGAAGAGCGGACCGGTGTGTTCCGCATTGCGGGTGAGAACAAAAACTGGAATGAAAATGTCGATGACGAATTTGGCAACTATGACTACCTGATGTTTGCCAATATAGATTATAACCACCCGGATGTGCGGAATGAGATGATTGAGTGGGGCAAATGGCTGATTGATACCCTCCAGTGCGGCGGTTTCCGTCTGGATGCGATTAAACATATCAACCATGAGTTCATCAAGGAATTTGCTGCCGAAATGATCCGCAAACGTGGTCAGGATTTCTACATTGTAGGCGAGTTCTGGAACTCGAACCTGGATGCCTGTCGTACGTTTTTGGATACGGTGGATTACCAGATTGACCTATTTGATGTATCGCTTCACTATAAGTTCCATGAGGCTTCCCTCGCAGGCCGGGATTTCGATCTTTCCAAAATTTTTGAGGATACGCTCGTTCAGACTCATCCGACTCATGCGGTAACCTTTGTAGATAACCATGATTCACAGCCCCATGAAGCTTTGGAATCCTGGGTGGGTGATTGGTTTAAACCGAGTGCATACGCACTGACACTGCTGCGTCGTGACGGATATCCCGTTGTCTTCTACGGCGATTATTATGGCATTGGTGGACCTGAGCCGGTGGAGGGCAAAAAAGAGATTTTGGACATTCTGTTGTCAGCTCGCTGCAACAAAGCCTATGGAGAACAGGAAGACTATTTCGATCATGCCAATACGATTGGCTGGGTGCGCCGCGGCGTGGACGAGATCGAAGGCTCCGGCTGCGCAGTGGTCATCTCCAATGGGGATGACGGTGAGAAGAGAATGTTTATCGGTGAACATCGTGCAGGAGAAGTCTGGTCAGACCTGACACACAGCTGTGACGATGAGATTACCATTGAAGAAGATGGTTGGGCCACGTTCCATGTGTGCGGTGGTGGTGTCTCCGTCTGGGCTCTGCCAGATCAGGACGAGGATTGCGGGACAGTTACTGCAGATACAGAGTGATATGCGTACGCCTGCTCGCAGAAAGTGTACGCTGCATGCGGATACAGATATTGCGATTGCTGCAGATACAGAGTCATGCCTGTTCGTGTGCAGGAAACGCATGCTGTATGCTGCTGCAGATGCCGCGGATACCGCGAACGGGTTGTATAAAGTAATCAACAGGATGTTCATGAGTTCAAAGTGAATGTTATGTTACTCGCATTTGCATTGGCAGAATAATATCTCGGCATAATGATTACGTAAAGCTCGATCAAGAATCTTAAGTCGTTAAGTCGTTATTAAACCACCTGAAGCTGAACTGTTTTCCCACTCGTTCTATAGCGGGTTGTGAGAGGGGCAGTTTGATCACGCGTGCTGTCGCGTGCTGATTCAGGTGGTATTTGTTGTGTTTTGGAGAACTATGGATTCTAACGATCTCAGGAAACCTTATTTGCCCCAAATAGGGTTTCAGGAAATCTAACGATTCCCAGTAAGCTTATTTCGCTGGAATTCGATCAAAACAGTATCATTTACAGCAATTTCAACGATATAACGTTTCTGGGGATCGTTAAAATTTAAAACTCTCCTATATACGCTAAATAACGTTTCTGGAAATCGTTAACGTAAAATGGATATTTAAATGAGTATACACTGCTAAAATTTCCTCGGACTTATATAGTATGACCAACTGCTCCAGGTTTCCCCTACGAACTCTGTCTGCTCTTGTGTAGTTCGGCTGCTCTTATGGAGCTGCTCTTTATGTACTCTTGCTGCTTCGACTGCTCTCTATCTACTCAACGTTACCAATGGACCCATATCATCGTTACTTGTGTATCCATGATTCACATAGTAACGATTCATAGTAGAATTTATGATACAATAACCCAAATATAGGAATAAGGTGTTTTGAAATCTATACGAGCCAAGTTGGCATGTTTCAGGATTTATATAAGATAGAAGCGAGGAGACTGGCATGCGTCGAAGAATCAAAACAGAATTCAAAGCAAGAACAACAATATCAAAAACAACAATATCAAGAACAAGGACTAGAACGACACAAGCAGGAAAAAGAAGACGTCTTTTTCTGCTTGCTCTATATCTTCTTCTAGCTGCAAGTTTGGCGGCATGCAGTTATGATGCAGAACAGGGACCACATGGAGAAGCAAAGCGCACGGACAGCTATACGTTTAATGGGGAACGCAGGGAAATAACCAAACGGATGACGAAGGAGCAGGAGATTTTCAAGGAGGCCCCACCAGAGGGGTATCATCTGGCTGCGGCGGTAGATGTAAATCGTGAATCTGGAGCAGAGGAGATTACATATGAGATTATGCTTAATGAGGTTCACATACCGATGTTGAACGTCATTCAATCCTTCACCCTTGATCCCGAGATATTGCAGGTCGTCCATGCAGGTGAACTTTTCACTTCGAATGTAAGTAATACCTATGAAACTACACTGGGACCGGGTAAGGAGCCGCTGGGCTTAAGTCTGTCCAGAAGTTATGTAATGAAACCGGAATCAGAGATCAGTCCGGAATATCTCCAGAATTATACTGAAATGTATGTCAAAATTTCATATGGACCGGAAGAGCAGCGGACTGAAGATTATTTTCGCCTTCAAGCAAAGCCCTCTTCAAGAATGGTTGAATATATGAAGATATGGGGGGAAAAAGAGTAATGGGGGATTACAGGGCAGGGTTTGCCCTGATCCCCCGGTCACCGGTTCCTCATTCTACTCCAAAGTCCGCTCCTGCTTATGCCTTCAACTCAAAAGACTCCAAGGTGCCAGCCATACGCAGATCATCCGCGTGCTCGCGGTTGAATGCTGCACGTTTAGCATCGTTCGCGTACTCATCATGGTAGTGCATCAGCACCGTTTTTTGTCTTACCTCGGGGGGAAGCTGCTCGAGATCCTCCAGAGAAGTATGAGATTTGATAACCAAGTCATGCATATGGCATTCATGGAAAATCAGCTGCACATCGGGTGCGGTCCGCTCTACCAGCTCACGATCCAGTGTGCTGTCCGCACTATAGTAAAAATAAGACTTGGCCATCAGTCCGCTGCTGACCATGCCGGGAACATGCTTCGTGCGGAACGTCTCGAATGTTACCCCGCCCAGTTCAAAGCTTCCGCCATCCGGCAGCGGAACCACGTCATAATAATCACTCATCGTACGCTCGCCGTCCGTAGTATAACGCATGCCTGGAGAGAGGATGCTCCACAGCGGATCAACCAGCTCTTCATGAATAAACAAACGCGGCTTACGATCTCCTACAATCTGGGCATAATACCCAAGCATCTGAACCCCGTTAATATGATCCTCATGCAGATGGGTAATGAACACATTATGAATGCCGGTCATTGCGAATCCGTATTCTTTAAGTGCTTTGGCGTTGGACTCCGGAAAATCAATCACCAGATGGGTGCCGCCGAATTCAGCCAGCATACTGTTATGATGCTGCTCAACACTGAACATATCCCCTGTACCAAGAAAAGTGACTTTCACCGCATTTCATCTCCTTGTTTGACAAAGGTAAACCTGCCTGGCGAATGCAGGACCGGTAACGGATTAACCTTTGATCTTATTATCCGTATTCATCTTTAAATCAGCACCATTCGTGTTAAATCCAGTATAACGTGTTCCCGAGAGTATGCCCAAACCAACCTTTTTTGAGAACGCTATCATTTTATATTGAACTTTGCGGGCAAACGGTGTAGCGTAAAGATTGGAAAGTGAACCTGTATGAACGTAAACTCACCTAAAGGGAGCGTGCAAGGCGAAATGAAATCTTTTCTGGATGAACAGTTCCTGCTTCACAATGAAACGGCGGTAAGGCTGTACGAGCAGTACGCCAAAGACATGCCGATTATGGATTATCACTGCCACCTCAGTCCTCAGGAAATTTACGAAAACAAAACATTTGGCAATCTGACTGAGGCCTGGTTATATGGCGACCATTACAAGTGGCGGCTGATGCGGGCTAACGGGATTGAAGAAAAATATGTGACCGGCGGGGAAGGCGTAACCGATTACGACCGCTTTCTCGCTTATGCCAAAACGGTGCCCATGATGATTGGCAACCCGCTGTACGCCTGGTCCCACCTAGAATTACAGCGTTATTTCGATGTGCATGAGGTATTGAATGAGTCAAGTGCTCCTGCGGTCTGGGAAAAAGTAAATGCCAAGCTGAACAGCGACGGCTTCGGTGCGCGTGATCTGATTACCAAATCCAATGTCACCGTTGTGTGCACAACCGATGATCCGACAGATTCTCTCGAATACCACCTGAAAATTCAGGAGATTGAAGGTTTTGATACGGCGGTCCTGCCATCGTTTCGTCCAGATAAGGGGCTGGAGTTGAATAGAGATACCTTTACCCAGTGGGTGGCCAAGCTTTCACAAGTGGCGGGTACAGAAATTGCCGATTATGACTCGTTCCTGGCTGCGCTGGAATCCCGCGTAGAGTTCTTCCATTCGGTTGGTGGACGTGTTTCCGATCACGCACTGGATTATGTGCCATACGCTGCAGCGACTCGCGAGGAAGCAGCGGCTGCCTTTGCCAAGGCACTTGCCGGGGAGAAGGTTTCCCGTACGGAAGAGGATGGATACAAGACGGTTACACTGACGTTTCTAGGCAAGCTTTATGCGGAGCGCGGTTGGGTCATGCAGTTCCACATCAATGCGGCACGTAACAACAACACGAAGATGTTCAAGCAGCTCGGCCCTGATACGGGTTATGATTCGGTTAATGATACCCCTCTATCCGGAGCTGTTATCGGATTGCTGGATACATTGGAGCAGCAGGATGCTCTGCCCAAAACCATTCTCTACTCCCTCAACCCAAGGGACAATGAGGTGCTGGCTGCAATTATCGGAAGCTTCCAGGGCGGCGGTACACCGGGGAAAATCCAGCTTGGTGCAGCATGGTGGTTCAATGATACGAAGGACGGCATGCTTGCTCAGATGAAAGCACTGGCGAATGTAGGGCTTCTCAGCCGTTTTGTGGGCATGTTAACCGATTCGAGAAGTTTTCTTTCTTACACCCGGCATGAATATTTCCGCCGACTCCTCTGCAACCTGATTGGAGAATGGGCAGAACAAGGCGAAGCACCTAATGATATGGAACTGCTCGGTCGGATCGTGCAGGGGATTGCTTATAATAATGCCGAGGCCTATTTCCCATTTGCTGATGTGCCGAAAAGCGTTTCCGCTTCAAAATAATATTGAATCTATCCTTTTTACATGAACATGCTCTCAATTCCTTCAGCTGGCCTTTCGCCAGAGGGGGATTGGGGGCTTTTTGGCCTGATCAATTGACATGGGGAGGCTGTCCGGGATTTTTGGATTCAATTTACACGAATGAAAGGATTGACATAGACGTATGCTGAACATATAATTAGTATATCTAATTAATTGATTGGCTATTAAATTGTGAACCTATTATATAAAGGACCTATTTAATAGATAGGCTATGATTATTTTCAGGACACCGAAGTTCTGATAAAGGAGGACGATAAGATGACTGGTATAGATCCGGTAGCCCAGAAGCTTTTATACTCCATCATGCAGTTTAACAAGGGCAAATGGAGACAGCATAAACCGTCCGGACGCAATCACAATGAAATTATGGTACTGGCCTGTCTGCTTCACGGTTCACATCCGGGTGAACGTATGGATTGGCGGGATAATCCACCCGATTTTGAGAGCCATTTAAATCAGGAACATCCAGGATTGAAAGTATCGGAGATCAGCGCATTAATGCGCGTAAAATCACCGACCATTACGCCTGTTATTCGCGGCCTTGAGGATGAAGGTCTGGTTGAGCGCACGATGGACCCCGAGGATCGGCGAGCAGTGCGGATTACAATTACGGATGCAGGACGTGCAATTATCCGTGCCGCGCATGAAGAACGGATGACAACCTTTAACAGGCTGGTTGAACATCTGGGCGAAGAGGACAGCCTGCAGCTGGCTGCACTGCTCAGCAAAGTATACACTTTCTTTGATACACAACTTTCGGGACAGAACGAAGCATCTGAAGACCCAAATGCGACAGCTGGACAAGATCACCAGCCGGATGCACAAGAGAATCAAGCAAATACACAGGACAACGAAATACCCGAACAAGGAGCAGCCAAACAAGGAGATGATACGCCATGATGAAATTGTTTCGCATGCTTAAGCCATATCGAATCCCGATTTTTTTTATTTTGGCGCTTATATTTCTGCAAACGATGGCCGAGCTGTATCTGCCTACGTTAATGGCAGATATCGTGAACCTGGGTATCGTCAAAGGTGATGTACCTTATATCTGGAAAATCGGCGGTTTCATGCTGCTGATTGCTATCGGTGGAACCGCATGTTCCATTATTGCAAGTTACCTGTCTTCCCGCACAGCGGGTGGATTCGCCAAGCAGCTGCGCAGCAGAGTGTTCCGGCATGTCGAGAATTTCTCGCTGCAGGAATTCGACAAGCTGGGCACAGCCTCACTGATTACTCGTACAACGAACGATATTACACAGGTTCAGAACGTATTAACGATGATGCTGCGCATGATGATAATGGCTCCGATGATGTGTATCGGGGGGATTTTCATGGCCGTTTCCCAGGATGCTAAGCTGTCCACCATCTTTCTGGTCGTGCTGCCCGTACTTGCGGGAGCCATCGCTTTGATTGGTTCCAAAGGATTCCCGCTGTTCAAGCAGATTCAGAAAAAGCTGGACCGGCTTAACCTCGTGCTTCGCGAACAGCTGACGGGTATCCGGGTTGTTCGTTCTTTTAACCGGGGCGAACATGAGCGTGTTCGCTTTAACGGGGCAAATACGGAATTAAGAGATGCATCAATCAAGGTCAATGTCCTAATGGCTACAGTTATGCCTGTAATGATGGTGGTCATGAACTTTTCGATGATTGCGATTCTGTACTTCGGCGGTCTGCGCATTGATAGCGGTCATATGAATATTGGTTCGCTGATTGCCTTTGTGCAGTATGCCATGCAGATCATGTTCTCACTGATTATGGTATCCATGATTTTTGTGATGATTCCAAGAGCGTCAGCTTCGGCAGAACGGATAAATGAAGTGCTCGATATGCAGCCGGATCTGTCCGACCCTGCACAGCCTCGCACGATGAAATCCATGCAGGGAATGATCGAGTTTGATCATGTCACTTTCCGTTATCCGGGTGCAGAGAATGCTGCCTTATCCGATATTTCGTTCACGGCTCGTTCGGGTGAAACGACAGCGATTATTGGCGGTACGGGCTCCGGTAAGACAACGCTGCTGAGCCTCATTCCGCGTTTCTATGATGTGACCGAGGGTAGTGTGCGTGTGAACGGAACGGATGTGCGGGAGCTTAGACAGGAAGAACTACGGTCCAAAATCGGGTTCGTCCCACAAAAAGCAGTCCTGTTTACTGGAACAATCGCAGAGAATATTCGCCATGGTAAAGATGATGCAAGCATGGATGAAGTCATGCATGCAGCGCGTACAGCACAGGCAGAGAACTTTATCTCCGAGATGAAAGATGGTTATGACAGCCTGATTGCACAAGGCGGGAATAACGTATCCGGTGGACAAAAACAGCGGTTGTCCATTGCACGGGCACTGATTCGCCGTCCGGACATTTATATTTTCGATGACAGTTTCTCGGCCCTTGATTTTAAAACGGATGCCAAACTGCGAGCTGCACTCAAATCGGAAACGACGGAAGCAGCGGTGCTGATCGTAGCTCAGCGTGTGAGCACGGTTATGGATGCGGATCGTATCCTCGTTATGGATGAAGGCCGAATTGTCGGGTCGGGAACACATAAAGAGCTGCTGGAGAACAATGAAGTGTACCGCGAGATTGTATCCTCCCAGCTGACTGAGGAGGAGATCGCATGAGTGAACGTACAGCAGAACGCAAAGCAAGTGCTCCGCGCGGGCCGGGTCACCCTGGTGGGGGTATGGGCATGCGGCCTCCAGCAGAGAAAGCGAAGGATTTTAAAGGTACGCTGCGCCGCTTGATTAAGTATCTTCGGCCGCACAGTTCCCGTTTGATCGGTGTCCTGATTGCTGCCATTTTAAGTACGGTGTTCGGCATTATTAGTCCAAAGGTTATGGCTGAGGGTACCGATATTCTTGCCCATGGCGCTATTGCTATTATGCAGGGTGTGCAGGGGGCGGGAATTGATTTCCCTGCTTTGATGAGAGTATTGTACCTTCTGCTTGGATTGTATCTGTTCAGTGCAGCTTTTGCATATGTACAGCAATATCTGATGGCTGGTGTAGCCCAGCGGGTTGTCTATGATATGCGGGAGCAGGTCAGTGCCAAGGTTGGGCGTCTGCCGCTAAAATATTTTGACTCCCGTACGCATGGTGAGACGCTTAGCCGTGCAACCAATGACGTGGACAATATCAGTAATACGCTGCAGCAGAGTTTGGCTCAGTTTATTACGTCAGTAGTAACGATTGTTGGTGTCATCATTATGATGCTGACGATTAGTCCGTGGATGACTCTTATCACGCTTCTGACCCTGCCGCTTAGTGTTGTGGTGGTTATGCTGGTGGCTTCCCGTTCGCAGAAACATTTTGCTGGGCAGCAGAAATCGCTTGGTGAACTGAACGGTCACGTAGAAGAGATGTATACAGGCCACAAAGTGGTCAAAGCATTTGGACGTGAAGAACAATCCGTACAGCAGTTTGAGAAAGTGAATGAGGAGCTGTATGCATCGGGTTGGAAAGCACAGTTTATCTCAGGGATTATTATGCCTCTAATGAACTTTGTCGGGAACTTGGGCTATGTGCTGATTTGCGTAGTCGGCGGGATTTTTGTTACACGTGGCTCGATCTCCATCGGGGATATCTTGGCCTTCACGCAGTATTCACGTCAATTCACACAGCCTATTAATCAGATTGCTAACATCTCCAATATTATTCAGTCGACAATTGCCTCGGCAGAGCGGGTATTCGAGCTGCTGGATGAGGAAGAGGAAGTTCCGGAGTCGAAACAACCTGCGGTGCTGCGTCACCCGGCAGGTGCAGTTGCTTTTGAAGCAGTAGATTTTGGTTATAAGGAAAATGAACTGCTCATTCACAATATGAATATTGACGTCGCACCAGGGCAGACCGTCGCAATTGTCGGTCCGACAGGTGCTGGTAAAACGACGTTGATTAACCTGCTGATGCGGTTCTACGAACTTCAGCGCGGCCGGATTACCATTGACGGCATTGATATTAAGGACATGTCACGTGGTAATCTGCGCGGTATGTTTGGTATGGTGCTTCAGGATACGTGGTTGTTTAACGGTACAATTCGGGATAATATCGCTTATGGACGGGAAGGTGCATCGGAAGAAGAGGTGGTCAAGGCTGCTGCGGCTGCCCATGCTGATCATTTCATTCGTACACTGCCGGATGGCTACGATACGGTGCTGAACGAAGAGGCGTCCAATATCTCACAAGGCCAGAAGCAGCTGCTGACGATTGCGAGAGCGATTCTAGCGAACCCGTCTATCCTCATTTTGGATGAAGCAACCAGCAGTGTGGATACGCGAACCGAGGTCTTTATCCAGAAAGCGATGAATGAACTGATGAAAAACCGTACGAGTTTTGTCATTGCCCACCGTCTGTCCACCATTCGCGGCGCCGATCTGATCCTTGTGATGGATCACGGTAACGTGATTGAGCAGGGCAGCCATGATGAGCTGATGGCAAAGCAGGGCTTCTATGCCGATCTGTACAACAGCCAGTTTTCAGAGCGGCAGCCGCAGGCGATCTAAGGGTAATATTTAGTCATGTTTATAAAGTAGAAGTGTCTAAAACAATCATAGTTCTCAAACTGACGTCGGTACAGTTACTGGCGTCGGTTTTTTTATTTCGTTGTGCTGGGAGGAACCTGCGAAACAATTCACACAGTTTATTAATATCACTGACCTTCTTTGTCTTCTCCTTTCTTCTTACAAATCCTTATTCTTGGGTAATTATCCCCTTTTTATATCCCTCCAAGTACACCTTGAAAGTGTGTCCTATCCTTTCGTCACCATAAAGTCAACTTCCTAGAATTTCACCTGTGCTGCAAGTGTGGGAGATTACGTTTACTATGTACTACAAAATAATGAATTTATACATCAAGGGTTGACTTAAATGTATTCATATGGAAGAATATATTTATGGAATTTTACTTCCAAATTATATCATAAAAGGAAGGAGGGATTTGCATGTCAAAGTTGGTACTGGAAGATTTGATTGAGCATGTTACAACAACTTCAGATTATGAGGCGAGCAGTGTAATAATCGGAGATGAACAAAGAGCAGCATCGCAATATCCACTGGTTACTACTCCACAAGAGGATATCGATAACGTGTAATACCTAACAAGAAGGGCAGCTGTTGCCCTTCTTTATTCAATTTTTTCTCATGAACTATAAGGAGTGAAAATAAAATATATGGTTAATCAATTTAAACGAATTGAGGAATTTTTTACGGATGGACCTTATGGAAAAGGAGAAGCTCTTAACTATAATTTTAACCAATTCAAAGATGGAATGATTAATACCTTTTCCAATTTATATAGATTGAATCTCAAAAATGAACCGAATTCGCTGACAGCATCAGGTCAAATTGCTATTTCTGGAACGTGTATTTTGTCTTCATCCTCTAATGGAGGATATTCTTCACATGAGATTAAAAAGATGCTGGAACTTACTTATGAGGCATTAAGTTTACATACCATTAATGAAGTTAGATTAAAAGATTCCGAATTAGTTTTGCTTGATTGTGAAGGGGTTGATTCATCTAACTTGATGTATCGTCTGTTGAGCAGCCGTTTCGAAGAAAATATGAGAGAGAGTGGGGTCTCGATTCAACTTCTTGCTTCATGCATAGACGACAAGGTTAAGGAAAAGTTTCATTTGGCTATGAGATTACTTAGCGAAACCATTCCTGAGTTATCATCTGATACGTTATCAATGATTACTGCTATTCTTCCTGTTACTAAGACTATAGATTCAGGTTTTACATTCACGACCCCACAACTTATTTATGTTGATCCAGAACTATTTAATAGTGAATTGGATTTAGCAGATGCCTTATTGCATGAAGCTTTGCACCACAAGCTTCTTACAATCCGCTTGACAAAACGTATGCTAAGACCGGGTTACAACGACTTTGGGAGTTTCTCTGTACCAATTCCTTGGGGGGGAGAGAACTATCGAATGTTCCCTGTTGGAAGAGCAATAGCTGCTGCGCATGTGTATCTTCATTTGTCATTTTTATTTGCTAAGATACTTTTTAATAGTGATAAGTATATTAAATTTGGATTAACACTAGGAGATATTGAACAGCGATTTCTGACTAGGTATAAGCGTGCCAGCTATTTACTGGAAACATTGTCTATGTCCCATTATCGTCATGAACTTGGAGCAGATGGTATCGATTTTATTACATGGATGAATAATGGCTTCCGATTTATCAGCGATCTACCTAACGTGCATGAAATAATTAGCTCGAACAAAGTTCTTAACTATATATGAATTTTGATAAGGAGTGATTTATTTGATATTTACACAAGCAGATCAAAGGCATGAAATCTTTGAGGAGCTTAAGAAGTATAGAGAGTTCTATCCTTTTCAACGTGCATTTGGCCAGGTTGAGAATATTACAATTCACAATGATCTATATAGTGGAGTTTGGTGTGAGTATTCAGCTGATCTAGTAGAAGGAGTAGTGTGGGATCTTGAATTGGTAGAGGTAGGTCTATCTAAATTAAATATATCTAAGGAAACAGATGTTTTGGTCGACTTATGTTGTGGGGAAGGAAGGTTGGCTCGTCACTTAGCAAATAAGTCCTATCGTTTGAAAGGAATAGATTATTCTGCTGATCAGATTAACAGAGCAAGACTTCTTGACTCGGACAACATTGTCGGTGAGGATTCATGGGTTGTTTCGGATCTATTAGATAAACAATCTGTAAAATCTTTTAGCTCTATGTGGGATTCGGTAATAGCTGTGACATCGGCCGCATCTGTCAACTGCTTTACTTCACATGACCAATTGAGTTCGTTTTTATATAACATCAGAACATGTTTAGGGAAGAATGGACCTCGTTTTTTATTACTGCCAGTATTTGATGATGAGGCGGTCTCTAATTTTGAAAAAACTTTTAAAGGAAACATCCTTTGTCATCCATTTAAATCACAAACTAATAAGGACATGCTTGCATGGATTAGTTTGCTTTATGATAAGGAATCGAAATTGCTGATGCAGCCATCCATAACAGCGCTCACCGATTCTGAGGGAGAGTTGAAATATGAATTTGTATTTTCAAAAGATAGGATCTGGACAACTACAGAAGTAGCAGGAATTGCGGCTGATGTTGGATGGACCAAAGAGTTTATCTTACCGAGTAATGTCGTTAGTGGAGGGGCTGATCAATGGCCTTTTGCATTGCTGGTTCTAAAAAATGAATTTTGACTCGTTGACTCGTATAGATATTAAGGAGTTGAAGAAATGGACAATCTTTTTGTTTCTATTGCAAAAGGTGTGGAAGTCAAATCTTTGTATGATGGTAAATCAGCATTTGTTTTTAAAGAAGCACCCATAAGTGTCTCATTAATTGGTTCTCTGCCATTGGCTGTTTTCACATTTATTGATCGTGAGAAGAGATGCACAATTGAACATATCCGAACTTCTTTAATGAAGATGGCAAAATTAGATAATGTTCAAAAGAAATTACAATTTGACAATGCAATTTTATGTGCTATCGGACAGCTTCAGGAGCAGAAAATACTCTCAGTATCAAGTGTGTAACCGATCTTAAGGAGGGGTTAATTTGGATTATACAGGTAAAATTACGGATGTATTAAAGGATATTTCACAAGAAGCGTGGGCGAAGTACCCTGTTATAATTACTGACAATATGGAAGAAGGCTGGGGAGAAGAGCTGTTCGGCCAAGAGGCGTTAAAAAGTATTTTTACTGATGCTCGGATTCCAGAAGGTTGTTTTCGTATTGTAAAAGAAGGCACCTTATTGGCTCATAAACATTATTCTAGACCTGTACTTGTGGGTGAAACCATTGTTTCACGTGTGTTGGACGGTTCGAAGGCTGTAAAAGCGCTAAATGAGGGGAATTCGGTTATACTTTCAGCCTTAGAGGAGTATTGGAAGCCTATTAGAACACTATGCAGTACCTTGGGAAAAAGATTAGGAACAAAATGTGCTGCTTTTGCTGTTATAACGCCGCCTGGGCGAACAGGGTTTGTTCCTCATATTGATAGAACGGAGCAGTTGGTGATTCAATGCAGCGGAGATAAAAACTGGAGGGTATTTGATGTACAGACACGTGGAAAAGGAGGAGTACCCGTTAACCTGGAGGATTTGGGGGTTCCTGCATTGGAAACGCTATTAAAAGAGGGACAGATGCTGTATCTTCCTCAAGGTGCACCCCATATGGCATCTTCGTCAGAATCACTTAGCATTCATATTACACTTACTTTTGAACCGGTAACTATGGGACAATGGATTGATGCAGCCGTAAAAGAGATTATAAGTGAAGACGATGATTTAGTTAAAGATTTAAAACCCTTTTGGTTTGAAGATGAAGAATATCAGTTACAGCTGCTGAAGGCAAAGTGTGAGTCGATTGCTTCTAAAATTGCTCATAGAGCTGAAGTAAAAGCGAAAGAGCTGATGTTGAAAAATAAAATTAATACAAATAATGATAGTTATAACACCATAAGTTCTACAGTGGGTGGGAGGTAAAAGTGAAGGAAGTTTTTAATATTTTAAGAAAAGAGGTACGTTATCAGAGGCTTGTGACGGCCAATTTTGTTAGTGGAATTGGGGATTGGTTTAGTAGTGTTGCTATTTTAAGTTTACTTCTTCAAATTACAGGTACAGGTCTGGCAGTAGGCATTACGCTTGCAGCAAGGACGTTACCTTTTTTGTTTATGGGTCCTATAGGTGGAATTCTAGCGGACAAGATGAATAAAAAAGTTATTCTTATGATTTCAGACTTTGCTCGTATATTTCTGGCTCTTTCACTTTTATTTGTAAATTCATCTGATACCATTTGGATTGCTTATGTAGTCACTGTTGGACTGGTTGTTTTTTCTGCATTGTCCTCACCAGCAAGACAGTCATTAATTCCACAAATAGTTAGTAAAGAAAACTTGACGACTGCGAATGCGGTTGATCAGTCACTGAATGGAATTAACATGACTCTTGGTGCTGTTTTCGGGGGGGTAATCAGTGCTGTGCTGGGACATGAGTTAGCCTTTGTAATTAACACTCTGACTTTCCTCATATCGGGATTAATTATTTCTACCATGTCTTATGACAGAAAGAGTGTTGATATACCGGCCAGTAATGAATATCAAGATACAGTGGGAAATCCCGAGCAAGAAACAACCTTGTGGAAAGAATTTAGAAGATCACTTATGCTGAAGGTTATTGCTCTTCAAGCTATATTTTGGCCAATAGGTGGAGGAGCTATCAATATCCTTATAAGTGTTTACGGTTATCAAGTGTATCAGGAGGGAAATACAGGAGTAGGGATCTTATATGGTGCTTTGGGTTTTGGATTTCTAATCAGCGGATTCATAGCTAGTTACTTTAGAAAATGGATGATTCAAGTAGTGATATTATCATCCGTAATTGAAGGGTTATCTCATGCATTAATGAGTCAATCTTCCAATCTTTGGATCGGAGCTGCCTTAATCTCAATTGCTACACTTGGGGCAGGCATTGGGAATGCTTCATACACGACTCTTATCATGAGAACAGTACCTGAGCAGGTGTTGGGAAGAGCATTTGCTCTAAGCGAAACAACTTCCAACGTTATGATGGCTTTATCTATGGTTGGAACTGGTGTATTACTGAAATATTTCCCTGCCCAACAGGTAGGATTTTGGGCGGGAATTTTGATTATACTATCTGCATTGACGGCTTTACCTCTTTTAAAATTAAGAAGCAGTGATATGGTCAATCTTAATACAGTTAGCCAGTAGCTCTGTCTACAGTTAGAAAATAACATTTAAACGGGACGAACGGCATTTTGGCCTCTTCTGCCCGTTTAAATGTTACACATTAGAACCAGACGGTATTTACAGCATCGTATCCTCAGATTTATCCTCAGATTTATCTTCAGTCTTACCTGCAGATTCATCCTCAAGCTCCATTTTATCCTGAGACTTCTCTTTCAATTGATCCATGGAATCAAGTTTGAAATCCGCATTTTCCAGTACTGCCTGAGCTGGTTCGCCTGGCAGCCCATCACGCTGCTCAATCATTCGTTTGACCACCTCATAACAGTCATCAATGTGTTTGCTGCCGACATACCGCATGGCGGTGAAGCTGAGGGCTGCGGCAAGGCCTTGGCCCGCAAACGGTACAAATTTGGCAACCGATTTGGCTGCAACGCGCACACCCACTCGTTTGAGCACCTGTACGACCAATTCCTTCGTGACCATACGGCCGATGATTTTACTTCCGATCGACATGACAAATCCGTAGATCATAGACTTGGTCTCAGGGTCCATACCGTCGAGCTGTTTCTGCGACAATCCAAATTTATTGTTAATCGCAGGTAAAAGCTGCATCAGCATGCCCACGTCAGCTAAGACGTCTGTACCGGGAAGGGGCACAAGGGTGGACCCGGCTGAAGCAGTGGCTCTTTTGCGAACCATGGTACGGCATTCTTTGCGGACTTGTTCTAATTGTTCCAATGTCGCTGGAATCATAGGGAATTCCTCCATTCGTATAGTGTACATTTAACCAATCCGAAGCGGATTGAATGGGCTGCTCCCACGAAGTACTCACCTATATTGTATAGGTTGCGGAGGAACGATTTTTCTCATGCATACATTTGTTTGAAGCAGGTTATGGCTGTGGAGAATGGTGAATTATAGAGTCATCAGATACTACGCAAGAGGAAACAAAAATGGTGCGTTATCCGCATAAAAAAGTATCTTAATCGAACTCTACCTTCTCAGGTTCGGCTGTGAAACAGGCATCTGATCGTGAAGCCCTGATTTTGTTTATTCTTCCAAGCATTTTGGGTAAAGGGAAACAAGCATTGGAATGGAGGAAGAGCAGCATGGAATGGAAGAAAGCTTTGTTAATTCATCATCTTCATGCAGGTAAAGCGAACCGGGAAAATGCAGTAGGTCTGGTGACAGGCGTACTGGCTCCAGCCATTCGTGAATTGGTCGTTGTTCGAACAGATGAACCGGGTGAAGGGGAGAAGCTGTGCCGGGAACGCGGTGAAGAGTTTGAGGTTGTGTTTATTCTGGGTGGTGACGGTACGGTGCATGAGTGTGTGAACGGGCTGGCTTCCCTGCAGCATCCTCCACAGATCGGGATACTTCCAGGCGGTACATGTAATGATTTTGCGCGTTCACTAGGCTTATCTCCAGATGTAGAGACAGCTGCTCAGCAGCTTCTGACAGGGCGGGCTGCTGCAGTGGATGTGGGACGGGCAGATAACCGGGTATTTACCAATTTCTTCGGGATCGGTTTGATCAGTGATACATCACAGAACATTAATGAGAATTTGAAAGGTGCACTGGGCAAAGTCAGCTACTTCATCAGCACGCTGCAGACCATCAGTCGATCTGAGCCGTTTCATTACGAGTTAGAGGTAGACGGGGAGTGGATGGAAGGTGAAGCAGTGATGATATACGCGGCTAATGGGCGTTTTCTGGGGACAAATGCGCTCCCTTTTGCTCCAGATGCACTGCAGGACGGTAAGCTTGATGTGCTCATTATCCATGAGACAGGTATTCCGCTAATGCGAGAGGTACTTTCTCATAAACCGGAGGGGGAGTGGCAGCCTCGAAACGAGAGTATCTCCTACTTCAAGGCAGCTGCACTTCAAATAAAAACGGATGCACCCATGCCGGCGGACACGGATGGCGAGCTGTACATGCAAACACCCGCCGAGCTGTCGGTGCTGGCGGGTCATCTGCATTTTCTGATCGGGGCAGGAGAATAGTCTGCTCCGATTTATTTTTATAAGAAAGGTCAGCTTCACTTTATCTGTCTGTTTTCAGATGTTTTTCCCTGAATTCATCTTCGAGGATGCTCATCAGAATGGCGTCATGGTACTGGTGATCGTAGTACAACATGTCCCTCTTCACGCCTTCACGCTGGAAGCCGAGCTTTTCATACGTGCGAATGGCGCGTTCGTTAAAAGCAAAGACATCCAGCTCAATCCGATGCAGATTGGCGATGCCGAACCCGTAATCGAGCATAAGCAGCAGCGCTTCACTACCATATCCCTTACCTTGGTGTGCTGGCTGATCGATAGCAATGCGAATGTGTGCACTGCGATTTTTGGCGTGCATGTCCATCAGGGCGACATCCCCGATAATTTCGTCTGTGCTTTGTAATGCGATAAGCAGGTTCAGTCGTGAGTCGTCCTGAGCTAAATTCTCCACATACTTTTCAACCTGAGAACGGATAAAGCTTGCTTGAGTCCCTGTTAGTTTGCGCATTTCGGGCTCAAACAGGCTTGGATAATAAGCATCCACATCGGTTATATCGAATGGACGCAGATATATACGTTCAGTCTGCATGAGTTTGGCGGTACGATTCGTAGGTGTAGGGTATGACATGTTTCTTCCTCCTGTCATATTCAAACAGGCTTGGACGGATGCGATCACTTCGGCATTCCGCTCTTATACTGTTTGGATATATTGATGATGACATAAGTATATCCGGATACTGTATACTTCAAAATATACAGTTTTTACGAATTCAGCAGGACAGATGGAGTGAAGAAGCGATAATGCAGCTGCCAAAACTTGATGAGCAGGATAGTACACCTATTTATGTTCAATTATCGGATCATATTAAAAGGGAAATTTTCTGCGGGGCGCTTGTGGAACACAGCCGCCTGCCTTCCGTTCGCAAACTGTCAGAAATGCTGGACATCAGCACAACACCTGTGGAATGGGCATATCAGCAGCTTATTGCAGAGGGCTACGTCTACAGCGAGCCGCGCCGGGGTTATCGTGTGCGTGCTGTGGTTGAAGGTTATCACGATATATGGCTGGGGAGATCTGATACCGACATCTCAACCAAGAAGCAAAAGGAAGAGAATGCCTTGGCATCATCACCAGATTTACAGGGCTTGCGCCCTGCAGCGTTGGTTTCCTATGATTTTCATATGTCACGCAATGACTTCGGGCTGTTTCCAGACGTGAAATGGCAGCAGTATGCAAACCGGGTATGGCGTGAAGAAGCCAAGAATTTGTTATTTTACGGAGATCCTCAGGGGGAGCAGGGATTAAGGAGAGAGATTGCAGACTATTTGGGACAGTTCAGAGGTGTTCGATGTATACCGGAGCAGATTGTAATCGGTGCGGAACAGCATCTGCTGATGTCACTGCTCGCACAGACAATGCTGTACAAGGGAAGTCGTAAATCCATCGCTGTAGAGAATCCGGGATACCGGCTGCCTGCCCGGTACATTTCGCAATTACGGATATGAGATTATCCCTGTTTCGCTGGATAACGACGGGATGAATCTGAATGAGCTGGATCATGCAGCAGTGTCGCTGGCCGGTGTGTCACCATCACATCAGTTTCCTATGGGCATGACCATGCCAATCAGCCGCAGACTTGCCTTGTTGGATTGGGCAGAACGCTCCGAAGCATACCTTATTGAGGATGATTATGACGGAGAGTTCAGGTATTCCGGGCGCCCGATTCCTTCTATGCAGGGGTTGCGGGAGAAAGCACCCGTGATCTATATGGGAGGATTCTCTCAGGTGCTTGCACCCGCCTTCTGCGTACACTATATGGTATTACCGAAGGAACTTCTCCCGCATTTTCACGAGGTATATAGAAACGTCCTATTTGAGCAGTCAGCTTCTCGTCTGCATCAGCGGGTGCTGGAATTATTCCTTCGTGATGGAGAACTCGGTAAACATATTCGTAAAATGCGTCATTTGTATAAACGCAAACACGATCTGACAGTGCAGGCTATGCAGCTGCATTTTGGCGATTGGCCTGGATTTGAAATCCGGGGTGAACATGCAGGTTTTCATCTGGTATTGCGGTTGACCCATCCGAATCCAGCCCAGAATATGGTGGATGCGGCGTTAGAGGCAGGTGTACGAGTGGCCTCGGCGGAATACCTATGGGCAAACGAAAGTCTCCCTGCTGACGGTAAACGAGAGTTCATCATTGGATTTGCTGGCATCGAGCTGGAAAAAATTGAGCCGGGTATTGCAGCGCTGGCAAGTGCATGGAAAAGTTGAAAATTTACGTATGATTAGATGCCGATAAATGATTGAGGGTACAGTTATATTCAGGATTTACATATGAGCTGCAGTGCATGAGAGTAAAAGAAAAGGCTGTGCCTTCTGAGAAGTGTGCAGCCTATTTGCCTTATCTTTAGATTAATTTCAATGTTAATTTGTTCACCAGAGGAAGGGTTTAATTACATATAATTACTAACCTTACAAAATTGTAAGGTAGATGTAAGTTTGATCGATTGGTACGTTCTTTTAACGGCCGTATACTGGTAGTTGAGAAACAAGAAAGATTGGAAATGCCGTCACTTAACACGCACTAAGGTAAGGAACGATAGCTGTTCTAATCGTTTTGGCTTGGGAGACTGATTCAGATCTTCAATGCAGGGAGATCTATCAGCTTCTCATGGCATTTTATTTTTTTGTTTTATGTGGAAAATATTTGAATTTAGTATTTTATATGGATGAAAAGGGGTGTTGTGCATTCACGATGTGGTGGCGTTAAGAGCGCTTCGGAAATGTGCCTTATTCATCTCACCATAGATTAATCAAGGTGAGCTTCATTTATCATGCATTCAGTAATTCATTTCAGATGGAGGTGGACTTTTTGTTCCAACTAGATATTGATATTTTTCGGGCCATTAACGGCTTAGGCCGACAATTTCCTTTTCTGAATCCGGCTGCTGTTATTGCAGCAGAATATATGATGTATCTGCTTGCACTGGCCATGCTGATTTATTGGTTTACCCGCAGCATGCAGCATCGAATGATGGTCATTCAGGCAGGCCTTGCTTTTATTATGGCGGAGATCATAGGGAAAACGATGGGCTTATTGTATGAGCATTATCAGCCGTTTGCGGTACTGCCGAATGTTAACAAACTGATCGATCGCAGTATAGATAATTCTTTTCCTAGTGATCATACCATTTTGTTTTTCTCCGTTGCGTTCTCTTTCTGGCTGGTTCGAAAAAAAGAAGGATGGCTCTGGTTGTTACTCGCAATCTGCGGTGCAATCTCCCGCGTTTGGGTTGGTGTGCATTATCCAATCGATATCATAGTAGGGGCGTTAATTGGTATCGGATCAGCATGGTTTATGTACTGGCTGGCCCCTAAGGTTGGAATAATCGGAAGATCTCTGGCTTTATATGAAAAAATGGAGCAGCGTATCTTACCGACTCGTCATAAGTCTGGAAGTATGTAAAATTTCAGTAGTGCGTTGATAAGCCGTATGCTGTATATATTTGCTGACATACGTCTAGCTAATTGCATGCATATCTAATTCATGTTAAGCTGCAGGCAGGTTATACATTACCAAAGCAGTGGCAAGTCTGGAACTGAGATTCCGGATTCGCCACTGCTTTTTTTGGACTCGACAGCAATAGAACATGTAAAAAGAGAAAATTTGTTTTATTGAAGGCATCCATATTTCATCATAGCCGTACAATCTAGCTTTTTTTAACTGCTCCATTCAAGAACAATCTCACCAAATCCTGAGCTAACTCCTCAATTGTTTCCTTCATATTGCGTACATCCTCACGGTTGGCAAGCATGAGCAGGGAGGTAAACGCCTGAGCGAGCAGCAGAGGATTGGCCTTTCGCAAATATCCGTGATCCATCTCCTGCTGGAGGTGAGCAGCCAGTACATCAAAGATGCGATTCTCTGCATCTCGAATCTTGGCAAGCTGCTCAGCATTCAAGTATACATTGGCTTCGCGCATCATCGTTTCGGTATCGACATGAGAACGCTGCATCTTGGCAGCCGCCACGTTGACCAGCCGTTCATGCAGTGTGCCTTGTTCGCCCAAACGCAGGGTTGTCTGCTGCATGCCCATGTCCATCATACGGGTAATGGCTGCGGTGAATAGTTCCGGTTTGCTGGAAAAATGATAATAGATGGACGCTTTGGTAACGTGGCATAACGAAGCGATCTGTTGAAGAGAAACAGCTTCGTATCCGTATTCCATAAACAGCCGTGAGGCTGTCATTAAGATGTTGGTGTAGGCGGAAGCCTGATCGGTGCCTGCCTTGGGTCTGCCTGGTGCACGCGTTGGGCCTGCTGTTTTTTTTGGCTTTTTGTTCATGATGTTCGACCTCATTTACGGATAAAATAACGTATTGCAGCATTTCATAAAATTAGGGATTGCATAATTAACCTTCCGGTAAGTATAATTAACTCGATTATATTATGACTCATGGTTCATTTCTATACCATGACATTAATTTCAAAGCTGTTTTGATTAACAAAACTAGGGAGATGAATAGACCATGCAGGAAGGTTCAGGTTATGGCCGCTTTGTAGCGGGCAAACGAAGTAAATGGGTCACGCTGCTCGTATGGATTATCATTGCGGTTGTGCTTGGTATGGTGTGGCCGGCAGTAAATCAACGTGAGACCAACAACGCACAGGACCTGAGTGATTCCAAACCATCCGTTCAGGCCGCTGCTCTGGCGAAAAAAGAATTCCCCGGCGGTGAGGGACTGCCAGCACTAATCGTCTGGCGCAGTTCCACCGGCCTTACGGATGATCAGATACAGCAAATTCAAGCGTTGACAGAGCGTCTTGATCAAGACCCGGTGGAGCAGCAGCAGTCCGTTGTGCCGCTGTATCAGCTTCCGCCGCAGGCGATTAAAGGGCAGCTTTCGGAAGACGGAAGCACCATCGTCATGCCGCTATTTTTTAATAAAGATGCCGATGCAGAGCAGCTGAAGGCAGGCATTGAAGGGTTAGAGGAAAAAACCAAAGCGATCTTTGGCATGAATCCATTTGAAACGGCGATCGACAACGACAGCAAGCTGATTGCCCGGGTAACGGGACCCGTTGGAATTTCCATTGATGCTACCGGATTGTTCTCTTCAGCCGATGTATCTCTGTTAATTGCAACTGTAGTGCTTGTGCTTGTCCTGCTGCTGCTGATCTATCGCTCGCCAGTTTTGGCGATTATCCCAATTATCGCAGTAGGCTTTGCCTATATGGTGACCAGTCCGATTCTCGGATTTATGGCAGATCAGGGCTGGATCACGGTGGATGCACAGTCCATCTCGATCATGACCGTATTGCTCTTTGGAGCAGGTACGGACTACTGTCTGTTCATGATCTCCAGATACCGTCAAATTCTGTATCATGAGCAGGATAAAAAGAAAGCTATTTTCCAAGCGATCACCGGTTCATCCGGCGCGATTGCGATGAGTGGATTTACGGTCGTTGCCGCTTTGCTCGTGCTGCTGCTGGCTGAGTATGGTGCATATCATCGTTTTGCCGTACCATTCAGTTTGTCCATCTTCATCATGTTTATAGCAAGTCTCACGCTCGTTCCGGCGCTGCTTGCCATCTTCGGGCGGGGATCGTTCTATCCGTTCGTTCCACGTACTCACGAGATGGAAGTGGAGCGGACGAAGAAAAAAGGCAAACCGGCTCCGTCTCCGCGTAAAGTCCGTGAAAGCTGGATCGGACGCATCGTAACGACTAAACCTTGGACGGTTCTGGCGATTACGGTAGTGCTGCTCGGTGGACTGGCTGCTTTTTCAACACAAGTGAAATTTACGTACGACTTGTTATCTTCCTTCCCGGAAAATGTACCTTCGCGTGAAGGCTTCAAGGTTATTGGGGAGCAATTTTCCCAAGGAGAGCTCGCTCCAGTTAAAGTGATCGTGGATGCCGGGGGCAAAGAGACAGATCTGAAGCAGCGTCTCGAATCACTGGATTATATCAGCAAGGTGGGTGACGCGCAGCAAGGCGCGGAGAATGCCAACATTACGGCGTATGACGTAGAGTTCAATCTCAATCCATACTCCATTGAAGCGATGCAGCATATTCCAGACCTGCGCGATGCGGCGGAATCGGCATTGAAAGATGCCGGGGTTGCCAACGTGGATCAGCAAGTCTGGATTGATGGACAGACGGCTGAACAATATGATATCGAAGTCGCTGGAGAGCGCGATGCGAAGATTATTATTCCAGTCGTTATCGGTATGATTACGCTGCTGCTGCTGCTCTATCTGCGTTCGATTGTTGCGACAGCATACCTGATTGCGACTGTAGTCCTGTCGTATTTCTCCGCACTCGGCCTGGGGTGGATTATCATCCACTATGGTCTTGGCGCAGAGGCGATTCAGGGAGCGATCCCGCTGTACTCCTTTGTCTTCCTCGTGGCACTCGGCGAGGATTATAACATCTTCATGATCTCAAGCATCTGGCAGAAACGCAAAACGATGCCGCTGCGTCAGGCTATTAAGGAAGGTGTAGGCGAGACGGGTTCGGTTATTACCTCTGCGGGTCTGATCCTGGCAGGCACGTTCGCCGTTCTGGCCACCCTGCCAATCCAGGTGCTGGTGCAGTTCGGGATTATCACCGCCGTAGGTGTTATGCTTGATACGTTCCTGGTTCGTCCGTTCATGGTTCCAGCGATTACAGCGCTGCTGGGCAAATGGGCTTTCTGGCCAGGCAAGTATATGCCGATTGCGGAAAAGCAAGAAAAGAAACCAACCCGATCCCTGTAAACTATGGAGAGGGACAGATGGACGGCGGGGCTTCATGCCCGTGGTCCATCTTTCTTTTTTACCAGAGGCGAGAGCATTGAGGTTTGTCTGTCTGAGATGGAATGGATAAGCTGGTAAAAATGCGCAGAAAATGCTGTAGGGACGGGGTTCTTTGGGTGCGGAAGGTTTACTCGGCTAAGGGTTATGGGACATAATAGAGGAAGCGTCGGCCTTGGGCGGACGGACAAGTTCACATCAATGGGGTAACCAGAGGAAGGATGAAAGCAAGCATGACGAACAAACTGAATGTGTATTTCAATCATGACGGCGGCGTAGATGATCTCGTATCGCTGTTTATGCTTCTGCAAATGGACAATGTACATGTAACCGGTGTATCGGTTATTCCGGCAGACGGATATTTGGAGCCGGCAACTGATGCGAGCCGTAAAATTATCGATCGTTTTGGGACGTATTCCATTGAAGTATCCAAATCCAATTCCAGAGGCAAAAACCCGTTCCCGCCAGCGTGGAGACTGCACTCATTCTATGTAGATGCACTGCCGATTCTGAATGAATCAGGCAAAATGGAAGCGCCGCTCTCGGCTGTACCAGCACATCAGCATCTGATTGAGAAAGTACGCAGCACCGAAGGGAAAACGCTGCTTCTGTTCACCGGTCCGCTGACAGACCTCGCACGTGCGCTGGACGAAGCACCGGACATTGAAGAGAAGATCGACAAGCTGGTATGGATGGGCGGTACATTCGAACGTGGAAACGTAGAAGAGCCGGAGCATGACGGTACTGCGGAATGGAACGTATTCTGGGACCCGGAAGCAGCCTATCGCGTGTGGCAGAGCGGCATCCAGATTGATCTGGTTGCTCTGGAGAGCACGAACAAAGTACCTCTTACACCTGCAGTCCGTAACCGCTGGGCAGCAGAACGCCGCTTCGAAGGCGTGGATTTCCTAGGGAACTGTTATGCAGGCTGTCCGCCACTGGTTTACAGTGAAACGAATTCCACCTATTATCTGTGGGATGTGCTGACTACGGCTTCCGTAGGCCGCGAGGACATTGTGAAGAAAAAAACCGTGAACTGCATCGTCATCCCAGATGGTCCAAGCCAAGGCCGCACGGTGGAGCAGGCAGACGGACGTCCGGTACAGCTGGTCTATGATACAGACCCGGATGCGTTCTTCACATACATGACAGATTTGGGCAAAAAGGCTGCTCCGCAGCGCTACTAATGATCGGCAGCCCCGCGGCTGACCTTCATTTAAGATAAAAAGGCCTTTATAGGATACGTATCAATGATGCGCATCCTATAAAGGTAAGAGCTAAAGAAAGCCGCAGGCTGTGTTCCGATGATCGAGAAAACCCCGATCACTGGAATGCAGGCCATGCGGCTTTTTGTTCTAGATTTTAAATCGGCTGATCAGGCCATTCAGTTCACTGGATAGAACACGCAGCGACTCGGCGGAGTCACTGATCTCACCCATGGATTGCAGCTGCGTTTCGGCAGCCTGAGATACTTTCTGGATGCTGGATGAGGATTCTCGCGAGATATGTTCCATGTTTTCAATGGATGCCGACACTTCCTCTGAACTTGCTGATAGCTGTTCGGAAGCTGCGGACACTTCATGCAGCCGCTCGTTAATCGTTTCAATGCCGCCATGAATGGAAGAGAAAGATTGACCTGCCTCCTGCACGACAGTCAGACCGGATTGCACTGCTGTAGTGCTTGCCGACATATGTTCTGCAAGCAAAGAGGTCTGACGTGTCATCTCCGTAATCAGCTCGGATACGTGCTGTGAGGATTGTTCGGATTCCCCTGCGAGCTTGCGCACCTCGGAGGCAACTACAGCAAAACCACTGCCATGTTCACCTGCACGGGCAGCTTCGATACTGGCATTCAGTGCAAGCAGGTTTGTCTGGGAAGCAATATTTTTCATCAAATGAGCGACGGATTCGATCTGGCTGGAGTAATCCGTTAGCTGTGTCGTTGATGCCGCCATCTGTACGTTGGCCTGATAAATCTCGTCCATGCTGCGAATGGCTGTATCCAGCTTGGCTTGTCCCTGAAGGGCATCGTTTGTTGTCTGCTGCGACACGTCGGCAACCTTGGATGAAGAATGAGCAATATGCTGCATACTGCGTGTAATCTCTTCCATGGCAACCGTGACTTCTCCAGCACGTACCACCTGTTCGGAAGCCCCTTGTGCAGTATGATTCGTGTGCTCTGCAATCCGCTGACTGGCCTCAGCCGTTGCCTGGGAATGACGAGACACACCTGCCGCAGCATGCAGCAGGGAATCCGAGCTTTGACGAATACCTGTCATGACTTGCCGGGTATCCGTGACCAAGTGTTTGAACTCGGAAGCAAGCTGCCCAATTTCGTCTTTGCGTCCAAGCTCTACGTTGACGGTGAGGTCTCCTTTTCCCACTTCGGTAATGAGCTGTTTCAGCTTCACCAGCGGCCTTGTCAGATAACGTGCGAAAATATACACCAGCAGTACACTAAGCAGTACAATCGCCAGCGCTGTCCAAACCATCGTGATTCGGTTGCTTGCCATGAGTTCATAGACTGCGGTAGAGTCCAGATCGGCTCCTACAATACCTAACATCTTGCCATCCGTTCCATGAATCGGCACATAAGCGGTAATCGTAGCCCCGTAATCTTCATCCCGAGTAAGCTCTCCGCGAACCGATGTATCTTGTGCAAAGGCTTGAAGCATACCAGCGTACAGTGTTTCCTCTGCTTTGCCGTAAGGCGAGAAATCATCCTCGGGTGTATCGGGAGCAGCTCCATCCACCACGTAATAGTATGCGGCCTTCCCGTTCTCTTCCCTTGTGCTCATCGTGTAAAGATACTTAAGCCCGTTGGCCTCTCGCAGCTGACTAAGCTGTTCGCGCAGTGTGTCATAATACGCGGTCTTGTCCTTCCCCGTACTTAGCGGAGCATATAGTGAAGTATCAATTAAGGCGGCGGCCCGTTCAGCTACAGCCTGAGCCTGCATTCCCATGGATTGTTCCACCAATTGGGCTGACGCACGGTACATGGTGATGCCAAGAATAGCACCCGCCGCCAGCATCAGACAGGAAAAAAATAAAAAAATACGCATAAATAAACTATTCATCGTTCTAATTGCTCCCCTTTGTTGAACCGGTTTGATCTTTTGTAGTCTATCTGTAGGAAAAATAATTGACCAGCTAACGTGCATTTTATGTATATACTTCTAATTGAATTTATCGGCTCAAGAGAGGGAAAGGATTAGAGACAGGGCTGGATTGATTTGGGGTAATTTTCGGTAAAAAGAATCTGCAGATTGTCTTAATCTAGATAGACCGATTATTAGTCAAATAAGGTTCCTGGGGATCGATAGACATTAGAGGGGGAGATCCGATACTAAAACTGAGAAACTGGAAAATGATGAATCCCCCTCACCTGCATTTCATTCCTCTTTCCTTCGATCTATCCTGCGAAAATGTGTGCCATCTCTGTTCAGCAGACTCATTGCTACTTACATCGTTCCGCCGCCTTGGCGAACGGATGGTGGGATCTTCTCGGGTCCCTGATTGATGTATCGATTGATAAAGGTTCCCACCTTGGCATCGTCAAACTTGTCCAGTTTCATCGTTTTGGTCCAAGCGGTCATGACGACTTCGCTGCCATCGGGAATATCTTTGTTCGGTACGGCAAGAATGCCTGATCCTGCTTTACGAAATTTTGTGAGATATTTCAGATGTTCCTTAAGCTCTTCACCAGCATTTTCACGATAATAAATAATGATGTCCCCGTGCTCCATGTTATGAACCAGATAAGGGTAACCAGGAAAGTCCGTATAAAAACCAAACTGAATATCATGCGGATTGTGCGGCCCCGAGGTCGGAATGGTCATCTCATAGTGAATGGGTTCTTCGGTGTGGTTGGCCCCATAATATTTGTCACTGGTCACATTGATCGCTGCGCTGCTGTCCAGGTCTGCGGTATTATATGTTTTATCAGCACGCTGCAGAGAAAAAATCCCGAATGCTGTGATGGATAGAGCGATCACAATATGAGCTGCAGTATGAATGGCTCGGCTTTTCTTTTGAATTAATGCACGCTCTTTCTTTTTCATATGACTGAGAATGCTGCCGCGTGTACGCGATGCCCAGACATAAGCGGCAGCGGAGAGCAGCAGCAGGGCGGCTCCAAGAATCAGCCATAGGTATGAGGTGCCCGTTTGTTGTTCCATCTGCATATGATCCATGTGGGTCATGTCCATTCGAATTCCCCTTTCTTTCGTCTTAAAATAATGAATAATGACACTACATATTGTAGTGTTTATGGGTGAAGAGATAGTAACAAAGAATCCATCCAAATCCATGCTGAATAAAGATTTATAAGCGTAATCTTTCAGGAAAATCGCTTGGGAAATGTTAAGTAAATAAAAACATATGATTCGCACTACACATTATAGTGTAAATCATATGTTCCGTGCAACGCTTCTAGCGCGCCTTCGAAATATGAAAAAGGCTTCACCCGACAGGTGAAACCTTCAGAATTTTAAAATAAGGAGAATGAAGACCAAGCTACAAGCCTCTATAAGGTGCGAACAGTGGATCGAAGAAACCTGCAACCACGGCATATAACAAACGATAGGTTACGTAAAACAGCACCGCATTAACGATCAGCACGCTGTACACACTATCAAGTGCAGCTTTGGTACGATTCAGCGGATGGTGGAACAGCACCGTATTCATAGCGACAAACATAACGATATACGACAGCACCAGCAGGGAAATGGCAAACGAATACGAGATTACAATCATCAGGTTAGCCAGCAAAAGGGTAACGATCCCTGGCACCAGCAGGGTTCCGAACTGGGCAATCAGTATTTTCGGACGGAAAGTAATCCGTTCCAGCTTCAGCACACCATAGATCAGTGCGGCCGCGGCAATGAGAATAATTGCTGTAAACAGCAGTGGACGCAGGAATCCGCTAATGAACAGTCCATCCGCACCAAGACGTCCAAATGTGATTAGAATATATGTAGAGGTCAAGACAGCAAACAGAGCCATGGTTACCAGACCATGCAGGGCATGCTGTTCCCCGACGGTTTTCATCGACTGATACGGACGAGCCAGTACGCTTAGAAAATAGGAAAGATATTGTTTGCTCACTTCTTTGGCTTGCTGTACTTTCTCATTCTGCACGAGGTTGCTCCACTGATTTCCTGCGCTGTTTTGGGCAGAACCGTGGTCGGCAGCATCGTTGTTACTGGCATGATTCGTTTCGTAAATAGGTGATGGTACGGGTGAGACGGATGATGAACGTGTGGATGCGGATTCATGAGAAGCTGGTTCCTGAGTACTGGACCAACGAGTGTACTCCTGATCGGCAGGCACCGAATCTGTGTGGTTGACAGGATTCGCAGGTTCAGAAGAAGCGTGGTTTCCAGTCAGGTTAGAGCCGCACCTCTCGCAAAAACGGGCATCTCCATTTTCATGATTACATACTGAGCATTTCATGTGATAAGCCTCCAATTTCTTGAAATATGTAACAGTGTACATTGTGTCTCATTTTAACGTTCGATGACGAACTTTGTCTATGTATCGCAGAATTAAATACCCAAAAATATTTTCCTGAAACAGGGAAGGAAATCAACTCGTATAACTCCTTCTCACTGCAGCAGCGATTGGATAGAAGTTAGAAGTTACGGAAATAATTCCATATAGTACAGGGTTCTGCGTATGCAGGTTCAGCTGCTTTATTTCAGGTCATTACGCTCAATGTTCGCTTTTGTGTGTTTTTTATATGTGAAATATATCTTTTGGGTTGCCCATTACAGAAGAATTATGTATAATCAATCGTGTTAACACGTCGAATGTACGGTAGTAAAAGATGTGGGTGAGTTCAATGGAACTGCTGGACAACAATGAGAGCAAGAAGAAGATGTGCCAGTATTATAATGAAATCTCGAAGGAACTATTCGGATTTGGTACCACTCTCCTGAGAGTGACCATTGACCAGAATATTGTAACCTTCTATGCGAAACACCGTCGTTCGCCGCGCTCTGATGCCCTGGAAGGGGAGGCCCCCGGCTTGAAGCTGGAAGTGGACTTCCGCATGTCTGTCTTATATAAGAAGAAATTCCGGGAGAAACTCGAGCAGCATATGGGTTTGCCTATTGAAGCAGTATTGCGGGATTATGATGCGTCCACCCAGTGGGCCATCACCAATGTGATTTTGAAACAAGTCTAGATCGGATCGGCAGGATAGACTCTTGCAGATACAATCATAGATGTGATTCGATCTCATGCATGATTCCGAATCCTAATTTCATATGATGGCGTCTGTCTTCGGATTGATTCTGAAGCGGAAACCGATGATGTACCGGCAGCGGGTGTCGCTTTCCTTTGTTTACGAAGAAAAGTGTTCTTGTTCTTACAAGAATGCTTTTCTTTTTGTTTTATTTAGATTGTCATATCACACATATCAGGGGGAACTAAATCATGAAGAAAAAATGGATTAGCGGGTTGGCAGCAGCGGCCCTGACATCGGTGCTGCTTGCAGGCTGCGGCAGCGGCAGCGGCACGGAGAACGCGTCGGGTGGATCAGGCAGTGGAGGAACAGCAGCGAACAAACTGGTTATCTCGACCTGGGGTTTCTCGGAAGATTTCTTTAATGAAGAAGTATTTGGCCCTTTTGAAAAGGAACATAACGTTGATATTGTGCTTGAAGTCGGCAACAACGCAGAACGTCTGAACAAAATCCGTCAGGGTACATCCAATGTGGATGTCATCTATCTGTCCGATTATTATGCACAACAGGGCATTGATGAAGGTCTGTTTGAGAAAATTGACCGCTCCAAAATTCCGAATATTAACGACATTTATGATATTGCCAAAGCACCGCTAGGCGAAGATTATGGCCCGGCCTACACGGTTGGACAGCTCGGCATTGCCTACAATCCGGATATGGTATCCAAAGAAGTCAGCTCTTGGAGCGATCTGTGGGACCCCGCGTTTGCGAATAATCTGACAATTCCGAACATTACGGCAACAGCAGGTCCTATGGTTGTCGATGCAGCTTCTCGTGTGGCAGGGAACGAAGCGTTTAACGAATATGCAGCCTTTGCCAAATTGAAAGAGCTGAGCGGCAACGTAGTGAAATTTTACAGCCAAACATCCGAGTTCGTGAATATGTTCTCCCAAGAGGAGATTGCGGGCGGACCGATCATGGAAATGTACTTCAAAGACCTGAAAGCGGCTGTTCCGAATGCAAAGTTCGTAACACCTAGTGAGGGTGCTTATGCCGTGATGAATACGATCAATGTGGTGAAAGGCAGCAAAAACAAAGAGCTGGCGGAAGAGTTCATCAACTGGCAGCTGAGCCAGGACGTACAGGCCAAATCAGCCAAAGCCAAAGTGGACTCCCCGGTGAATACCAAAGTTGAGCTGACTGCGGAAGAAGCGGAAGGTGTTACGTATGGTGCGGATGTGGTAGAGAAGCTGAACAAGCTGGACATGGAATTTGTGAACCAACAGGTCAAAGGCTGGACAGACCGCTGGAACCGCGAGATTGCACAGTAATTGCAAGCACTGCTGCGAAAAGCAGAGGCTTTCGAGAAGAAGTTTGTGAATCGATGAATCAAAAAAGGAAAGTTATATCACTGCACAGGAGCTGAGAACGGATGAGTGAAGGGCTTAAACGCGTCATTCTGGATGTGGATACAGGGATTGATGATGCGCTGGCCATACTGCTGGCGGTCAAAAGCCGGAGGCTGGACATTCTCGGAATCACTACAGTCTGTGGGAACGTCTCACTGCAGCAGGCGACAGATAATACATGCAAAATCCTTGAACTTGTGGATGCTAACGTGATCCCTGTCATTGCAGGAGCGGCAAAGCCGCTGGTTCGCGAGTCGCACTATGAGCATCGGGTACATGGACAGGATGGACTTGGCGGTGCACTTCCTGATTCGGCTTCCAAACAGGCTGAAGAAGGATTCGCCCCAGACTTTATTGTGGAGCAGGCCAAACGCTTTCCGGGAGAGCTGACCCTAATCATGACGGCCCCGTTAACAAATCTGGCGCTGGCCTTGATGAAATGTCCAGAACTGCCTTCTTTATTGAAGGAAGTGATTTTTATGGGCGGGGTAGTACGCGGACACGGCAACATTACACCAACCGCTGAATACAACACATACGCCGATCCGGAAGCAGCACGAATCGTGCTGCATGCTGGCATCGAGAAGCTTACGCAGGTTGGACTGGATGTGACGCGGCAAACACTGCTGGATGAAGCGGCAATTGGGCGTCTCACTGACCCGATACTGCGTGCGTACGTGGCCCAGAGTACGGAGATCTACATTAATCGCTATGAACAGATGAACGGGGTTCGGGCCTGTGCCCTGCATGATCCGTTGGCTGTAGGCGCAGCGCTTGTACCAGAGTTGGTTGGGCGCAAGTCCTATTACGTAGATGTCGAAACGGCGAGCCGCCTGTGTGACGGACAGATGGTATGTGATTTCCAAAACCGTCTCGGCAAACAGCCCAATACTCTCGTGTGCGAAACGGTGGATGCCGAAGCATTCCTTGAACTATTTATTAACGCATTAAATGCGTAAGTATGAGCTTCACGGCGCCCGGGTACATTCAGACAGAGATTTGGTCCTTACGTATACGCTCGTAGTGCAGGGGGCGAAATCGATTCTGAAGAAGCGAAGCGCTCGCCTTTATCCTTGGATTTTTCCTTCTATTAAGAAAGAATCAAGAAAATCCAAGGATAACAGCGATCGTAAGAACGATTCGTAACCGGAACGGCTGGCGTGATAACGTGGAGAACTAATCTATGAAGGCTGTACCAAACGAAACGTGTGAATAAAACATTTTAGAAGTCAGGAGTATCCCGATGAAAAAATCAGTAATCTACTGGCTGCTGCTGCCGGGATTTGTGTTTTTGGCGGCATTTATGATCATTCCGATTGTCCTGACGATCGGGTCAACGTTCTTTCAGGAGAACGAGTTTACCTTTGAAGGATATATGCATTTTTTCAGAGACCCATACTTTTTGAAAATATTGCTGACCACCCTGCAGGTTAGTGTGGTTACCACCATCGTCTGTGTGGTGCTCGGATTCCCGACAGCTTATTATATTTCGCGGAAAGCACCGCGCCGCAAAGGTATTCTGCTGGCCCTTGCCATTTTCCCTTTGCTGACCAGCCCGGTCGTGCGCTCGTTCAGCTGGATGATCATTCTGGGACGCAAAGGATTAATCAACAATACGTTGATTGGACTCGGCATCGTGGACAGACCGCTGGACATTCTGTATACCCCGGCAGCCATGATGATTGGTCTGACGCATCTGTTTCTGCCGCTCATGATTATCTCGCTGGTCGGTGTACTGGAGAACATTGACGGTGATCTGCTGAAGGCAGCGCAGAGTCTGGGGGCATCCCGTCTGACTGCGTTCCGCCGAGTGGTGTTCCCGCTGGCTGTCCCCGGGCTTGTGATTGGAGCCGTGCTGGTCTTTGTCGGCAGTCTGACGGCGTATACTACGCCTGCCCTCCTTGGGGGTAAACAGCGAGTAATTGCCACGTTCCTGTATCAAAATGCGATGACCCTTAACGACTGGTATCTGGCCTCCGTTGTTGCCGCGATTATGATTGTCATTACATTTGTCGTGGTTGGTGTCATGAACAAAATGGCCAAAACTTTAAATCCGAAGGGGTAGACATATGCGGGAGAAACATATCGGGCTGGGCCTGTTCAGTCTGCTGGTCTTTATCTTTCTGCTGGGCCCGCTTCTGATCATCTCGGTCACTTCATTTGAACCGGGAACGGTACTCAAATTTCCGCCGGAAGGTTTCTCCTTCCGCTGGTACGAAAATATTTTCAACACAGGCGGTTTCCTCCGCACGTTCCAGACATCCATCATCATTTCCCTGCTGGGGAACCTGCTGGCACTGGTGCTTGGAGTTCCGGCAGCATATGCACTCAGTCGTTATGATTTTAAAGGCAAATCCGTGCTGAACGCCCTGTTTCTGTCTCCGGTACTCATCCCGGGAATCGTGCTTGGTTTTACATTGATGAAATACTTGATTGTGATCTATCATCTGCCGATGTACCTGGGTTTGTTGATCGGTCACACGATTATTATGCTGCCGTTTATCATTCGGGTCATTGCATCGAGTCTGTCGAGCTTTGATTTTGCAGTGGAGGAGGCAGCGCTCAGTCTGGGTGCAGGACGGGTAAGAACGTTCTTCACGATTGTGCTTCCCAACATTCGCTCAGGGATTTTGGCGGCGGTGCTGATTGCCTTCCTGGAGTCCTTCAACAACGTGGACATCTCTGTATTCATGACGGGACCTGGAGTAAGCACACTGCCGATTCAGATGCTGACGTATGTGGAGAATTATTTTGACCCGACGATTGCAGCCATTTCGGTGCTTCTGATGGTATTGACCGGACTTTTAATGTTTGTGATCGAACGGATCATGGGCGGATTTTCATATTTTACTAAACGTTAATTGGAGGCGCAGAACGCTATGGCATTGCTGACACTAGACCACGTATCCGTGGCATACGACAAGCAGACAATCCTGAAGGATTTTCAGTTGGAGCTGGAAAAAGGCAAGCTGCTCTCCCTGCTCGGACCGAGCGGTTGCGGCAAAACGACTACGCTGCGCCTCATCGCCGGATTCCTGGAAGCATCACAGGGCAAGTTTATGTTCGGCGGGAAGGATTATACGAAGGTTCCGGTAAATAAGCGGAATTTCGGATTTGTATTTCAGAGTTATGCGCTGTTCCCGCATCTGTCGGTGTATGACAATGTGGCCTTTGGCCTGCGAATGCGAAAAGGGAAGGACAAGGATATTGCTTCCCGTGTGATGCGTATCCTTGAGGTGGTGAATCTGACCGGGTTCGAGAAACGATTCCCTACAGAGCTGTCCGGTGGACAGCGTCAGCGCGTGGCCATTGCTCGCGCACTCGTGATTGAGCCGGATCTTCTCCTGTTTGATGAACCGCTCAGCAACCTGGACGCCAACCTGCGGCTGAACATGCGTGTGGAGATTCGGCGAATTCAGCAGGAACTTGGCATTACGACGCTGTATGTATCGCATGACCAGGAGGAGTGCTTCTCCATCTCGGATCAGGTGGCGATTATGAATAAAGGCGTGGTCGAGCAGCTTGACCGCCCGGAAACCATTTTTAAATATCCGGCCACAGAATTTGTAGCACGTTTTATCGGATTCCATAACTTTATTGAATTTGCCGATCGCAGTGATGCAGGTGAATCGATTACGCTGCATGCAGGAGGCCGCACGTTTACGGCGACAGCGCACCCAGGGACAGCACGTCCGGGAGCACGCAAAGGGGCTATTCGTCCAGATGATCTGATCGTGAGCGGAGAGATGACAGGAGATACGAGCAACGCACTGCCGGGTATCATCAAAGTCAGCACGTACCTTGGGCGCAGTTATCAATATGTCGTTGAGACGGAACTGGGTGACTTTACAGCCAATCAGGAGATGGAGACGCCGTATCTCAGCGGCCAGCGTGTGAACCTGATTTTCCCGCAGGATAAGCTTGTACTTGTAGAGTAGAACGAGTGTGAGACTTGAATTGGGGATGACATGACGAGGTAAACGCAGCAACGAAGGCATTTCACGGGTGAGGTGCTGGTAAAGAAGGAGATTATGCTCATGCGTGCAGATCAACTGATAACAAACGTGAATATATATAACAGTTATTATAAACGGTTTGAAAAGAATAATGCTGCCGTACTGGACGGCCGCTTTATGTATATCGGCCCTGGTGGCCCGGAGATGATTGAGGCGGAGGAAGTCATTGATGCCCGGGGAAGGTACATGATTCCCGGTCTGATTGATATCCATCTGCATATTGAGAGCACGATGGTGACGCCGATTACATTTTCTCACGGCTTGATTCGCTGTGGTGTAACTTCGATTGTGGCTGAACCACATGAGATGGCGAACGTGTTTGGTTTGGAGGGTGTTCAGGAGATGATGGCTGCCAGCCGCGAGACGCTGGTGGACATGTTTTATGCCATTCCGAGTTCTGTTCCCGCTACGCCGATGGAGACGACCGGAGGAGCCATTGAGATCGAGGACATGGATGCGCTGCTCGCTACAGGGGAGATCATCTGTCTGGGCGAGATTATGAATTATGTGGATGTAATCCGTGACCCGGATTGCAAAACCAATCAGATTTTACAGCATATTCGTAAAAACTATCCTGATCTCGTCATCGAAGGACATACTCCGAAGTTACTCGGCTTGGACCTGCATCGTTTAATCTACGCCGGTGTTGATTCCGATCACACACATCAGAGTATAGAAGGACTGCAGGCCCGCATTGCAGCAGGCATGTTTATTGAGATTCAGGAGAAGTCAATGACCCCGGAAGTGATGGATTACCTGGTACGGCATGATGTGGCGCAGCATTTCTGCTTTGTCACCGATGATGTCATGCCGGATTCTCTGGTGGAGCGCGGGCATCTGGATCATATTGTTCGCAAAGCAATCCAAATGGGGATGCGTCCGGAGGATGCTGTTTATGCAGCAACATCCACTCCGGCGCAGCGTATGAAAATGACGGATCGCGGCAGCATTGCACCGGGAAAGGTGGCAGATTACATACTGCTGTCAGATCTGGAGCAGCTGACGATTGATCAGGTGTACAAAAAAGGACGCAAAGCTTATGACGACTACGAACCGTATAAGCAGGAACGAAGCACGGGTCAGTTTCCCTCTCACTTTTATACCAGTGTGAAGCTGGATATGCTGACTGCGGCAGACTTCTCCATCCAGTTATCGGACCCGAAGGTCGGCGGGAAAGGTTCAAATTCCTCTGGTGAAGGGGAAGGAGAAGGAGAAGGACCATATGCATGCCGTGTCATGATGGTGAAGGATGGATCGACCTTTGTGGAAGAGCAGATTGCTTCCATACCGGCAGCAAATGGTGAACTGCTGTGGGAAAACAGTGAGTATGGACAGATTGCCACCTTTGAACGTTATGCAGTGAACGGCAACCGTGCTCACGGTTTAATAGGTGGAGATACGATCAAACGAGGTGCGATTGCCACGACATATTCCCACGACAATCACAACCTGTTAGTGGTTGGACGCAATCGTGAAGATATGATTTTGGCGGCTAACACGGTAATTTCGAGCCATGGTGGATTCTGTGTGGTGGAGGATGGCAGGGTGCTTTCACATTTGGAACTGCCTGTTGGCGGTATTTTGACCGAAGAACCCCTTGCCGTCGTGTCTCATCAGGTGAAGGAACTGCGTGCGGCTATGTTATCTCTGGGCTATGTACACTACAATCCGATTATGTCGATCAGCACCCACTCTCTTGCTGTAAGTCCTGCATTGAAAATAACGGATCACGGCCTGATTGATGTGAATGCAGGCCAAGTTGTGCCGCTGATTGTGTAATTTAAATATACAAATTTCAAAGATTTAGTAGTGGAGTACTTTTAGCATAAAAAGTTTTAGACCCCGTTTCGCCATTGGAAAGTGGTGCGGCGGGGTCTTATTGTTCAAGCGGCGAATTCGAAGTCATCCTTCTGTATGCTTAATCGTGCAGGATAAACATGGACTAGATTTTAATCTTTCCTTGTAATGACCATTCCACATATTTGGACACCGACGGGGCAACCCACTTTCGACTATCATTTTCATGATTCCATACAAATACGTCACCTCTACAGAGTCCTTCCCCTGTCACTGGAAACGCGAATAAATCGCCAATGCCGCTTTCTCCGAAGAAAATCAGGTTATTAAATGGCATATAATATTCTTGGAAGTGATCGTCACGATAGTGTCTGTTTTCATTCTTGATTCGATCTGCTGACCAGATTAATCCTAAATCATAAATGGCCCTAACCCCATTGGTTTCCAACAGTATTTCCTTTAATTCGGAAGGGAGAGTGACATGGAACAAGCTCTCAACCTTTAGAATTTCATCTGCAGGTGCAGGAGAACTGAACGTACACTCTTCTGAAATTCCCTTGAAATATTCTTTCCACATGTAGGAGTCCTCCCGTCGTATGTAGTGTAATCATATACCTCGTATGAAACAGCTCTTCTTAGTGTTTAATGAAAAGAAGGCAGCCTGTAATAGACTTCTCCTACTATTTGCTGCTAAATAACGATAGGGAGAGCTATGAAGGACTACCTTTGTTAATTCATGCTTACCAAGTAAGCCAACCACTTGTACGTTTATAATTGTGCAGGAGATCATATTTCTCTTGTTGAATCAGACGTTTCATTTTCGTCCTATACAGACGATAATCGTGTTTTCGATTCATTTTACTTTCTTTGTTGAAATGCACACTCTTGATTCCTTTACGAATCTCCTTGAGCTTCTCTTTTCTTGGATCAATGAACTTCCTGCTGGTTTTCAATTCAAGCCATTTTTCATTTTCCCAGGTTGGAATCTCTTTGTGTGTAAACATCTTCATCCCTGTTGTGCGAGGTTATATTTTGGCTTCGAGAGCCATGGCCTTAGACACAACTAATAGAAGAAGACTTTTGGATTGAACATAAGCATCACCTCTGATATTGTTCATCCTAATTTTAACATAAGTACAACTTGTTTTCCCGATGTCATCATCTGATTTAGGGTTGTAATGGTCTCTTTGAAGATACACCGTCATTAATCCCCCTTTGGACGGGACAAATGAATACATATATAGTAAGAAGAGAATGTTCGGACTCGAAAGCAGGAGGGTAGAGAACGACTATGGATCAAATGAATTGCGTTAAAACTATATTTTTCGACGTGGATGATACTTTATATGATCACCTGCAGCCGCTTCGCGGAGCGCTGCAGGAGGTGCTGGGTTTACCCGATACGTTCGACTATGCGATGGCGTATCATCATTTTCGGTATTACAGCGACTGGTTGTCTGCACAGGAAGATTTGTCTGCGGTTCCCGAACCGGATGCAGTGGAGCGTATGCGAAGCCGCAGGTTTGAACTAACCATGGAGGAGTTTGGAATTGCACTGCAGTTTGGACAAGCACAAGAACTGCAGCGTACGTACCTGAGCAGACAGTTTGAGATTACTCCTTTCCAAGGAGTCTATGATCTGATTCGAAGACTTCAGGCGGAGGGGCATATGGTGGGTTTGATTACGAATGGAGAAGGCCCGCATCAGCGGCGCAAGTTAGAAGCGCTGGATGTGTTCAGTCTGGTGGATGAGCAGCTGATCTTTATCTCGGGTGAGATTGGTTATGCCAAACCGGACAGCAGACTGTTTGAACATGTGAACAAGCAGACAAGGACAGCAGCAGATCACTGCTATTATATTGGAGACTCGTGGCGCAACGATGTGGCAGGTGCGGTTGATGCTGGCTGGAACATCATATGGTTCAACCACCGCGAGGCGTCGCCCGAATCAGACCATCAGCCTCATTTTACAGCACAGAACTATGCAGAGATTAGCCGGATTCTTACGTTTGAGCATGCTCGTTCATAAGAAAAATTATAAATAAGAACACACCTACTAAGACATACCTATATTGTCATAGAAAGCATGCAGTCCTGTCATCTGCCGAAGAGGAAGGGCTGTCTTTTTATGTTTAACGAGGTGTGTGAGAATGTTCACTGAAGACCGGTAGGGTTGACTGTATAACTAAACAAGCAGCTTTGGGATGAAGAATACGCTCAAGTTGATCATGAAGTCAGCTTCATGGAATCTTCATTTGGAAGAGAGAGCAAAGCTCTTTTCAAAGTGTATAGGTGGTGTTATAATTAAAACAAGATTTAGATTAAGTCTAAATTAAAGATTGGATATTTAATTAACGCAGTTAAAATCAGTTTTAAATGTATGCTTAAAAAACTTAACGAACTATTCGAAAGGGGATAAATTCCATGAGCACAATCCAAACTAACCAAAACACATCTGCAGCAAACACAGCTAAACTTCAAGAGGTCTTGAACCGTCAGATCGCTGGATGGTCTGTTCTCTACACAAAGCTCCATAATTTCCATTGGTATGTTAAAGGACCACATTTCTTCACACTTCATGCGAAATTCGAAGAGCTTTACAATCTGACTACCGCGAATATGGACGAAGTGGCTGAGCGTCTACTGACCATTGGAGGTCGTCCTTCAGCGACAATGGCAGAACAGCTGCGTCTATCTCCAATTCAAGAGGCAGAAGGACAATTTTCCGCTGAACAAATGGTGGAACAGGTGGTTGCTGATCTGAATAAGATGCTGTCTGTTATTCGCCAAGGCATTGATGAGGCTGGAGAAGCAGGAGACAATGCAACCGAAGATATGATGATCGGGTTTACAGCAGCGCTGGATAAAGAAATCTGGATGTTAAATGCTTTTTTGGGCAAGTAACCAAATTTTCTCGTCCTCCTGGAAGTGATATGTAGAGTCCGTGAACAAACATCCCGTTCGCTTACAAATCCGGTGTACTTCCCGTATAATAATGGCATCCAAGATGTACAGAATGGTGGAATGAAAATGCGGACAGACCTGGATCGATTGCAGGAAGAAGCTGAACGGTTTATATATACAAGTTATGAAGAGCTGGGCCATACGCGTGAAGACGCAGAGGCCCGGCTTATTGCCATTACACGCGAAATAGAAGAAACAGGTACTTATATCCACACCGCCAAAGAGCTGGAACATGGCTGCAGAATGGCTTGGCGGAACAGCAACCGCTGTATCGGTCGTCTGTTCTGGGACAAGCTGCGAATCGTGGATGCCCGGCATGCGGATACGGCAGGTACAGCTGCGCAAGCGGTATTGGATCACATCCATAATGCTTCAAACGGGGGGAAGATCATTCCGACAATCACGATCTTGCCGCCGGAAGGCCCATCCGGAGCGCCCATCCGCATCTGGAATCACCAGTTGATCCGGTATGCGGGATACGAGACGGAAAAAGGTATTGTGGGTGATCCAGCATCCGTTGAGCTCACCAAAGCTGCTATCTCACTCGGCTGGCAGGGAGCTGGCGGGGATTATGATGTGCTGCCGCTCATTATCCAGGCCCAAGGACAAGCTCCAGAATGGTACGTGATTCCTGACGATGAGATCGTCGAGGTACAGATTGAGCACCCTGAGTGTACCGAGATCGCCGAGCTGGGTTTACGCTGGTACGGTGTGCCAATGATTGCGGATATGCGTGTGGAGATCGGGGGTATTAACTACCCGGCAGCACCGTTTAACGGATGGTATATGGAAACCGAGATTGGTGCGCGTAATCTGGCCGACACCTTCCGATATAACAAGCTGCCGGCTGCAGCTGAAGCACTTGGACTGAATACGTCGAGTGAAACGACACTTTGGAAGGATCGCGCTCTGGTGGAGCTGAACGTGGCTGTGCTGCATTCCTTCAAGAAGGCAGGCGTGAGCATTGTAGACCATCATACGGCTGCTTCACAATTTGCCCTGTTTGAACAGCGGGAAGAGAAGGCTGGACGCGAGCTGACCGGAGACTGGGTGTGGTTGATCCCTCCGGTATCTCCAGCCACCACCCATATTTTCCACAGTTCTTACCGGAATGAGATTGTTAAGCCGAACTTTTTCCACCAGGACCCTGCATATCAATTTCAGGGCAGCATTGCCGTGGCTGCTGATCCGAGCAGCAGTAAGCAGCGTGTTGAGCAGCCGAATCAGACACTCCGAGCGTATCCATCTGCTGAACCCGCTCGGTCGCAGGCAGGGAAGTCTCAGGCCGAGAGTACTCCAATGAAATGCCCGTTTGCACATTAAGTTGTGTGAGCGGGTTTATTTTTTTGGATCTTTCTGTATATAAAATATGAAAATTCAAACCCACTTTTTTCTATATATGAATACATGAAACAGCTCCATACTTAGTACATACATTATAGGGAGGCGATAGTATGGGATACATTGAGATGCTGCGAGGGCTGGTGGGGAATACTCCATTAATTTTGGTGAGGCCAAGTGTACTTATTGTTAATCACAAGCAGGAGATTCTATTAGTCAGGTATAGGGATGATAACAGTTGGGGAGTACCGGGTGGAATGATGGAACTGGGGGAGTCTGTTGAAGAATGCGCACGAAGAGAAGTTAGAGAAGAGATCGGCATAGAAATGAAAAGATTACAGTTATACGGTGTATTTTCGGGAGAAGAGTTACATACTCGATTAAGAAATGGTGATGAATATTACAATGTAGTTATTGGTTATATCTGTACCCAGTATGAAGGAGAGTTAAAGCCTGATGGGGAAGAAGTTGTTGAAGCAGGGTTTTATAGTCTGACAGAGCTGCCTGAGAGAACAGATCCGTATATAAAACAAAAAATTCTAGAAAATGCACACGCTTTGAATATGCTGCTCTAAACGTTCCGAAGAGATGCACCTTTAGGTAGGTCAGCATCTCTTTTAGCATTCTGTGACAGCTGCAGATTTTACAGCCGCAATTTTGAGTCATGAACAATATTTACAGCCTGGTCCAGATGATTTGCAAATAAAAAACTCCCTCACCCCTGTTTTACCCGATACCGGGTTCGCATCACAGCCTGGACAGCAATGGCCGCTGCGATCAAAAGCAGGTTGAAGACGAACACAGCATAGAGGGATGAAGTCTCCATCAAAAGCGCTGCAATCAGAGGAGAAACGATAGAGCCGATCTCGGCTGAGGAGACAATTTTACCAATGGCGGAGCTTCGATTCGCTTCAGGGACGTGATCACCAATATGCGCGAAAAAAGAATCCATGTAACATGCTCCGCCAATACCCCCAATGAACATACCGATGTATACCCAGAGGTGGGCAGACGTACTCAAGAAGACCATGACTTCTACCCCAATCAGGGACATTCCGAGCATGCATAATAGAAGCCGATCTCCCAATCGGTCGGAAAGAAAACCAACTAAAGGGGCGGAAGCAAGGGTAGATACACCGGCTATGGTGAAGGCTAGACTGACGGCTAAAGTACTCCACTGCATTACTTGAGAGGCGTAGAGCGCAAAATACGTCAGAAAAACAGCATAGGCACTCATCTCCAAAGCATGTACTGTAATGTAACCGATAAGCAGTGGTCTCTTTGTCATTGTAACCGGATGAGATATTGCCTGAATGGATTCTGTCGTGGGAGCTGCCGGAGGAGGAACATTCTTTTGATTATTCTGATTCCGATTGTAATGATGATTGTTGACTGAATGGGAAGCTTCTAATGATACAGATTGTTTCCGTGTGGAGTCTTTGATACCCATGGCTGTAACGACTGCAATGAGGCAGCAGAGTGCGACCAGCAGAAAAGGTACAGACAAGGGCCAGTGTATGGCAAGCCAGCCGCTAATCACCGGGCCAAGAACCATACCACCACCTTCACTGCTGCTGATATAACCGTTGTACAAGCCCCGATTCTCGACACTGCCGCCATCCCCAATGATGGAGCGTACCACTACGGTCAGGCCGGAAGAGGCGAGTCCCTGCAGCAGGCGAAGGAGACCGAAGAAAATTGCGGACTTGGATACGGCGAATCCCCCCATACACAAGGCGAGTGCAGCCAGCATGAAGATTAGTGCTCGTTTGCCCCCGAGTTTACGGTAAAGAGCTGCTGCCGGAACGCCGCCGATCACTTTCCCGACATAAAACAGGGCAAATATCATTCCGAGCATCCAGCCGGACAAACCGAATTCCTCCATAAACAGCGGAAACAAAGGCAGAATCATAAATCCGCCCATTTGGCTAAGAAAACAGATACCGATTAACAGGGGCAGATTACGGCGCATCTCCATGATTCTCCTCACCTCATATCCATGATATTACCTGTCTCCGCTTCATACGTCATATACAGAGCTCTTGATTGGTATTACTTGGACGGATACTGTTTCGGAACAGTTATCAATCGAAAATCCGATAACAACATAGTATTGGAAGTTTTAGAATGCAGTTTTGTAGTAAAAGGGATGAGTTAATAAGGCTGTGCAGTGGAACGATTCATAATATTGATCAATGATGAGGAAGGTGCATCGGACCTATAGGAGATTTCTCTTGAACAAGTGGGAGATATCACTTTCGTGGGATTTATCTGGATCAGGATGTGAAATGCTAAATGCATTTATAAGGCAAATTATAGAGGTTCTATATCATATGGCTGTTGCAAAAGACCCCCTATTTTTCGAGGGGGCTCTTCATCGTGGAGAGGAATTGATAGTGAAAATTGTCGATTTTTAAGGTTTTTTTAAGGTTGATTTTTTTATGATGGGTGATATGTTGCAGTACTGTGCCGAACGAGGGGGAAGAAATAAATGAAAAAGAGCAGTAAGAGCAGCAGAAAAGCTGTTATATGGATGCTGGTATTTGCATTCATCGTTGGGCCGCTTGTAATATTCCAGGGGGCAGATTCTGACCGTGCCTATGCAGCTTCAAGCAAGTGGAAGGTTCTGGGTGGGGAGCACTTTTATACGAAATACATGCGATACACAGATATGGCAGTGGACAATGGAGCTGCCTATGTGACTTTGCAAAATGAGAATGGCAGCATCGAGATCATGAGATACCGGAGCACAGATGGTTGGACAAAGTTGGATAAAACGGGAATTAACGATCAAACATTCTATCATACTCCGATTGTAGTACGTGACGGCATCCCTTACATCGTGTATCCAGACCGTTCTTTAGAGAATAAAACTACGATTATGAAGTATACCGAGGGGAGTGGTTGGTCTCCAGTAGGAAATCCAAGTTCCGTACCATTGTGGGGACATGAACCAAGTATGGCCATTGGTGAGGATGGGACCTTCTATCTTGCTTTTGGTAATAATAGAAAAATATACGTTATGAAGCTCGATTCGACAACCGGGAATTGGGAGTATGTGGGCAAGGAAATCTATTCACCAGATAGTATTTACCGTATGACACTTAAGGTTGATAACGGGGTACCCTTTTTATCTTATCAGTATTCATATAATGGCTATAACACAATCGTAATGAAATACACCGAATCTACCAATTGGGAACGGCTTGGGAATAATGCGTTAGATCCGAACTCAAATTATCTTGCTTCTTTTGATGTGTATCAAGGGAAGCCATATATATCTTATGTGGACAGGCTTCATGATTATAAAGCTACAGTACTGTCTTACGATGAGCAGAGCGGTTGGACTCCAGTAGGTTCTGAGGGTTTTACCCCCGATAGGGCTGCTTTCACAGCATTAGCTTTGGATAGTCAGGGAGTTCCCTATATTGCTTATCGAGAAGGCAATCAAGCTAAAGCAACAGTGATGAAATACAATGGTGTCAATGGATGGGAAACGGTTGGACAGAACAGTTTTTCTGCAGAAGCAGTTTATGAAACAATGCTTGCTATTGATCATGATGATGTACCGTATATCGCTTACACAGACAGCACCACTGGCATAGGCGGCGTCATGATGACATATGCGGAAGGAAGTCAAGTATCCTATGACAGTAACGGAGCTTCTGATGGTACTATACCGAATGACTTGAAAGTATATGAGGATCAAGACACTGTCACTGTGTTTGGAAATACGGGGAATTTATTAAAACTGGGTCATACATTTGCCGGATGGAATACTGCTGCGGATGGTAGTGGAACTAATTATGCCAGCGGGGATACGTTTACTATGGGCGGAACGGATATTGTTCTATATGCCAAGTGGTTGTCTTCAAATATAACAGTTGGCTATGAACCTGGCGAGCATGGCACCATCAGTGGAACAAGTGAGCAAATACTACCTGGCAGCCATCCAGTGGATGTGCCAAACGTCACGCCAGCAAATGGTTACCGGTTTGTCGGTTGGAGCAGCGACGGGGGAGTTACCAAGTTAAGCACAGCGCAAGTACAGGTCTTAACGATTACAGCACCAATTACATTTACAGCGTATTATAGTGGATTCCTTAAAGGGGATGCTGACGGAGATGGCATTGTTACAGCCGCTGACGCGCTGCTGCTGACCAGATATTTAAAGGGGAAAATCACATTATCCGCTGAACAGCTTCAAGCTTTAGATGTCAATGAGGATGGCGTTCTGGATGAACGAGATGTACATGCTATTTTAAGTCTATATGTAGGAAAGGGTTGAATATATGCAGACGCATAGGTTCTACAAACATAACACTGTATGTAAAAAGCTTATTGCCATGTTGGTAATTATAAGTATAATGTTGCCCGCCAGTTTAAGTGCTGTTGTTTGGGCGGATAACTCTCCCTCACCTGATACAGTCGAATTAATTCAGGCAGAAGGTTTTTCAGGTGAACTGGTCGACGTGCCGGTGTATGTTACACCGGATGAATTCATTTATAAGTACAGCATTCATATACAATATGATTCAGAGTCACTGGAACTTGTGCAGGATCGGGCGGTGACTAATGAACTCTTAATAAATCCTCAAGAAGAGTTTAATACAGATGTATCGACCGCAGGTATTATTAAGATGCAGGCTAGTTTAATTGAAAATATAATTGTGACAGAGAGAACCAAGGTAGCTACAATCCATTTTAAAATCAAGGATAACGTGCCAGCAGGATCGATAATTCTCGATGTAACTAAACACGATTTGTACGAGAGTAATGAACCGGCCAATCCTTCATTCGGTATTCAGGGGGAAATTACAGTGAAGACTCCCCGATATACCGTTATATTTGACTCCACAGGTGGCAGCTTAGTAGAGAATACTCCAGGTGTAAGCAAAGGTTCGCTTATAAATGAGCCTTTATCCCCAACGAAGGATGGCTATCATTTCGCAGGATGGTACAAGGATGAAGCTTTGACAGAGGATTGGGTTTTCTTAACGGATATCGTCAATGGAAACCTCACATTATATGCCAAATGGATCAAAGATGAAGTGAAAAAGGCAGATATTCAGATTGGTTCTGTCAGTGGATTGCCAGGATCGAATGTACAAATTCCTGTAACGGTAACAAACACAACGGCCGGAATCGGCTCTTATGGTATGCAGATTGACTTTGATGCTAATGCACTTGAGGTCACCAGTATCATCGGGGGGACAGACCTCTATTTTGATAGTAATTATAACAACCAGGCTGGTTGGTTAAAGACAGCATGGGCAGACCGTGATGGTGGAGATGCACGGATTGAATCAGGCCAAACGATGTTTACCGTGTCGTTCCGTATCAAGAGTAGTGCAGCGGCAGGTGAGAAAGCTTTGAGCGTACGCACTCAAGATGCTGCCTATTTCAAAGTCACTAACGAATCAGGACTTGACATGGAGAAAACACTGATTCCAGGAAAAGTGACAGTGAACGGTAATGGAAGTAATGGTAATGGCGGAGGTTCTGGCGGTAACGGCGGAACTGTCGGCAGCGGGGGGACGAGCAGTAACGGAAGTTCTGGCAGCACGGGAGAGCCAAGCAGACCATCTCCAGTTGCGACGTCACCTGCAGCACCTCCACAACTAGGTGGTGTCGATGTTCTGGTGAACGGAAAAGCAGAACAGGCCGGTATATCGGTAAAGAGTGCTCGGGGAGAACAAGCTGTCAACACGGTTCACATGGATTCTCGGAAATTGGAAGCAAAGCTGGCTGCTGAGGGTGAAGGCTCACGTGTGACAATTGCCTTTAAAGGAAATGAGGACATTGTCATTGGACAGTTGAATGCGCAGATGGTCAAAAATATGGAGCTTAAAAAGGCTGTGCTTGAACTGCGCACATCTCAAGCGACATACACCATACCTGCGCAGTATTTGAAGCCTGAAGCTATCGCTCGTCAGATGGGTAGCGGCATCGCGCTTCAAGATATTGAGGTTCAGATTGAAGTTAGTCCTGCATCGGCTGAAACAGTAAAGCGTGCAGAGCGCGCTGCGTTGCAGAATAACCTGACACTGGTTGCCCCTACGTACGATTTTACCATTCGTGCACTGCATCAGAATCAGACAATAGAAATCTCCAAGTTTGATGCCTATGTTGAGCGAAGCATAGCTCTGCCTGAGGGTATTGATCCTACACGGATTACAACTGGAGTAGTCATTGATGCCGATGGAAAAATACGACACGTGCCAACAAAAGTAATCAAGGATAATGATACGTACTTTGCTCAAATTAACAGCCTAACGAACAGCACATATTCCGTTGTATGGCATCCACTTGAGTATGTCGATGTTGCGGATCATTGGTCCAAAACAGCTGTAAACGATATGGGCTCAAGGATGATTATTGAAGGAACTGGCGAAGGAATGTTCAGCCCGAATCGCGACATTACCCGCGCTGAGTTTGCTGCCATCCTGATTCGGGGTATGGGTCTTGCACCGCAGCAAGGATCATCATCGTTCTCGGATATTGCTGATTCAGACTGGTATAACGGAGCTGTTAACACAGCAGTATCATTCGGGTTAATGGCTGGATACGCAGATGGCATGTTCCGACCAGAGGACAGAATTACACGTGAGCAAGCCATGGTTGTTCTGGAAAGAGCGATGTCTAAAACCGGGTTGAACCTTCAGCCTGTCAGCACTGTGAATGAAGAAATGCTCTATCCATTCCAAGATACAAAACAATTGGCAGATTGGGCACGTGGTGCTGCTGCATTTAATCTGCAGCAGGGGCTCATTACAGGTAGACATGCTGTAGAATTGGCACCTAAAAAGCATATGACCCGCGCTGAAGCAGCGGCTGTAATGCAGCGGCTGTTGAAACAGTCCAAACTAATTTAATTTCTCCAATTTCTGTACGGAAATGTGACTGTAATGAGATGAAGAAGTTTATCGTCTGCGGGACTCCAAAGACGTTGTCAATAACCCATAAACCTGAAAGAGACGCGGCAGGACGTCGATCCGCTGCGTCTCTTTTTGTGATATCTGTTTTTGAATTGTATAAATGATAAGAAATGATCCAATCATTGATGACGGTGATGTTGTTTTTCTTCGTGGTCAGGGGATACACTGTACTGTCTTGAATCTATTAATCCGTTTGTATAGAAGACTAATTAATAAAAAAATAGATTTATTGCCATATTAATAATATTTGGAATGGAAGAGCTTGACTTTCAAAACAAAAGAAAATGGGGTAAATTAATCATATTCGAGATATGACTTATTCAAAGTCGTGTATAATAGGTAAGGTTTCTTAGGATAAACCCAAGGATAAGGAGGCGGCGTGAAGCATGTCAGAACAACAACCGATCATTCGGTTTGAGCGGGTGACGCAGCAATATGACCAGGATGAGGCTGTATTGAAGGCAGTTAGCTTTGAGATTGAACGTGGTAAATTTTATACGCTTCTCGGCCCTTCCGGCTGCGGTAAAACAACGATATTGCGGCTGATCGCCGGCTTTGCGGAGCCGACGGAGGGCAGCATTTATTTTAACGGGGCATTGATTAATAAGGTGCCTGCGCATCAGCGTCAGGTGAATACGGTATTCCAGGACTATGCGTTATTTCCACATTTGAATGTATTCGAGAACGTAGCCTTTGGCTTGCGGATTAAAAAAATGAAAACATCCGAGATTCGCAGCAAAGTGCTGGAAGCTCTCAAGTTTGTCAATCTGTCCGGTTATGAGAACCGGGAGATTGGCGAGATGTCCGGCGGACAGCGCCAACGGGTGGCGATTGCCCGCGCGATTGTGAACGAGCCTGAAATTCTGCTGCTGGACGAGCCGTTGTCGGCGCTCGACCTGAAGCTGCGTACGGAGATGCAGTACGAACTGAGAGAGCTGCAGCAGCGGCTGGGCATCACGTTTATTTTTGTCACGCATGATCAGGAAGAAGCACTCGCGATGTCTGATGAAATCTTTGTCCTGAACGGTGGTGTCATTCAGCAGAGCGGTACGCCGAATGATATTTACGATGAGCCAATTAACCGCTTTGTCGCGGACTTTATCGGAGAGTCGAATATCGTGGCAGGCAGGATGAAGCAGGACTTTGTCGTTGAGTTTGCAGGTGCACAGTATGAATGTGTCGATCAGGGACTGCAGCCGGACGAGCCTGTTGAGATCGTCATTCGCCCAGAGGACTTCGAGATCACAACGGAGGAGCAGGGCAAGCTCAAGGTGAAGGTGGACTCCCAGCTGTTCCGCGGCGTGCACTACGAGATTTCGACCTACGATGACGCAGGCAACGAATGGCTGATCCATTCGACGAAGAAAGCAGTCGTGGGATCGCGCATCGGGCTTTATTTTGACCCGGAAGCCATTCACGTTATGCGCTTCAACGAAACCGAGGAAGAGTTCGATAGACGACTCGAAGCTTATCAAGAGGCCGCTCATGCAGACTAAAGCCAGCACGCGCAATGCGTATCTAATTCCATACGTGTTATGGATGGTGTTGTTCGTTGTAGCGCCGGTGCTGCTGGTCATCTATTATTCGTTCTTTGATGTGGAGGGTAACTTCACACTGGGCAACTACGTGCGGTTCTTTACGCCAGTGTATATGCAGATGACGCTTAGTTCGTTCTGGTACGCGTTTCTGATTACAGCGTTCTCGCTGCTCATCTCGTATCCAACGGCGTACATGCTGACCCGAACGAAGCATAAGCAGCTGTGGCTGCTGCTGATCATTTTACCGAGCTGGATCAATCTGTTGTTAAAAGCGTACGCCTTTATCGGCTTGTTCGGTACGTATGGTCTGACCAACTCCCTACTCGAAGTGGTGGGCATTGGTACGCAGCAGATTTTGTTCACCGATTTCAGCTTTATTTTTGTGTCGGTGTACATCTTCATTCCATTTATGATTCTGCCGATCTTTAACGCGCTGGAAGAGATGAATCCGTCCTTGATCTATGCTGCACGGGATCTCGGTGCTTCATCGTGGCTGACGTTCCGCCGCGTGATCTTTCCGCTGACAATCAGCGGGGTGAAATCAGGCTGCCAGGCGGTATTTATCCCGGCGCTGTCCCTGTTTATGATTACTCGTCTCATTGCAGGGAACCGTGTTATTACGCTGGGTACAGCCATCGAGCAGCATTTTCTCGTGACCCAGGACTGGGGCATGGGTTCGACGATTGCCGTCTTTTTAATTATCGCAATGGCAGTTATTATGTTTCTGACCGGATCAGGCAAGAAGGAGGTGCGGAATGGGAAGAAACGGAAAACTGTCTAACGTCTATCTGGCGGTTGTATTCGCCATTTTGTATGCACCGATTGCCTATCTGATTTTCTATTCTTTCAATAGCGGCGGTCATATGCGCGGGTTCGAAGGCTTCACGCTGGAATGGTACAGGGAAGTTTTTGCGGATACCCGGCTGCTGATTATCGTCTTAAATACGTTTATTATCGCACTGTTGTCTTCGGCCATTTCAACCATTCTGGGTGTGGCAGGGGCACTGGCGATTTATCATGTACGCCGCAAACGAACCAAAAACACACTGTTATCCCTGAACAACGTGCTGATTGTTAGTCCGGATGTCATTATCGGTGCATCCTTCCTGATCCTGTTTACGATGATTGGCATCAAACTTGGCTTTACGTCGGTACTGCTGTCCCATATCGCATTCAGTGTGCCGATTGTAGTCATCATGGTGCTGCCGAAGCTGCAGGAGATGAGTCCAACCTTGATGGATGCGGCTCGTGATCTGGGTGCAGGGTCATGGCAGATTCTAACGCGTGTTGTGCTGCCTTACGTGAAACCTGGTATTTTCGCTGGATTTTTCATGGCCTTGACGTACTCGCTCGACGATTTTGCTGTAACCTTCTTTGTGACGGGGAACGGATACTCCACGCTTTCGGTGGAAATTTATTCCAGAGCAAGACAAGGGGTGTCGCTGTCGATTAATGCGTTGTCTACCCTGCTGTTCCTGCTCACGGTGCTGCTGGTGGTTGGATATTACTTCATTAATCGCCGTGCAGCACGCATACCAGCGGGAGGAAAGGGGCTGCGTCCATGAAACAGCTGGTACGGACATTTGCACTTGTGTTTGTGGCCGCTTTTGCCTTGATGATTCTCGCTTCATACTTGAATAAAAGCCAGGGGTACTCCGGTGGTAACACACTGACCATCTACAACTGGGGTGATTATATCGACCCGGATCTATTGAAGGAATTTGAGCAGGAATCCGGTATGAAGGTCATCTATCAGACGTTTGATTCCAATGAAGCGATGCTGACCAAAATTGAACAGGGTGGCACAACGTTTGACGTGGCCATTCCTTCCGAATATGCGATTAGCAAAATGAAAGAAGAAAAACTGCTTGTTCCGATCGATCACAACAAGCTGCCGAACCTGAAAAACATTGATTCCCGGTTCCTGAACCTCAACTACGATCCGGATAACCAATTTTCTATCCCGTATTTCTGGGGAACCGTTGGTATTGTGTACAATCCGGAGCTGGTGGGCGGTCTGACATTTGACAGCTGGAATGATTTGTGGGACCCGCGTTTGAAAAATCAGATCCTGCTGCTCGATGGTGCTCGTGAAGTCATCGGTATGGGTCTGAACAGTCTGGGCTATTCGCTCAACGATACGAACGAAGACCATCTCCAAGCTGCACTGCAAAAACTGTCCACGCTGACTCCTAACGTAAGAGCCATCGTTGGGGACGAGATCAAAATGCTGCTTGCGAACGAAGAAGCCGCAGTTGGACTCGTATGGTCTGGGGATGCATCGGAGATAATGGATCAGAATGACAAGTTGGATTACAAGGTGCCGGAGGAAGGTTCAAATCTCTGGTTCGACAGCATGGTCATCCCGAAAACAGCCAAAAACGTGGACGGCGCGCACCAGTTTATCAACTTTATGCTGGACCCGGATCATGCTGCACGCAACGCAGAGTACGTGGGGTATTCTACACCGAATGCCGAGGCACTCAAGCAGCTGCCAGAAGATATCTCAGAGGATGAGCGTTTCTATCCGGATGAGACTTTGACAAGCAAGCTGGAGGTCTACAACAATCTGGGCAAAAAAATGCTGTCGCATTATAACGACCTGTTCCTGGAGTTTAAAATGCACAGTAAATAGCTGCCCTCCAGGTTGCTGCAGCTATCAATTCACGGAGACCATCAGCGATTGCTCGATGTACCGACATTCAATCTTCTGGATATTGTTTTTGTAGAGAAGCAGCTCCTGCATAGATGGGAGCTGCTTCTTTGGTTTGTTTGACTCCGTGAATGAAATAGCTGTGCAACCTTATCGGAAAAGTAATTTTTTCTTTCTGGATACCCAAGATCAGTACCAATTTGTAGGAAAGCCGACCATTACGGAGCAGGAGGACATAGACCGTATAGATGTTAGTGTAAGGTTGAGGTCTAAGGTAAATGGACCTGAAATGGATGAGGACGTCAAGGAAACGGGGATTATGTACAATTTTAAAAAGAATGCATCCGGGAAGTGGAAAATTGTATTAATCGACTAGAGCAAATCCCATAACCCATATCAGCACCAATCATAGGTTCAGCAATTAACAAAATCACCCCTGATCACTAATAGATCAGGGGCGGTTCACATCCTTTACCTGCTTCAGAGCATCAGCATCTGAGTGCGATATCAGATCATTAACAAGTTACACATTAACGGAGAGGGCAGAGATAAGCTGTAGAAGCGGAGCGTTCGCCTTTATCCCCGGATTTTCCCTTTTAAAAAGGAATTCAAAAAATAAGGGGGTAACAGCGATCGGAAGATTACTCTGCGCGCGGAGTGGCCTAGTGTAATTAGCTTATGCATCTTATATCACTGCCACTACATATGCTTTTTGCGTCCCATGATGAGGTAAGCCCCGCCCACAATCAGCACAATAGCAATAAACGGCTGAATATAACTCATATTGTTTAGTACCGAGCCGATGGACATTACGGAGAAGAACAGGAGTGAAAGGACCGTCAGAATGTTAATCGGAATGAGCAGCCATCTATTCCGTCCGCCAAACCAATAGAGTTCAAACAGACCAACGGCTGGCGCCAAAATGAAACCCGGCCACATGGTACCCCAGTTTCCAAACAGCATTGCGATCTGGCAGACAAGCCCAACAGTCAGCAGCAGACCACCTGGAACCAGCAGCCCCACCCCTCTGCCAATCATGGAGAAGTACAGCCAGTGGAAGAACAGCCCCAGCGGTATAACAAATAAGGTAGGCCAGAAGGCAGCAAAGATCGTGCCAGGCCCCATAGAGCCGCCTTGATTCAGAATCAGGTATACACCCAGCAGAATCAGGACAGGTGCAAGAATCGTACGTTTAGCCATAATTACTCTCCTTTTTAATGCAGTATCATTTTACCGAGCGTATGTATTCACCGCTTTCGTTACTCACAGCATACCACGAACTGGAAAACATCAACCTCCGTCTTTGGCGTTAAACTTCACCTAGACTAAAGTCTAGGTATGCGGACTGTAGGCCAGTCTTCATTCAGGCTCCTCACACGTGGTATATCTCATGACATAACAGCTGGCGGTCAAGGGAAACATTAGGATTGTGATTCAGCGAGACTTGCCCGGTATTGTCCGGGTGTCTGTCCAGTCCACTTTTTAAAAGCATTCTGAAATGCACTTTGCTCCGAAAAATGCAGAGCATACGCAATATCGCCCATAGAATAGCTGCCTCTTTCTAAATAACGCTGTGCCATTTCCTTCCGTACCTGAACGGAGATTTGATTATATGTTGTACCTTCTTCACGCAATCGACTCTGGAGTGTGCGAATGCTCACGCCCAGATGCGCTGCTGTATGCTGTAATGTGGGGAAGAAGGAGGGGAGATTCTCTGTGATCCAACGGCTTACTTTGCTGGAGAAGGGCTGAGAGGCATAGAGATCTGCTCTGCTCTCCTCGGCCATCGTCTCAAATACTTTCAGCATTCTGGCATCCGAATATAATACGGGCTGCTTCAGAATATCTCTGGATAGACACAGGAGGGTATTTTCAGCTCCAAAAAGGGGAGCGACCCCAAATGAGTTCATGTAAGCAGACAGATCACCCGCTGCGTCAGGAGCCTCATGACGAAAATGCACTTCTCGCACCAATGCCCGGCGATTAGCCAGCTTGTTGATCAGCTGCAGCACCGAAACAGCCATATCCTCTACGCAGTGGCGAGACATGGGAATATTCTCATTTTGCACCGATAACCGAAGGACCAGATCTGGTCCGTTTCCTTCCCAATCCAGTTGAAAGCCGCTGTACAAAATATCGTTATACCGCTGATAAGCCGTGAGCGCATCTTCTATCGTTTTGGAGTGCATCATGACATATCCGGGCAGGCCAAGGTCCGCAAAATCCAGTCTTAGGCCCTGATTTAACCCAAAATACAAATCTTTCGTATAATCAGCAGCGCACCGCATAATCCGTTCCAGTTCGGTGACGGGTATCCGTGCATCCGGGTTTGCCATGAGGGCAGGATCTACATGGACGTCTTGGAAAAAAGAATCGGGATCAAACCCTTTGTGTACCAGCGTTTTCAGAATAGGATACACCATGCTGATCGAGACGCTTTGATTGAGATGTTTCATAATTCCTCCGTTTGCGCGAATCCGCAATGATTCGGCGCCGTTGATCATTTGTTTATGCTGTCGTTCGCTCTATGCTTGTGACATACCCGTTTTATCGGCCTTCATGAACATTATTATACAGGAGGAACACAAGTATGAATGCAAATAAAATTCTCATCATTAACGGACACCCTGACCCGCAGAGTTACTGCAGAGCACTGTCAACGTCTTACGCAGAGGGAGCTAGAAAATCCGGGGCAGCTGTTAAGCTGATCGATCTGAGTGAGATCGAGTTCAATCCCAATCTGCGATACGGCTATCGCAAGCGGACAGAGCTGGAGCCTGACCTGCTGCAGGCCCAAGAATTTATCCGATGGGCAGACCATCTTGTATTCGTTTATCCAACGTGGTGGGGAACGATGCCTGCTGTAATGAAAGGTTTTATTGATCGGATTTTCCTGCCCGGGTTTGCCATGAGATATCGCGACAATTCACCTCTTTGGGACAAATTGCTGAAGGGCAAGTCTGCGCACCTCATCGTAACATCAGATACACCACGCTTATACAATCTACTGGTATACAGACAGGCTGGACACCGAATCATGAAATCCAATATCCTTAAATTCAGTGGTGTATCCCCTGTGCGTGTAACCGAGATTAGTCCGATTCGCAAGTCTACGGAAACGTTCCGTCAGAAATGGCTGGATAAAGTGAAAGAAATGGGTGTGAAGCAGGCAAGGTGAATATCGGACTAACAAGAACAAGATGATCAACATGAGTAATGTGTAATGAGATAAAGCCTATGAGGTGATCTGGCATTGAAATGCCGCAAGAGCATTCACATGGGCAGTACACGATAAAGGGAAATATCAAAGAGACGAAGCGGCACAAATCCGCTTCGTCTCTTCTTCGGCACACACTTAAGGGTGCAGCTGATAATCATTGATTTTAATATTATTTCACCACGTCCGATTGTTTTTTGCCCCAGCTGTTCACCCCATCATCTTCAATAATGGAGATGGCTGCATCTGCAATGTCCGGGTTCGCCATCAGTTTCTCCTGAATTCGGAATTTGATATCGTCTGCATCTGCGAGGCTCAGGCCTTTGGTCAGCTCAATCAAACCTTCGACATGGTAATAACGGCCTTCCTGAATGATGCGCATCATCTGGATGTCGGCAACATGGCTGTCCGCCAGAATCGTCTGGGATACCTTGTCCTCGATATCCTGAGGCGCTGCGACACCGATCAATCCAATCATGTTGTCGTAGCCGACACGGAAAGCTACAGCGATCATCAAACATCCAATGATGGTGGTAACAATACCGTCCAGCAAAGCAAAGTTGGTTAGTGCAATAACGACAACGGACACGAGCGCAAGGGCTGCCCCAAGCACAGCTACGACATCTTCATAGAATACGAGGCGGGTCGGAGGTGCAGCGCGTCCTACGTTTTTGATCGCTGCAGGTACGAGTGCCAGTCCTGTCGCTTTTGGCGCGCGGGCTTCCTTGAGAATTTCCTTCATCGCTTTGATGAGGATTGCGCCGTCGATCGCAATATTAAGCACAAGCACACCAATGTTGATCCACAGCCCACCCGAGTGACCAGCAGGATGCTGGAGCAGGTGAATGCCTTCATGAATCGTTTCATAGGCCATGATCGTTACTACAATAACGGCAATCATGCAGAAAATGTTGATGACCCGTCCGAATCCGGTCGGAAAGCGGCGTGTAGGCTGCTTCTCGGATAACACACTTCCGACAAAAACAAACCCTTGGTTAATGGCATCGGCGAGTGAATGCATCGCTGAAGCAAACATGGCGCCGCTGCCGCTGAAGATAAAGGCTCCTCCCTTACACAGCGCAAGTATGGCATTTCCGGCCATAGCTACGGCAGAGGATGTGTTTCCTTTTTTGACGAGAGACATAAAGCTCTCTGACTTCGGTTGTTCAGCCACTTCGGTAGTTCCTCCCAGATAATATGTAGTTGATGTAGAAAGACAGTCCTTGTTCCGGTAGTTTGTGCATTTCACTAAATGTTATTATACTCGCCTTCGCATCTCCCAGCATTATGAAAAAATGGTCATATCGCCATCCAACAAAATCCGGCTGTCGCTGCGTGCCAACTTAATATTCGATTGCTTCTATCTCACGCAGATTACGATTGGACTGCTCCAGCAGCTCCGTGAAGGTTTCAGCTGTGTAATAGACAAAGTCAGGATCGTGTGTGAACATAATGATCTGCCCATATGTTCCCTGCTCTGCTGGGTCAAAGTCCAGCATTAAATACAGTGAGCCGCCCCCCAGCTTACCAAAGGTAATCCACGACTTCTGATGCAGATAAGGTTTGATTCGCGGATCCAGCTCAAGCATTTCTTCCTTGGAAAAGTAGTCTTCCATCGGAATCTCTACCGTACCGTCGTTTTCCTGCTGCATCTGTTCCAGCGATAACATGTAGAAGACATTGTCCTCATTTCGTGCTGCATCGCCTGGGAACAGGACATGAAAGGCATATCCACTACCATTTTTACGTTTGTAAAATGCCCGGAAATCGGGTGGGAGACGTATACCGTAATGCTGTTCGAACGAATCCAGTTCCTCATCAGCTGCCCCTTCCCGTTCGCGGTAAGCTTCCAGCAGCTCCTGGTTTTCCTCGTCCTGAACCTTTTCTTCCAACAGTTCCAGCAGCTCATCCATTAATTCATCGATACGCTGTTCCGATCTCGGCTCTGACATGTTGTTTCGCCTCCTTAGGAGAGTGGATATTCCAAAACGTATCCGGTATCCTATTCGTTTTGGTGTGAATACATGATTCAACTTATACTATAAAGTTACTCCAAAAGCTTGTACAAGAAACGATAGACCCAAGGCGGGAGCTCTATATATTGAACTAATTTGATGTATAAAAGTGCACTCGTGCTCTATGCAGCTGCGATTTGCTATCTTTAACAACCCCAAAAAAGCGTGAGCGGCAGGGGACCCTGCGACTCACGCTTTCGCGCATCTATAGTGTACATCTTATATCTTACTGGAACTGTATCCATATCTATATCTGTATTGCTGCATCCGCGATTTTCATATCTCTAATATTTCTTGTATTCACAGTCTCATGCGTCCAGCTTATTCAAATTTCCAGCAGGACAGACTCAGGTTTCCAAGCTGATATGCCCGGAACAAGAGGGAGGCTTGCTTTTTTGCATCTCCTGCACCCATTGCCAGCAGTAGAGGTACAAAATGCTCTGGTGTAGGGACTGCAGCCTGAGCAGACGGTGCAGTTTTGTCATAAGCAAAGAGAGCATCCGTATCCCAGCGCTCCAGCTTATCCTGCAGCCAGCTGTCGAATTCTAAGGCCCATGAATCCACACCTGTACTTTCCCAGTTCAAACGTCGCAGGTTGTGCACCGTTCCCCCGCTGCCGATGACCAGAATGTCTTGTTCACGCAGCGAGACGAGTGCTTTACCAATCTGGTACTGCTGCTCGCCTGTCAGGTAACGGTTAACAGACAAAGCCACGACAGGGATGTCTGCTTCAGGATAGAGCAGACGCAGTACAACCCATGCTCCGTGGTCGAGGCCGCGCATATCATCGGTCTGTACAGGGATTCCCGCCTCGGTTAGCCGTTTGACGACTTCAGCAGTTGTTTCGGCATGCCCCTCCGCCGGATATTTAATCTGGTAGAGTTCAGGCTGAAAACCGCCGAAATCATAGATCGTGTCATATGATCCGCTTACAGAGGAGACAAGCTGTGTGTTCGATTCCCAGTGAGCGGAGAACAGCACGATTGCTTTTGGCTTGGGCATCTCCTGCCCCAGTTTTTGCACGAACTCAGTGTAAGCATTCTCCTCGAGCGCCAGTGAAGGAGCGCCATGAGCGATAAACAGAGATGGCATCATGATTCTTTCATTCCTTTCGTATCTTCAGTCGTTACCTGGATATCCGTTTGCAGGAAATGTTGAAGTTTGGCGTATAACTCAGGGGTCACGGTATGACCGCCGCTGTATGGTACATAAGTGACATGGTCAGTGTACTTTCGGAAGAAAGCAGCGTTATCTTCGCCAAGCTGCAGCGGGAACAGATGGTCCTGATCACCATGCGAGATAAACGCAGACAGATTGGGCGAAGGCTGAAGAGTGTATTCGTCTTTGACAAACTGCGGAATGTATCCGCTCAGGGCAGCAATGCCCTTGATTGCGTCACCCATAACCAAGGCCAGCGTCATTGCCATGATGCCGCCCTGACTGAATCCGGCGATGTAACGTCGTGCAGGATCAATCGCATATTGAGCCGACAGCTCAAGGATGAGCTGCTGTAGCCCCTGAACCGAGGCATCATATAATTCGCGGACAGGATTCCCTATACTTTTGATCTGGAAATAAGCATATCCACCACCTTGAACAATAGGGCCGCGAATGGCAGCGATAATGAAATCAGAAGACAAGGGCTCCAGCAGCCGAAGCATGTCCTGTTCATCCGATCCCATACCGTGCAGAGCGAAAATAACCGGGTACTGCTGATCTTTATCGTAATCGGGAGGCAGCATCACCTCATGAATATAAGAAGAATTCAAACCAATACACCTCCAGGTGAAATGTAAGATATGCATGAATCAAATGTGTAAACCGAACCCATAAAGAAATAGAATAGATTGAATCGACATCTTTCGAAAAAAAGTTCACTAATGTGAAAATAATATTCTTATTAATGAACAAAATTTATCACGATTTCATTGTAGGGTCAACACTTTTTTTGTATGATGAAAATATGTTTTGTATCAAGGAACTTGAGAAAAGGGAAATGTATATTCATTTTTGGAGAAGGAGCTGCTAAGATGATGAAACGGATTGTACCTATTCTGAGGATATTTGATGAACTTAAAGCAAAGGATTTTTATATTGATTATCTGGAATTCAAGCTGGACTGGGAGCATCGATTTGAGGCAGACATGCCCTTATATATGCAGGTGTCCCATGGCGATGCTGTCATTCATCTATCTGAACATCACGGAGATTGTACTCCGGGTGCGGCAGTACGTATTGAGACGGAGCAGTTGGATGAGCTGCATGAGCGGATTTCTCTGAAAAATTACAAATATGCCAGACCCGGTATAGAAGAAACACCTTGGCATTCACGGGAAATGACGATTACTGATCCATTTGGCAACCGGCTTATTTTCGTAGAGACAGCGGTTGAATCTTGAATGAATTGAGCAGTAATCAGAGAGAGGAAGAGCAGGACTATGGATATCGGCTTGGCAATTCGAACGATACGAAAACAGAAACAGATTACCATCATGCAGATGTGTGAGGGCACGGGACTGTCCAAAGGTTTCATCAGCAATGTGGAAAATAACAAAACCTCACCCTCCATTGCTACACTGGAAAGCATTGCCGACTATCTGGATGTGCCGCTGCCGTACCTGCTGCTAACACCGGAACAGCGGATGAATGTGGTGCGGAGGCATGAACGCAAGGAAACGACTGCGGGCAGCGGGCAGATCAAAGTACAGCAGTTAACGGCGAAAGGCGCTATGCGCATGTCGATCGTAGAGCTGCCACCAGGGGCTTCTACAGGTATAAGTAAACATGCGGGTGAGGAGAGCCATCTGGTCATGCAGGGGGTGATCCAGGCAAAGCAGGGAGAGGATGAGGAAACGCTGGAAGCGGGAGATTCATTTACGTGGAACGCGATTGTACCGCATGAGGTTACCAATATTGGCGATGAGCCCGCCGTTGTATTGATTGCAGTGTCCAAGGAATTGGAGCTGGATCACCTGCTGAACCCGTAAGTGGGAGAGAGATAATGAAGTATTATAAAAACCACCAACCAGAACGCTGGTTGGTGGTTTTCGGGCTCTCTTTCTGCTTCTAATGAAGCTGGCCTTCGCTTGAGGCTTACTGTGGATTGGTTGTCCAGAGACCTGCGGCTTTAACGAATACACGATCGGACAGCTTCAATGTTGCCAGCGCAAGCTCAGCCACATCTTCAGCCTGCATCATGCGATCTTCGTCTCCAATCTTGAGTCCGGCATTCACAGCCAGTTCGGTATTCACCGTGCTTGGTGTCAATGCAGTTACACGAATATTGGATTTGCGGACTTCCTGCATCAGGGATTCTGTCATTCCAAGCAGTGCAAACTTGGAAGCACAGTAGGCGGAACCTGTAGCGAATCCGCGCTCGCCTGCTGTTGAAGCAATATTGATGATGCTGCCGCTGCTCTCCTTGATCATGCTTGGAAGGACGGCACGTGTCACGTAGTATGTACCCATTACATTGACATGCAGGATGCGCTCCCACTCTTCAGGGTCCATGTCCAGGAGTGTTCCGAATTTGCCGATCCCTGCATTATTAATCAGGATATCAACGGCTCCAAGCTCCAGCTCAATCGCTGCGACTGCAGCTTCAGCTTGAGTGCGATCCGAGATGTCGGCTGCTGCGCTGGTTACTTTTATACCATATTCCTGGCTTAAAGACTCTTGAAGGGCCTGAAGGTCAGAAGCCGTGCGGGCAATCAGTCCGAGATGTACGCCTTCCTTGGCAAGGGCTTCGGCAATGGCACGTCCGATACCTTTACCAGCACCTGTAATAATGGCTGTTTTATTTTTAAGTTCCATGGGATAATCCTCCTCAGCATTTGGGTTAGCACTTGATTATACTATACTTTACCCAACGATCGGAAATATGCTTCATGGCTGTTTAGTAATCTCAATGCTGCCGGATGTTGTTCTGGCCTTAATCAGTTCCTTGCTCACCATTGGTGATTCAGGTACATCGACATCACCTGAAGTGGCGCGGGCATCATAGATACCGTCAAAATCAGGTGCAGCCTGAATGTAGATATCTCCCGAAGTCCCCGAAGCGTTAACGGAAGCTGCTTGAGACTGCTCGATATGTATACTTCCCGAAGTGAACTCGACGTCCGCATCACCGTTTAAATTTGTAATCCGGATATCTCCTGACTGAATGCTGCTTGTTACTTTTCCGGCAATCTGATCTGCTTTAAAGCTTCCTGAGGTTTGTTCAACGGTCATATCTCCGTTGATTGTGGAAGCAGCAATGTCTCCGGAAGTCAGTGATAGTTCAATTCGAGGAACTTTGACTTCCTGCAAACGGATAGAACCGGACGTGTTTTTCATTTCTAGTGATTGAGCGTGCAGTCCATTTACATCCCAGTCACTTGAGGAGGAATGCAGTGAGACATCATTTAAACGATATCCTTCCGGTAAAGCTACGGTTATTCTTGAATCCTCTTCGTCCCAATGAAAGGTAAGAAATTGAAAGCGGGCACGCTTTTCCTGGGTCAGCTTGAATGTGCCATCGGTCAATTTTGCCTGTTCAAAGCTTTTGATCTCATGTTCATCCCATTTGCCGTCTACCTCGATATATGCATCGTTATCCGGGCTGACAATGAATTCAATATCAGCATCAAAGCTGCCGTTCATCTGGATGTTCTGCAGCTCCCCGGAATTGAAGTCCCACCGTTTAGCGTATGGCTCCCGTTCGTCTCCAAACTGAACGCCGTAGATGGATGTACCAAGCAAACCTATTCCGATACAGATGACGGCAATTGCAATCCATTTTTTAGTACTCATGAAGAAACATCCCCTTTCATCACTTTTGCATTCCAACGAATATATTGAAGCGTAATGGTTTTAAATGCTCGAAAAACAAACTTGGAGGCAAAGGCAAACAGTATGCCAATTCCGAATAAACCAATGGACACGAAAATTTCCGCTTTTTCGAGGTGGTTCAGAAATAGATAATCTACAATAGCGGCGACAGGGGCCAGGGTCAGCAGGGACATGCCTGCAATGGTGAGCCACACCGACCAGAGGCTGAGACCGATGGGAATCATGAGCATCAGATTCAAGAATATCAAGCCGATTAGGGCGAAAAAATTGCGTGCAGCCCGATTCCGGTTCACGGCTGGCTGCCTCTCTCCGAATGGAGGTGCATAGAAGGGGTCCGTACCGGATATATCAGAGTATGTGTGAGCCTCGTACCGATCGCCGAGTGCTTCACGCGCAATCTCCTCCGGACGACCCAGTTCCCGGGAGATTTCCTCTTCGGATCTGCCTTCACGCAGTCCGATGGCGAAATGCTGGTCATAATCCGCAAGCAGTTCGGCACGTTCTAACGGGTCCAGCGGACGTAAATGCTTTTCCATCGCCTGCATAAATTGTTGTCTATTCATCTTCGGTTCCTTCCTCTATCAGATTTGCAACGCTGCGTACAAATGTGTTCCATTCTGTGGTTAGTACTTCCATATATTCACGGCCTGTATCGGACAGGCGGTAATATTTACGGGGAGGTCCCTCACTGGATTCTTGCAGATAAGTTGTACAGTATCCGTCCTTCACAAGCCGGCGGAGCAAAGGATACAGCGCACCTTCAGCCACTTCAAAATGTTTGGAGACCGCCTGAGCCAGTTCGTAACCATAGCGATCCTGACGATGAATCAAGACCAGGACGCACAGCTCCAGTACCCCTTTTTTGAACTGGATGTTCACATTCACATCGGTTCCTCCTGGTTCTTTTCAATATTCACTATTATGTATTATTCAGTAGTGATGAACTCATCATAGCATTCACTAGTGTGTAATGCAACGCAGTATTTATAAATAAGCCTTGATATCAGCATACAGAAAAACCGGATCGGCTGCTTCCGTCTGGAGGCGGATACCGACCCGGTCTATAAGATGAATGTACGAAAGGCACCCTGAACGCGGCTTCACAATTCGGGGTTCACGGGGTTCAGATGAGACAGCTCGTGTAATTAAGGTCCCTGCACATCCAGGATCGGAAGGTCTTCTACCGCAGGTCCTTCTATGACGCGGCCTTCATAATTGAAACGGGAGCCATGGCAGGGACAGTCCCAGGAACGCTCTCCTTTGTTCCATTCCACTTCGCATCCCAGATGGGTGCAGGTTGTATCGACCAGAAAGAGCTTTCCGCTGGTGTCCTTGTAGGCACCGGCCCGTTTGCCGTTATGACGAACGACGGCTCCTTCGTCATTCTCAATCTCGCTTATATTTTTGTGAACGATGCCTACTTTTCCGGAAATTAATTCCTTTGCAACATTGACGTTTTCCACAATAAAGTTTTTGATGCCCGGGTCGGCTTTGAATCTTGCCGGATCAAAAACAGCGGCATGTGGATTATCCCGTCCAGTAATCCGGTCTGCCAGTATATGCCCAGCCATCGTGCCTGTAGTCATTCCCCATTTGGCAAAGCCTGTGGCAACATAGATCCGTTCATGTCTTCCGGTGATCGGTCCGATGTAGGGTACTTTATCGATGGAGATGAGATCTTGGGCAGACCAGCGAAATGGAATGCTGCGAATGCCAAACGTTTCTGCTGCATACTGCTCCAGGCGCTCGTAGTGACCGAAGGTGCATATGCCTTGTCCGGTTTTATGGTTTTCCCCGCCGAAGAGAATATGCTCTTTGCCATTGTGTATGACGGCACGAAGTGAACGGGCCGGTTCATCATCCGAGATGTACATGCCGCCGGCATACGTTTTTTCTGGCTCAACCATCACCGCATAGGAACGCTCGGCATGAAGCCGGGTGAAGTAAAATCCGGGATCATACACGGGAAAATGAGAAGCGACAACGATATGCTCTGCCGTGACGAATGAACCGCCATACGTTCGTATTCGAAGGGAAGCTTCTTCCTCAACATCGGTTACCGTGGTGTGTTCATAGATGCGCACACCCTGCTTCACGGCTGTTTCCAGCAGATAATGAAGGTAGGCTAACGGATCAAACCGTGCTTGCCCGGGCATACGAATACCTGCTCTGGATGGGACAGGGATTGGCAGTGGATCTACCCATTCACCGGGGATGTTCAATTTGCCGTAAGCAGTCAGCTCAATCTCGAGCTTTTTAATATTGTCTTCGGATTGAATATAGACATAGGCATCCTCATCGGACCACTGGCAGTTGATGTGCTTTTCCTTGACTAAACTGCGCATCCAGCTCGCTGCACTCGCATTCCCTTCATAGTACATCTGTGCCTGCTCCTGCCCGAAATGATGCATGATTTCGTCAAAGATCACCCCATGCTGTGCAGATACTTTAGCAGTCGTATGGCCGGTTGTACCATCCAGCACCTTGCCTGCTTCAAGCAGCACAACACTCAGACCAGACTGTGCAAGCAGATAGGCCGTTGTAATGCCTGCGATCCCGGCACCAATAATGGCTACGTCGGCTGAAGTGTCCTCTGCCAGCTTCGGATAGGTATTGAATGTATTCGCGGCTCGCCATAAAGATTCCGGGATCGGCGGCAAATTTGTTTTTAACTGCTCGTGTTCACTCATTTATTTTCTTCCTCCTCGATCTGGATCAGACCCTATTGCGGGATGCCTGGGTTCATATATTCCAGTACTTCTAATCAGGATTGCCAGAGTATGCCAGAAAAAAACGAGTACACCTATAATTTAAGAGTGGAAGCTTCACATTTTCATGAATCGGCCCCTGTATTTTTGACTTCATATGTTTTATAGTAGGAATATCGAAATCGTTTTAGAAAAATATAATGAACATCCTATTCTTAGAAGAATGCATGTATGACAAAGGGTTTTTAGTCAATTTAGCAGTATAATGCATCTGAACTAATGCATAATTTATTTTAAAATTGTATTCGCTATCATTATAATTATAATTTCATTTATTGAAGGAGATTGGATATGACAACTCATCAAACGAAATACCCGTTTCAAGATACTGCACTTCCGCTTAACGATCGGGTAAAGGACCTCGTATCCCGGTTGACAGATGAAGAAAAAATCGAATCCATGCTCCAGTACCAGCCAGCCGTTGAGCGCTTGGGTGTGGCGGCTTACAAACACGGAACGGAAGCTGCGCACGGACTGGCATGGCTTGGTGAAGCGACATCCTTCCCACAGCCTGTTGGGCTGGCATGTACGTGGGATACAGATTTGATGAAACAAATCGGCTCCGTCATCGGAGATGAAGCACGTGTATTCTATAAGCGTAATCCTGCCGTCAATGGTCTTACCCTGTGGGCACCAACGGTGGATATGGAACGTGATCCGCGCTGGGGTCGGAATGAGGAAGCGTATGGTGAGGACCCGGAGCTGACAGCAGAGCTGACAACCGCATTGGTAAAGGGCATCCAGGGTGATCACCCCCAATACTATAAAGCGGTGGCTACCCTCAAACACTTTCTAGGCAACAACAACGAGGTGGATCGCGGCAGCGGCTCATCCAGTATCGATCCGCGCAATATGCGCGAATATTATTTGAAAGCATTTGAAAAGCCGTTCAAGCAGGGCGGAGCACAGTCAATGATGACTGCGTACAACTCTATCAATGGAACGCCAGCTCTGCTGCATCCCTATGTGAACGAGATTGTCAAAGGTGAATGGGGCATGGATGGTTTTATCGTCAGCGATGCGGGTGACGTGATGGGCATCAAAAATGACCATCACTACTACGATTCCCACACACCAGGTACGGTGGAGTCAGTCAAAGCAGGGATTGACAGCATCACCGATGATGCCGAACTGTCCAAGCAAGCGCTGCGTGAAGGGCTGGAGCAGGGGCTGCTCAGCATGGAGGATATTGATAAAGCCTTGTTCAACACTTTCCGTGTACGTTTCCGTCTCGGTGAGTTTGATCCCGAAGAAGGCAACCCGTATGCTGCAATCGGCGAGGAATCTATGATGACAGAGAAGGCCAAGGCATTGTCTCTTCGGGCGGCGAGAGAACAAATGGTCCTGCTTAAAAATGATAAAAGCATCCTGCCCCTGGACAAAACCCAAGCAGGTAAAGTGGCTGTCATTGGTCAGCTCGGCGGAACAGTCTATCGGGACTGGTATGCAGGAACGCTGCCTTACCATGTGACACCTCTGGAAGCCATTCGCAGCAAAGTAGGCAGCGATAACGTAACCTTCCAGGATGGTGATGACCGCATCACGCTGACTTCTAAAGCAAGCGGTAAGAAGCTGGGACTTGTCCGGACCGAGAACTCACCTGTGATGGCAGTCAAAGCTTCGGAAGAAGCCGAGACGTTCCGAGTGACGGACTGGGGTTTTGGCAGTTACACGCTGCAGGCCGAAAGTAATGGCAAATACCTGACCACGGATGAAGAGTCCGTCACTGCGTCAGCTAATGAGGTGTATGGCTGGTTTGTCAAAGAAGTATTTCACCTGCTTCCGCAGCCTGACGGCAGTGTAGGATTGACAACTTGGAATGGCAAAGTGGTGACCGTGCCGGCTGAAGGGCATGATGCGCTCAAGGTGTCTGAAGAGCTGAAGAAATTTGGTGATGCCGAGACATTTCAGCAAAATGTAGTAATCAGCGGAATAGAAGAAGCCGTTACTGCTGCCAAAGAAGCCGAGACAGCCATTGTATTTGTTGGTAACAACCCACTCGTCAACGGCAAAGAAGAAGTGGATCGTCCGGGTCTGGATCTGGCCGAATCACAGCAGCGGCTGGTGCAGGCCGTATATGAGGCTAACCCGAATACGGTAGTGGTCATCGTGGGAAGTTATCCATTTACCTGTAACTGGGTTCAGGAGAATATTCCAGCGATCCTGTACACGTCACATGCCGGACAGGAACTGGGCAGCGCAGTCGCTGACGTGCTGTACGGGGATTATGCTCCTGCGGGCCGTTTGAACATGACTTGGGTACAATCGGAAGATCAGCTGCCCGATATTCGCGATTACGATATCATTCAATCTGGACGGACGTATCAATATTTTGAAGGCAGTGTGTTATATCCGTTCGGACACGGGCTGACATATGCATCATTTAAATACAGCAATCTGGAGGTTAGTCCTTTACAAGCGGGCCAAGATGACCAAGTGACGATCCGTGTGGATGTGACCAATACCGGCTCAATCGACAGTGACGAGGTGGTGCAGCTGTATGTACGTGCAGGCAAGTCAAGAGTTAAACGTCCGCTCAAAACGCTGAAAGCTTTCCGCCGCCTTCATATTAAAGCAGGAGCGACAGTAACGGTTCATTTTGAGCTGCCTGTTCAGGAACTGGCAATCTGGGATGTCACGCGTGACCGGTACGTAGTGGAGGAAGGCATTTATTCCATCATGGCAGCCAAGTCTTCATCGGATGTGCAGTTAGTTGCAGATCTGAAGGTAGTGGGAGAGACTATTCCTGCACGTAATCTAAGTGTGAGTACACGCGCCGAGAACTATGATGCGTATCAGGGTGTGGAACTGGATGAGTGCAAAGAAGGCGGAACAGCAGTCCGTGTTATCGGAGAGCGGGGGTGGATTGCCTTTAAGGATGCTGATCTTGGAAGCGGGATGACTGTTCTTGAAGCACGCGTATCTGCAGAACAGGAAGATGGTGTGCTGGAAGTGAGATTAGGTGCACCTGATGGCGCAATTGCTGGTCGTTTGGAACTGGCACGGGGCGGTGCGCAGCAGTGGCAGTCGGTTAAAGCTGAACTGACAGGAGCAGCGGGATTGCAGGATGTTTATCTGGTACTGACTGCGGGTGTACGCATTCGTCATTTCGAGATTCGTTAGTTATAGAACATATAAAAGAGAGCTTACGATTAGCAGAAGGTCGCCGACTTTCTATTGTATCCTCTCTGTAATATGGGGCTGCCAGCTTTGCTGGTTGGCCCTTTTTGCGTTTTTTCTAAGGTTCCCATTCAAAAACAGAAATTATATAACGATAAATACTATATAGTGTCATATCATTAACTGCTTGCAAAGGTGAAGAAAAGCCAATCTCAGGCGCATTCTTTATCAGGACGGATATGTAAGCTGGAAAAGCCAAGGAAAAGAGGAAACTCCAATGTTACACTATTTTCGCAATCGAAGTTTAGTTTTTACAAGTTCTGTTCTAATTGCCTTCATCCTGTTTGCTCTGATCCTTACGATGAGTTTTATCAATTTTAAGCAGAGCGAGCAGGCCTACTATGAAGAGATTAACCAGGTCGGTAAGGCCTTGTCCGGCCAGCTCCAAGTTAACTATCACCAAGTAGAGACAGCCAAGAAGCAGCTGGAAACCTCTGATCAACCATCCTCACCTGAACTTACGTCCCTGAAAGAACAGCTGGATGCCATGACGGGTGCTGCATCCATTGCGAACGCTTATATCTTTAAATCGGATATTATTGAACGTGATGGGAAACAGATTTTGACCGGAGTACAGGTCAATCAGGCCCTGATTGATCTGGGTATGGTACCCGGCGTCGAATATGAAATTCCGGCTTTAGTTCAAGATACATATAAACTTGTTCTGCAGCAGGGGACAGCTTTTACTGAACCTTATACTGATAGCGCAGGAACTTGGGTGACCTATCTAAGCACGATTAAGGATGACCGTGGGCAAGCGGCAGCTATATTTGGTCTGGATTTGGACGCCGCCAAAGTAAAGCAGGATCGGATGTGGATGTTTTTATACAGTTTGGGCGGGGGACTGCTGGCAGCAGCGGTGCTGATCGTTCTGCTGATTATTCTGCTGCGTATTGTCCTTCGTCCGTTACAAAATCTGGCGGTTGTATCCAATCTGGCTGCGGAAGGCAATCTGACGGTAAGCCTGACGGTGCGCAATAACAATGAAATCGGACAGTCTGCAAAAGCATTTAATCATATGCTCGCAGCGCTGCAGCAGCTGATTACAGGAATTCAGTCAACCTCCTCAAACGTGACCCGTTCCGCATCTGATCTGCAGTTAAGCGCGGAGCGAACAACGGAAGCTTCACAGGAGATCACCGAATCAATGCTGCAGGTATCCTCCAGGGCAGAACGGCAGCGCCAATCCACATATGAATGCCAGGAATCCATCAGCGAGATGGTGACGGGTATCCGGCGTATTGCTGAATCAACCCAGACAGCAGCCGCATTGGCTGCGGATACGACGGATCGGGCAACCACGGGCGAAGCAGATATTACAACCATGGTCGATCAGATGCAGCGAATTGAACATAACATGACCGGGACGGTTACGGTTCTTCATGAGCTGCAGCAGCAGAATAGTAACATTGGCGGAATCATGTCTATGATTCGGGATATCGCGGATCAAACGAACCTTCTTGCTCTCAATGCTTCTATTGAAGCCGCTAGAGCGGGGGAATCCGGCAGGGGATTTGCTGTAGTGGCTCAGGAGATTCAGAAGCTGTCTACCCGCTCCAAAGAATCCTCCGATCAGATCGACCAAATCCTGAAAGGCATATTTAATTATACAGAGAGGGCCGTAGGCTCCATTGAAGAGTCTGTGAACGCAGCTAAAAAGGGTGCAGAGACGTCTGAAATCACCGCCGGGGCCTTCCGTCAGATCGTTGGAGCGATACAAAAGGTGTCGGAACAGATCTATGAAGTATCTGCCGCCTCAGAGCAGATGTCAGCCAGCAGTGATCAGATTGCTGCCGCTCTGTCTCAGCTCGGTACTGCAGCTTCTGACTCATCTGACAATGCAAACAAAGCTCGTGCTTCTTCTGAAGAGCAGCTGGCCTTAATGCAGGAAGTGTCCAGTCTATCCCATGAGCTGAGAAGCCTGGCTCACGAACTGAATCAAGTTATTCAAAGATTTCAGGTGTAACACTGCTCGTTTTGTTGTGTCAGCATAGAAAAACATCGTTACCCTGCATCGATCTGCAGGGTAACGATGTTTCCCGAATTCTGCGTGGCACGCACATCAATCAAACGCTGATTACGGCTGCCGCGGAAGGGCAGGGATACATCACGCTCAGCTGCAATGTAACGTCCATCTATAATCACATCGCACAGCTGCGCAAGCGCTGCTCTCTCCGGGTCGGTGACGAGCTCCTCATATTCAAATCCTGTGTAGGCCCACACCGTCAGATCAGGCCGTGCATTCCGGAACTGGCGCACCCACCGGACACATCCTGCTGCCGAGAAAAAAGGGTCACCTCCGCATAACGTCACACCGTCCAGCAATGGGTGGTGTGTGACCTCCTGCAAAATCTGCTGCTGCCGCTCTTCGGTGAAGGGTTCCCCTGCTCTGAAGCTCCATGAATCAGGGCTGAAGCAGCCAGGGCATGCGTGACGGCATCCGCTGATAAACAGCACGGCACGCAGACCCGTTCCTTCATTGACCGATTCGGGAATGTAACCAAACAGGTTCATCGGTGTTTCACTCGATCGCGTACCTCAGCCTGCTTCGCAGCATTGAAGCGGACTTTATAATCTCCTGTCAGATAGCCGGTTACGCGGCGCAGGCGTTGAAAATGCACATCATTTTCGTGCACCTCGCATTCCGGACAGCGATCACCGATAACCCCCTCATACCCGCATTCCGGGCAGCGATCGATCGGATGATTAATCGAGAAGTACCCGATATCCTGTGCCAGTGCGTACTGCACAATGCGCATAAAAGCCGCCGTGTTGGCCCGCACATTGCCGTCAAGCTCAACATAAGAGATGGCTCCGGCATTACACAGGGCGTGAAAAGGCGCTTCCAGCTCGATCTTACGATAGGCAGGAAGATGATGATAAACCGGGATGTGGAATGAGTTCGTATAATATTCACGTTCATTTACACCGGAGATGGGGCCATAACGAGCACGGTCTAATTTGGTGAATTTACCGGATAGACCTTCTGCAGGTGTCGCAAACAGTGTAACGTTCAAGTTATGCTGCTCACTCATGCGATCACAGAATTCTCTCATCGTGCGGATGACATGCAGCGCTTCGCGATGTACATGCATGTCCTGTCCGTGATGGCGTCCATACATAGCGGTCATACATTCGGCCAGTCCGATAAATCCAAGCGACAACGTTCCGTGCTTTAACAGATCGGCAACCGGTTCATCCGGTTCCAGCTTCTCGCCGCCTTCCCATACGCCTTCACGCATCATGAAGTCTGATGATTTGGCGGGCTGTTTTTTCTGTATGGCATACCGGTGCAGCAGGCCGTCCACGGCATTGTGCATGATTTTATCCAGAGCCGCATAGAAACCTTCCCGATCCGCGACAGCCCGGTTTCCCCGGCAGATACCGAATCGAATCCCCAATTTGACCAGATTAACCGTGTTGAAGGACAGGTTTCCTTTACCGCTCTGCCGATTCCGGCCAAACCGATCCGCAAGGGTACGCGTGCGGCAGCCCATAGTCGCAATGATCGTATCCGGGTCTTCCGGGCGGTAATAGGGCAAATTAAACGAGGCATCCACATTGACAAAGTTAGGATACATACGCCGTGAAGAACAGGTCACCGCGAGGCGGAATAAATCATAGTTCGGATCGTCCTTAGACTGGTTAACGCCCTGCTTGCACTGGAAAATATGCTGTGGAAATACGGGTGTCTCTCCATGCCCAAGGCCGCGAATGGTTGCTTCCAGCAGCGAACGAGACACGAGGCGTCCCTCTGCTGAGGTACACATTCCGTAATTTAATGAGGTAAAAGGAATTTGCCCACCTGCGCGGCTGCTCATCGTATTCAAATTATGTATAAGTGATTCGGCCGCCTGTCCAGTCTCCAGTTCTGTCTCTTCATATGCGAATGCAAATGCACGCGGACACTGCTGCTTCGCTTCGGCACTATCCAGATGAAGGTGCTCGTCCATTAGTACGGCATGCTCGTCGAAGAGGCGCTGTCCTTTGCGGAAATGCTTTATGAATGAGCGGCGTACATAAGGCGCGAGATCCCAGTCTATTTTGTTGGCAGAAACGCCGCCGTACTGACTGTTTTGCTGGGATTGGAAGATGATCGCAACCAGTGCCATCGCAGACATAATCGTCTGGGGGGTACGAACAGACCCATTCCCGGTATTGAACCCGGAAGCCAGCAGCCGATCAAATGGAATGAAGATGCAGTTGGTCGTTCCAAGGGCATACTGATCCAGATCGTGCACATACAAGTCTCCGCTCTCAACAGCTTCTGCAAGTGCCACAGGCAGTACATGACGCATAGCATGCCATTTGGCAGTCTCTGATCCAAGCCTGCTCATCTTGCCGCTGAACGAATCCCCATTCAGATTCGCGTTCTCTCTCAGCGTATCAGCGTCTTCTGCGCCAATAATACGTCTTCCCAGGTCAGATAACAGATCGGCTGCCGGTGGTGCGGCATACTCAAGCATAGTCATGTAACGTGCCTCCTAAATGATTTTTATAATAGATTATAATTTTGATAATATATAAGTTATATACTACATGTTGATTGGTATTATCCATTTATAAACTATATGTGGGTTTTTGGGTGTGATTATGATCACACTCCCTTAGGGGATGAGAGCAATTTCCGTGATTTGGCGCGGGATTGAGGTTTCCAAATTTCAAGCGGGAGCGTATAATTTCTATTTATCCTGCAAGTATATACTTCCAAGTCAGAAGTCGTAGAATGAAGCATTCTTACAGATTTGTTTGGCGAGGTAAAAGGTTAAAGATCCCAGTATGATTCTCTTATACTTCTGTGGTGTTAAACATATAAGTATAGTTTGTGACAATCATTCTGATTTCCTAGCAGAGTTCTGCATGTAATTTAACATTCTGATCGGTGAATTTAATATAGCACCAAGATAAACAAAGAGGGGTTGGATCATGGGGACGGTAGAAGGCATCAACCAAGGCTTCTATGAAAATATCGAAGAAGCAGCGGCCCATATTGTGGACGTATTAAGTGGCATATTAAGAGTGAATACCATCTTCGTAGCCACGAATGACGGAGTGACTAATGTCATTCTGGAAGCCTTCAACCGCAAAGAAGAACTAATTGTCAAAGGTACTGAACTTCCGTTCGAGGAATCTTACTGCAGCCTGGTCTTGAAAGACAAAGGTAACGTCATCACGACGATTTCGGATACCTGCGAGCATTCGATGACAAGCTCTATGAATGTCACGAATGAATTAGGAAACCGATTCTTTTTAGGTGTACCCATTATGCGAAGAACAGGTGAAGCGTTTGGGACGATCTGTCTAATGGATAATCCGGGTTATGTGGTCAGTGAGACGGACATGAAGACACTGGAAGCAATGGCCGTGTTCCTGGGATATGTTGTTGACCTGGAGCGTGCACTCCATGTTCAGGAACAGAAGCTCAGTGATTCGGAACAGCTGCAGGAAAAACTTCAGGCCGAGAAGGAACGTGCCGAGTCGGAAGCAATGACCAAGACACAGATGCTCAAGCTGATGAGCCATGAGATCCGTAATCCGCTGAACGGCATTTTGGGATTGACGGACCTGATGCGAACACCCGATATGTCGGACGAGCAGGTCGAGTATATAAATATGATTGAAACAAGCGGCAATATTTTGCTATCGCTGCTTAACAATATGATGAACTTTAATATTAATGAGGCTGGAAAAACAGTGATTCATGATGACCCCTTCGATCTGGTCAGCACCATCGAGAACACGGTTTACCTCTATGCTGGTGCAGCAACGAGCAAAAATATTGAGCTTGGTTTAAATCTTGATCTGAATGTGTCGCAGGTTTTCATCGGTGACGAGGTTAAGCTTGGCCAGCTGCTTGGGCATCTTATGCAGTATGCCATGGATTCTACCCGGGAAGGTGCAGTGCTGGTGACAGCAGAGATGAAGGGAGAGGAAACGGAAGAGACGGGACTCCTCCTGCTTCGAGTTAAATATTCGGGACAGATGTTATCCGATAACCGCTTGCGAACCTCTTCCGTCAAACCGGAGATGATCAGCACCGAGAAGCTGATTGGAAGCAATCTGGGTCTGGCGGTCAGTCAGAACCTGGCGATTCTGATGCATGGCCGCATTCAGGTGAACAGCATGCATGGGAACGAGACAGAATTTGAAATTTCACTTCCCTTACGGAGATACTGGGATCTGCCTCAAATTACAAGTGTACAGCAGCGTCTGAAAGCGAAAAAAGTGCTGCTCGCTAAAGATCCTGACATCCTGCAGGGGGTATCCTCTTTAATGCGGAGATGGGAGATGGATGTGCACATGACTTCCGGTTCCGCAGTCGCTTGTGAATGGATCAAGGAAGGCTTCAGGCCGGACGTGGCTGTCGTTGATATGGGATTGCAGGAGGGCATTACCTCCGATTTCGTCGTTGCGCTGAAGCAGCACATCGAGAATTTGCCCGTCATTGTGCTCGTTCCGTACGGAATGCATATGGACATTCATCAGACGGAGGTCTTTGATGCTGTGCTGACGAAGCCGGTAAGACAGACCGAGCTGTTAAATGCACTAAGCATTATTTTGCCGTAATAACCGTCCTTATTAAAGGGGCTGCGTCGCGTTCCTTTCACGTGCCTCGGTACGTCTGCAGTAGACTCCCGACTGGGAACGCAAATACGGCAAAAAGGGCTTCCCTCAGTATTATCAGCCACACCCTAAGCACATCGCTTCAGGGTGTGCTTTTATTTTTTTGCCTGTTCCTCCTGCTTGTACACTTAAAGTTTCTTCATTCGCTTAGGTTAGGTTACAATAGGATGTGGAACTTCATCATTTCTACATTCTGAGGAGGACATGCATTCATGGATTATCGCAGGTTGGGTGGAAGCGGACTGAAAGTAAGCGAGATCAGCCTAGGGAGCTGGTTGACGTACGGAGGATACGTGGAACGTGAAAATGCAGTGAAATCAATTGAAACGGCATTTGATGAAGGTATTAACTTTTTTGATACAGCCAACGCCTATGAGCGGGGAGCTGCCGAAGTACTGCTGGGCCAAACATTGAAAGCGTACTCACGGAATTCTTATGTGCTCGCAACCAAAGTTTTTAATAAAATGGGTGAAGGCCCTAACGACCACGGGTTATCCCGCAAACATATTATGGAGCAGTGTGAAGCCAGCTTGACTCGCCTCGGCACCGATTACATCGATATTTACTATTGCCATCGTTATCATCAGGAGACGCCGATCGAGGAGACCCTTCGTGCACTGGACGATCTGGTGCGTCATGGTAAAGTGCTGTACGTGGGTGTCAGCCAGTGGACAGCGGCTCAGATGGAAGACGCACTTGGTACAGCGGATCGCCTGCTGCTGGATCGCATTGTTGTGAATCAGCCGGTCTATAATATGTTTGACCGATACATTGAACATGAAATTATCCCTTTGGGTGAACGTAAAGGGATCGGACAAGTGGTCTATTCTCCGCTTGCTCAAGGTCTGCTGACAGGTAAGTATACATCTGTTTCGGATATCCCGGAGAACAGCCGGGCTGCCAAACTCGGCTGGGATGAAGGCAAAATCAACGCAGACCGCATCGGCAAAGTAAGACAGCTCACTGAAGTGGCAGACAAACTCAATCTAAAAGTGGGCCAGCTGGCCTTGGCTTGGATTCTTCGGCAGCGTAATGTCTCCAGTGCATTGGTCGGTGCAAGCCGCCCGGAACAGGTCAAAGAAAATGCTGCAGCTTCGGGAGTTAAACTGGATGCTGCTGTTATTGAAGAGATTGAACGCATTCTTGCCTGATACTTCTTCTGCATGATTAGGTGATAGATAACCGTATCTGTTCAAAGTTTAAAAAGGGATGTCCAGCATCTGCCTGATATGGAGGCAGACGGGACATCCCTTTTATGATTCGAGCTTTCTCAGAAAAGTTCGTTATCAACAACCGTGATGTTGCGCGGCGGCAGAGAGCATACTTTATTCCGTCCCGTATTTTTTGCTTCGTACAATGCACGGTCAGCCTGATCAAAAAGATCACTGTCATCAAGGTCATCACAATGATCAGGGTATACGGCTACACCAATAGAGATGGTCAGCTTTACCGTCTGACCGTCAGGCAGGGCGAATAAAAATCGGGCGACGGCTTTCCGTACCGATTCCGCAATGGCCATGGATTGATGGTAACCGCAATCGAGCAGCAGAATCGCGAATTCCTCCCCTCCGTTACGGGAGACAAGATCGGTGGAGCGTGCGTGGGTAACGAGCAGTTGTCCAAGCTGTTTCAGTACAGCATCACCAGCAGAGTGCCCGTATGTATCGTTTACTTTCTTGAAACGGTCAATATCAATGACAAGCAGGGACAGCTTCTGATGGTACTGCCTTGCATGCTGAAGCTCGGACCGCAGCGAATGCTCAAACTGCCGCCGATTACTCAAATCCGTCAGATGGTCGGTAGAAGCACGCCGCTCAAGCAGAAACAGCATCTCATTCGATCGATTAATAAATTCGGCAATAAAATAAATGAAAATACCTCCGGCAAATGCGATGGTCATCTGTATTGGATAAACTTTCATCAGAGTACTCAAGCTGGTCGTGTTCATCAGCAGCACAACAAATATCATGGTCATGCCGAGCAGATTCATGGTAATGATCTTGGTTAATCTGGACCATGAAGCATAGGCAAAGTATACTCCTGTCAGTCCGAGCAGTGTCATGATGAATGCTGCATCAATTGCAGAAGAGGTTATACCGAACATCAGGATCCGAAGAATGGCAATGATGATACCGGAAATGACCGAAGCCATCCCGCCAAGATATACAGCTGCAGTCACAACAGCAAGATGCCGCAAATCCACGATGGTTGTTTCATTTATATGAAAAGAATAATTCATAAGCACTGTACCGTATAAACCGAATAACAAGCCGCCGATGACCTGAACGCGCAGCGAAGGAAAAGGCAGGCGAATGCTGTAGAATTTGGCGATAATCCCTGACAGGTACAAAAAGGTGATTATCACACAGAGATTAACAAAAAAAGTGCTTAACAACCAGCATCCCCCCTTTTACGCACATCCCTCTATTTTATCTGAAAAACGGTGCGGCAGCGAACCATATAATCCCAAATGCTTGAAGGGTTTGGTTCTAATTCGCTATAAAGTTCCAAGGCCAGTGAAGATGAAGCAATATTGACTTCGATATACATTAAGATTTATACTTAATCTAAATCAAAATTAATTTGAAGTTTATAAAAAGCTGAAGCGAACAATAGCGTTCGAAACAAAATATAGCCATGATGAGCAGTATAAAAAGGAGACCTGGTTGTGAAAACTTTAAATTTAACGATCCAACGGCAAGCGGTATATGATGTCGTACGTAATTCAGAAGATCACCCGACAGCTGCCGAAGTCATGAATCGGCTGGTAGAACAGGGATATAACCTGGCATACGGCACCGTATATAATTCTCTTCGGTACTTAACAGACAAAGAGCTGATTCGGGAGCTTAAGCTCGGTGAAACAGCGAGTCGATATGATGCGAGAATGGATGATCACCAGCACATTATGTGTGAGGTATGCGGCAAAGTGGATGAGGTGATGACAGAAGTCCCTCCACAGTGGATGAAGCAGGTAGCAGCAGAAACGGGTTATGCAATTGATCATGCTCATGTGGTATTTGGAGGTGTCTGCGGGGAATGCAAAAACAAACGGATCAAGTAAAAGTGAAATGGTCAGGGCGGCGTTTACCTCTTCGGGTTAAACCTGCTCTGGCAGACTCCATGACTGAACCGCCTCTGGTGGATAACTGCCCGATTACGAGACGTGTCATTCTGATCAGCCCGATGCCGGGACAAGTGCATGAACTGGTAAAGGCTTTGACAGATAGCTGTTTTGACGTACTTGTGTTTCATCGCTGGGAACCGGATCTCCATGAGCGCCTTGTTTTTGATCTGCTGATCTATGATCTCTCGGTTGCGGGAACGATCGATGCGTTTACGGGAATCCACAGTCGGTTGAACCGCGAGGCCGAGCACACGACCCCTTGTCTCTACCTGGTGGGAGAGAAAATGATTGGCAGTGCAAGCGGACCGATGCTTCAGGAGGAGCTGCTGGTGTGGCCTGCGCGCCCGCAGGAGGCGCTTTACCGGGTACAGCGCATGATCGGCAGCAGCCCGGTAATGCCCAAGCGGGCTTTTTTACCTGAAGAAGGACAGCGAATCGGATTCAAAGACTTGGTGCTGGATCGGGAACGCATGAGTGTACAGCGTGATCAGGATCGAATTCACCTGACCAAGACGGAGTATGATCTGCTGCTTAAGCTGATTGATGCCAAAGGTGCAGTTATCTCGCGTGAAGAGATGCTGAGTGATATCTGGGAGACGGATTTTACAGGCGGCAGCAATGTGGTGGATGTTCATATCAAAAGCTTGCGCAAAAAATTGGGCGATAATGCTTCGTCCCCTCAGTATATCGTAACGGTAAGAGGCGTAGGCTACCGGTTGGCGGATTAATTTTATGCGAAAAATAGTGGTCAATGGAAGCACCTATTGGTGGAGTTATAGAACGGTCAGAGACGTTTACTGCAGGTCCAAACTGACGTTCATTACGGAAAAGAAGGACATGAGATATATCATTGTATTTGGAACCCGGGATACACCGATTTCCGGCAGTCCTTTGAATGAAGGATTACGGATGAAAAAAGAGGATGTAACACATGCTGTGAATTTTAACCAGCCCAGATATGTGGCCGAAGTGCTGAAGTCCGTACTTGAGATGCAGTTCGATACAAGTAGGAAGAACGTGCTGGAGCTGAATGGCAATGAGTTATTAACACGTATGGGGTATGAGGATCTTACAGGGCTAATGATCTAGGTACATGACTGTAAACGGTAAAAAACAATTGAGGAGCATTCACCATGGTGCTGCTGATTATGCCCATTCAGGATGAAATATGGCGTAGACCGTTATGAAGCGGTCTGCGCTTTTTTTGTGATTTCCGGTGTCATATGAAACGTGTTTCGCATCCTTCATATATCATTCATTTTAGGTATATTAACCTCATCCTAATCTCATGTGAACCTCATGCAGCGAAGGGATGGGACATGTTAGAATCATTTTAACAGTTAGATCAAGTCTAAATGTATATTTCGGCAAACGACGAATATGATTGGAATTAGATAGATACAGCAGACATGATACCCATTCTAGAGGAGGACGACATGATGACAGATCGTTTGACAACCAACCAGGGAGCTCCCGTAGGAGATAACCAGAATTCACGGACTGCAGGAAGAAGAGGGCCTACCCTGCTGGAGGACTACCATCTGATTGAGAAGATCGCCCATTTTGACCGAGAGCGTATTCCTGAACGAGTTGTACATGCGAGAGGTGCAGGGGCACATGGGATATTCAAGCTGGAGCAGAGCATGACGGCGTACACAACAGCGGATTTCCTGCAAGAACCGGGCACTGAAACCGATGTGCTTGTACGGTTCTCAACCGTTATTCATGGTACGGGTTCTCCCGAAACTGCTCGTGACCCGCGGGGATTTGCTGTTAAATTTTATACACGTGAAGGCAACTATGATATTGTCGGCAATCACCTGCCGGTCTTCTTTATTCGCGATGCGATTAAATTCCCGGATATGGTACATTCCCTGAAGCCTGCTCCAGATACTAACATTCAGGACCCGGCTCGTTATTGGGACTTCATGACGCTCTCCCCGGAATCAACGCATATGATGACATGGCTGTTCTCAGATCTGGGAACGCCCGCGAGTTACCGGGAGATGGATGGTTTCGGTGTACACGCATTCAAATGGATCAATGCCGAGGGCGAAGTGCACTATGTAAAATACAAATGGGAATCGGTTCAAGGGGTTCGCGCTTTCTCACGTCAGGAAGCTGCTGAAGTTCAGGGACAGGATTTCAACCATGCAACACGTGATCTGCACGAACATATCAAAAACGGTGATTTCCCGCAGTGGAAGCTGCAGGTGCAGCTGCTGAAGCCGGAACAGATGGATGATTTCTCTTTTGATCCACTCGACCCGACCAAAACATGGCCGGAAGATGTTCTTCCCTTCCAAACGGTGGGGACGATGACATTGAACCGTAATCCGCAGAATTTCTTTGCAGAAGTGGAGCAGGCAGCATTCTCACCGAGCGCGGTTGTACGGGGAATTGAACCATCTGAGGATAAGCTGCTGCAGGGTCGTTTGTTCTCTTACCCGGATACACAGCGGCACCGACTCGGACCTAACTATCTGCAGATTCCGGTGAACTGCCCTTATGCACCTGTGCGCAATCATCAGCGTGATGGGCTCATGAATGTGAACCAAGATCCGTCTCCTGTAAACTATGAACCTAACAGTTCGAGCAGCAGCCCGCAAGAAGATCCGGCTTACCGTGAAATTCAGGTTCCACTGCAGGGGCATGTCACGAGAGAGAAAATTGAGAAAACAGATGATTACACACAAGCCGGGGAATTGTTCCGTTCGTTCACGCCTGCTGAGCAGCACAACCTGTTGGATAATTTGACGAATGATCTCAAAGCCGTACCGGTAGATATTCAGATGCGAGCCTTATGCCATTTCTTCCGGGCGGACGGACAGTTGGGTGCTCGATTGGCTCATGGCTTGGGCATAGATATCTCCGGGCATATGCCAAAATAAACGAAATGACGGGCGAAGGTGTATAGTCCTGCATTTAATACGAAGGGAGTGCCATTCTTTTCAATGACTTCGTAAAGGTACGTATTAATGTATATTATGAACACCGGGCAGGACTGCAGTTATGCAGAATAGCCCGGTTTCCTTATGTCATTTGATACGCAAATGGAAAACAAATTTACAAATCATTTACATAAAATACCTGACATAGAGGTTGACTTCTCCTTCGTGGGCACTACAATGGGTAGTGTGAGGGGTGTCAGATGATGAGAATACTTAATTTCAAAGTGGGAGAGCGTGGACTGAACCGATTCTTCGGTCCGTTGGAGGCCAGAATTATGGACATTCTGTGGGCTCGCCCCGGAAGCAGCATCCGTGAAGTACAGACTGCATTGGAGCAGGAAAAGGATGTAAATTTCAATACGGTTATGACTGTGATGAATCGTTTGGTGGATAAGGGACTGCTCAGTAAAACACAGAAAGGCCGCACATCGCTGTATAAACCGGTACAGAGCAGGGAGGCGTTTATGAACGATCAATCCAAGGAATTGTCACAGGAATTGGTGGATGAATTCGGGTCGCTGGCATTGAACCATATGCTGGACGCGCTGGATGAAGCGGATGAAGGCTTAATTGAACGACTCGAAATGAAGATTAAGCAGTGGAAAAAGGATAACGATTAATATGTGGAAGACCCGTTCCAAGATTTTGTTCACCGTCGGGTTTGGTATTCCGGTACTTGTGCTCGTGCAGATGTTCATGTATGCGATGTACAAAATATATGGATGGGATATCCGGCTGAATCTGTTATGGCTGTGCAATCACTGGATGAGCCAGTTGGGCTGGATGTCTGTAGGGCATTTCTTAATGCTGCTGGTGGTGCTGACTTTCGTGGGTACAAGCTGGATGCTGTCTGTACGAATTATTCAGACTCGGGCAGCATTGACCAAGCTCCGCTCGATGGAGATTCGAACGTGGTCAGCGGAGCTGAGTGCAAGATACCGGCACCTCAAGAAACCTCGGTTTCTCGTTGTGGACAAGCCTTCTCCAGCAGCGTTTACAATTGGGCTGTGGCAGCCGTGCATCGTGTTATCCACAGGACTGCTCAGCATGCTGGATCCCGATGAAGAGAGAGCTGTCATCTACCATGAGGTTCACCACCTGCGGCATCGGGACCCGCTCAAAACGACAATGCTCTCCGTGTTTGCTGCTGTGATGCCGTATATTCCTGTGCTGAAACATACGTCACAGCAATATCGAACCGTGAGAGAGATTTTAGCGGATAACGAAGCCATTGAACGTACAGGTAACGCTGCCGGTATTGGCAGTGCGCTGTTAAAACTTCTTCGGACATGTTCACCATCAGGTGAAGGCAGAGCGCCAACAATTCAATCCTCGTTTGCCGATACGTCGGTTAATGTGCGTATTTCCCGTTTGCTGGACCCTGAACTGGACGTTGCGCTGCGGTTACCGCGTTATGCCATTCTGGTCTCGGCAGCGGTGTTCCTGTTGTTGTCCATTCTGTTTGTGTGGTCAATTGGATAGAAGACAGCTTTGGAACAAAGTCATAATGAACAAAAAATGAATGAAATGAGGAGATGAATAATGAATAATAAAAACGTTGAAATTGGTCTCTTTTTCTCAAGGATTATGATTGGTTTCATCTTTGTATTACATGGATGGAGCAAATTTGAGGGGGGGATTAGCGGAACCGTTGGTTTCTTCGAAAGTATAGGTATTCCGGGCTTTATGGCTTCGGTTGTTGCCATCATTGAGCTGGCAGGCGGTGCAGCGATGATTCTTGGTTTGGGTACTCGTGTCTTTGCAGCTTTGTTCATCGCTGTTATGGTAGGTGCACTGTTCACAGCCAAGGCAGGTCAGCCCTTCTTGAGCGGAACAGAATTGGATTATCTCTTGATGGCAGGTTCGCTGACTCTTCTTCTGACCGGAAGCCGCTTCCTCGCGCTGGATTATCTATTTAACAGAAAAGGAAGCACACGTCAGAATGTCAGTGCTTGATTTGATTATTGGGAATCGGCATAACATATTCATGAGCGCAGTATAAAGGTAAATATAAGAAAAGCTTTAGAGCGCCGCATGATTTCTGCAACCAGCTCTTTGCTTGCCAGTTTGATGAGGTAATGTGGATTGCCGATCAAACTGACGGGTAAAGAGCTTTTTGTTTTGGACGAAATCATTTTAAATTTGGTATAATGAGAATAAGTATGCTGCTAAGAAAAAATAAGAGAGATACAACATGTACAATAATAGATCTGAGGAGGTTGCACGATATGATTAAGGTCATTCCATCCGAAGCACGTTCCAGCTTTGACAGGGGCTGGCTGCGCGGCAGTCACAGTTTTTCCTTTGGTGAATATCAGGATTCCGACAATACAGCGTTTGGACCGATGCGGGTAGCTAATGATGATGTTATCGCACCAGGTCGCGGTTTTGGGGCACATCCACACAGTGATATGGAGATTGTATCCATCGTGCTGCATGGCAAGCTGAGACATGAGGACAGTCTGGGTAACGTTGCTGTAACAGGCTTTGGCAGCATTCAGCGCATGTCCGCAGGAAGCGGAGTCATTCATACGGAGCATAATGCCTCAGATACCGAGGAGGTAAGACTTCTCCAGCTGTGGTTTATGCCGCATACGAAAGGGCTGGAGCCTTCCTACGAAACGACTTCGTTTGATATAGCGGCCTTGGAAGGTGCTCTTGTGCCTGTAGCCTCCTCCGATGGTGGGCCGCGGGTTGCCACGGTTCATCAAGACATGACGATTTATCTTGGGCGATTATCCAAGGGCAAGACGCTTGAGTATGAGCAAAAAGAAGGGCGCCGCATGTACATTTTCTCCATCGAGGGCAAGCTCGGTTTGCAGCATGAACATGTGCTGCATCCAGGAGATACGGCACGTGTGGAGCAGACCTCTTCCATGAAGCTGGAAGGGCTTGAAGACACTTTTTATATGCTGATTGATCTGCCTTAATAAAAGAAGACGAACTCCACTTCAAGATCCAAGGAGGAACGATGCGTATGGCGCAGCAGGAATGGTTTATGGTAAAACACGGAGTGACCGGGCGTGGACTGGCGAACAGCAAAATGGATGCAGGTCTGTCTTATCGCTTTCAGCAGGATGGAACGGGATTCCTGTTTACAGTTTCGGGACTGGACGAGCAGACCGTTGCGAAGATTATCGAGCTGAGGCAGGAATTAAACGTATTTCGATTCGTTCAGCGTAAAGACCGCCCTCTGACGAAGCACTGGTATTATGTCGATGGCGATCGCGTAAAATATGACAGCGAGCGGCATACACTTACGATCTATGCCAAGTCAGAAATTCAATATGTACCTGAGGATTATTTTGCAGACTAACACAGACATGGAATGGCCGCATGGTCTATTGTGCGTTCAACCTACTGCATGAGACTTCCATCACTTCGATCTGTAAGCCTTCCTTCATGGGAGGCTTATTTTTTTGTATTAAAAACCACATAATTCCCTGTCTTATGGCACAAGCTACCTCGTATAAAAACATGAATGGAGGGGCGGCATATGGCAGGTAAAACATCATCAGACGGTGGTAAGTCCAAAGCTTCAGGAGCATCCTCCGACAGCAGCAGACATATACCCTTGGGACTGCCGTCCCCGCCTATTCTGAAGCAGCCAATTAGTGGAGTTCATACGACTCAGATTCAGGCATTAAAAGAAATATTCTCGGAATGTTCCGACGTAGTATTCCGCAATGTTATGATCACACCGGAGGTGCAGGGACTCCTCGTATACGTCGAGGGCATCGTGAATTCGGCAGATATTCAGGAGCATATGCTGCGTCCGCTTATTCGGGGACTGATTCAGCAGCGAACAGACGAGCCGGATGTGCCGATTGATGATACACGGATTGAATTAACACAGGTAAAGCGAGTTCAGACCTGGGCCGCTGCGACAGAGGGCGTGCTTGCCTCATCGGCGTTACTGGTCATGGATGGAGAAGCTGAAGCATGGCTTTTCAATGTCAAGGGCGGTATAAGAAGGGGCGTAGAAGAGCCGCAGACGGAATCGGTCATCCGCGGACCCCGGGAGGGATTCACGGAGACGCTCCGCATGAATACAGCTTTACTGCGGTTCAAGCTGAAGACACCTGCACTCAAAATGGTGAGTATGACACTGGGCTCCGATACGAAAACAGATGTTGTTTTGGTCTACCTGGAAGGAGTCGCCGATCCCAAATTGATTCAGGACGCCAAGAAACGTCTCGAAAAAATTGAAATTGACGGTATTTTGGAGAGTGGTTACATTGAGGAGCTCATTGAAGATCATCCTTATTCTCCTTTTCCGCAGCTGCACTACTCGGAGCGTCCAGATACGGTTGCTGCAAACCTGCTGGAAGGTCGATTCTCCATCATGGTGGACGGGACACCGTTTGCATTGATTGCACCTGTGACCATGTGGCAGATGCTGCAGGCAAGCGAGGATTACTATGAGCGGTTTTTCATTACGAATCTGATTCGCTGGATTCGCTTTTTGTTCGTAGCGATTGCTCTGTTCCTGCCAGCTCTGTATATCGCGGTTACAACCTATCATCAGGACATGCTTCCAACCACACTGATTCTCAGTATTGCCGGTGCCCGTGAAGCTATTCCTTTCCCGGCGCTGATCGAAGCGCTCATTATGGAATTATCCTTTGAAGCGCTTCGAGAGGCCGGGGTCAGGCTGCCCAAGACGGTGGGGCAAGCGGTCAGCATTCTCGGTGCCCTGGTGATCGGCCAAGCTGCCGTACAGGCAGGTATTGTGTCTGCCCCAATGGTTATCATCGTGTCGATGACGGGCATAGCTTCCTTCACTATTCCGCGCTTTAACTTTGCCATTACCGTAAGGCTGCTGCGGTTTCCGATCATGCTTCTGGCAGGCATGTTAGGGTTATACGGCATAGTCATTGGTCTGGTACTCATCTCCGTGCATCTGACACAGATGACATCATTTGGTGTACCATATCTGTCTGGTTTAAGTCCGTACAGCAAGAAGGATACCAAAGATATTTTGGTCCGGGTGCCTTGGTGGAAAATGATCAATCGCCCTTCGACTGTACATCGGGACCGCAAACGTATGACCAGAGATATTAATGGTTCGCCGGAAGCTGAGGAAGGATGGTGATTCCATGCAGGTTCTTATCAAATACAGAGCTGTGATTGCGCTGATTCTGTGTACTTCCATGCTAGCAGGCTGCTGGGATCGCGAAGAGATCAATGACATTGCCTTTGTTATCGGCATTGCCGTTGATAAAGAAGAGGAGAACTACAGAGCAAGCCTGCAAATTGCTCTTCCAGGACAGTCAGGTGCATCAGGCAGTGAGGGTGGTGGCGGGGGGACCAGTGGTGATAAGTCATGGTTCCTGCTCTCGAACACGGGTCCAACGCTGCGGGAAACAACACTTGCAGGTCAGAAATCATTGTCTCGCAAAATTTATTATGCGCATCGCCGAACCATCCTCATTGGAGAGGAGCTTGCCCGGGAAGGTGTGGCCTCGATGCTGGATTTACTCACGCGGTATCCGCTCAACCGGTTATCGGCAATGCCTGTCGTCACTCGGGGTGAAGCTTATAAAGTCATTGATACGGATGCTCCCATTGAGAAATTCCCTTCAGAGATGGTGCGAGAGTTATGTTTCCTGAATATGCGAAATCCGCGTTCTCTCAAAACATTTATCGACTCCATTCTGAGCGAGGGTATTGATCCTTTTCTGCCTATTGCTTCGGTTTCGGACAGCGTACCGAAAGATTGGAAAGACTCCAAGACCAATATCAAGCTGGATGGTCTGGCTATTTTCAAAAAAGATAAACTTGTAGGCATGATGGATAAGGAACCAGCAGATGCTCTGATTCTGGCGATGGGTGAAGCGAATGCACCTGAAGTTTTGATCAAGGCCCCTCGAGGGAAAGGGGATTTGTTTATCAAGCTGAACGAGAACAATGCTTCGCTTCACCCTCATATAGAGAATGGGAAGGTGAGTATAACCATTGAACTCTATGCCAAAGGGGTATTGGTCGACAACGAATCCAATTATGGGGATCGGCAGGAGAAGGAGATTCTTAATATTAATGAGGCTGTTCACCAGAAGCTCAAAGAGGATATTGAAGAAGGGGTCCATCTGGTACAGAAGAAGTTCAAAGCGGACATTCTCGGTATGGGCAGATCAATTCATCAGCAGCGGCCAAAGGAGTGGAAGAAGATTAAGGATCGTTGGGATGTTCTCTATCCGGACGTCAAGGTGAATGTAGAGCCCCATGTCATCATTGAGAATGTTGGCGTTGTCAATAAACCGATCGGGGTCGTGGAGGAGGACATTGTGCATGATTAAACCGCTTCTGTTCACATATTTAGCGATGGTTGTTGGCGCGCTTATCATGGATTTTCGTCATCTGAAACAGGCAGCCCCGATTAATCGCTGGTTGTCTTACGGTTTAATGGCCATAGGGATTGGTATCTGGTTGTATGTAACTGCATTGAGCACGAAGACGTTTTTTGTAACGGTATGGATCAGTCATGTGATCCAGCGTCTGCTGCCGCTGCCCGGATGAAGTGCAGTATGATTGCTTAACATGCAGAAGGTATGCGCAGGAAAGGAGGGGACAGGATGAGTCAGAAAGTAACCCACCGACAAATGGTATTGATCATTATGCTGCTCAGTATTACAGGTACGCTGCTTCAACCTCATGCTCAGGCCATTTTTTATGCAGAACAGCATGCTTATCTCTGTTACGTACCGGTTGTTCTGATTATGTTTACATCGATGTGGATGCTCAGCCGTGTCCAGCGGCGTTTTCCAGACAAGGATTTGTTTGAGTCGCTGGCGGAGCGCTTCCCCTTCCTCGGGAGAGTAACGGGGTTTCTATACATCACGTTTTTCTTCTTTGTACTTGCCAGAGATATACGGCTAACAGGGGATTATGTAAGTATCACGTTACTTGAAACAACACCTATATCGATAATCGTGCTTTCTTTGATTGTCATGGCCGTTTTTATCGTTAGGGGAGGTCTCGGTTCCCTAATCGGTATGGTGGAGTTATATGTGACTCTATTTGTGTTAAACTCCATCATCGTTCCGTTTATGCTGATTCAGCAGATCAATCTGGATAATTTGAAGCCCTATCTCGATGTTGACCTCGCGGGAGTGGGGACAGGAAGCTGGTATATCTTTTCATTTTATGGTGAGATGATTGCCCTGCCTTTTGTGGTAAGAGGTAGTGACTTTCGCGTGAAGTCAATTCTTTCGGGTACTATTGTTACGGGATTGCTGCTGATGCTGATTGTTGTAGAAACGATTGCTTCAATCGGTGTACCCATTGCTTCAAGACTTGTATATCCATCGTATGAGCTGGCAAGACAGCTGCAGATCAGTGACTTCCTGGATCGGTTTGATCTGGCGCTTGCTGCCGCAACGCTGCCTTGTATTATTACCAAGATTGCATTTGACCTGTATTTTGTATGCTGGGGATTAAAACGAATGATTCCGAAGGTGTCTGGTAAAGTATTAACTGGACCGATTGCGCTGCTGGGTTTTGTATGTGCCTTTTGGTTTTTCCGCAATGCGGTTCAGCTCAATCGCTTTACTCGAGAGTGGACGTGGATTGCGATCGTGTTCGAGGTGTTATTCCCAATTGTATTGTTTCTTTTCCTTCGTCCGCGCAAGAAGGATGCACAGCATGTCCCGGATTCCGGGTCCGAAGAACGTGCGTCCAGAGACAAACAGCGCAAAGAGGATGAGAAGCAGCAGGCACACGCTGAACCGGATCACTCTGAAGAAAAGTCCGGGGAAAAGAAGGGGAAAACATCACATGGTGGCGGTAATCTGCAGCCTTCCTGATGAAAACTATAAAAAATCGTTATAGCCAAGAGCCCGGAATGAAAGCAGATATGGTTTCCCTCCGTACAAGCAGCCTGTATACTGTAGTCAGACTGATGAACATTCGGCTGATTTGAACGGAGGGGACAGGTATGGCGCAGCATTTGGCAGGGGTAAGAGTAGCATTAACCGGACCGCGAAAGTCCAAAGAGATGTCTTTATTAGTAGAAAAAATGGGTGGAGTCCCTCTTGTGCGTCCTGCACAAGGAACGGTATTTCTGGATGACCGCAGCATCAGGGATGGATTGGTCTCCTGGATTTCCAATCCGCCGGATTGGGCTGTGTTTACAACCGGTATGGGACTGGATGCCTTGTTTGACATGGCGGAGGATATGGATGTGGCCGGGCAGTTTCGGAATGTGCTGTCTGAATCGAATGTCGCAGCCAGAGGATACAAAACGGTAAATGCACTTCGGAAGCTGAAGTTAACACCTTTGGTACGAGACGATGATGGCAGTACGGACGGATTGATTCGTGAGTTCGGCTCGCATGATCTCTCAGGTAAAAAGGTGATGCTGCAGCTGCACGGAGAAACGGCCCCCAAGCTGGTCCACTGGCTGGAAGAGCAGGGAGCCGTCGTACGCCAAGTGCTGCCTTATCGTCACGTACCACCGGAAGAAGCTGCGTTGAAGCAGCTTTTGGATGAAGTCCTTCGGCATGAGCTGCATGCCGTAGCTTTTACAAGTGGTCCGCAAGTTCGATTTTTAACGGAATATGCCGCTTCTCAAGGAAAGCTGGAGCAGATGCTGAAGGCCTTCAGGGAAGGTGTAGTTCCGGCTTCCGTCGGTAAAGTGACCGCAAATGCGATGCGTGAGGAAGGCATTGAAGCACTCGTTGTACCGGAGGAAGAGAAGATGGGTGCACTTATTGTTGAACTGGGGCGTTATTTTGCTGCTAATCCGGTTGGTGTCCGGGGGGAGTCTTAGAGGGAGCTCTGGCGGGAATGAGTTGAGAGCAGCAGCGTATACGGAGGCAGGAAGGCACGTCAGATCACTGGATGAAGAAAACGTAAACGCGTGGAGAGTTAACGCTGCAGGAAAAAACAGAAGCTTGTTATACAGGATACATAAAGGTTCTGGTCCGTTTGGCGGATCAGGATCTTTTTTCATTTTTATCCGAAAATCAAGATATGGACAATATTCATTATCGTGGACATTTTTTCCTGACCGATGGTATGATGAAATCAATATGAAAGCAGCAAGGTGCTCTTGCGTAAAGCAAGAGGTAACAGGGAATCGGGTGCAAGTCCCGAGCGGTCCCGCCACTGTAATGGTGAAGCGCTTTTCAATAAACGTCACTCGGAAAACGGGGAAGACAGAAAAGAAAGCTGATGATCCAAAGCCAGGAGACCTACCTTGCATGTGTCACCAAACCCTTCGCGGAAAGGAGTGGTGTACGATAAATTCGGAAAGGGACAAACATCAGTTTGTCCTGAAAGGCCTTATATGGGCTGTTTTGGTCGTGTGTACCTCCTTTTTTGGGGGATTCATGCGTTCGTTTCCTGAGTTTAAGTACATGCGTATCTCATCCGTGAACAGGATGAGATTTTTTTGTTTTTCGGACAGCAAACAGCTTCAGGATCAGGCGAAAAATGAGGAGTACCATCAGCATGAAGTCAGGAATACCGCATATCACGGGGAACTTGCTGCCTGTAATCAAGAGAGGAAGTTCTTATCAATAAAGTTAACATTTTAGATAAATAGGCTGAGATGTAAACCGCGTGACGAGTGGAATGAGGGAGGAAGAGATATGCAAAAGCAAGGCAAACTGCTGATTATCGGGTTCGGCCCGGGTGCGATGGAGCATATAACGAAACGGGCACTGGATGCACTGCAGGAAAGCGAGGTTATTATCGGATACAACACTTATGTGGATCTGATTCGCCCACTGCTGAATGGACAAGCCATTGTACGTACGGGCATGACCGAGGAAGTCAGCCGGGCACAGGAAGCGGTGAGACAGGCGGAAGCAGGTAACATTGTGGCCGTAATCTCCAGTGGAGATGCAGGGGTATACGGCATGGCTGGACTTGTCTACGAGGTTCTGATGGAGCAGGGCTGGAAGCCGGACACAGGCGTAGCCGTTGAGGTTATTCCCGGCGTGTCAGCTGTTCAGTCCTGCGCTTCCCTGCTGGGTGCACCCGTAATGCACGATGCGTGTACGATCAGTCTCAGCGACCATTTGACACCATGGGATACGATTATTCGCCGGGTTGAAGCGGCAGCAGCGGCTGATTTTGTCATTGCTCTGTACAATCCCCGCAGTGGACGCCGTACACGCCAGATTGTGGAGACGCAGGAGATGCTGCTTCGTTACCGTGATCCCAAGACACCGGTGGGTCTGGTCAAAAGTGCGTATCGGGAACGTCAGGATGTGGTCCTGACGACACTGGAAGATATGCTGCATCACGATATCGGTATGTTGACTACCGTAATTATCGGCAATTCCTCAACCATGATGTACGAAGGACTCATGGTCACTCCGCGCGGATATCAGCGGAAGTATACGCTGAACTCCGCGGAACAGCCGCTCAGACCTCATGAGCGGCTGCGCACCGAAGCCGAGCCATGGTCGCTCGGCGCACAAGAAGCCCGCGCTGCCGCCTCCGGCGAGGCAGCGGGCGATAGCGCGGCCCGCGATGCGCAGGCCGCGCTAACGGCGGAGCCAGCCCTGCACGGCGCGAGCGCCGGAGCGGGCACGGCTCCGCAAGGGCAGCCGCCCGCTGGTGCATGGGCGGCGACCCCGCCTGCAGCAAGCCCGGCGCGCGGTGCCGGCACCGCCGTGCTTGCTGCATCGCGGTCCGTGCCCGCGGCGGCAGAAGCCGCACCGCGCGCCGCTGCTGCTGCGCCGCGTGCCGGCGCTGCCGAGCTTGCTGCCGAGGCGCTGACGCGGCTCGCGGCAGGCGGTGCGCTCGGGGGCGAAGCGGCAGGCCGCTGGCTGGACGCGGCGGCGTCAGGCCCGGCGGCCGTGGCGGCGCATCGCGCTGACGGCGCTCGGCGGTTGGCACCCCAGCTCGGCCCGTGCCGGGACGCAAGGCGCCGCTCTTCGAGGTCGGCGTAGCGCCCGGCGTGGGCAACAAAAAGTTCACCGCCGTCCAGATGGCCCTGCTGGCGCAGTGCGCAAGCGAGGACGGCGAGCTGGAGTATACGCCGGAGCACCAGATCATTCTGAGGGTGCCGACGTTTGAACCGGATGCGCTGGTGGAGCAGCTGCGTGCAGCGAATTTTATCGTTGTTCCCATCGGTGATGTCATCAAGGTCAAAGCCTGTGATTTCTGCAATCTGGAGAAAGATGATGCCGTTCCGATGGCTAACCATCTTCAGGACGTGATTGGCGGATTATCTGCTCCGAAGGAAACCAGTGTAGCGCTGAACGGTTGCGGTATGGCTTGTTACGGCGCGGTGCTGGAGGATATTGGTATCGTTTACCGCAAAGGCGGATACGATCTGTTCCTTGGCGGCAAAAAGTTTGGGCGCAACGCACATCCGGCCCAACCTGTAGCCGAGGGTATTCCCGGTGATGAAATTGGCGGCATCGTAGAACGCATCGTGGCGGAGTACAAGGCAAAGGGCCATCCGAACGAGCGCTTTCACAAGTTTTTCAAACGTGTAGGGGTTATTCAGGGCTTCCGCCATGTGGATGCACCAGTCACCGTCGAAGTGAATCCGGTATGCGGAGATTAAGTGAACGAAGATAGATGATACAGGTCGATCAAACGCGCTGCCGATCCTTGATCAGACTGAATCGCGGCCTATAGCGCTAACGATTCTCAGAAGCCTTATATCGCGGAAAAGGGCATGTTTGAAAATGTAACGATCCGTAGGAACGCTATTTCATTAAAACCCAGCCCAAGTTGGTGTAAAAGGCATCATTTTGGTGAAATAACGTCTCCTGAGATCGTTAGAATTCCAGCGAGTATAAATTACTCCAAATAACGTTATCTGGGATCGTTAGCGCCGAGTTGTGAGCGTAGTAGGCATTAAGTAAGTGAGATGGTTAGCGTGTGGTTGATGTTGATAGATGATGGTTACATGAAAAATCTGATCTGTGGATCGGACAGCGGAGGAGATAAGAAGATGGATGCCATTTTGTTGGTGGGACACGGGAGCCGTGATCCTGAGGGAAACCGTGAGTTAAAGGAGTTTGCGCGTGGGGTTGCCGAGCAGGCACCAGAGAACACGCTGGTGGAGACCTGTTTTCTGGAGTTAACGAGACCGAGTATTGCTGATGGTGTGACAGCTTGTGTAGACAGAGGTGCGACGCGTGTTGTACTGGTGCCGATCATTTTGTTTGCAGCCGGTCATGCCAAGATTGACATTCCGAATGCCATTGACCGTGCCAAAGCACGTTATCCTCAGGTGCAGTTTATATACGGACGCCCGATTGGCGTACATGAAAAAGTGGTGCAGATTATGCAAACTCGCCTGCAGGAGGCACAGCCTGTGCGGGCTGCAGCTCAAGGTGAAGGTGAAACAGATACAGCAGCTGCAGTAGCCGCTCCGCCTGCTGCGTTGAGCGTAACGGATGAAGAGACAGCCGTGCTTGTGTTGGGACGGGGGAGCAGTGACCCGGATGCGAACAGTGACTTTTTCAAAATGACCCGTATGCTGTGGGAGAAGCTTCCGTATAGATGGGCGGAAAGCAGTTTTATCGGGGTTACCCAGCCTTCTTTCCCGGATGGCTTGGAGCGCTGCCTGCTGCTTGGTGCGAAAAAAATTATTGTCATGCCGTACTTCCTCTTTACCGGTGTGCTGATTAAACGCATTGACGAGATGACGGCTGAATTTGCAGCTGCACATCCAGACATTCAGGTCGAAATTGGTGGTTATTTCGGTTTCCATCCAAAGTTGGTCGAGCTTGTGCTGGAGCGTGCTCACGAGGGATTGTACGGGCGTGTGGCAGCGAACTGCGACAACTGCCAATTCCGACTTGAAGCGGCCAAACACCATCATCACCATCACGACCACGACCATGGGCATGACCACGATGAACATGATCATCACCATCATGATCACGATCACCACCACGAAGATCAACATGTCCACAGTCATGATGAGCATACTCATCACAACCATGACCATAGTCACGACCACGAACATGAGCATACAGAACAGGGTTCCGTCCACCATGAGGCATCGCTTGATTTCCATCATGACCATGATGGAGAGATGCACCACACACATCACGAGCGTGAGGTCAACCGGAACAGCGGGCAGCGGGCAGCGCAGGAGCCCGTTCATGTACAGCCAGATACGTCCTCTGTTCACGCACAGGCCGCAGCGGCTTCAGAGCAGGTGAAGCATTCATGATTTTCATGTTGTGCGGCACCAGTGATGCACGGGAACTTGCGCTTCAAATCCGGCAGCAGGGCTATGACGTATTAACCTCCGTTGTGACGGATAGCGCGGCCCAAAGTCTGGCGGAAGCCGGACTGTCTGTGCGGACAGGCCGATTGACGGTAGAGGCGATGGTGCAGCTGATCCGTGAAAAAAACACCTCTGTCTTTGTGGATGCAAGTCATCCTTTTGCCGAAGAAGCACATGCGAATGCTATGGAAGCCGCGAAACAGGCGGGCATCCCTTACATTCGTTACGAACGAACCGGGCTTGTTTACGATGACCATGAACTACTGCATGTCGTGTCATCTTATGATGAAGCAGCGCTCAAAGCCAAAGAGCTGAAAGGTTCCGTGATGCTGACAACAGGCAGCAAAACGCTGCAAATCTTCACCAAGCACCTGCTCGGTGATCCGGATATACGACTTGTTGCACGCATGCTCCCCCGTCTCGACAATATGGAGAAATGCGCTGAGCTGGGCGTAGAGCAGCGCAATATTATTGCGATGCAGGGACCCTTTTCCCGAGAAATGAACGAAGCACTGTACAAGCACTATGCAGCAACGGTGATGGTTACCAAGGAAAGCGGCAAAACCGGGGCCGTGGACGAGAAAATCCAGTCTGCACTGGAACTGGGGATTCATGTTGTGCTGATCTCACGTCCAGAGGCGGAGTTTGGCACGGTATTTGATCACTATGACGGTATACTAAACGAGCTGAACGAGATGCTGAGGCAGTCATTTCTCCGATAGGCCTAATTTGAATAGTGCAGCTTTGAAGTGCCTGATAGAAAGCAGCAGACTCGGATGTAATGTTCGTTTCGTAATTTATTTCAGGCCGTGTTTCAAATCAATATTTGACAAGGAGTGATTGAGTCGATGGACTTCAAAACGGAGTTTAAACCGCTGACCGTGCAGCCGCAGGAGATTGAGGGTAAAAGTTTTGAAATGATTACGGAGGAACTGGGCGAGCACCCGTTTACCGATGAGCAGTACCCAGTCGTACAGCGTGTCATTCACGCTTCGGCTGATTTCGAGCTGGGCCGCAGCATGGTATTTCACCCTGACGCGATCCAGGCAGGTATCACCGCGCTGCGCGCAGGCCAATCGGTTATTGCTGACGTGCAGATGATTCAGGCGGGTGTGAGCAAGGACCGTATTCGCGGATTTGGCGGCGATGTGCATGTGCATATTTCCGACCCGGACGTGATGGAAGAGGCGAAACGTCTCAACACCACTCGTGCCATCATCTCGACGCGCAAAGCAACCCAAATGTATGAGGGGGGCATCTACGCCATCGGTAACGCACCCACCGCGCTGCTGGAGCTGATTCGTCTTGTTAAAGAGGGCGAGGCCAAGCCAGGGCTGATTATCGGCATGCCGGTAGGTTTTGTATCCGCTGCCGAGTCGAAGGACGAGCTGCGCAAGCTGGACATTCCGTTCATCACCAACATCGGCCGCAAAGGCGGCAGTACAATCGTTGTGGCTGCCCTTAACGCGATCTCGTTGATGGCTGTGAAGACATAGATCTGTGTGGGAGTAATAAGGAGGTTTGCCTCGATCGACCAGTGAGGTCGAAAGAAATCTAACTGATCTGATTTAAGTCTGGTTAGCGAGCCGTGCCGAATCCTAATGAGAACTGGAATAGTCTTCACGAAGGGCTATGTCCGAATCTGTTAAAGTCCAGCAACTTCTAACGATCACCAGGAAGCTTATTTTGCGTAAAATCAGCCTTTTGAAATTGTAACGATCCTGAGGGACGTTATTTGGCTGAAACTCGTCCAGAAGTGCCGAAAATGACCCATTATTGGTGAAATAGCGTCTCCTGAGATCGTTAGAAATCCAGCGAGGTCAAATTAGTCCAAATAACGTCATCTGTGATCGTTAGCGCGTACTTGTGGCATGGGCGGATCTTATGTAACTGAGATGGTTTGCGTGCGTGCCATTAGTAGGTATAGGTCTAGTCCAGCAACTTCTAATAATTTCCAATGGTTAGCGCCCAGTTACTAGCGTCATATTTGCTGAGTACACCGAGAAATTGATTAACCAACAATTCATACAAGACTAACCATCAATCCATAATCAACAATCAACATGAACCATCAGTAAATATAAGCGCACGAACAAACAAGCAAATCAAAGGACGGGAGGTTCAAAGCCATGGAAAAGAAGCGCATGAAAAGCGGAGAAGTACCAGACCCCGACAAACCGATGCGTTCCGGCTTTACGACGGGGGCGTGTGCGACAGCGGTTGCTAAAGGAGCAACGCAGCTCCTGTTAACGGGACATATCCCTGTGCAAGCCGTGGTTTCCTTGCCCGCCGGCTTTGACCACTCGTTCGAGCTGATCGAGCAGGGACTGATGGCGGACGGCACGGCAACCTGTGCCACGATCAAAGATGCCGGGGACGACCCGGACGCTACCCATTTGGCGAAGATCATCGCACATGTGTCCTGGAAGGACGAGCCGGGGGTGGAGCTGGATGGAGGCATCGGTGTGGGTCGCGTCACGAAGCCCGGTCTTCCCGTGCCTGTAGGCGAAGCGGCGATCAATCCCGTGCCGCGCCGTATGATTACCGAAGCGGTGACTCAGGTCCTGACTGAACATGGTACTGCCAGAGGGGTGCGGGTGGTGATCAGCGTACCGGACGGCGAAGAGATTGCGAAGAAAACGCTCAATGCACGGCTTGGCATTCTTGGAGGCATCTCCATTTTGGGCACACGAGGCGTGGTCGTTCCGTTCTCTACTTCGGCATACAAAGCCAGTGTGGTGCAGGCCATTTCCGTTGCGCAGGCTTCGGGGTGTCAGCACATTGTGCTGACAACAGGCGGCAGCAGTGAGAAGTATGCCATGAAAATGATGCCTGAACTGCCGGAGGAAGCCTTTATTCAAATGGGTGACTTTGTTGGCTTTGCGATCAAACACGGGAAACGGCTCGGCATGAAACGCATCAGTCTGGTCGGGATGCCGGGTAAATTTGCCAAAGTCGCGCAAGGGGTCATGATGGTGCATTCCAAAAGTGCGCCGGTGGATTTTGGATTTCTTGCGTCCGTGGCTCGCGAGACCGGGGCTGGCGATGAACTGGCGCAAGCGATCGAGGAAGCCAACACGGCGACTCAGGTGGCGGATATGATGACCGAAGCGGGATACTTGCCTTATTTTGAGAAGTTATGCCTGTACGCCTGTCAGCACTGTTTGGAACATGCGGGCGGCGGCGTAACGGTGGAAGTGGTGCTTGTCACTATGAAAGGAATGGAACTGGGGAGGGCGGAAATCAGTGAACTCGAACACAACAACTGGAGCAAAGAATCGTAACATCCGCATTATTGGCGTGGGCGAAGAGGGTGCAGCCGGACTTACGGCAGACAGCCTGAATCTCATTCAGGAGGCAGATGTGCTGGTAGGAGGCGAGCGCCTGCTGCAATTTTTCCCGGCGTTTGCGGGAGAGAAGCTGGTGATTAAGAGCAGTTTGAACGACCTCGTTATGAAAATAAAAGCGCTGCGGGACTCGCACAACATCGTTGTGCTTGCCTCGGGAGACCCGCTGTTTTACGGCATCGCCGGGTATTTCGCACGTAAACTCGGCCCGGATCAGCTGGACATCCGGCCTAATCTCAGTTCGCTGCAGCTGGCGTTCGCAAGGCTTGGCGAGAGCTGGCATGACGCCGTGCTCGAAAGCGTGCACGGCCGCCCGCTCAAAGGCCTCGCCCAGCGCATCGATGGCAAAGCCAAAATCGCGCTGCTCACGGACGAGCATAACAGCCCCGCTGCGATCGGGGCATACCTGCAGCAGTTCGGCATGACCGAGTATGATGCCTACGCTGCAGAAAACCTGGGCGCGGCAGATGAGCGTGCCCGCCATTACACCCTGGACGAGCTGGCAGCGGCTGAGTGCAGCCCGCTGAACGTCGTCATTTTGCTGCGCCGCAAGGATGCACCGGCGCCGCGCAAAGGCTTCGGGTTTGCCGATGAGGAATTCCATCAGCGCAAACCCGAAAAGGGCCTCATCACCAAGCGTGAAGTCCGCGCGTTCAGCTTATCCGAGCTGAACCTGGGCGAGGACAGCATCGTGTGGGATATCGGCGCAGGCTCAGGTTCGGTGGCGGTGGAGTGCACCCGGCTGGCGCCGCGGGGGCAGGTCTTCGCCATCGAAAAGAACGAAGGTGACCTCGTGAACATCGAGGCCAACCGCATCAAATTCCGGACGGATTTTACCGTCCTTCATGCCAAAGCACCAGCGGGGCTGGACGAACTGCCGGATCCCGATGCGGTGTTCATTGGCGGCAGCGGCGGTGAACTCGCGCAGCTGATCGCCCTATGTGCGTCCCGCCTGCGCCCTGAGGGACGCATCGTGGTGAATGCAGCGACCATCGAAACGCTGCATGACAGCATGAAGGCGATGCGCGATGCAGGCATGGACGCCTCCGTGACCTTGCTGCAGACGGCGCGGAGCAAGCCGATCCTGAACATGACCCGTTTTGACGGACTGAATCCAATCTATGTTATTACAGGACAATATACAGCTGCAGGAGAAGCGGAAACGGTAAACGGAGCAGAGTAGCTCGACAGGGAAAGAAAAAGGGGGAGAACCGCATTAGCACAACAACAGGAAATATCACAAGTGACGCATCAAGTTTCACAGGAACCGATTCGGAAAGTGCTGCAGCAAGTGCAGCAGCAGGCGAGACGGTGACTGCAGCCGGAGGGGACGCAGCTGTAAGCACAACTGTGAAAACGACTGCCGGAGAGGTGTCACCATCGGCTTTGCCAGAACCATCGCAAGCGGGCAAAACGATTGGCACACTGTATGGCGTTGGCGTCGGGCCGGGAGACCCGGAGCTGATTACGGTCAAAGCATACCGGATGATTCGCGAATGCCCGGTGGTCGCCTACCCGAAGAAACGCAAAGGCGGTAAATCCTATGCCCACGAGATCGTGGAATTATATGTGAATCCAGAGGAGAAAGAGATGCTGGGGCTGATCTTTCCGATGACCAAAGACCCGGTTGTGCTTGAACGGGAATGGGGCAAAACCGTGGAAGCATGCTGGGAAGCTTTAAAGGAAGGCAAAGATGTAGCGTTTGTGACAGAAGGTGATCCGAACTTATACAGTACATTTATCCACCTTGCACGCCTCATGCGTGAACTGCATCCTGAAGTTCCGATCAGCTCGATTCCGGGCATATCCTCCGTTCTTGGTGCGGCGGCTGCACTCGATATTCATCTGGCAGATGGCGACGAGCAGGTCGGCATTATTCCGGCGACGGCGGACAAAGAAGCGATGCGGCAGGCGATTGAGCATCACGATACGATTGTGTTTATTAAAGTAGCGAAGGTATTGGACCCGATGCTGGAGCTGCTGGACGAGATGGGACTTGGGGGCAAAGCTTCGGTGGTTACCAAAGTCACTTCCCCTTATGAATTGGTCTGGCGTGACGCCCGTGAACTGAAAGGGCAGGAGCTGGAATATTTAAGCCTGATGGTGGTGAGCAAATGAAGACATTAGAACCGAAAGTGTACATTGTTGGTGCAGGCCCGGGAGACCCCGAGCTGATTACGGTAAAGGGCTCGAATATTCTGAAAAATGCCGACCTCGTCCTGTACACGGATTCCCTCGTGAATGATGAACTGATTGCGACAGCCAAACCCGAAGCCGAGGTGCTGCAAAGCTCGGGCATGGATTTGGAACAGCAGGTCGAGCTGATGTGCACCGCAGTCCGGGCAGGACGAAGCGTAGCACGTGTACATACGGGTGATCCGGCGATGTATGGTGCCATTTTGGAACAAATGGTGCTGCTCAAGCAGCAGGGTGTGGATTACGAGATTATTCCGGGCGTTAGCTCTGTATTTGCTTCGGCAGCGGCGCTGGGAGCGGAACTGACTGTACCTGAACTGACACAGACCGTTATCCTGACACGTGCGGAAGGACGCACACCTGTGCCTGAACGGGAAAAGCTTCGCGATTTGGCATCCCATCACTGTACGGTTGCACTCTTCTTGAGTGCGACATTGGCGAAGAAAGTCGTCGTGGAATTCCTTGCCGCAGGCTGGAGCGAGGATACACCGGTGGCAGTAGTGCAGCGGGCAACATGGCCGGACCAGAAAATTGTGCGCACCACGCTGGCTAATCTGGCTGCTGATCTGCGTGCCGCAGGCATCACGATGCATGCCATGATTCTGGCAGGCTGGGCACTTGATCCTGATCTGGTGAACCGGGATGCTCACCGTTCGAAACTGTATGACAAATCCTTCACCCACGGCTATCGCAAGGGAGTGAAGTCCGGTGAGTAATCCGTTTGCTGCTGTAGCGATTACGAAGCATGGCGTGGAGATGGTGCGTAACCTGGAAGGACAGTTTCAGGGTACGGACGTTTATTATATGAGCAAATTCGCCCGTGGCGACGAGGAGCAGCTTGGATATACGCTGTTTGAAGGCTCGGTGAAGCTGATTCTGCCCGACCTGTTCAAACGTTATAACGGCATCATTCTGTTTATCTCTTTGGGCGCCGTTGTACGCATGATTGCTCCGCTGCTGGTGGACAAAAAAGTGGATCCTGCCGTTCTGGTCATCGATGACCGCGGCGAGAACGTCATTAGCGTGCTGTCCGGTCACCTTGGCGGTGCCAACGAACTCACGCGACAAGTGGCGGAAGTTCTTGGTGCGCGTGCTGTTATTACAACAGCTTCGGACGTGCAGGGTACAATTCCGGTGGATATGTTTGGCCGTGAGCTGGGCTGGATCGTGGACAGCTTTGATAAAGCAACTCCTGTAAGTGCGGCGGTGGTCAATGAAGAGCCGGTGGCACTGATTCAGGAGACAGGCGAACGCAATTGGTGGCGTTATAACAAACCTGTACCTGATCATATTCGGGTCTTCCGCAGTATGGAGGAGACGGAATCGTTTGCGTTTAACGCTGCACTGGTAGTCAGTGACCGTTTGCTTTCGGCGGCGGAAGAGGAACGTTTTCTAACCAACGGTGTGCTGTACCGTCCGAAGAGCCTCGTGCTCGGCATGGGATGTAATCGCGGTACGGCGATGGAAGAGTTGGAGCAGGAAGTGCTTGCCACATTGGAAGAGCTGTCCCTGTCTGTGAAGAGCGTGCGCAACGTGGCTACGATTGATCTAAAAAAAGATGAGGAAGGCCTGCTGGCCTTATGCGCTAAGCACGGCTGGGAACTCGTAACCTATACTCCGGCGGAACTGAATACGGTGCAGCTTGCCAATCCGTCCGAGACAGTATTTAAATACACCGGAGCCTATGGCGTAAGTGAACCGGCGGCGCTGCTTTCTTCGGGAGCCGATCATTGGCTGCTGGAAAAGAAAAAGAGCGGCAATCTGACGATCTCTGTCGCCCGGGCTGCGTTTGATTAAGCTCGATTTGTGTGATTGAAAAACATTTCGTGTGACTGCTATCACCTCATGAACATGACCGTCCCAGCCGTTGGAATCGATATGGGATGGTCTATTTGTTATATGTAAAGCAAAGGCGGGATGTATGATGAACTCAAAAAATGTAAAGAGCACCGTATCCAACAATGAAGCCTTACCAATGAAATCCAATAATGAAGCCATAACAGCGACGTCCAATAACCAAAGTGCACCTCGGCTGATTATCGCGGGCACAGGTAGTGGTGCAGGCAAAACAACTGTAACGCTAGGTTTAATGAAGGCATTTGCCCAGCGCGGATTGAGCGTTCAGGGGTTCAAATGCGGTCCGGATTATATTGATCCAACGTATCATACGGCAGTGACCGGTCGAGCTTCACGTAATCTGGACGCATGGATGACTTCACCTGCATATGTGAGGGAGACGTTTGAGAAAAGGGCAGCTGGACATGATATCTCCATTATTGAAGGTGTGATGGGTCTGTATGATGGCAAAGACCCGCTCAGCAGCACAGGTTCTACCGCAGAGATCGCAATGGTTACGCAAACACCTGTAATTCTGGTGGTCGATGTACGCAGTATGGCGCGCAGTGCGGCGGCGATCGTGCTGGGATTTCAGCAGCTGGAGCCGGAATTGAACATTGCTGCTGTGATTGTTAACCGGTGCGGAAGCGCGGGGCATTATACGATTGTGAAAAAAGCCATTGAGCAAATGTGCGGCATTCCGGTTGCTGGCTGGCTAAAGCGGGATGAAGACTTGTTTATCCCCGAGAGACATCTCGGACTCGTCCCCGCGATCGAACGCGGAGAACTGGAGCCTTTATTCCAGCGGGCAGCCGAGATGATGCTGGAAGGAACGAATCTGGATCTTCTGCTGGAACTGGCAGCAAGTGCTCCCCCGCTCCCGCTGCAGTGCAGCAGCACAGCTGGCACAACTCATGCAGCCTCCAACGATCCAGCCATTACTGCTGAGACTGCTCGTAATAGCGTTATTACCCAAGCAGTTATTGCAGCCAATGCTGCCGATATCGGCAGCACTGCCCACACAGCCAGTGTGAACGACACCGAGCATGTGTCCCACCCGACAGTTCCCCACATTCACGGCAAGCCAGATACGTATCAGCCTGTTATTGCTGTAGCTCGTGATGCGGCATTTAACTTCTATTATCCCGACAATCTGGAACTGCTCGAAGCGGCGGGAGCAAGGCTGCACTTCTTCAGCCCGCTCGCTGGCGAAGGTATTCCGATGGAGGCAGACAGCATATATCTCGGTGGTGGTTTTCCTGAGGAGTTTGCGGCGGTGATTGCCGAAAATGAACATTTCTTGAATGGGCTGCGCGAAGCAGCCCGTTCCCGGATGCCGCTGTTTGCGGAGTGCGGCGGCTACATGGTGCTTGGCGAAACGCTGACTGACCGTGAAGGGAAAACGTATACTATGGCAGGGATTATTCCTGCGCAGGTACAGATGCAGAAAAAACGAGCCGCACTGGGATATCGGGAGGCGAGTGCGGTTCAGGATTCCTTTTTGCTGAAACAGGGTGAAGTGCTTCGGGGGCATGAATTTCATTACTCCACGATGACGTATCGCGAAGAAGAACGGATTCAATATGCTTACGAAACGAATGGGCTTCGAGGGGTGAAGCAGGAAGGGTATGCGGCGGGCAGTATTGTGGCTGGATACACACATGTGCACCTTGGTTCATATCCTGCTGCCGCACAGAGATGGGTGGAGCACTGCAGACTTTATCGTCAACAGCGGGTTTAAATCAAGTGAAGCACCTATCTTAGGTGACAGTATGGAGCAGAACCAGCGATAGTTATGTTGTGCTGCTCCTTTACAATGAGAGCAGTGATGCGAACAAAGCTTGGAGAAACTTTGCTGCAAGTATGAAAAATGTAATAGGACTCCAGTCAGAATACTGAGTTGAGTCATCTTGTGAAAATGCGGTATAAATGTCTTGCATGTATTCGTATATCTTCATAGGTCTTCGTGTGCTTGTTCATGCCTCATATGTTTTTTTAGGCCCCTCGTATGGATATTTTGGCAATACGCAGTAGGCTCTAATCCAGCTTGGACCTCCTGAGACTTTGGTCGTGAAGTTGGGTATTCGACGGAGAGATTAAAGGTTTTTAGTGAAGCGTGTGGAATGTGTAGGGATGGAGCATCCTGCGCGAAAAGAGACTGGTGAATACAATACTGGATACAGATGACGTGGATATGCCAAACAATAATGAGGCTATACTAGGGAGTATTCGGATCCAATTCATATCCCGCTGAACAGGGTAGAACAGCTAAGGTGTTTTGATTTCAATATATATTCGTAGAATCCCTGTATAAGAAGCTGAGAAGAGGTATTACAGGTAGTCGATTTGACGATGCATGGTTAATTTATTAGATGATGATGTATGATTAATTTATTCGATAATGAAGCATGCAGACGAATGACGACAACAGGACGACATGAAAGGAGATGATGATGATGGATCATCGCAAAAAAGCATTATTAATTGGAGATTACACACATCCGGATTGGCACCCGCTTCAGGGCGTGGATGCGGAGATCAGCCGGATCTTTCAAGATACGATTACCGTTCAGTGCAGTGAAAATCGCAATATGCTGCTTCATGAGAATATTTCCGGATTTGATGTATGTATCTCATACGTGGACGATTGGAGAGGGAAAGTCTCCCCTCAGCAGACAGCAGGTCTGCTGTCTTATGTGAGCAACGGTGGTGGATTGGTCATCTTACATAACGGAATCTCGCTTCAGAATCGAAATGAGATCAAACAGATGATCGGGGCTAAATTTCTTCACCATCCGCCGTATGCATCGCTAGAGTTTACGGTGACGGAAGAAAATCATCCGGTAACGGAAGGCATTACAGGTTTTACAATGGAGGACGAGCCCTATGAATTTGAATTCGGATCGTTTACCGAGACTAAAATTCTGCTGGAATACCAGTCCAAAGAAGGACCGAAGCCGGCAGCATGGGCACATAAATATGGACTGGGCAGAATCGTATACTTGATGCCTGGGCATTCTGTACCATCCTTTGCGAATGAAACGTATCGTCGATTGGTGCTGCAGGCAGGTAAATGGGCAGCGCGATACGTGTAAGGATGCTCTCCTTTTTGCATGTCGAGGCTTAAGGGGTGTAATATATAGACAACAAAGAGGAGGATGAATAAGATGAGCGATTTGTTCAAGAAGGCGTTCTCGTTAGGGCTTGGTCTTACGGTAGTCAGCAAGGAAAAGATTGAGAAAACCGTGGATGATCTGGTGGAACGCGGAAAGCTTGCGCCCGGAGAATCCAAAGCGTTTGTTGAACGATTGCTGGAGCGTGGTGAGGAGGAGCAGGGCCAGCTGAAACGTATTATTCAGGAGCAGGTCAAGCGTGTGCTTCAGGAAGCCGGTGTGGCCTCCGAAAGTGACGTGACTGGTCTGGAGCAGCGTGTGGCTGTTTTGGAAAAAAAGCTGGCCGAGCTGAATCAGACACCGCAGCTTCAACTTGATGAATCCCCGGCTCCATCTGAAGATTCCCCTCCTCTCAAAGGAAACGAGATCGAATAGATGGCTTTGCGGATCAAACATGTCGGCAGATACCGGGAGATTGCCATGGCGCTGGTGCGTCATGGCTTCGGGTATATGGTCGAGGAGCTGGGATTATTCCAGATGCTCGCTCTTCCCAGACGGTGGATGTCGCGTGAAGCGCAGCCAACCAAGACGCTGAGTGAACGGATCAGACTGGTGCTGCAGGAGCTGGGGCCGGCTTTTGTGAAGCTGGGGCAACTTGCAAGCACAAGGGCAGATCTGTTACCTGAATCGGTTATTCGTGAGTTGGTGAAACTGCAGGATCAGGTTCCGCCGTTTTCGTCCGAGACAGCGCGGGGTATTTTGGAACAGGAATTGGATACACCGCTGGAGGAGATCTTTTCCCGGTTCGAGGATACCCCGGTGGCCGCGGCCAGTATTGGCCAAGTGCATCTGGGCAAACTTCAGAGCGGAGAGGCGGTGGCGGTCAAGATCCAGCGTCCGGGTATATCGCGGATTGTGCAGCGCGACCTGGATATCCTGCGGGAACTGACTGCTATGGCAGAGAAGCGCTGGGAATGGGTGAAGCAGTACCAGATTCCGCAGATGGTGGAAGAGTATGCTCAGGCCCTGATGGCAGAACTGGATTATACCGTAGAAGGCCGTAATACGGAGAAGATTGCACAGCAGTACCAGCAGGACAGCAAAGTGAAGATTCCGGTGATCTATTGGGATCAGACTTCATCACGTGTACTGACTATGGAATATATCGAAGGCATCAAGCTGAACGATCGGGATGAACTTGTAAAGCGCGGCCATGATTTGAACAATATCGCCGAGCGGCTCGTGGATGCCCTGCTGAATCAGATTTTTATGCATGGCTTTTTTCACGCCGACCCGCATCCGGGTAATCTGATGGTGCTCAAGGACGGACGACTGGCGTTCATTGACTTCGGCATGGTGGGCAGCCTGAGTGATGAGATGAGGCAGCAGCTTGCGTCACTTATTATCGGGTTGATGCGTAAGGATACGGACAGCATGATTCGCGCCATTGAGAAGCTGGGCATGATGCCGGATGACATGGATGCGCGTGCGCTTCATGTGGATTTGGACAAACTTCGAACGAAGTATTACGATATTCCTTTTTCCAAAATCAGTGTAGGGCAGGCGCTCAATGATCTGTTTGGCATTGCGCAGAAACATAGAGTTGTCATGCCCGCAGATATTTTGCTGATGGGCAAATCACTGCTGACGATGGAGGGGGTCATCGAACATCTCGATCCGACCTTGAGTATTGTCGATATGGCGGAGCCATTCGGAAGGAAGCTGTTGAAGGAGCGTTTTAGCGCGGGCCGCATCAAAAATCGGCTGTTTCGCAGTGCGGCAGACATGGCAGAAAGTGTTATCGGGCTGCCCGGGCAGCTGCGGCAGCTGTCCTCGATCATCAGCAAAGGCAAACTGCGGCTGGAGATCAGCGTACCCGAATTAGAGTCGCTTATGCGCAGACTGGACCAAATCAGCAATCGTTTGTCGTTCAGCATTGTGCTGCTCGCATTCTGTATCATCATGGTTGGACTTATTATCGGATCATCTATTAGTCATCAATCCACGATGCTGTGGGATATTCCGGTGATTGAGATTGGTTTTCTCGTGGCGATCCTCATGGTGGCGTTCCTGCTGTATTCCATATTCAAGTCTGGCAGGTTTTAAATCTGGCAGGTTCACAGAAGACGTGCAGTTGTACGATCTAACGTCATAGATTATAAATATTCAACGCGAGGATCTTTCCATGAAAGACTCCCTGCGTTTTTTTTGCGCTTAAATCCTTAAAGAGCCGGAAAAGGACTCTAACACTTTCTGCAGCTGGCAGCCTGCTTTATTTTGAAGTATCAGGATAAGGCGGAATGCTAATTTTATGTGCCGTAGAGATAAAGTGAGTTAAATATAGAAAGATGAAGATAATAGGAGATAAGCTTCTGTTTTTACGCTATTACCGTGTTCGTATATACGTATTTCTGTACTATAATAATAGGTCAGTAGATTAACGGACCCGGTTTTTCTGAGAGGGGAAAACCAATCAGACATCGATTCGTCAAGCTCGTCTCATCGAGAATTGAGACCAGATGATTGAGATGCTGTAAGCAGGAAAGACAACTGAATGCATAGCGGAACAGGTTGTACATACTGGAACGGCAATGACATGATGGTTTTGAAACGACGTTCGAGCCCTATTACTGAATTGAATCATCATGGACCCAGGATAAGTAGATTGGAAAAGCTTAAAGAAAAGCTTATGGCAGGATATGCCTCCGGGCATGTTCATATCGCAGGTGAATTGTCAGCACGCACAGCAGTATTTTCTACGGATACTTATCCGTTACTTTGTGTTATTTCTGGCCATCTGCTTCTCGCTAACTATGGATTTCAGGGGATTTGATCGGATAAGTACGTCTTCCGTTATTGCCTCAGTAGGATCGTTAATTGAGGGACACATCTAGGAGGCAAAGCAGGAATATATGAATACGTTAAAACAGCAGTGGTTTGGTAACATTCGAGGAGACGTGCTCGCAGGCATTACAGTAGCGCTGGCACTCATTCCGGAGGCTATTGCGTTCTCCATTATTGCCGGTGTTGATCCGATGGTCGGATTGTACGCGTCGATTACGATCGCCATCGTCATTTCGATTGCAGGCGGCAGACCGGGCATGATCTCGGCAGCAACAGGAGCTATGGCCGTATTAATGGTGGGGCTTGTCAAGGATTACGGCGTGGAGTATCTTTTTGCGGCGACCATTTTGACAGGCATTATTCAATTTATTTTAGGCATATTCAAAGTGGGGCGATTTATTACGTTTGTGCCTCATTCGGTATTAACCGGATTCGTGAATGCACTTGCGATTCTGATCTTTATGGCTCAGTTAACTCACTTTACGGGAGCAAACTGGATCATGTATGTGATGGTGGCGGGTACACTGGCAATCATCTATATTTTGCCGCGTTTTTTCAAAGGTGCTCCTGCTCCGCTTGTGGCGATTATCATCATGACCATTATTACAGCGGTCTTTCATCTGGATGTCAAAACGGTAGGTGAGATGGGTAATCTGACGAGTACGCTGCCGATGTTCCATCTGCCCAATATTGCGTGGACATGGGATACACTGATGATCCTGCTGCCGTATTCGTTTACGATGGCACTTGTCGGTTTGCTGGAATCCTTGTTGACCGCGACCATCGTTGATGAGATGACCGAGACCAAAAGCAGCAAAAACCGTGAGGTGCGTGGTCAGGGGATTGCAAACTTTGTGAACGGTCTTTTCGGAGGTATGGGTGGCTGTGCGATGATCGGACAGTCTGTCATTAATGTGAAGTCAGGCGGACGCGGCAGGCTGTCGACATTTACAGCAGGAGCGTTCCTTGCCATTTTGCTGCTGCTGCTGAGCGGGGTGGTAAAGCAGGTTCCGATGGGTGCGTTGGTCGGCGTGATGTTTATGGTGTGTATTGGTACGTTTGACTGGAGTTCTGTTAAAAATATCGCCCGCGTACCACGTGCAGAGGCGATTGTTATGGTCGTAACGGTAGCGATCGTGGTTTACACGCATGACCTGTCACTTGGTGTGATGGTGGGTGTCGTGCTCAGCATACTGCATTTCGGCTGGAAACAGACCAAGATTCGCGTAGAAACCAGCATAGAGCAGGGACAGAAAGTGTATCATGTACACGGACCGTTCTTCTTTGGTTCTTCTTCTCACTTCGTGGATAAATTCGATGCGGAAGCCGATCCGCAGGACATCACCATTGACTTTGGCGGCTCACATATCTGGGACAACACCGCGGTCGTGGCGATTGGCAAAGTAAAATTCAAATATGCGAAGTTCGGCAAAACCGTTCACCTGCGTGGGTTGAACGAAGAAAGCTCCCGTCTGTTGGAACGCAGCGGATATAAGGTTTCCGGTACGGGCGGGCATAGCGCGTAAATTAGTTAACGCTGGACATTTTCATATGGAGCGGTTTCTTTAAGGTGTATGCCGGGGGAGCCGCTTTTTTTTTGCATCTGTGAGCGCCAGCAATCATCAGAAGGCTGTTCATAGTTAGACGTATTTGAACCCTTAACGTTCTTAACGATTAGCATATTCATTTCCTAGATGTCTTATTATTACGATACATTTATGCTGTAAGTTGGCGTGACAGTTCAGTTTCGCTTTTGTTTTACTGGATGAACGTGTAAACTACAGGGTATGGAGAAGAAGAGCAAGGAATGATTGCTTTTTAAAAATTCATTTCATAATCAGAGTTGAATTCAGGAAAACTAGTGTGGACTTCCCTCGTATGCAGAACTCAAACACAGACATAGACTCATTCAAGTTCAGGCGGAGATGCTCATTTGCATTTTCCGGCAGCTGAGGTCTTCTATGAAATGAACTTATCTAAATGAATATACAGAGGTGTAACGATTGGCAAATTTCGAACAATTAGGTATTCGCCCGGAATGGTGCGAGGTGCTGAAACATCAGGGCATTGCCGTGCCGACTCCGGTACAGGAGCGTTCAATTCCGGTACTGCTGGGTGGACGTGATATCATTGCCGAGGCACAGACGGGCACAGGGAAAACGCTGGCTTTTTTGCTGCCGATTATTCAGAAAATTAACGTATCCGACCGCTCCCCGCAGGCACTGATCATCGCGCCCACGCGTGAGCTGGCGCTGCAGATTACGGAAGAAGCGAAGAAACTGACAGCAAATGATGATAAGCTGCATGTGCTTGCTGTCTACGGTGGACAGGATGTAGAGAAGCAGCTGCGCAAGCTGCAGAATGGAACACAGATCGTTGTAGGGACACCAGGCCGCCTGTTGGATCACCTGCGCCGCGGTACATTGAAGCTCGATAATGTGAAAAAACTGGTGCTGGACGAAGCGGACCAGATGCTGCACATGGGCTTCCTGGACGATGTAGAGACGATTCTGAAAGAACTGCCGCATAAACGTCAAACGATGCTGTTTTCCGCTACAATGCCTAAAGGCATTCGTATGCTGGCGAAGAACTATATGAAAGACCCGGAGGACGTAAAAGTTTCCTCCAAGTCCGTGATTCCGATTCATCAGATTCGCCAGCAGGTGCTGGAATGTACAGACCGCGGCAAGTTTGATGCACTTCGCGGCATGATTGATACGTATCGCCCGTATTTGGCGATTATTTTCTGCCGGACGAAGCGCCGGGCTTCGAAGCTGAACGAAGATCTGCGCGAAGCAGGGTATGAAAGTGACGAGCTTCACGGGGATTTGTCCCAATCCAAGCGGGAAAATGTTATGAAGGCATTCCGCGATGCGAAGCTGCAGATCCTTGTAGCTACAGACGTTGCAGCACGTGGACTGGATGTTGAAGGGGTTACTCACGTATTCAACTACGACATTCCGCATGATGCGGAAAGTTATATTCACCGTATCGGTCGTACAGGCCGAGCAGGTGGAACGGGTCTTGCTGTGACGTTTGCAACGCAGCACGATAGACCGGAACTTGCTCGGATCGAGGAAGGCACGAATCAGAAGCTTAACCGCATCCAATGGACAAGCGAAGGGCCAGTCGCTTCTACAGGAGCTGCTCGCCGCGTAATTAATAGCGAGGGCAATGATGAGCGCGGCGGTCGCACTGCCGGGACTGGCAGTGCCCGTCGCGGTGCAGGGCGTAACGACCGCCGGGAAGGTGGACGTGGCGGTCGTGGTTCACGCAGCGGCGAAGGCGGACGCAGCGGTGGGCGTAGTGGCGGCCGCAGCGGGGATGAGCGCAGCGCTGGCCGTGGATCGGCACGCAGCAGCAGCCGCGGCACAAGCCAAGGCGGCCGCGGGGGTGCAGGCCGCGGCGAAGAGCGCAGCAGCGGCGGCTGGGCTGGCCGCAGCGCAGACAAGCGCGCCGCTGGGCGCGGCGGTGCTGGTTCTGGCCGTTCGGACGCCGCAGGACGCGGTCCGAGCAGGGGCGACCGCCGCGATTCTCGCCGCGGACGGTAGTGCAATGGGCGCAGGCGGCGACGCAGCCGCATCTTGCGCCATGACACAACAACCATGCAGCTGCGAATGCCGCATGGGTCATACCGAGAGGATTCGGGTACGTCATTGTACCGAACCCTCGAACCAAGGGTCGCGACGGAACCACGTCGCGGCCCTTTTTACATCCAACTTCATATGGACTCATCTACACGATGAATTTCGCTCCAGCCTCACGGCGTGAATCCATACGACAAAACACCTCATCCTAGACCTAAGGACGGGGTGTTTTCTGAATAAAACTTATATGATTAAGGATGGCACGACATCACAAGCGGCTTGAGTAAGATGCAGGGGGGCACAGTGTAAGGTTCGTCTATATATAGGGAGCTGATTTGCATTATTTTACTTATCACTCTGTAAAGTGGGCAATCACGCTGAGATATCTCACATATCTCCGACTATCCCTGCTGCTCACGGTTATCTATGAACATCGGCGTACTGATCCCGATACTTCTCATTGTAGACCCGGCCGACAGACTCGGCGAGCCCTCCACGTGCTTTGGCTGGATAACGCTCGATCGTGTGATAGAGGCGCATGAACCGGTCTTTGGGCATGAAGCGGGCATAGCGGGTGATCAGACTGGGAAACAGTTGGATATATTTGCTTTTACGCACAGCAGCGGCGGCAACGGCAGTTAGGATCTGAATACCGTTATGCAGCTGTAAAATATGAACCTCATATGTTGCGATATAACGTATCGCGTCTTCGCGGATCAATTCCGGCTTCAGCCGGGCAACCTCACCGATATAATCGGCGAGCAGCCGCTCGAAGTTATCGAGCAGGAGTGGTTTCAGCTGCAGGTCCATGTCGCTCCGCAGGACAAAGGATTGCAGGAGCGCTACCTGCTGCAGTCGAATCCGGTCGTTATAGACCAGGGAGCCGATCTCACGCAGCATCTCATAGGCAGTCGCCTCGTCTTCTTTTCGCGCTTCAGCGACGAGGGCCCAGTTTCGATTGACGCCCTGGCGGATTGCTTCTTCGTCCAGCCGAAGCATACGTCTCATCTCGCGCCGCTGTTCGACCGGAAACGAACGCTGCTGCATGAAGGTCATACCGCCGAGCAGCAGCAGCGACACCGATGCTGCGATCATGGATTGATCCAGCGTTTCGCCGAAATATACAGCTGCTGCGCCGAGAAGCATAACGAAGAAAACATCACGCACCATCCGGCGTTTCACCCGGGAAGCAGCTTTCTCCTCTACAGAGACAAGTGTCCTGCGTCCGCAGGAGGTGCACTGATTTTCCCAGAGGCAGGTATACTGTCCACATCGCTTGCAAATGCGCAGCTTTTCGAAGGCATAGGTCGTTCGCTTAAACGGCCTTATGGATACCACTTTTTTGGTGCTCATGCTCCATCACGTCCGCCATTCAAAATATTGTACAAGGTGCGGTCTGTATCTTCTCGAGTAACCGGCTTTCGGCGATGCAGCTGAAATGAAATAACCTTGATGAAGACAAAAAGAAACAATATGGCGAGGCATACGTATGTAACCATAATCCGTCCCTTTCTAAGGCTTGGGAATCAAGCACTGTTATATTGCAGTTTGCTGGCAATAACTATATCATATTTCCATAGTTGGTATAATATTTGCGGCGGAAGCCCTAAAAACGTCGATTTTTGTCAAACATTACAAAATTGTAACTCAGAATAGGGGTGCTTTTCAGATTTTATTAGAAGACTGTTAAGATTTCCTTAAGGCTTGACGCCTATAATAAACTATTCGCATTTTAATCTCAAACGTGAAGGAGTACAGCCCATGCTGCGGATACACAAAAAACGCTGGCTCAGCGGAATCCTGGTTCTGCTGACCTTACTAACCCTGCTGCTGCCTTCGGCACTGCTTCCCCAAGCGGAGGCTGCTCAGGCACAGACAAGTGGAATTGACGCGGTGCTTGTAGCTGATGTCAGCAACTCGATGAATACAAGTGATCGTGACAAGATCAGTAACGAAGCCATGAAAATGTTTATAGATATGCTGCCGACGGTTGGCGATAAAGTAGGGATCGTTGCTTACACCGATCAGGTGGAACGCGAAAAGGCGATGCTGGAGATTCAGTCAGATGCAGACAAGAGCAATCTGAAAGACTTCATTGACCAGCTGGGCAGAGGCCCATACACTGATATTTCCGTGGGTGTCGCGGAGGCCATGAATATTTTGAGCCATGGTGCCGACCCATCCCACTCACCGATGATCGTGCTGCTTGCGGATGGCAACAATGATTTCAACAAAAGCAAAGGACGCACCCAGGCCGAGTCGGATGCTGATCTGGCGAAAGCCGTGAAGGATGCACAGGCCAAAGGCATTCCGGTCTACACGATTGGACTGAACGCCGACGGCAAACTGAATAAAAGTGCACTTGCAGACCTCGCCAAACAAACAGCAGGCAAGTCGTTTATTACCGACACACCGGATGATCTGCCGCAGATTCTAAGTGAAATCTTCGCCGATCATGCCAAGCTCAATGTGGTGAAACTGCCTTCTGTAACCGGAAACGGCAGTTATCAGGAAGTTACCGTGAACGTACCGAATGACAGCGTGCTGGAAGCTAATATTTCCATCATGTCCTCGAAGCCGGTCCAGCTGCAGTTAACCGACCCTTCGGGCAAAGACGTGAATCTGAATTCCAATGCAGCCAAGCTGTCCACATCCAAAAGTTACTCCCTCGTGAAGCTGCTGAAACCGCAGGAGGGCGACTGGAAGCTTCGGGTCAAAGGAGCTCCAAAGGACAGCATTGATATCAACCTGCTGTTTAACTATGATCTTCAACTCGTTGCGGACCCAATTAAGACCAAGTCCTATACGAAAGGCGATAAAATCGATCTGACGGCGAGGCTGGAAAATGGCGGTAAGCCGCTCCAGGACAAAGACCTCTACGCTGATATGAAAGCGACGCTGGTTGTGAATGACAAGGACACCGGCAAAACCGAGGAACAGCCGCTTAACAATACCGGCTCCGGTTTTGCGGGAACGTTCGAAGTGCCAGACAATCACAATTACGAACTGGTCATTCGTGCGGAGGAAGACAGCTTCTACCGTGAAAGTGAACCCATCGTTATCAACGCAGGGGGAACAGGCGGAAGTCAGGCACAGCCGACAACACCGGCGAATGCCAATGACAAGCCATTCCCTTGGATGCCTGTCATTCTGGGTGTGATCGCCCTGATCGTGGTAGCGGCGTGCGGCTGGTTCCTCATGGGCTGGCTGAAACGTAAAAACCGCGGCTTTGTCGGTCAGATGATCGTGGAGATTCGTGATGAGAATACCGGAGACAAGTCCTATCCGCAATACAAAAAGCTGGCATCCTTCCGGGGCAAGTTCCACCTGCATCAACTGCTGCAGCTTGACCCTGAATTGAAGGAAACCGAGAAATATATATTTACTCCTGGCAGTGGAGACCGATTGATCATCCGCAATACGGCAGGAGGTACGCTGGAGAAATCCGGTCGTGCGGTGGATGCAGGCTCAGGCGTTGAACTGAAGAATGGTGATCGACTGAGCATCCCGCTGCAGCAGGCGGACAAGACGATTTTGATTGAGTATTTGGTGTAAATTGATAGTTCGGTTTATTGATTTAAAATGGATGATTTGATTTAAATGTATGATTTTGGTTTTTCAAGGAATGCAAATTTAGGTGGGACATAATTGTTTACACGTGAACGGAGAGGACAGAGAAAACCTGAAGAAGCGAAGCGTTCGCCTTTATCACCGGATATCATCCTTGAAAACATTTCAAAGATATCCGGGGATAACAGCGATCGGAAGGTTCCTCTGTCATCGGAGTGGCAAGTGTAAATGAGGTTTCTAGTCTTTTTAATTGAAATACAGGGAGGATATTGAATGAAACCGATCGTGAGAGAACATATTCAGCAGCTGGATGTATCACTGGGCGGAGGCATCGTCAGCGAGAAAATCAGAGTCGATACGATTGATAACCCGATTCTGATTATCGGTCTGGGAGGCACGGGAATTGACGCACTTTTGCGTCTGAAATATCAGATTAACCGCCGTTTCAAGCTGCCGCAGGACCCGGTGTCCAAGAAAAAGATGGAGAAGCCGGACAACGTTGAATTTCTGGCGTTCGAGACGAACGAACAGGATCGCGCGAAGAAATACAGAGGCATCGGCCTTGATCCGATCAACGAATTTGTACTGCTTTCCAATGCAGAGATTGGCGGTCTCTTGCAGAATCGCAGCGTGCTGGAGCCGTATATCACGGACTGGCTGTCCCCTGAACTGAGCATCACGGATGGCATGAACGGAGCGGCAGGTGTGCGTCAGGCAGGGCGTCTGCTTCTGTTTACGAAGATCAATCAAGTCGTGCAGGCGATCGATAAAAAAATCAAAACGTTATCCGTGGGCACGAACAAAAAACTGATGGTATTCCTGCTCACCGGATTGTCCGGCGGTACAGGAAGCGGCTGCTTCCTCGATATTTCCTATATCGTGCGCGGCATCATCGAGCGGGATCACGGCTCTGCCGGGATTGACCGTGTCAACACGCTCGGTTACCTGTTCACGCCAGACGTGAATCTGTCCAACAAAAGCCTGAGCGAGCACACGCGCGAATATATTCGCAAGAACGGATATGCAGCGCTCAAAGAGCTGGATTATTGGATGAACGTGGACAGCCGCGGCGAGCGGTTTACACAGAAGTACGGCAACATATTGACCGTAAACTCGCCGCTGCCGCCATTTAACTTGTGTCATCTGATCTCGGCGACGAACACAGAGGGTAAATTGCTCGAGAATGCCTATGACTACTGCATGAACGTTACCGCGGAGAATATCACCAACTTTATCTCCAGTGAAGAGAAGCAGTCGGGTGAGGAATTTGCGATACATGACTATATCAGCAACATTCGCACCAACATCGCACAGATGAACAAAGTGTACCCGGCCAACTATGACTACAATATTATTGGCGCATCATCGGCTGTACTGCCGATTGAAGAGATGACGACATATCTGGCCTACCGGATGTTTGACAAAATGAGCACCATGTTCTCCAAAGCACCGAATCAGGAGGATACCGAGAAGTTTGCCCGCAAACTGGGCATCGATCTCGAAAGTGTAGTTAAAGCCTTCGAATCACGCGTACCTGAACCGCTGCCCGGTTACCAGAACAGCGAACGTCTGTCTTATGGCAACGTGGTGAAGTCCCAGGTCGTGAACATGGATACGGAGCTGGAGCAGAACTTCCTGGCGCGTGCTCGTGAGGAATATATCAAGGCGAAGAAGCAGCTTCCGGGCGAGATTGCGGGTCAGTTCACTGAGCAGATCCGGCGTATGTTTCTGCATCCTGAACAGGGGCCGTTCTATGTCTCTCGCTTGATTTATACGGAAAAAGGATTCTGTGTATTGAAAATGATTCAGTCGTACATTGAAACGCTGCGCGAAAATGCCTTCCGCATCCCTCGTGATATTGAGGCGGCTCAGGAGCAGTCCGAAGAGAAACTTGGCGATGCGAAGAGTGCCTTTGTCTCCAAAGACAAGAAAAAGAATGCTTATATTGAAGCAAAAATTCATGAATACTGGCTGCACGCCGATGTGGAACGCAACGACCAGATGATTGAGTTCTATGAAGACCTGTATGAACTGCTGAACCAAGAGAACAGCCGCATTTATAACGTATTTTCCGAGACGCTGAATGCGCTCAGTTCTATCTTTGCCAAGAACGGTGATCTGCTGACACGCGGCGAAGAGCAAACCGATCACAAAGGCAACAAGACCTATTATTGGAATGTGGTAAGTGTGCCGGATATCGTGAGTGTGGTAGACGGGCTGCTGGACAAACGAGATACGGATGATCTGATCCGCGACTTCTCGCGTGAGCTGCTGGAGAATTCGAGCCAGTGGGTGAAGGAAAACGAGATTGATATCGTCAGCTCCATCTCTGACTTCCTGAGTGAGAAGTTTGGTGATCTCATTACCCGTTCCATGGAGGATTTCCTGGTGATTAAATACGGGAAAGACGAGTCCGTGGAGAAATTCGTGGAACGTTTCATCGCAGGCAAGCTGGACGACGAGGCCGTTCCGGTATTTAATCTGAGCAACAGCACAGGCAGTTTGCACTTCCCTTCGTGGGGATTTGTATCCGTGCCGGCACAGGCTCCAGGAATTCTGAAAGGGATTCGGAACTACCAGAACAACGCCGTGGGCAAATCCCACTTTACCGTTAAGGAAAGCGAAGTACGGAACCGGATCTTCTGGCTGAATACGCGCAACGGAGTACCGCTCTTTGTGTATACGCCGCTTAAAGTCTATGAAGAGAGCTATGAACGCACGATTTTGGACAAAGAGGGTATTGGACGCCATCTGGTACAGACGGAGAAAAACAATTGGACGTACCTGCCGTCTCCTATTCCGGAAAAATCCTGGGGAGATGTGTACGAGAATGCACGTGTGAAACAGTATAACGCTAGGGTTCGCAGTGAATTTGAACAGGCGCTCGGCTATAAGATTGTTACAGCCAAATCGGCAGATGAAAATACAAGCAACCGCTATGCGATTGTCACAACGGAACCGTTTGATCTGTCTGCGAAGCTGGCCGCATATGACATGCGTCTCACTTCAAACGCTCCGAATCTCGGTGAAGTGAAACGTGCGGTTATTGAACTGAAGCGTCTGCAAGCCGAAGGTTTGCCGCGTGTCGATACGAAGGATATTTTCGGAAGCATTAATGAGGATATGGCGAAAGAGAACCTTGTACGCTCTCCGCAGCTCATCGCGCGAGTACGTGAGGAACTGGCCAAGATGAATGCGATCACTGCGAAAGTGGCTGAACTGGAAGGCATACTGGCTCAGTATCAGGATGAAGAACAGTGGTATGACCGCTTCATCGAAGCACTCTACACAGATACGATTGTTAAAAAGGGTGCGCTGTACGTCTACGACCGTGATCCGGAGGAAGACGCATGGGAGCCGTTCGCTAATCTGATGAAGAGCCGCAATTATGCCGAATATGAAGTCTTTGGCAATTTCCGGAGCCTGTCCGAGAAGGATCGCAGCACACTGCTGCGTAAAGCCTCCCGCCGCGATAACGATCTGACGGCATCAGAGGATATCGCCCCGCTTCTGACCAAGCTGGATGATCTCGCTGCGCTGTTTATGGAATCCCGTGATCGTCTGGAGTATGAGCGGGTAGAGCTGGCAAACGGGGAAGATATCTATCAGTTCTACAGAACAATGTCGTCGAAGCTGAACGACATTCGCAGAAGGCTGAAGTAAGGTGGCTGGCAGTATGGATTTCAGGTCAAATGAGAGACAAGCGGATCATCGGGATGCTGCCTATCTCACAGGCGCAGGGTCTCATGCATCGATGATCTTAAAACGAGAGCTGGAGCAGTATGCAGCTCGTTACGCTGCAGAGCAGGAACGTCAGGGCAGCCAGGGAGATGGACGCAGCAGCATCCATTATCCGGCCCTGTTCCTCTTTGTGGGTGATCTGGCGGCACCTGCAGTATCTGCTGTGCGTGACATTAACCAGTTGAAGTGGGATAACGAAGACGGAGTGGCCTACGTGCATATTGGGACAGACGAGGCAGGGCATGCTGAGAATGCAGCGAATGCTTCCCGTGATGCTGCTTCTGCTTCTCGGGAGCATGAAGACCATCAGGTGACGTACCACCGATTGCCGCTCTCGGCAAGGCAGACTCAGAGTCCACCTAAAACGCTGCGCAAAGATGTGCATCGGAGCTTCCATGAATCGGCTGAGGCGCTCTTTGGGCTGAATCGTACGATGCGGCGGGTCAGCAATCGAATTGCCGAGTATGGACGTCTGTATTCGTCATTTGACCGGATTTACGTGACGGTCATTACGCGAGCAGATGATCCGCTGAATGTGCTGCTGCCGGAAATCACGAAGCTCGCGGAGACGATTCTGGCACAGTCTTTCAAATCGGTACAGACCGATCTGCATGTGCTGGTCAGCGAGATGGAGCACGTGGATTCGTTCGGATATGCGAGCGCAGCAGGGCTGGCATTTCTGCGTGAGCTGGATTATATGCAGTCACTGGATTACAGGTTCAGCGGGAGATTGCTGGTGACAGAGGACGGGATATCCATTCCTGTGACCCATCCTGCAGCACCTTTATTCGATCTCGTTTATGTGCTTTCCGACAAAAATGAACGCGGTACCGGTGTTCCGGGCGGCTGGATTGAAAATGCGGAGATTATCTGCCGTATCTGTCTGCTGAAGAACCGGAAGCAGGAGGAAAGGTATGAAGACCGGGCTTCCGTCGCCAGCACGGGTGCGAATACCTACAATAATACTTCGTTCAAAAATAATATTCGTACCACCTCGGATCAGCACGGCTATGCCAGTGCAGGTTTTGCCGAGATCAGACGGCCGAACAAACCGATTGCGCTGACGGTGT